>NZ_JAHLQO010000004.1 GCF_018919265.1 Peptoniphilus ovalis
TTAAAACTATATATAATTGGCTTTATTCTGGTATTATAAATTTTAATATTACAAAGCTTAGAAGAAAAGCTAAGTCAAGGAAAGTAAAAGAAACAAGAGGAAGATTTAATATTGGAACTTCAATAAGAAAAAGACCTAAGCTGATAAAGAAAAGAGAAGAATTTGGTCATTGGGAATTAGATACGGTTGTATCATCTATAGGTAAAAGTAAAGGATGTTTAGCTACTTTTGTTGAAATGAAATCTAGGTTTTATATAGCAATACCTATGAAAGATAGAAGTAAGGATTCAATGTTAGAGGCAATGAAGAAATTGATATATCCACTCCCATAACAAGCCTTAAAAAGCTTCACAACTGATAGAGGGAAAGAATTTGCCTGCTATAAAGACATAGAAAACATGGGGATAGAATTCTATTTTGCAGATCCATACTCAGCTTGGCAAAGAGGGACTAATGAGAACTCCAATGGACTTTTAAGAGAATACTATTCAAAGAAAACAGATTTAGCAAAAATATCAGTTAATGAAATAATTAAAAATTTAATGGAGCTTAATAGTAGACCTAGAAAGCGTCTAAATTATCAAACTCCATTTGATGTATTTATGCACGAACTTAGTTTAATTTAAGTGTCGCATTATTATTTGCAATTCATAATTTATAATTAATCTTAATCACAATAAAAAAGTAGATGGGTTTTCCATCTACTCTTCTGTTTATAATCTTATTTATATTCGTTATAAGTTTCTTCATTATAAGGAACTTTAATTTCTCCGTCAATTATCTTCTTAGAGATTTCTTCTACGCTCTTTAAGATTTCTGGTTTAACATTTTTGTCTGATGTTGGTGCAATTCCTACTGCTCCTCCATCTGCAAGTCCAAATTCGATTGTCTTTCCACCTTCGAATTTTCCATCTTTCATTTCTTGTACTACTTCATATACTGCTACGTCAGCGTTTTTCATAGCTGATGTTAATACATTTTCAGGTGCAAGTGCATTTTGGTCTCTATCTACGCCAATTGCATATTTGCCAGCTTCTTTTGCTGCTTCAATAACTCCGTCTCCAGCTCCCCCTGCTGCGTGGAATACAACATCTGCTCCGTTTTGATACATTGTTGTTGTTATTGATTTACCTTTTTGTGCATCTGTAAAGTTGCCTACATATTGGCTAAGGATTTCAATTTCAGTTCCTTTTTCTTTAGCTGCGTAATCTACACCAGCTCTGTAACCATATTCAAATCCCCAAATGATGTTTCCTTCTTGTCCACCAACAAATCCTACTTTATTAGTTTCAGAAGTCATACCAGCGATATATCCAACTAAGAATGATGGTTCTTGCGCTCTAAACATGATTCCAAGTAAGTTAGATGGTGCTTCTGCTTGTCCGCCATTAGTTACGTCAACGTCTACTATTGCATAATTGATTTCTGGATATTGATTTGCTGCATCTGCTATTGCATCGCCCATTTTAAATCCAGCACCAACTATAAGATTTTTTTCTTGATCTGCAAAAGTTTCAAGATTTGGTGTATAGTCTTTTGAGTCTTTAGATTCTAGGTAATCTGCTTCAAGACCAAAATCAGTTTTTGCTTTGTCAAGTCCTTCCCAAACTCCTTGGTTGAAAGATTGGTCATTAACTCCACCTTCGTCAGTTACAAAACCTACTTTGATTTCAGATGTCGCTGCTGCATCTTTTGCTCCTTCAGCTGGTTTTGCTTCATTCTTTCCGCCTCCACATGCCACAAGCGTCATTGCAAGTGTTAGTACAGATAGTAAAGTGATTTTCTTTTTCATAATAAATAAATCCTCCTTTTTATTTTGATTAAATTATATAATATAATACGTATTAATTCAATTTATTATGTCAAAATAAATTTACTTTTGAATTTAAATGTGTATTTAATTTTACAAAAAAAGAGAGACCTAAGTCTCCCTTGTATTTTATAATTGTCTAAGTTTTTTTAATATTATTTTTTGTTCGACACTTGCTACTAGTCTTCTTGTGTACTCAACTGTGTCTGGATTTACAGACATTGATGTGATTCCACATTCTACTAAGAATTCTGCAAGCTCAGGATATTGACTTGGTCCTTGTCCACAAATTGAACAAGTTATGCCTTTTTTATTTGCAGCATCAATTATTGTCTTAAGTGCGATTTTAACTGCATCATTTCTTTCGTCAAAGTATCCCATGTTATTTAGAATTCCAGAATCTCTATCTGCACCCATTACAAGTTGAGTTAGGTCATTTGATCCAATTGAGAATCCATCAACTAATTCCGCAAATTCTTCCGCTTGAAGAACAACTGCTGGAACTTCTGCCATAATCCAAATCTTGAAGTTTTTAGATTGTACAAGCCCTTCTTCAGCCATAATCCCCTTAACAACTTTTAATTCTTCAGGAGTTCTAACAAATGGAAGCATTACAATTACGTTAGTAAGTCCATATTCTTCTCTTACTTTTTTAATTGCTTGGCACTCAAGTCTAAATCCTTCTTCATATTCAGGAGAGATATATCTTGAAACACCTCTCCAACCAATCATTGGATTTGCTTCAATTGGTTCAACTTCGTCTCCACCTTTTAGTCCTCTAAATTCATTAGTTCTAAAGTCACTTGTTCTAACAACTAAATTCTTTGGATAAATTGCTTGAGCAACTTTTGAAATTCCTTCAGCAAGTTTCTCAACCATGAAGTCTCCTTGTCCGTTTTTAACAAGATACATTGGGTGAGCGCCAAGCATATTTGTGAATATAAATTCTGTTCTCATAAGTCCAATTCCATCAATTGGTAGAGATTTATATTTTTCAATTAATTCAGGTTCTCCAAGGTTCATATAAATTTTAGTTGCAGTTGTAGGAGCAAAAAGATTTCTAAGTTCATCAAGATTTGCAATGCTTGATACTTCTTTGTTAGGAACTTTGCTATCTTCTTTTTCTTTTAAAACTTCCCCTTCGTATACAACACCTCTTGTAGCATCAACTGTAACTGTCATTCCATTTTTAAGACTCTTTGTCGCAGATTTAGCTCCAACTATACAAGGAATTTGAAGCTCTCTAGATACAATAGCAGCATGACAAGTTCTTCCACCTTCATCTGTTACTACTGCTGCACATTTTCTCATGGCAGGTACCATGTCTGGGTTAGTCATTCCTGTTACTAAGATATCTCCTTCTTCTACTAAATTAATTTCAGAGATGTCTTTTATTAATTTAACTTCTCCTCTTCCAATTCCTGGAGATGCTGGAAGTCCCTTTGCAAGAGTAACGAGTTTTTCTTCTTTTTTATCTCCTAAAGTAGTGATAGGTCTTGATTGTAAGAAATAAAATTCTTTTGTGTCTTTATCAAATCCCCATTCAGTATCTTGAACTGATCCATAAAGTTCTTCTACTTTTAATCCTCTTTCAATAAGTGTATTTAATTCTTCTTTAGAAAGAGCTTCAGCTGAAATGGCATCTTCTCCCAATACATCTTTAACCATTACAGTTTTTGTACCAACGCCATCTTCTCTTTTGATAACCATGTATTCTTTTTCGCTGATATTTTCTTCGATAACTTTTTTAGTTTTCTTATCTATTATATATTCATCTGGAGTAACAATTCCTGATACAACAGCTTCTCCAAGACCATAACTTGCGTTAATCATCATTTCATTAGTGTCATTATTTATAGGATTAGCTGTAAACATTACACCTGATTTTTCTGAGTTAACCATCTTTTGTATAACTACTGATAGAGCTACATCAAAGTGATCAAAGTTTTGCTTTTCTCTGTAGTAAATCGCTCTAGATGTCCAAAGTGATGCGAAACAATCTCTAATGTGATTTAATAATTCTTCTTCACCGCTAATGTGAAGATAAGTATCTTGTTGTCCTGCGAAAGATGCATCTGGCAAATCTTCTGCAGTTGCTGAAGATCTAACAGCTACTTCAGGATCTTTAACTCCTATGCTTTCTGAGAATTCTCTGTAAGCTCTTAAAATTTCTTCTTCAAGTTCTGGGTTAAAATCCTTTTCTTTAATTTTATTTTGAATTTCTTCAGATGCTCTTGTAAGTTCATCCACATCGTCAACATCTACTGCTTCCATTAAAAGTTTAACAACTTCGTCAAGTTCTGCGTATTTAATAAATTCTGTGTATCCACCTGCTGTTACACAAAATCCCGGTGGCACAGGAAGTCCAAAGCTAGTTAATTCCCCTAAATTAGCTCCTTTTCCTCCAACAATTCCAACATCATCCTTGCCAATTTCATTAAACCATTTAATATAATTATACTTAGACATATTATCCTCCTTTTTTACTACAAATATTATAACACATTAGTTAAATGTGATACACTATTTTTTAAAAGATTTTTTTAATTCTTGTATAGACATAGTTGAAATATTGTCTCTGTTGATTTTAAGCTCATCTACAAAATCGTATATTTCTTCTATTGAAGGTCCCTCTACTTCTACATATGGATTTGGATAAGTATGTTCATCCCATGTATCGATGTCAATTATAAGATTTTTATAAGTGTACTTCTTTCTGTTTTTATAACCCTTGTCGAATTTATCATAGTCTAGAAGTTCTAAAATTTTTATCAGTTCTTTTTCATCACTTATTTCAGTAGTGTGTTCTATATTATCTCTAACTTTTATATCAGAAATATTTTCTTTAAATGTGAAATACTTTTTAACTTCATCTCCTGATTTTGCAATTCTAATTCTAAGATAACCCTTCTTTTTATAAATCTTATGTGCTGTAGAATTTATGGTAATATTAATTTGATCTTCTTCTTTTATAAATTGTGCTCCAATTTCTTTTAATTTTTCTTCAAAATCATTTATGTCGATGTCTAATAATTTAACTTCTATTTCTCGTTCCATTATTCCTCCAAAACAATATCTAAATCAAAATTTAAAAAATCACTTGCTACAAATTGATATTCAACTCCAAGCATTTCTCCTTGAAATCTATATTTATGACCTTGTCCATGTAAATGGCCGTAGACACATTTTTCCACACCATAATCTGAAAGCATTTTTGAAAATTCATTAGGCTTAAAATCTTGATTAAAGGGCGGGTAATGAATCATTGCAATAATTTTTTTATTTTTTGCTTCTTTTAAAGAGTTTTCAAGTCTGATTACTTCTCTTAAATAAATCTTCTCATCATTTTCATTAAATTCAAAAGAATCGCGAGAAGCCCATCCTCTTGTGCCACAAATTGAATAATCTTTGTACTCGAATGAATTGTTAAATAAAAATTCAATGCTTTCAAAACCCAAGTTATTCATCTTATTTAAAGACGACCACCAATAATCATGATTTCCTTTTGAAATAATCTTCTTCCCTGGAAGATTATCAATTCTTTTCAAATCATCTATTGAATCTTTTAATTTTAAAGCCCAAGATATATCTCCAGGAAGTAGAACTAAATCTTCTTCATTAATCCTTTTTTTCCAATTATTAATTATTTTTTCTTCATGGTCTATCCAATTTTCGCCAAATACATCCATAGGTTTTTCTTTTGAATAATCAAAATGTAAATCTCCTATTGCATATATCATATACACCTCAAATATTTATTAAATTATAATTCCTATTCATTTTATTTAAAATTTCAATTTCTCTTTTAGTACTTGTGAAAATAATAGTCTGATTATTTTCTCCCAAAATCGAAAGAGTGTTATAAAGTCTATTGTCATCATAGGAATCAAAGTGACTGTCTAAAATAATAGGTATATTTTTATCTGATATTATTTTAGAAATAGATAATCTAAATGATAAATAAATTTGGTCAATTGTTCCTATGCTTAGACTACTTAAATCTACATAATCATTAAGATCATTGTCATAGATTTTAATATTAAATTTATCGTCAATTAAAATCTCATCATACTTTGAATCTGTGATTTGAGAAATTATTTTTTCAATATTATTTTTAATTGCAGGAAGACTATCTTCTCTTCTACTTTTCATAAAACTTTTAAGTTTAGAAATTGAAAATTCTAACACTTCTTTATTATGTTCTAATTTCTCAAGTCTTCTATTTAATTCATAGGACTTTTCTTTTAAGCTTCTGTACTTTGAAAGAGAATCTTCTAATGCACTTAAAACACCTTCTAAGTTAGAAATTTCTAGATTCTCGTTTCTAATTTTATTCTCTATATCAGAAATATCACTTTCTTGATAAATTTCGCCACCTAAGTCTTCTCTTGATAAGTCCTTAATTTGTAGTTTGATATTATTTATCTCATTTATTGAAGCATCTTTAAAATCATTAAATTTATTTTTGAATTCAGAAATATTATTTACTCCATATTTATCAAAAATATAATAAATTTCATCTTCAAATTCTTTAATTTTATTTTTTGTATCGATTAATTCTTCCCGATTTCTGTCTTCAACAAGTTTATTAAATTCTTTTTTACTTAATCGTTTCACATTTTCCAATCTATTATTCTCAAGAATCTGAGAAAGTTCTGTTGTATTTGAAACATTGTATTTATTATAAAGAATTTCAAATTCTCTATCATATTTCTGTTTTTCTAAAGTTTTTTCAACTGATTTTTTCTTTAGTATAACTAATTTGTTTTTTAGCCTATTTTGCAAATCTCTATTTTCTCTATATCTCAATACTCTAAAATATGAATAAGTAAGAGGGATTAGAGATAGAATTATAAAAAAATAATTTTTAAAGTAAATTGATAAAACAATTATTAAGACAGAAAGTAAAAATGAAGATATTATTTTTAATAAATAAAAATTTCCATTATTTTTTATATTAACTAGATCTGATGAAATAATTTCCATTTCCTTAGAAAAATTATCTAAATTTAATTCATTAAGTCTGTCATTAATATTTCTAAAATTTATATAATCTTCTTCATAGTCAGTTTCATCTGAAATAAACTCATCATCATTATCAATCATGAGACTATCCAATTTATTAAGGTAAAATCTGATTAATTTATTTAATTCAATTGCTCTATCGTAATCCTCGTAATTTAACTCATCCTTAATGTTCTTATCTTCCAAAGTTTTTAATTTTTCTTTTAAATTTTGAAGTTCAAATAATTTTCTTCCTCTTAAATTATCTTTCAATTCATTAAGTCTTTGATTCTTTTTATTAAGTTCATCTAAAACTTCATTATATTTATCTCTTATATGAACTAAACTAGATGATTCATTATTAATCTTATCAAGTTCTGAATAAAGTCTTCCAATGTCTGAAGTCTTTCTCTTATTAGTACCTAATTTATACAAATCTTCTTCCATTTTTTCCAAAACTTTATTGTAATTAAAGTTTTCATTTGATGAGACAGAAAAGTTATCTATTCTTTGTTTTAGTTCATTAGCTGCATCTTCCTCAACTTGTGAAAGTCTTTGAGATAAAAAGAAACTCGAACAATACATTTTTCTATTTATATCAAAAAATAAAGCTCCCGGCTGAGGAATTCGCGAGTATTCATATAATTTGTCTGAATCTGTTAATTCTTCGCCTTTGTATATATCTAAAATATTTAAAGTATCATTTTCAAAATCACGAGAAATTCGATAATCTTTTTTACCATCTGAAAGATTAATATAACCTTTATATAAATTTGAATTCCATGGTTTTGATTTATCGTAAATATCATCCTTAATTTTCTTTTTTAAAGAATCTTTGCTAAATCCATAAAAAATTCCATCTATAAAATTAACTATAGTAGACTTTCCGCCCTCATTTTCTCCATAAATTATATTTAAACCATCTTCAAGATGAATTATTTTATCTTCAAACTTTCCAAAATTTAAAAGTCCAAATTCATTAAATTTCATAGTACTGCTCCAAAATATAATCTTTAATCATATTTTTTGATTCTAATTCCAATTCAGAATTACTGAAGCTATTGAAAAAATCATTTAAATAATCTTCACTCTTTATAATTTCATCTAATGATACTGCTGGCTTTAAATTATTTTTAATTTCAAAATAAAAAGCCTTAATATTATTATTAAGAAAGCTTTCTACTTCCATAAAATTATTATGGTTACCATTAAGTATTATTCTATAAAGATTTTTATCATTTATGTCACTCTGAATATTACTTAAAATATCATTTAAATTCATATTTTTATCAATATCAACTGGTAATTTTATAAATTCTCTCTCACTAAAATTTACAAAATCAGCTTCTTTAGTATCTGTATCAAAAACTATTCCGCCTCTTGGACCTTCATCTTTAAAAGAGAGTGGTATTATAGATCCGCCATAGTAGACATTTTTTAAAATTCTTTGTCTTTTATGAACATGACCAAGTGCAACATAGTCAAAATCTTTTAACTCATCTAAATTTAACATTAAATATCTTTCATCGTTAAAATCATTGTGAAATAATCCAATATTAATATAATTTTTATCAAGCTCTGGCATCTCAAAATTTTTCAAAAAGCTAAAATTATTGTAAGATACTCCATAAATTCTAGTATTAAGTTCTTCCATTTCATAAAAACTAAGTTCACTGTTAAAAATATACAAATTCTCTGGAAGCTTTACTTTTCCAAAAATATTGTCATTTGACATATAGTCATGGTTCCCAAAAACTATAAATACCTTAGCAGAAATATTTTTTATAATATCAAATAATCTATTTAAATCTTTTAGATTAAAAAATTCTTTTTCAAATAAATCTCCTGAGATTAAAAAAATCTCTGCCTTAATTTTATTAGAATACTCAGAAGCCTTAACAAGTGCTTTCCAAGTATCTTCTAATAATATATTTGAAATTTCTAGGGGCAGTTTTCCCTTGTAAAATCTTTTTAAATGCAAATCTGAAATGTGAATTATTTTCATTTTATCACCAAAAATATTATATCACAGAATGGAATTAAAAAAGAGCTTCCTCCTTGGAAGCCCCTTGTCAAATTATTAATTTTTGTAGAGTTTTAAATTCGTCTGTTCCAGCAACTCCTGCTAGATCAAATAAAACTGATTCAGTATTTGTAATTACTGCACCCATTTCTCTTAGTTGTTCGATTCCATTTTTAGAATTTTTTTCTGTTCTTGAACCAATTGCATCTTCTACTAAAAATACTTCATAGCCATTTTCAAGAAGTGATCTAACTGATTGAAGAACACAGATATGAGATTCCATGCCACAAACTACAAATTGTTTTTTATTTAGTCTTTTTATTTCTTTTAAAATTTCTTCATCATCACATATATTAAAGGAAAGTTTTCCAAATTCTTCTTTTTCTTCTAAAGGCTTTTTAATTTCTTCGTTAGTATAGCCAAGTCCCTTTGGATATTGAACAGTGAAAAGTGATTCTGCTTCAATAATTTTTGCAACATTTGAAAGTACAGTTGCATTTTTTACTATCTCTTCTTTGTTGTACATTGCCTTTAAAAGTTTGTCTTGAATATCAATAAAAGTAAAAACAACGTCTTCACGATTTAATTTAAAATTTTTCAAATTTGTCCTCCTATATTTCTTCAACTATTACACTATTCATTAATTTTTTAATGTAACTCATGTCAATTTCTTCTTGCTCTTTAAAATTTTGCCAAACTCCGCTGGCAATTAAAAGTTTCATTGACGTTATAAAATCATATTCCCTATCTAAAGCTATTGAAAGTCCTGCAATTGATAGATCAGTATTAAAATCATCTAAAATTTCATTTATTCCGAATTTTTGCTTATCAAGATAGGCTCTATAATTTTTATCTTCAGTTGAAATAATTGTAAATCTCTTACTATTTGCTACGACAATTTTAGTCCCCATTTTTAAGAACTTTTTATTAAATTCAATTACTTCGCCAGTGTAATTTATTTTTCTTTTTTCTTCAATATCATTTTTATCATAAACTAAAATATAAGGATTTGATCTTTCTATTTCAGTTAAATCAGAAGTATTTACAATAACTTTAGTATTATTTTTATAGCAAATCTTTACAAGTTTTTCATAAAGAGATGAATCAAGCCCTGTTAAATCAATTTTTGGAATCACAGCAATACTATTGTTGTAAAGGGTTCTTTCAAAGGAATTTAAAATCTCTGCTCTGTCTTCCATTGTAATTCTAGGCTCTTTAGTTCTATATCTCATCTGAGACTTATCTGAATCTATTACAACTTCCTCAATATTGTCATCTTTTAAATTAATTGGAGTAATATCAATCCCAAGTTTTGAAAGATTAAGAGCAATTTCTCTACCAAGTTTATTTCCCTTAAGCATAAAAACTTCGCTTTCAACTCCAAGAGCTCTAGTAAAAAATGACATATCAATTCCGTGACCAGAAGGATAAAATTTAGAGTTTATAATCTCTTCTTTTTCAGAATCATCTAATTTGTATTCTCTTACAATTTTTGGATTAAAATCACAAAATAATATCATTTTTCACCTCATTTTTTTATTTTACTTAAAACAACTTTCTCTATAGTTTTAATTTTTTCTTTTGCACTTTTTTCATCAGCAGATACTGCATAAGCATAAATTTTCAATTTTGGCTCTGTACCCGAAGGTCTTAGTGCAAACCATGTTTCTTCATCAAAATAGAATTTTAGTAAATCTTGGGGACTTTCAGGATCATCTATAAAGTCTTTTTTCTTATAAATCTGTCCAATTTCAGAAAAATCATCTTCTTGCCTAAATTTATTCATTATTTCTTTCATCTTAGAAGATCCGTCTTTTCCTTCAAAATAAATTGAATCTAAATATTCTTCAAAATAACCATATTCATCATATATTTCTTTTATATAATCTTTAATTTTTAAATTTTTCTTTTTTAAATATCCAGCAAGTTCTGCAATAATCATTGTAGTTATAATTGCGTCCTTGTCTCTAATATGGTTACCAATACAGTATCCTATAGATTCTTCATAGCCGTAGATAAATCCTCTTTCTCCAGTTTCTTCCCAAATATTTGCAACATTACAGATATTTTTAAAACCAGTGAGAGTTTCTACAAGTTCAACACCGTAAGACTTTGCAATTTTCTTAATTAAATCTCCAGTAACTACTGTCTTTACAATACCATAATTTTCTAAATGTCTTCCTCTATCTTTAAGTCTATCAAGGATAAATTTGCCCAAGATAAAACCCATTTGATTTCCTGTGATTTGTAAGATTTCTTCATTATTTTCAAGAACTGCTACTCTATCAGAATCAGGATCAGTTGCTATAATTAAATCTGCATTTACCTCTTCTGAAAGTTCGATTGCCCTGTCAAATGAATTTATATCTTCTGGATTTGGATTTTTAACATTTGTAAAATCAGGATCTGGATTTTCTTGTTCTCCAACTACATGTACATTTTTAAATCCCCTTAAATCTAAAATATGTCTAACATATTTATTGCCACAGCCACTTAGTGGTGTATAAACTATATTTAAATCTTTATCTATATCATCAGTCAAGCTGTGTTTTAAAGTTTCTCTAAAATATGATTTCTTTACTTTATCGTCAATAAATTTTATACTTTCGTATTCATTAATTTTCTTTAAACTATTAAAATCATAATTTAATATGTCGATTTCTCTTGATTTTTCTTCTATTTTATCAGCTACATCAGATAAAATTTGTGAACCTTTATCCCAATATAATTTAAACCCATTGTAATCTTTTGGATTGTGTGATGCAGTAATCATTATTCCAGCTTGAGTTCCAAGATATCTAATTGAATACCCTAAAATTGGAGTCGGAACAATTCCTGGAAATAAGTATACAGTTATATTATTTTCTGCAAGTATTTTTGCTGTTAGAATTGAAAACTCATAGGAAAAATGTCTAATATCTCTTCCAATTACAACACCTTTTTTCTTTGCATCTTCTCCAAGTTCTTCTATTACTTGCGATAGTGCTAGGGCAGTTTTTCCAACTGTCAAATAATTCATTCTATTAGTTCCAGCTCCTACTATACCTCTAAGACCTGCTGTACCAAACTCTAAATCTTTATAAAATCTATCTTCAATTTCTTCTTCAGATTTAATGTTTTTAAGTTCATTCTTTAAAGTTTTATTTACACTTTCACTTTCAAGCCATTTGTTATAAATATCCTTATACATAATTACTCCTTTTTTATATCTGCAAAACTGCCATCTATAGCTTCTATAAGGGATTTTGGATTGACTTTAATTTGCATTCCAACTTTTCCACCACTTACATAAAAAAAGTCAAAATCTTCAGCTGAGCTGTCTATAAAAGTTTTAAAAGATTTTTTCATTCCAACAGGTGAACATCCTCCATGTACATATCCCGTAAGTGGAAGTAATTTTTTCTGAGGAATCATTTCAATTTTCTTGGAATTAGATACTTTTGCTGCCTTCTTTAAATCAAGTTCACTAGAAGCTGGTACTACAAAAACATAATTTTCTTCTTCTTTTGATTCAGTAACTAGTGTTTTAAAAACTCTATTCCTATCTTCTCCAAGATTATCAGCAACTTCTATTCCACTAATTCCTTCATCTTTTGAATATTCTATAATTTCAAAATCTACATTTTCGTTTTCCAAAATTCTCATAGCATTAGTCTTTTTCATGTCATCACCTATGTATTAATTTTACCCCAAATTTTAAATATATTCATCTTAATTTATTATACTACAAAAAAAGAGCAGGAAACCCTACTCATCTTCTCTTAAATATTAATAAAATTACTAGAAATAATACACCAATTAATACAATAGTTCCTCCAGGTTTAAGTCCTATATAAAAAGAAATAAATAAACCAAGGATTGTAAAAAGAACACCAAAAACTGATGATAAAATTGTAGTTTTTAAATATCCCATTCTAAATTGCATTGCACATGCGACTGGTATAACCATTAATGATGAAATAATTAAAATTCCAACAGTTCTTGCTGATACAGAAATTGTGACTGCTATAAGAATCATAAATATTAAATTTACTCTATCTACATTAATCCCTGAAAGTCTCGCTGAAGATTCATCAAAGGAAATATACATAAGATCCTTAAATAAGTAAGTAAATAAAATAAATACAATGGCAGAAACTATTAATATTAAATAAAAATCAAATTCAGGAATTGCAATAATTGATCCAAATAAATAAGATTCAAAATTTGCTGATTTTTTTACAAATCCTGATAAAATCGAAGCAAGTCCAATACCTGTACTCATTAAAATGGCACTAGACATCTCTTGATATCCTGGAAATCTAGTTCTCACAAACTCTAAAAATAAAGATCCTATTATACATAAAAATATTGCTCCAAGAACAGGAGAAGTTGAAGTCATTAGCCCAAGCATGACTCCTGCAAGTGAAACATGAGATAGTGCATCTCCTATTACTGAAATCTTTTTATTAACAACTACAATTCCCATAAAAGGTATTATTATAGAAACTGCTATGCCTACAATTAAGGCTTTAATCATATAAGAATATTCAAAAATCGACATTATTTCACTTCCCATATCTTTTTATCTTTTATTTGATAAATCTTATTTACATTTTCTTCAACTTCTTCAAGGTTATGTGTAATCATTAAAATTGTAATTCCATGAGATTTATTAATGTGATTTAATAATTTGAATAATGATTTTTTTGAATCTTTATCAATACCTGTCATTGGTTCATCAAGCACTAGAAATTTTGGAGTGGCAACAAGAGTCTTTGCAATTAAAACTCTTTGTCTTTGACCACCACTTAAAGCAGTGTATAAATTATTTGAAAAATCTTTCATTCCAACTAAATTTAGTGCTGAATAAATTTTCTCTTTATCAACATCATCAAGTTTTCTAAATCCTTTATTTTTAGGATAAAGTCCAAGTGATATGAGTTCAAAAACAGTTATTGGAAATTCTAAATTAGAAGAGATAGTTAATTGTGGAACATAACCAATACCTGCATATCCATTTTCCGTATAAATTTTGATTTCACCTTCAAGTGGTTTTAACTGATTTAAAATTAACTTAATCAACGTTGATTTTCCAGCTCCATTAGAGCCTATAAGAGCGACATAGTCGCCCTTATATACATTTAAATTTATATTTTCTAGTACTAATTCACTATTATATTTAAAACTTAGATCTTTTATTTCAAGCAGAATTTTATTATTTATTTTAACGCACCTACTAAATTTTCTAGATTTTGTTCCATAATGCTAAAGTAATCTTCATTTGACTTAATTTGTTCATCACTTAAACCTTCAATTGGAGAAAGAACTTCAACTTTAGCTGCAGTTTCTGAAGCTATGATTTCTGAAACCTTAGGATCAATTAATTCTTCTGTAAAAATTGTAGTGATATTATTCTCTTTTATATAATCAATAATTTCAGCCATTTTCTTAGCATCTGGTTCTGTTTCTGCATTTACTCCTTGAATTCCAAGTTGTTCTAAACCATATTCATTGCATAAATAACCATAGGCTTCATGACTAACTACAATTTTATTGTCCTTTAAATCTTTAAGATTATCTCTATATTTTGCATCTAGATCATCTAACATTTTAGCATATTTTTCATAATTTGCTTCATAATATTCTTTATTTTCTTCATCCATTTCAATTAAAGCATTTTTTATATTTTCCATTTCAATTTTTGCATTCTTTGGAGATAACCAAACATGTGGATCTGGTCCATTGCCGTGATTATGTTCATGATGTTCTTCATGATTGTGGTCATCTATGGTTTCATTGTGATTATTTCCTTCATGATGTTCGTGTTCTTCATCTTCGTGATCATGATCGTGGCTATGAGTTGCTTCTATATAATTTATGCCCTTTGAAGCTTCCACTGCTATTAAATCATTGGAAAGTGATCCAAGAACTTTATCAACCCAATGCTCAAGACCTGCACCATTGTAGATAAATAAATCAGCATTTTCTAATGATTTAATTGCATCTTGATCCGGCTCCCAATCATGTGGTTCTGTTCCATTTGGCATAATCATTTCTACATCTACCTTATCTCCAGCTATTTTTTTTGTAAAATCATAGATGGGATATACAGATGCATATACCTTTGGTAAATTTTCTTTTGAAGTTTTATTAACTTCTTTTGTATCTTTTGAACAAGCTGTAAATAATGTTAATACAGCAAAAATCATAAATAATTTAAATAATTTTTTCATAAGTCCTCCTTAACAATAATGATTTCCATTAACTATTATAGCACTTTTATATTTTATTTAAAGTAAAATATAAAATTTTTCTGATATAATTAATTTAATAGGGGGTTATTATGAAAGATTTTGAAAAATTACTAAGGGATAATAATTTAAAAATAACTAAAGGTAGACTTGCTATTCTAGAACTTTTACACCAATCTAAAATTCCAATGAACACTGAAGAAATATTTGCTGAAGTTGATAAGGAAGAACTTCCTAGCTTCACTTCCCTTTATAGAATATTAAATCAATTGACTGATGTTGGAATAATTGAAAAGAATTTATATCAAAATGGACTTTTGTATTACGAACTAAGAGATAAAAAACATAAACACTATATAATTTGTGAAAAGTGCGGAAAAATTTCCGCCATCGAAAATTGTCCTATCTCTGATTTTGAAAAAGAAGCTTCAATTGAAACTGGCTATATTGTCGTAGATCATGTCATAGAACTTAAGGGAATTTGTCCTGATTGTCAAAATAAATAATTCCACATTATGAAATTAGATTCGTATTATAAAATATTTCTTTACTTTTTATATTTAAAGGTTATAATATAAGTAGTGAATTAATATTATTATATTATTTTGCTAAGCTTTACTTATATGTTTCAGCAAAAGAAAAGAGACTTCTGTCCACCCCGCAGAAGTCTCTTTTACTTTTATAAAATTGTAGTTAAAAATCCACCAATGATTATAAGTGGTATTCCAAAGAATGAAAACTGTGGAATACATGTATCTTTGATGTGATCATGTTGTCCATCAACAGAAAGACCAGATGTTGGCCCAAGAGTTGTATCAGATGCAGGTGAACCTGCGTCTCCACAAGCTGCTGCTACAGTAACAAGTAAGATTGTAGCCATAGTTGAATATCCAAGTGACATTGCTATTGGAACATATATCGCTGATATAATTGGAACTGTACCAAAGGAAGTACCAATACCAAGTGTGATTAAAAGTCCAAGTAAAATCATTACATAAGAAGCAATAAGTTTTGATCCTCCAAGTAAAGATTTAGCAACTTCAACTAATTCATTTACAGCACCTGATTTGATAACTACATTTGCATATCCTGCAGCTATTAGCATTACAAATGCAATAAAGCCCATCATTGCAATACCGCCATCAAGCATCTTTTGCATATCATCCCATTTTATTACTCTAGTAACAACTATAAAAATTAGTCCAACTAGTGCTCCAAGAGGTAGTGAATTAGTTAATACTTGTACTACTACTGTTATTACTCCTGATAATAGAACGAATATATGTCTTCTTTCTAATTTTTCAGAAATATTTTCATTTTTATCAACTTTTTTAATTTCATATTCTCTGTCTCTAGAAAATAAAATCAATCCACATATAAGTCCTCCCAGCATAATAGCTGCAGCAATCCAGTTTGTTCTAATTACATCAGAACCTGTGATTTCTAAACCAGATGATTTAAATGAATCCACGATAAGTCCGTGAAAAATTGCTCCATAACCTATTGGAAGCATAATATAAGGTGCCTTTAATCCAAATCCAAAAGATACTGCCAACATTTTTCTATTCATTTTCATTTTATTCATAATAGAAATTAGTGGTGGTATTAAAATTGGTATAAAAGCAATATGAATTGGTATAATAGTTTCAGCAATTACAGAAATTATTACAATAATTACGCATAATAAAAATTTATTATCTTTAACTAGATGACTAATTTTTTTAGCCATTATTGCCGCTGCTCCAGTTTCTTCCATACAATAAGCAAGAGAACCTAAGAGAATATAGCTTAGAGCAGTTTCAGCATTATCTCCCATTCCTCCAATTAAATAAGTCATAGTATCTGTAATACCTAACCCTGCGATTAATCCTGCAGAAATTGCAGAAATCATTAGTGCGAAAAATACTGGCACTTTTAATACACATAGAGTTGCCAAGATAATTACAGAAAGTACAACTGCATTTGAAAATATCATTTTCTTCTCCTTTAATTAATTCCTTTTTGTACTTACATATTACATTATAAAGGTTTTCATGAATAATTAAAATAAAAAAATAAGATTTCGCATTATGTTAGCAAAATCTTATTTTAAAATTTGACTTTAATTTCTTTTTAATTTTCTATTTCTATATCTTTTTGTGTTTCAGTCTCTTGGTTTTCTTCATATTGTTTTAAAAGATCCATGAACTGTTCTCCAGTTATCGTCTCTTGTCTTAAGAGATATTCAGAAATTGCATGAAGAGCTTTAATATTTTCTCTTAAAATTTTTCTGGCTTCGTTATGAGCGTCATCAATAATTTTTTGAACAGCTTCATCAATTTCATATTGAGTTTGCGGAGAACATTGAAGTGAACTATCTCCTCCAAGATAAGCATTAGTCATAGATTCTAGTGCAACAAATCCAAATTCATCTGTCATACCAAATCTTGTGACCATTGCCTTTGCAATTTTTGTTGCCTTTTCAATATCATTTGATGCACCACTAGTTCTGGTGTTAAAAATTATTTCTTCAGCTGATCTTCCACCAGTTAAAGTTACAATATTATTTATGGCATCTTCCTTAGACATTAAGAATTTTTCTTCTTCATCTACTTGCATTGTGTAACCAAGTGCTCCAGAAGTTCTAGGAATAATTGTAATCTTGTGAACTGGAGCTGATCCTTTTTGCTTTGCCGCTACCAAAGCATGCCCTACTTCGTGATATGCAATAATTCTCTTTTCTCTTGGAGATATAACAGCATTTTTCTTTTCATATCCAGCAAGAACTACTTCAACAGATTCTTCTAAGTCTCTTTGACTCATTTTATCTCTGCCTTCTCTAACTGCTCTAAGTGCTCCTTCATTTACCATATTGGCAAGATCAGCACCACTTGCTCCAGCAGTTGCTCTTGCAACTTGTTCATAGTCAATATTTTCTTCTTTAGTGATTTTCTTTGCATGAACTTTTAGTATTGCAATTCTTCCTGCTAAATCTGGAAGCTCTACTGGTATTCTTCTGTCAAATCTTCCTGGTCTTAGAAGAGCCGGGTCAAGGGAATCAGGTCTATTTGTCGCAGCAAGTATTACAACACCTGCTCTTGCGTCAAAACCATCCATTTCTGATAGTAGTTGATTTAGAGTTTGTTCTCTTTCATCATTTCCTGAAATTCCAACGCCATCTCTCTTTTTACCAATTGTGTCAATCTCATCGATAAAAATAATACAAGGTGCTTTTTCTTCAGCCTGTTTAAATAAATCTCTAACCTTTGCAGCACCTAAGCCTACAAACATCTCAACAAAGGCTGAACCTGAAATTGAAAAGAATGGAACTTCTGCTTCGCTGGCAACTGCCTTTGCAAGAAGAGTCTTTCCTGTTCCTGGAGGACCAACTAATAGTGCTCCTTTAGGAAGTTTTGCACCAATTTTTGTATATTTTTTTGGATTGTGCAAAAAGTCTACAAGTTCCGAAAGAGCTTCTTTGGCTTCTTCTTGCCCTGCCACATTTTCAAATTTTATACCATCAGTTGATTCCACATAAATTTTTGCTCCACTTTTGCCAAAATTCATAGGGCCAACATCACCCATTTTATTAAATACAACTTTTGATAAAATCCACCATGCAGCAACAAAAATGAATATTGTTCCAAATGTGGAAATTAAAAAAGAAACAAAAGGATTTAATTCTGGTTTTAAAACTTGAGCACTTTTAACATTTTTATTGACAAGTCTATCAACTAAATTAGGATCATACATCCTATTTGTAACATATTTAGTCTTTTCCCCTTTTTCTTCAGCTTCAAATGCTATCGTCTTGTCCTTGACTTCAACTTTATTAACTTCTCCACTATTTACCATATTTACAAAACTTACATAGTCAATTTCTTTTATATCTTCTTCCTTAGTAATTCTAGGAATTAAGACTATGGCAATTGTGTAAAAGATAAATATTGCTAGAATAACATAAAGAATTGTGGGAATATATTTTTTAAAATTGTTATTGTCCTTTTTAGACAAATTTCCTCCCCCTTTTGTATAGAAAAAAATTTTGGGGACAAACCCCAAAAATTAATCTAATTTTCTTCTATTTTGAATTGCTGTTGAAATAGTTATTTCGTCATAATATTCCAAATCTCCACCAACAGGTAAACCATATCCAATTCTAGAAATAATTAAATCATCATATTTTTCTAAGATATTTTGAATATATCTTGCAGTTGTATCACCATCAACTGTTGGATTAGTTGCAACAATAACTTCTTTGACATTACCATTTTCAATTCTTTTTAAAAGCTGATTAATAGTAACATCTTCTGCTGTCTTTCCCTTAAGTGGTGAAATAACTCCATGAAGCACGTGATACTTTCCTCTAAAGCTTAGAGATCTTTCCATAGCTTCAACATCTTTTGGACTTTCAACTACGCATATTATTGAATCATCTCTAGAATTATTAGAGCAAATTTCACAAGGATCGCTATCAGCATAATTCATACAAATCGAACACTGCTTAGTGTCTTTTTTTGCTCTGATAATAGAATTTGCAAGATCTGCAACTTCAACATCTTCCATTTCTATGATATGGTATGCAAGTCTTTGAGCAGTTTTGGAACCTATGCCCGGCAGTCTATTTAATTTTTTAATTAAATCTTCAATTGGTCCTATTTCTTTATTCATCATAGACCTGGAATATTAAGTCCGCCAGTTAATTTTCCCATTTGTGAGCTCATTTTTTCTTCAGCATTTCTAGTTGCTTCATTAATTGCAGCTACAATAAGATCTTCTAACATTTCAACATCATCTGGATCAACAACTTCTTTGTCAATTTTCACAGAAATTAATTCTTTATTTCCATTAACAGTTGCAGTTACAGCTCCGCCACCTGCACTAGCAGAAATTTCTTGACTTTGAAGATTTTGTTGCATTTCTTCCATTTGTTTTTGAAGCTTTTCAACTTGCTTCATCATATTATTTCTTCCGCCTCCGCCTGGGAAGCCGTTAAATCCACCTCTAGCCATATTTCCTCCTAAATATCTATAATATTTTCTTTTCCAAAAATTTCTTCTAATTTATCTGGTTTCTTATCAATACTAAATGAAGAATCTCCATTTTTGACTCGTACTTCAATATCTCTACCATAAATTAATTTTAATTCATCTGAAATCTTATCAATATTTTCTTTTTTATTAAAAACTTCATAATAGAAAGAATTTTCTTTGCTAAAATTAAATACAAGTGTGCCATTAGAAAAATTTTCTATATCTGCTTTTTCTATGATTCCCGCCAATCCAATTTCTTTTTTAGACTTTAATTCGTCTATTATTTTTGGAAAGTCATTTTTAATTTTATTTAAGTCTAAATTTTCTTTAGAAACCTCATTAGATTCTTTGGTTGAAACTTCTTTAATTATATCAGATTGCAGTGAATTTTCAATTGGTCGAGCTTCAACTTCATGCTCAATATTTAAAGTATCATTAATTTTGTTATTAACAGGAATTTCATTAACAACTGGATAAACTTTTTTAGTAACTAAATTTTCAGTTCCAATATTATTTATTTTATCTTCTAGATTTTTAATTTTTCCAAGTATATCGTCACCATTATTTCTGTTGCAGATTTTAATACAGTTCATTTCAAAAATTATTCTCTTATTATCTGCATATTTTATTTCATTTGTAATTTCTTTTAGCAAATCAACTATTACGATAAGGTCCTCAAGGTCCGATCTTCCTGCTAGAGAACTAAAATCTTTAATATAAGTTGAAAACACAATTTTTTCAGGATTTTTTAAAGTTTTTACTAATATTAAATCTCTAAAATGATTAAGGATTTGAGAAGTTAATGTTGTAAAATCTACTCCTTCTCTAAAAATTTCATCAATTGTATTTAGAGATTTATTTATATCTCTAGCAATTAATGCTTCTGAAAGTTCAAACAATAAATCCGATGAAGATATTCCAAGAATTTCCATAGCATCTTTTGTTTCAATATGATTTTTATCTAGAGTTAAAAGTTGATCCAGTACTGATAGTGCATCTCTCATAGCTCCATCTGAACTTTTTGCTATTAATGAATAAACATCATCATCGCAAGACTTTCCTTCAAGTTTTGTAATTTCTTTTAGATGATTTTCAATAACATCTGAAGGAATTCTTTTGAAGAAAAACTTTTGAGATCTAGATAAAATTGTAGCTGGAATCTTTTCTAGTTCAGTTGTAGCCAATATAAAGATTAAATGTCTTGGTGGCTCTTCAAGAATTTTTAAAAGTGCATTGAAGGCTCCCTTTGAAAGCATGTGAACTTCATCTATTATATAAACTTTGTATTTTAAAGAAGTTGGAGGATACACAACTTTTTCTTTAAGTTCACGTATATCGTCAACTCCATTGTTACTTGCAGCATCCATCTCTACTACATCAAGAACTGATTCATTTAAAATTTTTTTACAATTTTCACATTCATTACAAGGATTTCCATCTTTAGGATTTAAGCAATTAACTGCTCTTGAAAAAATTTTCGCAGCAGATGTTTTTCCTGTTCCCCTTGTACCTGAAAATATATATGCATGAGATATTTCATTGTTTTTTACTTGATTTTTTAACGAAGCAACTACTGCTTCTTGTCCACACATTTCATCAAATGTCTTGGACCTATACTTTCTATAAAGTGCTTTATACATTTTCTCACCTGTATTAATTATACATTAAATCATATTATATTAAATTAATTTTATATATTTTTCCAAAAATCTTTAACATCATCTTCACATAATTTTCACAACGAAAGACTATCATATAGTCATAAAAGAAACAAATGGTTTCAAAAAATAGGAGGATTTATTAAAATGAAAAATTTAAAGAAAATAGCAAGCGTTGGAATGATTTCTGCATTAATGTTAGGTATGGTAGCTTGTCAAGGAGCTAACAACAAAGCTGAAGAAGCAGCTAACGCTAAAAACCAAGCAGTAGAAGAACAAGCTGAAGCTAACAAAGCTAAAGTAGAAGCTAACGCTAAAGAAGCAGAAGCTCAAGTTGAAGCTGCTGAAGAAGGAGCAAAAGAAGAAATCAATGCTAAAGCAGATGCAGCTACTACAAATGCACCAGCTGAAGAAGCTGCTGAAGAAGCACCTGCAAAATAATTAATATTTAATTAATAAGAGAAGCCTTAATTGGCTTCTTTTTTTGTACATATATTCTTTTAAAATTGTTTTCAAGAAATGTAAATTCTTGTCAGGTAATTTTAAAAGTATGATATAATAAATATTATAATATTTACGAAAGAAGGTGTGCCTTTGTTTTGTCCAAAATGTGGTCATCCCATATCAAAAGATGATAACTTTTGTTCTTCTTGCGGAGCTAATATTAAAAATGTTCATGTAAAATTTTTACCTAATGACGAGAACATTACTTCCAAGGGAGATACTAACAAAGTTAAAAAGATTAGCGAAGAAACGAGGGTATTTAATCCTAAATCCTTAGATGGAATTGACACTACTGATGACATAAAAAATATTATTGCGCAAGTAGATAAGAAAGTTTCTAAGAATATTGAAAATTATAAGAAAGAAAACTCAAAGTCTAAATCTAATGATGAGGAAATTAAAAAAGAAGCCCAAAAAATAGAAAAACCTAAATCATCTAAAAAAACTAAAGTTGCTGAAGAATCTAAAGATTATGATGAGTATTTTAAAATTAGTCAAAGTGAACTTGTGCGTAGAGTTCAAGAGGAGCTTAAAAAATCTAATTTTGATGAAAATAATCTTATTGAAAATAAAGAAGAGGATTTAGTAGAAAAAGATAATATTGTTCCTGATCCTGAAGAAAAAAAAGAATCTAAGAAATTTTCTTTAAAAGAAAAGTGGCATAATTTTATCAACGAAGATGATGATGAATTTTCAATATTTTCTAAAATTAAAGATGACCCTAAATCTTCAGAAGAAGTTAAAAAAGAAATTACTGATCCTGTCAATACTTCTAAGAAAAACTTTGAAAATACTCTTAGCACACCTAAGATTACGGTTTCTGATATAAATAATAATATTCTAGAAGAAAAAAAATCTGAGACTCCTAAAAGTGTTAAAAAAGAAGAAAAAAATTCTGAAGTAGAGTCTTATATCAAAAAAGAAAGAAAAAAGATTAAAGATTTCTTTAGCTTTAATAAAAATAATGAAGAGAAAAATAAAAATAAAGTAACTGAAAATGCTACTACTAAAATTGATTTGGATAAGGAAATCGAAAAATCCAACAAAGAAACAGTTTTAGAAGATAAACCTAAAAAAGAAAAATCAATTGAAAGCTTTCATAAACTTTCTGAAGATTTTAAAGGAGTATTTGATTTCTTCGAAAAAATTACTACTCCTCTTTCAAATTACATCAAAGAAATTGGTTCCAATGAAAGTAAAATAGTAATTGGTATTGGAGTTTTATTGACAGCCATTTCCTTAGTACTAGGTAATCATGGATTTAGTCCCATACTAATTATATTCTTAGTCTTGAGAATTCTGTTTGACTATGTTGAGTTCTATGTTCCTCTTAATCTTGCAACAGATAGAGACGATATAGACACAAGTTATGATGAAGTTAAATTTAATTCCTTAATAACTTGGATAATTTGTAAAGTTGTTTTATTTATCGGATTTATTGTTTCACCATTTGGCGGATTATTTCACTATACTGAACTTGCAGCACTAACTGCAATGCCAGTTGCAACTCTTGTATTAATTACAATTGCACCAATTATTTCTATCACACTTTATAGAAAACATTTCATTGGAAGATCTAAAATTAACTTTATTGGATGGTATTCAATCGCTTTTATATTATTTGAACTATTATTTAAGATGATTTGGTTTATAATCAATTTCATATTTGTAACATTGTTTTAAAAAGAAAATCTGCTAGAGCAAAAACTCTAACAGATTTTTTTATTTTAAATAATTTTTACTTGTCTAAATAAAATTATACCATCTTCGTCTACTGAAACACCAATATGCTTATCAACGAGCAAATCTTTTATTTTCTCAGTATCCTTGTATGAAACTTTTTCTTCTTTTCCTGTGAATTCAATTTTTATGTCTTCTGATTTTAATAAAATAAATCTATCGTATCCTTCAGGAGATTTTTCATCTGGATACTTTTTCTTTAATTCAACAATTGTATATCCTGATTCCAATGTATTCTTATAAGAATGAGGATTAGTTGGAGAAATAGTAGACATTTTATTTGTGTATTTGGTATTTTCGTACTTTTGTAAAACTTTGTCTCTAGTCACATTTTGAAGATTCATTCCCCTATATTCTTTTAAAACACCTACGCTATCATTAATGATAACAGTATCAGGATCTATATCGAAATGTTTTACATCATATGCTAAATTTTCTTCATCTTTTGGAACATTTAGACTTCTAAAGGCAACTAATTTATTATTGTGATAAACTCCCACTATTGCCCCTCCTCTTTCTAAAAGTCCTAAAAGATCTTCTTTCTCATCCTTAGAAAAGATACTTGAATCATTTATTGATTCATTTATTTTCTCCATTAGTTCTACAACTTCATCTATATTTTCTTCTTCAATAAATTTAAAATCTAATTCTCTAGCTAACATAGACACCTCCAAAAAGATATTAATTAAATAATACAATAAAGCTCAATGTTAATCAATTTAGTTTATTTAAAACAATTTTATTTCCACTTTAATCCTTTGGCTTGACTAAAAATTGGAATTAAATTATAATCTTTGTTAATAATTAATTTATATAAAACTTTGATAAGAAGAGTACAAAGAATTATTTTCTCAAGAGAGATTTCATTTGGTGAGAGAAATTGAAAATAATCTTTGGAACATGGTCTTGGAGTTTTCGCACCGAAGTTATTTAGGCTGCGACAGGTATGCCTGTTATAGCATAAGGGTATTAATACTCAATAAGTCTTATATTGCGAGATATGAGAGAATTAAGGTGGTAACACGAATGCTTTCGTCCTTTGCGGATGAGAGCTTTTTTTATACAAAGCTTTATATAAATTAAAATATATTTAAGGGAGAAATAAATGACTAAGAAAAAATTAGGAACACTTTGTGTTCAAGCTGGATACGAACCAAAGAACGGTGAACCAAGAGTTCTTCCAATTGTTCAATCTACAACATTTAAATACGATTCATCAGAGCAAATGGGAAATTTATTTGATTTAAAAGAATCTGGTTACTTTTACACAAGACTTGCAAATCCGACTAATGATTCAGTTGCTGCAAAGATAACTGCACTTGAAGGTGGTGTCGCTGGTATGCTTACTTCATCTGGTCAAGCTGCAAACTTTTACGCATTACTTAATATTTTAAAAGCCGGAGATCACATTGTTTCATCTTCTGCAATCTATGGCGGAACATATAATTTAATTGCTCACACTATGAATGACCTAGGAATCGAAGCAACTTTTGTTGAACCAGATATTAGTCTTCATGAACTAAATAAAGCTTTTAAAGAAAATACTAAAGCTGTATTTGGAGAAACTCTTTCCAATCCATCACTTCAAATACTAGATATTGAAACTTTTGCAAAGGCAGCTCATGACCACGGAGTTCCTCTAATCGTTGACAATACCTTCCCTACTCCAATATTTTTAAGACCAATTGAATGGGGTGCAGACATTGTAACTCACTCAACTACAAAATACATGAATGGTTTTGCAAATTCAGTTGGAGGAGCTGTTGTTGACTCTGGTAATTTTGACTGGGATAAATATAAGGACAAATACCCATCACTTACTACTCCAGATGAAACTTATCACGGAGTTGTTTTCACAGAAACTTTTGGAAAAGCATCATATATTACAAAAATGACTACAACGCTTATGAGAGACCTTGGAAGTATTCCATCTCCTCAAAATTCCTTTTATTTAGGAATTGGTCTTGAAACTCTTCATTTAAGAATGCCAAAACATTATGAAAATGCACTTGAAGTTGCAAAGTTCTTAAAGAATGATGATAGAATTTCATGGGTTAGTTTCTCTGGACTTGAAGGAGATTCACAATACGAACTTGCACAAAAATATTTGCCAGATGGTTCATGTGGAGTTATTTCCTTTGGTATCAAAGGTGGAAGAGATTCAGCTACTAAATTTATGGATAGCTTAAAACTTGCAGCTGTTGTAACTCATGTTGCTGACTCAAGAACTTGTGTGCTTCATCCAGCAAGTACAACTCACAGACAAATGAATGAAGAAGAGCTTAAAAATGCTGGCATTAGTTCTGATTTAATTAGAATGAGTGTTGGTATAGAAGATGTTGAAGACATCATAGAAGATCTTAAACAAGCTTTAGAAAATCTATAAAAATTACCCCTTAGCATTGCTAGGGGGTTATTCTTTTAGATAAATATTTATTTCTATATAAATCCAATTATTGATATCTTCTTTTTTAATAATTTTACCGAATAATAATTTTCCAGCATCCATAAGTCTTGAGAAAATTATATTGTCTACTTTTGGAACGTAACCTATCTTTTCGCCCTTTACAGTTTCAATTCTTATAGCTTGAGGGTCATATTCATTATCTGGTTCTCTATAAAAATTCAATTTATCGTTTAAATTTAAAGTTTTTTCAATTTTTGAAATATTATCTATGTGACTTGTGCCAGCAATATGAGTTTTAAACAAAAATATTTCAACTTCAAAGGGTTTTGGTAAATCTAAAAGTCCGCCATTGTGAATTATTTTTAATAAATTATCATCATCTTTTTTTATTAAATCACTCATCTAATCGCCTCAACAATAATTCTATATTTTCCATTAGAGTTTCAATAGCAATTTTATAAGATGCGTATTTATAGTTTAATCCTTCGATTCTTTGTAATTTCAAATCTTCATCTTCAAGATAAGACTTTAATATATAAGGATAGGATTTTTTAATCTTTTCTATTTCTTCATTTAGCTTTTCAAGTAATTTTAAAAGTCTATCTCTTTCTTCTTTCAAATTAGAGCTTAGACTACTATCCCCTTCAAAATCTCTATCTTCTTCAATCAAAATATAAAATGTCTCCATTGAAACTAAATCGCATCTTTTATATGCGTCTAAAACATGATGAAAAAGTTCTATCTTTTCTTTAGTTATATTTGGATTTAAATCTGGATGAATTTTTTTTACAATATCTAAATATAGCTTTTTAAGTCTTTTAGAATCTTCATTACAAATAATGGGTAAATCATTTCTTGCCTTGGCATAACTTACATCCTTTAATTTTTTATTTAGCTTTTCTTTATATTCAGAAAATTCTCTTTCAATTTGCTCTTCAATACTATTTAGCTCAACTTTTTCATTTCTATTTATTCTAGCTTGAATTAATTCTTTCTTTCTTTTTAATCTAATGTATTTTATGTATAAGTCGTAAACTTTTAATTCTAAGGTCCCTATTTCAAGCATATACTTCATTTTAATATTTTCACATATTGTATATTTTAAATCATCACGTCTTAAAACCAGGCTTGAAATTTCTTTTTTTAAAACTTTAATCTCTACTTTAAGCTCTCTATCCCCTGGAAATTCGACTAATCCACTCAATTCTCTCCCTCCTGTAATAATATTATACCAAAGTATATGTTAAAATATAGATGGTGTTAATATGAGTTTAAGAGAAAAGTTAAAGGATATTCCCAACTCTCCAGGAGTATATTTATTTTACGCAAATAACAAAATTGTTTATATTGGTAAAAGTAATAATTTAAAGTCTAGAATTCGTTCTTATTTTTCAAATCATCACAGTAGGCGAAAAATTTATATAATGATGGATTTTGTGAATGATTTGAAAATTATAAAATGCGATACTCATTTAGAAGCAAGGCTACTCGAATACGAATTAATTAGAAAGCACTATCCAATATACAATAGTCAATTTAAAAATAAAAAGAATTTATGTTATCTTGAAATCGATAAAGATAAAATGCTCAAAATAAGTGACAATGGATTTGGTCCACTAATAAAAAGTAGAAATATAGATAATTTTATAGAAAATATGAAATACATCTTTCCTATTTCCTGTGACGGAGAGAATTTTATTTTCAAAAAGAATTTATTTCCAAAAAATTTAAATAATGAAGAAAAATCTAAAACTTATGAAAGTCTTAATTTAATTTTTAAAGAAAATTATTTTGAAATATTCAGAAATAATTTAAAAACAGAGATGATTAAATTATCTGAAAATCTAAACTTTGAAGATGCAATATTTTTTAAGAATCTAATAAGAGAATTTGAAATTTTATTTATAAATTATTTTAAGAAAATTGACTTTCATAATAATTCTCATGTTTTTTACAGCGATGATAAAGATTATTTTATTATGACTTACAAGGGAAATATAATTGCAAAAGATAAGACTATAAATTTAGAAAATTATAAAAATATAAATCTCGATGAAATCAAAGAAAATAATGACGAAGAGTATAAAAATATAATTTTCTCAGAATATATAAGTTCAAAATAAAAAACTCCATATGTCTTTTACAGAATGTCGAAAAAGTAAAAATTAAAAAGGACCTCTATGGGTCCTTTAATCTTTTATAATTGTTCCACCATTTTCTGGATCATTTGTGTTTAAAATTTTAATAGTGATATTTTTGCTCTTTACAGGATCAATTGCATCTCCCTGATAAACTTCAGCTCCATTGTCAATTATATCTTTGAGCTGAGAATAGTTGAGCTTATTAATTGTCTTAGCATTAGGATCACTTTTTGGGTCAGATGTCATTATCCCATTTACATCAGTCCAATTTTCGTAGACGCTTGAATCAAGTGCGTATGCGATAAGGCTACCCGTGTAGTCACTTCCGCCTCTTGAAAAAGTTACAATATCTCCACTTCCATTGCTTCCATAAAATCCTGGCACTACCGCTTTTTTATTCTCTCCTATAATTTTCTTTATAGCTTCAGAAGATTTTTCTAAATCAACATGACCATGCTCATCAAAGAAAATTATGTCCTTAGCGTCGATAAAATCATAATCTAAATATTTTGCAAGTAGTTTTGCATTTAGATATTCTCCCCTACTCACTATAAACTCAGGTGAGTTTGACTCTTTAATTTCATCAAATACAAATTTAAGTTCTTCATTCCAAAAATCTTCAAGCTTCAAATCTTCAGCAATTGATAGAAATCTCTTTTTAATCTTTTCAAGTTGAAGTTCTCTATATATTTCTTGTGTTTTTAAATCATCCTCTAGTGATTTCATTATGTTTTTAAGATCTATGATATTTTTATTCTTTTCAGAAAGAGAAATTAATTCATCTGTAATCTTAGTATCTGATTTAAATCTTCTTCCAGGTGCTGAAACAACAATTACATCTCTATCATCCTTAGAGAAAATAATCTTTTTAACTTTTGCAAATTGGCCTGCATCTTTAAGTGAACTTCCACCAAATTTAGATACAGATTTTCCCTTTATTGTGTCAATTGCATAGGGAGTTTCTTGATATACGCAGTAGTTTAGCCAGTTTGAGAAAAATAAGTTTCCAGCTGATCTCCATCTTATTTTGATATCCTTCTTCGGATCATTGTCCTCATAATAGTTTATTGGAGGAGCAATCTTTTTAGACTGAGAAAGATCTCTAATGTATTCGTTGTGAAGGGTATCTTTGTCATATTCCCAGTGTCCAAAGTTAAATACAAATCTGTGATCTTTTGTAGTAACAAGTGAAACTCCAGTATCTTCTCGTGAAGCAAGAACTTCTAAATCAGGATAATCTTCAAATTCTTCAATGTTTACATAAGTGTGTCTTGATGTTGGAATTAAAAATGTATCGTCAAAACCTTTGATTATTTTATTATCTTTAAGTTTATCAAATTCAAAAACTCCAAAGATTTTATGATCAGAAACTTTGTGACCAATATTATAATAATGATAAAGAGCAGCCTGTGCAGACCAACAGATAAACATTGTTGAATATACATTTTCCTTTGCAAATTCAAATATAGTTTTTAACTCATCCCAATATTTTATCTTCTCATAAGCTATAGTTTCAATTGGAGCTCCAGTTATAATCATTGCATCGTATTTATTATTTTTTATATCATCATAAGTTTTGTAAAAGGCCTTTAATCTTTTTAAGTCGCTGTTTTCTGGATTGTAAGATTCCATTCTAACTAAATCTATATTAATTTGAAGTGCAGTATTTGATAGCATTCTTAAGAGTTGAAGTTCAGTTTCTTCTTTTTTAGGCATTAGATTTACAATGGCAATATTAAGAGGTCTGATATCTTGCTGAGCAGCAGATGAATCCCTCATGGTAAAAATATTTTCTCGTTCTAAAACATCTTCAACAATTAAATCCTTAGGTATTATTAATGGCATTTTTTCCTCCTACCAATTTTAAATACAAATTTATAATAAAAAAAGCTTTCATCCATAAAGGACGAAAGCAAATCCGTGTTACCACCTTAGTTCTCTCATATCTCGCAATATGAGACTCTTCGAGTACAATCATACTCTATCGCTGTAACGGGCGAATCCGTACTTATCTAAATATCGACAAGCACTCGAGAAAGACCATGTTCACCCAATTTCATTCTACTTCTTTCACCAAATGAAGCTCTCTGTAATCATTCCAAAGGGTTACTCTTCTTCCTATTGAGTTTCAATATAAATTAATAATATCATTTATTTAAATTTTAGTCAAATTTTTTATTCATCAAATAGTAAGTGAATCATTCTTTCAGGATTATCTAAAAAAGATTTTGTAATTGAATATGTATCAGTCAATTTATATTCTGTTTTTTTAATACCTTCTTCACTAAACTCATAAATATCTGATTCAGGATAAGCAAGTAGTATTGGCGAATGAGTAGCAATTATAAATTGAGAGTTTCTCTTAACTAAATTATTTATAATGCAAAGAAGTGACATTTGTGATGTTGGAGAAAGTGCAGACTCAGGTTCATCAAGGATATAAATTCCATTACCGCTAAATCTATTATTTATTATTGAGCGAAAGCTTTCTCCATGGGATTGCTTGTGAAGTGATTTACCTCCATAATAATTCATAAAACCACTGTTACCTAATTTATCAAGTTCATCAATTTCAGATGCGACATTATAAAAAGATTCTGCTCTTAAAAAAAATCCATCTCTTTCCCTTATTATCCCTCTATTTATATTCATTAAATTTCCAAGTTCTGAATGAGTATCATTTGTAGCAAAATTAAAATTTTTCGACCCACCTTCTGGATTAAATCCCAGTGAAATTGCAATTCCTTCTAACAAAGTCGATTTTCCTGTGCCATTTTCTCCGACAAAAAATGTGACTGACTTTTCAAAAGTCATTTCCTTAAAATTTTTAATTGCAGGTATATCTATAAGATAATCATCCTCTTCAATACCCTCTAAATCAATCCCATTAATCTTTTCCAAATAAATCATAATATCCCTCGAAATTTTATTAATAACATTATACTATATTTTTTAAAATATTTTAGAATATGCCACTCTTTGATATAATAAACTTATGATAATTATGGGAGGATTTTATGAATAAGATTTTAATTGGCAAAGGAAAAAACAAAAATTACCTTCTTTTAAATAAAGTAAATAGACATGGACTTATAAGTGGTGCCACTGGAACTGGTAAAACCGTGAGTCTAAAAATTCTCGTTGAAGGACTTTCAAATGCAGGCGTTCCAACAATACTTGCAGATGTAAAGGGAGATCTTGCAAATATTTCTAAGCCTGGCGAGATGAATGACAATGTTAAAAATAGACTTGATATTATAGGTCCTGAAGAATTTGTTTTTAAAGAATATCCTGTTACAATGTGGGATATTTACGAAAACAAGGGAATTCCTCTAAGAGTTACAGTTTCAGAGATGGGTCCTATTATGCTTTCTAGTATATTGGATTTAAATGACACTCAAATGGGAGTTTTGAATATAATTTTTAAAGTTGCAGATTCAAATGGTCTTTTATTAATCGACTTAAAGGATTTAAAACAAGTGATTAATTTTGTTTCAGAAAATAGAGATGAAATTAGTAAGGAATATGGAAATGTTGCAAGCCAAACTTTATCTGCAATTTCTAGAAAATTATTATTTTTAGAAGATTCAGGTGGAAATTTATTTTTTGGAGAACCTGCTATTAATATTAATGATTTAGTAAGAGTAGATGGTAATTCTAATGGATTTGTAAATATTCTACAAGCTGATAAATTAATATCAAATCCAATTTTATATTCAATGCTTTTACTTTATCTTTTATCAGAAATTTATGAAAACTTCCCTGAAGTTGGTGATTTAGATAAACCAAAGCTTGCATTTTTCTTTGATGAAGCACATTTACTTTTTAATAATTCTCCAAAAGTTTTAAAGGATAAAATTATTCAAGTTGTAAGACTTGTTAGAAGTAAGGGAGTTGGAGTATTTTTTATAACTCAAAATCCTTTAGATATTCCTGAAGAAGTTTCATCTCAACTTGGGAATAGAATAGTTCATCAGTTGAGAGCTTATTCACCTAAAGAATTAAAGGCGATAAATGCTGTTGCTGATACTTTTAGACAAGACGGAAAAATTGACATTAGAGAAGAGCTAATTAATTTGAAAACTGGAGAAGCAATAGTTTCATTTATAGATGAAGATGGATCTCCTACAATCGCCGAAAAATCATTAATAATGCCTCCTCACTCATCTTTTAATGCTTTAACCGATGGTGAGTACGAAAATTTAGTCAAAGGCTCAAATCTATATGCTAAATATAAAGAATCAATTGATAGAGAATCTGCTTATGAGGTTTTAACTGAAAAAATTGCAAGAGATAAGGAATTAAAAGAAAGAGAAGAAGAACTGGCAAAGAGAGAAAAAGAAATTTCTAAAGGAAGCACTAAAAGTTCAAGAAGACAAAAATCTTATATTGACAAGGGGATTGACTCAATGCTTGGTACTATTACAAGAACTATTGGACGTGAAATTGCAAGAGGATTACTTGGCTCAATAAAAAAGAAAAGATAAGCTAATTTTTATCTTCAGATTGTTTTAAAATAAAAAAACCACTATAATAGGAAATCATGTGAATATTATAGTGGGTTTTTTTATATACTTAAGATAATGAGTTAATTTTTTTAATTTATAGCTTGTTTTATTTCTCTTACAAATTCTCCTACATATTTTGGAGATTCTTCTCCATATTCTTTAATAATCTTCATTATAGCCGATCCAATAATTATTCCATCTGAAATACTAGCCATCTTTTTAGCTGACTTTGCATTTGAGATTCCAAAACCAATTGCAGCAGGAATTTTGGAATTTTTTCTAACAGATTTTATAATAGGCTCGAGATTTGTATCAATATTTTTTCTTGTTCCAGTTACACCTAAACTAGATACAATATATATAAAACCTTCGGCTTCTTTTGCTATTTTTTTAATTCTATCTTCAGAAGTTGGAGCTATCATAGAAATTAAATCAATATTATTATTTTTAAAAACTTCATAAAACTCATCTTTTTCTTCATAAGGTAAATCTGGTAAAATAATTCCATCAATTCCAACTTCTTTACATTTTTCTGAAAATTTCTTGCTTCCATATGAAAAAATTACATTTGAATAAGTCATAAAAACTAAAGGAATCGAAATTTCATTTCTCAAATCTTTTACAAATTCGAAGATTTTATCAGTTGTTACTCCACCTTTTAAAGCTCTGTAATTTGCCTCTTGAATAACTGGACCTTCGGCAGTAGGATCTGAAAAAGGAATTCCAAGTTCTATTAAATCCACACCCTTTTCTACCATTTCAAGAATAATTTCTTTCGTAACTTCTAGATTGGGATCCCCACAAGTTATAAAAGCAATAAAAGCTTTTTTATTTTTAAAGGCTTCTTTAATTCTACTCATTTATTTCAACTCCCCTATATCTTGCTATTTGTGCACAGTCCTTATCTCCTCTTCCTGAAAGAGTTACAACAATTATTTTATCCCTATCTAAATTTGGAGCAATCTTTATTGCATAAGCTAGTGCATGAGATGATTCAATAGCAGGAATTATTCCCTCTGTCTTAGAAAGATATTCAAAAGCTTCTACAGCTTCTTCATCAGTTATTGGAACATATTCTGCTCTTTTTATATCGTGTAAATATGCATGCTCAGGTCCTATTCCTGGATAATCAAGACCTGCTGAAATAGAATAAACAGGAGCTATTTGTCCAAACTCATCTTGGCAAAAATATGACTTCATACCATGAAATATTCCTTCTCTTCCAACGGCAATTGTGGCTGCTGTATCTTTTGTGTTAACTCCTCTTCCTGCTGCCTCGCATCCTATTAATTTAACTTCTTTATCATCAATAAAATTGTAAAATGAGCCAATTGCATTAGATCCTCCACCAACACATGCAATTACATAATCAGGAAGTTTATTTTCTTTTTCAAGAATATCTTCTTTTATCTCCTTTGAAATCAAAGCTTGAAAATCTCTTACAATTGTTGGAAAAGGATGCGGACCCATAACAGATCCCAAGCAGTAGTGAGTGTCATCAATTCTTCTAGTCCATTCTCTCATTGCTTCGCTGACGGCATCTTTTAATGTGCCTGTTCCTGATTTTACAGAAATTACATCTGAACCTAAAAGTTTCATTTTATAAACGTTTAGAGATTGCCTTTCTATATCTTCTTCTCCCATAAATACTACACATTCCATATCTAAAAGTGCTGCAGCTGTTGCAGTTGCAACTCCATGTTGACCTGCTCCTGTTTCAGCAATTAATCTTTTCTTTCCCATTTTCTTTGCAAGTAGAGCTTGTCCTAAAACATTATTAATTTTATGAGCACCTGTATGATTTAAATCTTCTCTTTTTAAATAAATTTTAGCTCCGCCAAGTTTTTTTGTAATTTTTTCTGCAAAATATAATTTAGAAGGTCTGTTAGCATACTCTTTAAGAAGGAAATCTAATTCCTTATTAAAACCTTTATCATTTTTATAATATTCATAGGCTTTTTCAAGTTCAATTACAGCATTCATTAGTGTTTCTGGAATATATTGACCACCATGAATTCCAAATTTAGTTTTCATCTTTTTCTCCTAACTATTTCCACAAATTCTTTCATTTTCTCAAAGTCCTTAACATCATTTGTCTCTAATGAAGAAGATGCATCTAATGCATAAGGATTAAATTTATCTATAGCTTCATTTATATTTTCCTTCGATATCCCTCCGGCTAAAAAGAAATTTCTATCAAAAGATTTTATTTTATTCCAATCAAAAGTCTTTCCTGTTCCCTTTCCAGAATCTAATAAGATATAATCTGCAGAAGAATTTTTAGCAAGTTCTAAATCATTTTCACTTTTTACTTCGAAAGCTTTGATAATTTTGTTATTAGTTTTTGATTTTAGTTTAGATATATATTCTTCGGTCTCATCTCCATGAAGTTGAATAATATCAATAATATCTTCATCGATATATCTTAAGATATTTTCAATACTTTCATTTACAAATACACCAACTGATTTTATTTCATTACTGAGTAAGTTTTTAAGTTTTTTAGCTTCTTCTAAACTAACATATCTTTTGCTTTTTTCTGCAAATACAAAACCTATATAATCTAATTTTAAATTATTTGCATAATTAATATCTTCTTCTCTTTTTAATCCGCAAATTTTTATTTTAGTCATTATTACCTCTCAAATAATTTAATTTTTCCTTTTTATCTTCTGCTCTCATTAAGGTTTCTCCGATTAAAACTCCATCTACTCTTATATCAGCTAAAATATCTATATCATCTTTAGTTTTTATTCCACTTTCTGAAACTAATAAAATATTGTCTGGTACTATATTTCTTAAATTTTTTGTATTGTTAGTATTGACGCTAAAGTCTTTTAAATTTCTATTGTTTACACCTATAATCCTGGCTCCAGCATTTATAGCAATTTTACATTCTTCTTCATCATGAACTTCTACTAGAGATGAAAGTCCTAAGAAGTCTGCTATTTCTATAAATCTCTTTAATTTATCAGAATCTAAGAGTGAAACTATTAAGAGTATTGCACTTGCTCCATAAACTTTTGCCTCATAAATCATATATTCATCTACTATAAAGTCTTTTCTAAGACAAGGTATATTCACTTCATTGCTAATTTCTTTTAAATAATCTATACTTCCAAGAAAATAATTTTCTTCTGTCAATACAGATATCATATCTGCTCCTGCTTCTTCGTATTCTTTTGCAATCTTAAGATAATCAAATTCAGAATCTATTATTCCTTTTGATGGAGATGCTTTCTTGCATTCACAAATAAAACTTATCCCTGTTTTTTTTAAAGCTTTTTCGAATTTAAATTCTCCTCTTTCTTTTTCTTTTGCTAATTTTTTTATTTCTTCAAGAGAAACTTTGTTTTTCCTTGAGTTTAAATTCGCCTCTTGATCTTTAACAATTTTTTCTAAAATATTCATCATTTGTTGCTCATTTCTATTAGTTTTTCTAATGTTTCAAAAGCTTTATTTGAATCTATAATATCCTCAGCTATTTTAATACCTTCTTCTAGAGTATTAGCCTTGCCATAAATATAAAATCCTGAAGCAGCATTTAATAGGACTACATTTCTTCTTGGAGATTTTTCTCCTCTTAAAATAGATTTTGTAATATTAGCATTTTCCTTTGCATCTCCACCTTCTAAATCTTCTTTTAAGCAGTATTCAAATCCAAAATCTCTTGGATCTATTTCATATTTTTTAATTTCGTCACCATTTATCTCGCAGACACTAGTGTTAGATGAAAGAGAAATCTCATCAAGCTTATCTTGACCAAAAACTACCATCGCTCTTTTTAATCCTAGATTTTGTAAAACTTTCGCCACAGGCTCTAATAAATACTCATCATAAACACCTAATACTTGATACTTTGGTTTTGCTGGATTAGTTAAAGGTCCTAAGATATTAAATACAGTTCTAAAACCCAATTCCTTTCTCACAGGTCCCACATATTTCATGGATTTGTGATATTGTTGCGCAAATATAAAACATAGACCTATTTTTTCTAAAAGCTCTCTACATTTTTCAGGACTTTGATTAATATTTACTCCAAGTGCTTCAAGGCAATCAGCAGTTCCACTTTTAGAAGATGCTGCTCTATTTCCGTGTTTTGCAATTTTAACACCACCCGCTGCAAGTATTAATGCAGCTGTTGTAGATATATTAAAAGAATTTGATTTGTCTCCTCCAGTTCCAACTATGTCTAAAACTTCAAAATCATGATCTAAAATTTCAGCATGTTCTCTCATTGCTAAGGCAGAACCTGATATCTCATCTATAGTTTCAGCTCTAGCAGACTTTGTAGAAAGCGCAGCTAAATAAGCGGCATTTTGAATACTAGATGATTCTCCATTCATTATTTCATTCATTACATCATAAGCTTCTTCGAAAGTTAAATCTTTTTTGTTTACTATTTTTACAATTGCATCTTTAATCATTTTTCTCTCCTTAATAAATATATTTTTATGAAATTCTATCAAGGAATAAAAAAAGTCCCTGACAGAATATATTCTGCCAAGGACGAATAATCAAAATATCCGCGGTGCCACCTTGTATTCATGGAAATACCACACTCTCCAGGGTACCATCATACCCCTTGCAACTTACGTATGCATACGTCACAGAGTACTAAGTAAAAACTTTTCACTGTGCCCTCAGCGGTCCATTTAATAACTTGTTTCTTATCTAATCTCAGCAACTTAGACTCTCTGTAAAGGCATCATTATTTTTATCTCCGCTTCAACGGTTTATTTTTTATGAAATTGTGTAAATAATATCATTTTTAAAAATTTAAGTCAATAACTATTTTAAATTTTTTAAATTTTATTTTCATAAACATAAAATTTTTCTTTACTATTATCGCTAAATTTATAACCCTCAAATTTAAAATTTTTAAAAATTTCTTCATCAAAAGATTCATTTTTTAAAATATAATTTGCAAGTTGTCCTCTAAGTTTTTTACTTGTAGCTGAGTGAGTCTTTTTATTATTTTCAAAATCATCGTAAAACTCAATCTCAACCCACTCACCCATTTTCTTTTTATCTAAAAGAGTTGAAAATTCTTTTGATGCTAAATTATAAATCCTGCAACCTTTTAACTTATCATTAAAATTTTCTTTTTGAATCTTTTTCAAATTTGTATCTTCAATTTTTAAGTTTTTAGAAAAATCCAATCTATAAGGATTTATTTTATTTTGTGGGCCAACTGGTCCATAAAGAGCGGATAAAATTAATAGATGATTCTTTGTAAAATCATAATGTAGAACTTCAGAATCAAATTGTCTAAATGCCAGTCCATTGTAGGTATCAATTGCATTTTTTGCAGTACTTTTATCAATTTCTTTATATGCAGTAAATACCCTTTGAGCTAGTTCGCTGTCAATTTTAAAAAAATCTGCCAACTCTTCTTTTCTAAATTTTTTAATTTCATTTATAATTTTAAGACTAGTCTCATCTAAATCAATATTTTCCTTACCGCTATTCCAATCCATTTCTTTACTTGGTGATAATATTATTATATTTTTCATTTATCTAACTTTTCCAAAAGCAGTACAAAATGCATCATAAGGACTGTACTCGATTGCTTCTTCATCAAGTCCCTTTAAATATTTTTCATCAACATAATCTTTTTCAATTATTAATTCATAGACATATGAGTCAAACCAAGCATCAGACATTGAGAAAATTCCCTTTTTACCATTTTTTTCTCCCCAAGAATTTTCTACTTTCCACATTTCTGGCTTATCATTTAAAATTTTTACACCAGTTATATTCATTGCATGAGTTGCCATTGATTGACGGGAATCTATTCTATCAGCTTTTGAAAATTCTCCTACAGGAACTAATGTATCATCATAATTATATAAATCTAAGTCTAGAATACCTGATTTTCTATCGCTCATTTTTCCAACATCACAAGCAAACCATGCTGTGTTTCCATCTTTTAAAGATTTAACCATAGCATTCTTCATTTCTTCTGTCGGCACATTTAATCCCCTTAGTCCTTCAAGCTCAACTAAATTTTTTATTTCAGGATTAATAAATACTCTTGCGTACGGATTTCTTTCTCTTGGGTCATTTATAAGTCTTATTTTGTTGTCATAAAATCCATCTAAATACTTTTTATAAAAACTCATAGGTGTCATATTTTTTTCAATGTGGTAATTTTTGTCCTTGTCTTGATATTCAAAATCAAACTTTTCAACTGGCTTTCCAATGCATTTAACCAAGATGTTATAGACTTTTGACAGACATTCTTCTCTTAATTTATCAATCTCTTCATAGCTATTTTCATTTCTTATATCCATGGCATACTTTTTAGTAACTTCTTCAATTCTCAAAAACATTTCACGAGCATTATCAGTGTTAAAGCTTTCACCCATTACATTTTTAGGAACTATACCATATTTATCAATTAATATTTTAAAATACTCAAAGTATCCGCCATCATCTGTTTTAAATTTAAGTGCATCAATTACTTCTCTGCTGTTAATATCCAAATCTTTTGTCTTTATTATCTTATCTAAAAACACATTTGTCTTTTCCATATTGTCATAGAAGTATAAATAACTTTCAGATAATTCAAAATCATCTAAGTTTAAATCTTTCATAATTTTTGGTCTTGCCATATTTAATGCGGCAAACATCCAACATCTTCCTGATTGATTTTGATTTGTTATATTTTTATGATCTATTTCTTCATTAAATAAAAAGTTGTGTTTATTTATAACTCTTTTATTTTTGCTTGCTTCAACAACTCCAACATTTGAAATTGCACCTTCAATGAGGTTATTTTTAATGTCAGAATCATATTGATTTTCAAATTTCTTTAATAATTCACTGTTTAATTTTTGCATTTTATCGCCTCAATTTTATTTTAGTACTTTTAATTTATAAATAATATTATAAGACATATTGATTTAAAATATCAAATTGTCTTTTAAATTTATAAAAAAATTAGCAAAGATAAACTTTGCTAATTGCTGACAATTATATTTTATTTGTAAAGATTTACAATAACATTTTTAGTTTTTTCATTAATTGTAACTTTACCATATACATTTTTAAAACCTTCAATATTATCATAAAGGCTTAAATTATATTCTCCATAATTAATTTCATTTTCTCCATCATAATAAACATCATCATTAAGTTTAAATCTTATTCCTTCAATAGGTCTGTTATTGTATTTGAAAATAAAATTAACTAAAGCTTTCTTTTCTTTTTCTTTAAATTGTAAATCAAGAACATAATCTAAATTATTTCTATCAACGACAAATTCATAACTATCATTACCTAATAATTCATAATTTTCATCATAGCCTAAGATATACAATTTATAATTACCAAGTTTTAAGTTATTTAATTCTTTCACTTCATTGTTATTTTCATCTAATAATTTAATATTAAGTGAAGGTAAAACTTCTTTAATAGCGTTAATTTTTAATGATCCTCTTAAAGTATTGCGATTATCTACGTATTTGTAATCAGTAATTTTGTTTAAGCTTTCATTATATCCACCATCAATTAGTCTAATTCTTAGATGTGGTAAATCTTCTTTATCACAATAAATAGTGTATCTTCCATTTTCTGGTTTTAAGTTTTGATAATCTCTTCCTAGCTCAACTCTCGCACTTCTAATAAAGCTTAAATCATTTGCAGAAAAGCTAATAGTTAAAGTATTTTCATTTTCTGTAACTACAACATCTTTTAATGTTGGAGCTTTTCTATCAATATTAAATTTAATAGTACTTGAATTTGTTTCACCGCTGTAATTATAGTTATCAGCCATAGTTTCTAAAATCAATTCATACTTACCATCTTTTAAATCGTTAAGATTGTAAATAGGGTTTTTGATAAAAGTATATCCATCGAAACCATATCTTCCACCTGCATTATCTGGGTCAGCTGAGAAATTAGACATTAATCTTCTTCTACTGTATACATAAGTATTATTTTGATCATCTTTTAGTTTTACAGAAAGTAGACCATTTCTAGTAGCCACAAGACTTAAATTAAGCTTATCGTTGTTTCCATCATTATTAGGACTTATAACAATATTTTCAAAATTTGGTTTAACTTCATTTCTAGTATTTTTTGAATTATTAACATCAATAAAATTACTCATACCAGCAATTACATTAATATTACTATAACCGTATTGAGTATTAATATTTTTATTAGTTATTAGTGATGTTACAAAATAATACCATGGACTAGACACACTATTTATTCTGTAATACATTGGATTTTCATTAGCAAAGTCAAAATCATAAATAGGTTTTTCTATTCCAGGAATTTTTTCAAATGAACCCTTAAACCCAACAAATGCAAAGTTTGCACTCTTATTATTTTGATCCTTGAAATTTAAAAATCCTTCAACGAATAATCCATTAGAAAAATCTTTAATTTTATCAAGATTTTCAATTGGAATAGAGAAAGAAACTTTTCTTTCCTCTTTTGGTCTCAAAACAAGTGGACTATCATCGAAGTTTCTAGAAAATAATTCATCTGGTCTAAGTAATAATTTTTTACCATCTCTTTTTTCAACAGTTGTCGCAATTGATGGAATTAAAACTTTTCTTTCATTAGAATAATTTTTGATAATTAAATTAAATTCTAATTCATTATTAATATTTCCTAAAAATCTTGATGGAATTTCACTCTTTGCATCTACGACTGTAAAGTCAAGGTCTACTGCATTTTTAAGATTTAAAACTCCAGCTCCTTGTCTTCTTGGAGAAGTCAAATAATGAGTAAATGGATCTGTGTGAGGAACAGCAGAATTCATAATTAACTGTTTTACAAGTTTAGCTTTATTAGGAATATTAGAGTAAATTGGATTATCATCTAGAGCTTCTCTTAATACTCCTATTGCTCCTGTTACATGAGGTGTTGCCATAGAAGTTCCTGACATATTGGCAAAAGAACCATCAACAGTTGTTGTAGACATTATATTTCCACCAGGTGCAGTTATATCTGGTTTCATATATCCACCTGAAGTAAGTCCCCAATTTGAGAAGTCAGAAATTTCTCCAAATAATGGATTTTCAACTCTTTCATTTCTAGTGTTTAAATAAACTCTTTTATTTTCTATAGATTTTAATATTTCTCCAGGTTTATTTGCTATTGTGTAGACAGGAATATTTGCATTTCTTCCATCAACCCATAAAGATCCCTTAATATTATTAAAAATTATAATCGCTTTTGCTCCTGCATTTTCAGCAATTGCAATTTTTTCATTGAAAGAATTTGTTCCTCTCTTAACTAAAGCAATTTTTCCATATAAATTTTTTCCAGAAAAATCTTCAGCTTTTCCTTCGCCGCAGTCAACTACATCATAGTATCCTCTTCTCAAAAGAAAATTTGAGTTTTCATAGCTGTATTTAACACCAGCAATTTCTATAGCTCTACCAAAAATCTTTTCATTTTCAAGTGAAGCTACAGTAATAGAATTTTCGACTATACCAGGATCACCAATTCCACCGTAATCAGGATTGTCAGAGGATAAATCTCCTTTGTAATCTCCTTCATTACCAGCTGCAATTACAAAGTTTGTGTTAGAATTATAACCTCTGTTAACAGCTTCAACAATTGCTGGGTCAAGATTTTGCATTTGACCCTTAGTTGATCCTAAACTCATGTTAACAGCATCTGCTTTTAATACCAAAGCATCTGACATAGCTTTAATATAAACAAATGAATTAGTTGAACCTCTTCTCATTACATTCATCATTAACAATTGAGATTCAGGGGCTACTCCTCTAAATGTTTCTCCTCTAAAATTAAATCTATTACCTGCAACTGTTCCACATACATGTTGTCCATGAGCAACTCTTTCGCCTTCTGGATTTAAATCTGTAGTTCCTGTTCTGTAATTAAATGCAAAAGGTACTTTGTCAGATTTATAAATATTTCTAATATAATCTCTTCCGTAAGTTAATCCAGAATTAACTATATTATAAATATCATTACTATCATATCTTTTATAATTTGAATCAAGTCTAAAGCATGAATTATCAGGCTCCATATTACCGTCAATTACAGCAAGAACTCTACCTTCTCCATCATATTTTCTTTGAAGTTCTTCATCATTGCCAATTAATAAATTAGAAGACATCATGAGTTGTTTTTGATCTCTAGAATAATATCCAGCTCTCTCAACAGGTTTATCTTCAATCAATGTTCTGTTTTCATAAACATTTTCAACATTTGCAAAAGATTTTATTTTTTCAATGTCATTATCGTTGCCTTCTACTAGTAAAGATGGTAGTAATAATGAAATTCTACCCTTTACCTTAATATTAGGAAAATTCTCTTCTAATTTTTGTTGAAAACTTGTTAAGGATTTATCTGAAATCTCCTTAGCTGCTTTATAATTTTGTTTTTCAAAATTATCTTTGTAACCTTTGTTTATATTTTCTACATTAACATTTACAATGTATGATTTTGTAAACTCACTAGCAAATACAAAATCAATATTAAAAAATAAAACAAAAGTCAAAATAAGAATTAATAGTCTTTTTTTCATTTATTCTCCTTGTATTAAATTGTCAGCAAAAATTATTATATTATCGAAAAAATTATTGTGTCAATAACCAAACCTTGATGTCTACTTAATTTATCTATTTTATAATTCGTAAAAATAGAGCTTCTTGATATTTCTTATTAAAAATTTTACTATGTGTTTAAGTTATTTTTTTCTAAAAAGTTCAAAAAGTTTATAAAAATTTAACTATTATCAAAAAAAATCCCCTAATCTTATTAGATTAAGGGACAAACATAAAATTATTAGTCTATTTTAAGTTCTATTTCAAATTCTCTTTTGGCTTTCTTGAATAAAAATTCTCCATTTCTCACTGAAGATAGACACTCAACTCTATTTCTAATCGCTTCGAATTCATTAGGTGCATCAAGAACAATAAAGTTAGCAGGCTTACCAGCTTCTAAACCATATTCATCTTGTAGATACATTGCCTTAGCTCCATTGTAAGTTACAAGGTCAAAGTCTCTCTTGAAGTCTTCTTCTCTCATAAGTTGAGCCATGTGAATACCATTGTCTAAAATATTCATTAGGTTTCCATTTCCAGCTGGATACCAAAGGTCAACAATTGAATCTTGAGCAAAACATACATTTACATCATTGTCAACAAATTCAAGAACTCTTGTAAGTCCACGACGTTTTGGATAAGTGTCTTGACGTCCTTGTAAAAATGCATTTTCTGTTGGAAGTGAAACAAAATTAATTTTTGATTTTCTAAATAGACCCATCATTCTAAATGCATAAGAGTCATCAGCTGATCCAAAGGAACAAGTATGACTTGCTGTAGTCTTTTCGCCTATTCCCTTTTCCATAGCTTCAGCATTTAAAACTTCGATAAATCTTGCCATAATATCATCAGTTTCATCACAGTGAACGTCTATTAATTTGTCGTATTTAACTGCTAATTCAACTATATCTTTAATTGATTTTTCTCCAAGTTCACGACTCCATTCGTTGTGAGGAATTCCACCAACAACTTCACAACCTAATTTAAGAGCTTCTTCTACTAAGTCCTTACCAGTCTTTCCTTCCTCTTTATATGAATACATTCCATTTTGAGGGAATGCAACAACTTGAATAGTAACAATATCTTTAAGTTCATCTCTAACTTCAAGAGCTGCCTTAATTCCAGTTAAATTGGGATCAGTACAGTCAGTTTGAGCTCTGATGTATTGTGTTCCATAGCTTACACAATCTAAAGCAGCTTTTCTGATTCTATCCTTCATCTCTTCTTTAGTTGATCCCTTTTTAAAATCATTCCAGATATCAATTGCTTCAAAAAGTGTGCCGGATTCATTTTTAGCTTCATCTGTTTGACCTACAAAGTAGTAATCTAGGTGAAGATGTGAGTCAACATATGGTGGAATTACAAGGTTTCCATCAAGATCAATTTCTTCATCTGCTCCTTGTAAATTATTTCCAAATTCTACAAATTTTCCATCCTCAACTAAAATTTCTGAAGCATCATCGTGACCATAAATTTTTGCATTAATAAATTTCTTTTTCATTTTAATTCCTCCTAAAATTATATATTTAAGCTAGTGTTTTCTTTGACAAAAATGCTACAACAATTCCACCTGCAAGTAGTATTGCCATTATTATAAGCATAGCATTCATTGAACCTGTAGATAGAAGTGCTCCTCCAAGAGAACTTGCTACCATTATTGAAAAGTTAAATGATGCCGATTGAAGTGATGTTGCAACAGCTGAAGCATTTTCTGGAACTTGTCTTGCAACTGCAGTTTGGAAAAGTGTAACTAAAGCTCCAAATCCAATTCCCCATATTACAAATGCAATATGACAAAATATTGTAACTCCTGATAATAACCAAAATATTATAAATGCGATACAAGAACTTCCAAGCATTAAAAGAGTTAAATTCTTAATATGTCTGTCAATAATTTTACCAGCAATTACAACAGATAAAATTGAACCAATTCCAAATAAAACTTGAGCAAGTCCAATTCCTCCACTGTATTTAATTGATTCAACTAAATAAGTTATATAAGTGTATACTCCATAGTTTGCTACTACAGCTATAAAAGTCAATAAAATTATAATTAGTACTCCCTTATTCTTAATAAGAGTTAGCGGAGAATTAGAAGATTGTCTCTTTTCTCCAGGAACATTAGGTAATTTTAAAAAACTTAAAACTGTAATAACAAGAATAACAGCTGATATAAAGAAAAATTCTTGTCTCCATCCAATATTAGTTCCTATTGCTGTTACAATTGGAAGTCCAATACTCATTCCAAAAGTAGTACCACTCATAATTACAGCAACAGCAAAACCCTTGTGTTCATCATCTGCAAGCTTCATACCATAAGCAGCAACCATTGGCCATAAAACACCGGCACAAATTCCTCCAAGCACTCTTCCAACAATAGCCATATTATAACTTGTTGAAATTCCTACCAAGGCATTACTAATTGCAAATCCTATCAATAATATAAGTAATAATTTCTTTCTGCTCATTTCTACAGTGGCAGAGATAAGTGGAATTGCAAAAATTGCACTGGCTATGGCATAAAATCCAACTAATGTACCACCTTGAGCTTCTGTGATATTTAATCCTTCCATAAGTTCAGGCAAAATTCCAGATGGAACAAGCTCAGATAAAATCGCCATAAAAGTCACGCTGGCCATTAAAATAAAATCTGGCCAATCAAATCTTTTTCTTTGCTCCAAAAATAAAACCTTCCTTCATTAAAAATTATGATTGTACATATATTATACTATTTAAAATATTAAATACAATATATGAATAATACTCTATTTAAGGCTTTTAAATAAAGATAACGTCAATTATCTTCCTTTAAGTAAAACCTTAGTATTATGGGACAGAAATAATATGATTATTAAATGAAAAATTAAACAAAAAGAATAAAATTTTGATGGAAAAACTATGAGATTTATTGAAATGAATTAGTTATAGTCTATGTATATTTTTAATTATTATTAATTCTAACTTATAATAAATATGAATTAAATATAAAAATATAGAACTTTTTAATTTAAATTTTAAAATAGATAACTTAATTATTAAATATAGAAAAAATGACTCATAGTTTTCTTATAGATTTCCTATCAAAATAAATAAAACTATGAATCATTTTAAAATTTTATATTTTATTAAGTAACTTTTGAAAATTTCAAATTCTAAAACTTTAAATTATTATAATTAGCTTTTCTTAAAAAACTTTCTAAACTAACCTTATTATTTGCCTTTAATTTCAGTCCATTTACTCCAATAATATGAACGATAAGAGCAAAAAGATTATAAACTAAATAGGCTATAAGAACATAAATAGGTTTTGGAATCTCCATTAACATATCTTTAAATATTGGACTAGTACTTAAGTATGCGTAATTTCCACCAAATAATAAATTCACTATTAAGGATATAGTTAGAAAAATATTTGTAAAAACTAAATTCAAATTTAAAGTATTTTTTGAAAATTTGAAGTTTTTAACAAATAGTAAATAGGACGCTGACCAAAAAACTAAAAAATGAGTTAAAAAATAATTTAAAACACTGATGTGGGGCCAAATATAATATTCAAGATCTGGAACAATCATTGGGATAATTCCCCCAACAAATCCCCAATAAACTGTAACAGCTTTTGGCATTTTCCAAGAAGTAGCAAGAGCAAAAAAGCCAGTATAAAGAGCTATCCTGCAAGTATATAAAGGTAAACCCAATGCTAATCCATTTTCCCTTAAAACGAAATTAAAATAAAGAAAAGTCCCTTGTTGAAATATAATTAAACTCATTAAAAGATAACGAATAAATTTATCAAGAGATTCATTTTTGCGAATTAAATCTTTTTTTAAAAAGAATAACAAACTCACTCCAAGCATTAGGAGTAAAAGAATTAAATGCTCTAAACTATAAGCTTCAAAACGAACCGAATCTTTATTTACGCGGAAAAAATACCTAATTATATCCATAAAAAACCACCTTAAAATAAGAATTGTTACATTTAAAGTTTATAAAAATGTAATAATTTTGTCTATCTTTGGGTTGTTAACTTTATGTAAATAAAAAGTAAAATTAATTTTATTATATAAATCTAAAACTCAATATCTCTAATATAAATTAGATTTTAAATAAAAATTATTTTCTGCATATTTCAAGAATATTATTTATGTATCAAAAAAAGCACCTAGTTTTCTAGATGCTTATCTTCTTCTATTTATTTAATAATATTATCTAATAAATGCTTAAATCCTCATAAAGTTTTATATCTATTATTTCTTCAATTTTTTTGCCTTCAATTTTTGTATTATTTAACAAATCTTCATAAGAAGCGTATACAGAATCCCTTTTATTATTAATATCAGTAAAAATGTATCCTTCTTTAGAATAAGTAACAGAGTAAATATTATTATGGTAGGTAAAATCAAATTCTCTATTTACTAAAATATCTTTTTTAAAATTTTCTAAATTGTAATATAGTATTTAATTATTTGTAAAAACTTCTGAAAAGTTAATATCCGATATATAATCTTCTTCAATTTCGACAGTTTTATGATTATCTAGTTGAATCTTTGATAACACAGCTATGGTCTCCACATGCACCGTATTAGGAAATAAATTCACTGCCGCTATTTTTTCAATTTTGTACTTTTCTTTTAAAATTTTTAAATCCCTTGCTTGTGTTGATGGGTTACAAGATATATATACAATTCTTTCTACTGGATTTTCTACTAAGAAGTTTGCTAAGCTTTCATCAAGTCCTTTTCTAGGTGGATCTAATATTATTTTATCTGGATAGATTTTTTCTTCATCCTTAAGTTTTTCTATTATATCTTCTGAAGCTCCTGCTATAAATCTTGCTTCTAAATTATTGTTTTCTGCATTTTTTCTAGCATCTTCCACAGCTTTTTCGACAATTTCTATTCCGATTAATTCTGCATCGTATCTTGCAACTGAAAGTGTTATTGAGCCTACTCCGCAGTATAAATCATATATTTTTTCTTCCTCTTTTGGTTCAATGTATTCTATGGCTTTTTCATACAATTTTTCAGTAGTAAGTCTATTAACTTGAAAAAAAGATTCTGGAGAAATTTCATATTTTATATCAAGTAGTTTTTCTTCAAGAGTTTGATCTCCATAAATTAATTCAAATTCTCTTGAATAGTGATATTTATCACCGCTATTGTAATTCATATAAATTGATTTTACATTTGAATTAATTAGTTCATAAATAATGGATTTAATATCAACCTTTTCGCTTTTAGTTACAAGAATTAAAAGTACTTCATCTTTATAATTTGTTCTTATTCCGATTCTTTTTAATTTATTAATGTGTTTGAAATTCCAAAGTATTTCTAAAACTTTATTTGCATTTTTACTTTGCATAAGACATTTTTTAATGGGTGTTATATCTCTCGAATTTTTCTCATAAAGTCCAATCTTTCCATCTTTTACTTGAAATTGCATATTATTTCTATACTCAAAAAGTTTTTCTGATTGAATTATTTCAGATACTTCTATATCAATGCCAGATATCTTTTTTAAGTTATTATTTATATCTCTGACTTTCCATTTTAATTCTTCTTCTGAATCTAATTCTAAAAAGTCACATCCTCCACAAGTTTTGGAATATATGCATGGTGATTTCACCCTTTTTGAAGATTTTTTTATAATTTTTATTATTTTTCCATTGCAGAAATTCTTTTTCTTTTTTGTAATTTGAAACTCTACTTTATCTCCAATTATTCCACCATCTAAAAAAACTGGAACTCCATCGAGCTTAACAATACCCTTACCTTTGAAGTCAAAGTCTACAATTTCTCCAATAAAATTATTTTCTGCCATTTTTTAACTCAATCTTAGTGCTATATAAATTAATTAATTTTTTCTTATAAAGATGTCCGATTGCTCTCTTATACGCTTTTTTGCTAAGACCTGTAATATCTTTAATTAGCTCTGGATCACTTTTGTCTCCAAGTTCTAACACTCCATTATTTTCTTCTAGAAGTTCTAGAATTTCATCGGCATCTGCGTCAATTTGTTTATAGGCTTTTTCTCTTAATGTTAGGGTTACAAATCCTGTTTGAAGTATTCTTTGTACTCTTGCTTCTACTTCATCTCCAATTCTATAAACTCCTTTAAGCTCTTCTTTGGGAATCATTCCGTCATATTCATTTTCAATTGCAACAAAGGCCCCAGGTCTTCCTATGCTATAAATTACTCCCTTGACTATATCATTAACTTTAAAATTTTCATTAGTTTTTAATTTATCTTTGATATTCATTGTAAAGGCAAGTCTATCGCTTTTGTCATGATATAGATAAAGTAGGTATTCCCTTCCGACTTCTAGCCTTCCATAAGCTTCTTTATAAGGTAAGAATACATCCTTATCAGTTCCATTATCTACAAAATATCCAACTCTTGCTTTATCTACAACTTTTAATTTTTTTAAATCTCCAACTTCTGCGTATGGAGTTTTTAATGTTGCCTCAAAATCTTCGTGCCCATTGTAGACAAATGCATCTACTATATCTCCTACTTTTAAATCTTTTCCCTCGTCTTTATTTAATAAAACTTTGTTATTTTCTTCATCTGCAAGATATATTTTGTTTTTATCCTTTGATGCTACTTTTAATTTTTGAATTTTTCCTAATTCCATGCTTTCTCCTCTATAATCTTCTTTGATATCTCCGTACCTTTTTCATGCAAATCGTCTAAGATTGCATAGTCTATCTCTTTTACAAAATCAATTCCATAATAAACAAATGCTGGATGATTTAATAAATTCATAAATATTTCTTTGGCTCTTCTCACTTCTCCTAAATTGAAATATTTTGTAAGAAGCATCCCAAATTTTACACATTCTTCAACTCTACTATCTCTCATTAAAAGTATTGAAAGTCCAACTAATTTAGACTCGTCAAATTCTATTTTCGAAAGCAAGTATTTCAAAAAATTTCTCTCAGCTTCAAGGGCTTTATTCTCTCTAAAGAAATTTTCAAATTCTTCTATTGCTTCTCTATCTTTAAAATAATAATCATCAACTGCTTTATTTATTTCTTTTGTAGAAATATGATTTATTTCGTTTTTCTCTATAATTTCTAATTCGTAACTTCCGTCTGACAAATTTAATTCTTTTACTTCTTTTGATTCTAAATTAAAATTATTAGATATTAAAATTTGATAAATAGATTTTTTCTTTTTAAATTTTTTAAAAAATTTCATAACTACATTTTATCATATGTTCTTTATTTAATCTCAAAAAAATAGACTCCACAAGGAGTCTTAAATTGGTTTATTCACTATATAGTTATTTACATCAATAAATTGATCTATTGTTCTAAAAACTTGAAATACAGTCGCCCTTATTACAAAATCTTTATGATTTTTAGGAAGCTCCATCATTTCAACATGTTCTTTAAAATAAATTAGTCTAGCCTTTACATCAACTATTGCATCTTTTTCAGTTAGGTTATTTGCAGTATCAATTAAAATCTTAGATAAATAATGACCTTCATCATACTCTGACGGTATGCTCTTAAGATCATTGTAAATATCCTTTAGATAATTTAGCTCTCTTTCTCTTAGGTGCAAATCATAAAGCATTACATTACTATTTTCAATCATATTTTCACTCTCTATAACTGCCATTTCAATTGCCTTGTCTAAGTCCTTATCAAGCTTTTCAATTCTGTCACGATACAATGAAACATCTATATTTGCAACAAGTGATTCACCAAATAAATTTAGTAGAAATTTAATTTGATTGTCAATTGAACTTACTAATTTATGCAATTTCTTTTGCTTATTTGGAGCATAAAAATTTGTAATCATTGCAAAGCCAGTACCTATAAATACTAATGCCATTTCATTTAAAATAATAAATTTATTAACATCTCCAAAAGACATTAAATGAGTAACTATGACACTTGATGGGCCAAGTCCTAATTGAATATTTAATATAAAAGAAACTGGCACAAAAATTAATAAATAAAGTCCAAATACCCAAGTCTTGTAGCCAAAAAGTTCAAAGCAGATTCCGCCAATTGCTAAAGCTAAAATTGCAGATAATGTTCTTCTAAGGCCTCCATCTGTTGTTGCCTTTCTAGTATCAAATACATTTAATATGGCAATAATTCCCGCTGCAGCAGAAAAATCTAATGAAAGAGTATTTGCAACTACAATTGAAGCAATTGCAGCAAAGGCAGTCTTTAAAGTCCTTATTAGAATCGTCTCATTCATCAATTTCTTCATAAATCAATCCTCATCATTATCCTTATCTGAACTACTATCAGAAGTTTTTGTTCCTACTACAACTATTTTATCCTTAGGAATATAATATGATTTTGAAATTTGAGTTGTATTTTGTACTTCTCCATTTTTTATAATTTCTTTAAATGTGACATAAGAATATCCTCTGCTGCCACTTTGCTCAACTTTAGAATCTCCTTCATACATTTTGTCAGAGTATTTTGTCTTAACTTGTGGGCTAATAACTCCCTTTCTTTCAGGAATTATTTTAACTTCATAATCTCTATCTTGAGAATTTCCTAAAACTTTAAAGTTTAGTTTCTTTCCATCTGCAGAGGCTACTATTAAAATAGGATGATTAGTATTGTTTTTAAATTTTAAGTCCTTATATCCTTTTACAACTGCTGCATCTGTACCAAGTTCCACATAACTTATAGGTCTTGAATGATTATGTCTTTCTACAATTTCTAAATCTGAAAGTATTAATGAATTATATAAAGTTGTGGAAACTTGACAAACTCCTCCACCTACTCCAGATTCGTATTCGCCTGAAACTATTACAGTTGCTGTTTTAAATCCTTCTTCTACTGTAATATCTCCTATTTGATCATTAAAAGAAATTTCTTGATTTGGTTCAAGTTTTAAGTTGTCAAATTTAGATGCAGAAAGTTTTACATTTTCCTTTCTATTATTAGTTGAAGTTGAGTAATCAGTTTCAAATTCTCCCAATACTTTATCAATTCCTTGATAATAATCTGAATAAATTGCTGGCTCAGTTTTATAAACAGGAAGCTCAATTTTATCTGCTTTTAAAATATCTATATTTAATAATTTCTTTGTCTCATTTAGATCTAAATATCTTCCAATACTTTCTTTAGAAATTGTGACAGTTTTATCTTCATTAATTACTGGATTCGCATCCTTAGGCTTAATGAAAATTTTATTTCCTAAATCTTCAACAACTTCATTAGTTGCTCTATTGTCAATCTTTGTTGCTGCTATTATATTTTCTTTGGCAATTAAGCTTTTTAAAATTTGGTAATAATCTTTAAATATATTATTGCTTCTGCCGTAATTATATGCTTCATCTATAGCTTTATCTAAATCAAGTGAATATCCAAATTCTTTAAGAGGAATTTTGAATTCTTCCTCGCCTGTTACAAAATTTACTTTATAATCCGAAATTAATTTATCAGTTTCTGATTTTACTTTTTTAAGAGCTTCATCTTTATTCAAGTTTGAAACTTCAATTCCTTCAATCTTAACTCCTCTGTGAATATCTTTATTTGAATATTCATAAGAAAAATACATCACAGATATAAAAAATAGCATTAGAATAATAGAAATTGCAATTAAAATTTTCTTATCAATATTTAAAATTTTATCTTTTAAACTTTCCATATTATTCCCCCGAATAATAATTACATATATGATTTATACTACATTTTTCGCACTGTGGACTTCTTGCACTACAGCAATATCTTCCGTGAAAAATAAATAAATGATGTGCCTTAGTCCATCTGTCTCTATCAATTTTATTTTGTAAAGCAACTTCAGTTTTCTCAACAGTCTTTTCACTTACAAAACCAATTCTATTGCTCACTCTAAAAACATGAGTGTCAACCGCAATTGCAGGAACTCCAAAGCAAGTTGAAGCTACAACATTTGCAGTTTTCTTTCCGACTCCTGGAAGTGTCATTAATTCATCTATAGTCTTTGGAACCTCTCCATTAAATTCTTCAATTATTACATTGCTTGCCGCTTTTATATTTTTAGCCTTATTTCTATAAAGTCCACATTCTCTAACTAAATTTTCTAGTTTATGAATATCCATATTTGCAAAATCTTCTGGCATATTGTATTCTTTAAACATTTCATTAGTCACTTTATTAACTCTAACATCGGTACATTGAGCTGATAAAATTGTAGCTATTAAAAGTTCAAAGGGATTTCTGTGTTCTAGTTCACATTTTGCATCAGGATAGGTTTCTTCCAAGATGTCTAAGCAGTAATCTGCTTCATCATGGGTTAAAAGTTTACTCAAAATAATTCACCAATCTCACAATATTTCTCTTTTAATTTTTAGAATTTCAATTTCAGTATAGCTTTCAAAAAATTTAATAACTTTCTCAATTGTTTCATCCACAATTTTAGTGTCGTTTGAGATAGTTGAAAATCCTATAATTGATTTTTGCCATATATCATTTTCTCCAACTTCTGCAATTGAAATATTAAATCTATTTTTTGACTTGTTTATAATACTTTTTATGACTGATCTTTTTTCCTTCAAAGAATTACATTCATAAATCAATATTTCACAAGTGCATATTCCTATAACCATACTTTAAATTATAACATAAGTTAATTTATTTCCCGTAAAATTATTAAATTAATTGTATTTTGCCGAAAAAAAGAGACTTGAGTAATCAAGCCTCTAAATTTTATTTTTGAAATAAATTAATTACAGTTGCATTTGATGCTTGTCTTAATTTACTTATCTCTCTTCTTTTTTCGTAGCCTTCCATAACTTTTCTTTCTTCATCATTTTCTGGCTCAATTGCGGGAATTGTGCCTGCGTCAAGTCCTTTAACTTTAAAAGTTAAAAAACAAAATGCACAAAGTTCAACCTCACCTGTCATAGGAGCTTCCTTTTCAAATTTTGTAAAAACCTCAACTGAAGAATTTCCAACTCCAGAAATATAAGTTGTAGCAGTTAAAAAATCTCCTTGATGAATTGGTTTATAAAAAGTTAAGTTATCGCATGAAATTGTAGCAACTCTTGATCTAGTATGTCTTATTGCACAAGTTCCCGAACTGTGATCAGCTATTTCAAAAACTCTTGGTCCATACATTGTGCCACCTGTGTTTAAATCAGTTGGCATAACTCCATAAGTGAAAACTACTTTTGATTCTGAAACTTTCTTTGAATTAGTAAAGGTATTTTGCAACTTCAGCACCTAACCTTGCATTATTTTTTACAAGAGCTATATTTGCTTCAAGAGATTTTCCTTCTGTAACTTCTAATACTTTTGAAAGTAAGAATGGAGTTGTTTCCTTTCCATGGATGTGCTTTTCTTCTGCTTCCACAAGAGCATCTTCAATTGCTTTATTAATTTTTTCTTCGTCCATTGAAGCTTCTTCAGGAATAGGATTTGTAAGAAGAATTCCTCCTTGAAGTCCAAGATTCCATTGAGTAAGTGCAGCTTCAGCAGCTTCTTTTGGTTCTTTTATATTGTAATCAACTTTAAATTCACTTTTTCTAGTAAAGAAAGCTGGCATTACATCAGTTTTGTATCCAAAAACAGGAACTCCCTTAGTTTCAAGATATTCAAGAGTAAGTCCAATATCAAGAATTGATTTACATCCTGCACAAACAATCATTATGTCATTTGATGCAAGTTCATCTAAGTCTCTTGAAATGTCAAATGTAGTTTCAGCATGTCTATGAACACCACCAAGTCCACCTGTTACAAATATTTTAATTCCTGCTAATCTTGAAGCTATAATAGTTGATGCAACAGTTGTAGCTCCGTTAAGTCCTTGAGAAACAATGTAAGCAAAGTCTCTTCTTGATGCTTTGATAATATCTTTTGAAGTTGCCATAAATTCTAATTCTTCATCAGTTAATCCAATTTTAATTTTACCATTAATAATAGCTGTAGTTGCAGGAACTGCTCCACCTTGTCTTATAATTTCTTCACAAGCTTTAGCTGTTTCAATATTTTGTGGATATGGCATTCCATGAGAAATAATTGTTGATTCAAGAGCAACAACTGGTTTACCTTCTTCCATAGCTTTTTTAACTTCATCATTAAATTCTAAGTAATTTTTTAGTATTTCCTTATTCATTTTACATTTCTCCTTTTAAATTATTCTCATTCATGTCCTTTGACGTGCTTCCAATGCTCTTTAGAGCAATTCTTGCTGCTGCATCAGCAGTGCTAAGTCTATCTTCTATATCTAAATCATTGTAAAGTCCATAGGCATAACCTGCCATAAAGGCATCTCCTGCTCCACTTGCATTTACAACTTCTATTGGTCTAGATTTTTTTATAATACATAAATCTTTTTCAAAATAATAAGATCCTTTTTCACCTGCAGTTATTACAAGAGTTTCTAGACCTTTATTAATTAAATCTTTACCAATTTCTTCAATATTTTCACTTTCTATTCCTGAAAGTGCTTTTGCTTCATATATATTTACTTTTAAGAAATAAATTTTATCTAATACATCTTTTAATTTCATAGCTTTTGCAGTTGAAACTGCATCCACCAAAAATTTAGCTGTGACATTTTTAACAGCGTATTCAATAAAAGATTTTTCTAAATTTGTATCCATTATTACAAAATCAGCATTTTCAACAATGCCACGATTCTTTTCAAAATATTCTTCATCAAGTTTTTTTAGAAGTTCCATATCTGAAACTGCGACATACATGTCTTTAGTTTCATCTAGTATTGCTAGATAATGCGGAGTAATTCCTTCTGTAATCATAATCTTAGATGTGTCTACATTTAATGAGTTTAGTTCACTCATTATATTTCTTCCAGCATCATCTTGACCAAGCACTGATAAAAACGTGCAATTTACATCAAGTCTTGCCAAGTTTTCGCAAATATTTCTAGCAACTCCTCCACTTGAATACTCAATTCTACCAGGGTTTGAATCCCTTTCTCTTAAAATATCAGTGGTTGAACCCACTATATCCATATTACATCCACCAATGATTGCGATGTAATTTTCTTCTCTTAAAATATAACCTCTACCTAAGATATACCCAGCACTTACCAAATTATTTATATGAGCTGATACTCCTGATCTAGTTATATTTAAAGCATTTGCAATCTCTTGCTGCGATATTGTTGGATTAGATTTTAAGAGATTTATAATTTCCTTTTCTCTTGGCGTCATTTAATCACCTCTAATCATTTGATTAAATTATAATTAAATGATTAATAATTGTCAATAAAAAAAACTATTTAAAATTAATTAAATAGTCTCTTTGTAAAATTATTAAATTATAAAAACTTTTCTTGATTTTTCTTTAGCTTATCTATTTCAAGTTCTTTTTTGTAGCAAGATCTGCAAAGTGGTTCATATTCTTCCACCGCTCCAAGTTCAACTCTTTTATCTGATTTTATTTTTCTATGAGATACCCATGCATCTGCTCCGCACTTTTTGCAAACTGCATGATGTTTATTGAGATAATCAGCCTTTGGCATAAGTTCTTTTACTATTTCAAAAGGCTCAGCCATGTAGTCCATATCAAGCCCTGCCATAACTACTGTTATTCCCATAGAAAGAATATATTCTAAATTTTTAAGAACTTCTTCTGGGCTATCTGATAAGAATTGTACTTCATCTATTCCTATAACTTCAGGAGATTTACTTTCAACGATTTCTAAGATTTCAGCACTTGAGTCAACTTCTATTGCTTCGATAGAAATTTTATCATGAGTAATTATTTCAGATTTAGAATATCTTCTGTCTACAATTGGCTTAAATGCAAGAACTTTATAATTTGCTATCGAAAATCTCTTTAAATCCTTTTCTAAGGAACTAGTTTTTCCAGAAAACATAGAACCTGTGTGTAAAATCATTCTACCTTTATATTGGTGCATACTTTTTCTATCCTTGATAAACTTCTACTTCAGCTTCTTCAATAACCACATCATTAATTGGTTTATCCATAGGATTTACTCTTGATTTGGCAATATCATCAACTACATCCATTCCTTCAAATACTTGACCAAAAACAGAATGCTTGCCATCAAGCCAAAATGCTCCACCAACTTCTTCATAAGCTTTTACAACTTCTTCTGGATAACCTCTTTTTTCTCCAGCTTCTTTCATTTGTGAAATAATATCATCTGATAATTTATCTCCTTGAACAATGAAAAACTGTGAACCATTAGTATTTGGTCCAGCATTTGCCATAGAAAGAGCTCCCCTAAAGTTTCTAAAGTTTACGTCAAACTCATCTTCAAAAGGCTTTTTCCATTTACTTTCGCCGCCCATTCCAGTGCCGCTTGGATCTCCACCTTGAATCATAAAGTTTTCAATAACTCTGTGAAAAATTATTCCATCATAATATTTATCTTCAATAAGGCTTGTAAAATTTTCCACTGCCTTTGGAGCAGCTTCTTCAAATAATCTAATTTTAATATCGCCTTTATTAGTTTTTAAGATTGCTATTTTTTCGCCATTAGTTGGTTTTTCAAATTGTTTTAACATTTTTTCTCCTTTCAAGTATACCTAATCATATTTATTTTAAAGCCTTCTGTCTTCTTACGCAAATAATAATAAATTATTGTTAAAAATATTCCCTTACAAACTGAACTTACACTCATTGCAGTCCATATACCATTTACATGAAGTATTGGCATTAAGATAAGTGCTGTAGGAATTCTCAAAATATTTAATATTGCAGCATTTATTGCAGGATATTTAGTTAGTCCAAGTCCATTTAACATTCCAGTTGTGCCAATTTCAAGGGTCATAAAATACTGAGAAATTGCCATAATCTTTAAATAATCCACTCCCTTTTCAATAGCAAGTGGATCTTCTGGTATAAAGATACCAAATAAATTTCTCGCAAATAAAAATAATACTATTGAAGTTGAGATACCAATTACATTTACAATCTTCATAGCTTCTTTTCTTCCATCTCTTAATCTGTGGAAATTTTTTGCACCATAATTTTGTCCAAAAAATGAAGCAAAAGCTACTGAAAATCCATCTGCAGTCATCCAAGATATAGATTCGATTTGAGAGCCTATAGAATAAACTGCTATATAAACTGCGCCAAAGCTTGAAATATATTTATTTAATATCATGCTGACAATAGCTTGGATTAATGATTGAAGTGATGCCGGTACTCCTAAATTTAAGATTTCTTTAAAGAATTTATTATTAGGCAAATTAAAATAATTAACTCTTACAAAAATTTCTCTATTTCTAATTCCTACAAATAAGTAAAATAAAGTGGAAATCATCTGTGCAAATACTGTCGCAAGTGCTGCACCTTCTATTCCAAGTTTTGGAAAAATTCCCCATCCAAATATTAAAAATGGATCTAGAATTAAATTAATTAATAATGAAATTACTGAAATCTTAAAGGGTGTTATAGAGTTTCCCTTAGCAAAAAATGCCGATGAAAGTATAGGATTTAAAAAAGTAAATATCATTCCAATACTTACAATTAATAAATAAGTAGTTGCCATATTATGAACTTCTGATTCTAGATTATAAAATCCAATTAAGTGATTTCTAAAAATAATATAAAATATTGAAATTATTGCACAAAAAATTAAATTAATTATAAATCCAGAAATCCATACATCTTTTGATTCTTCATTATCTCCACGGCCATAAGCTTGAGCAAGTCCAACAGAAACTCCAGTTTTAGAAATTAATGTAATGGCTTGGGCGACCCACACAAAAAAAGAACATGTTCCCACTGCTGCTACAGCTTCTGTGGAAAGTCTTCCAAGCCACATTAAATCTACAAGTGAATATGCCATTTGAACAAAGGCAGTGCCCATTAAGGGCAGAGCCATTTTAGTTAATACATGTAAAATATTTCCCTTTAATAAATTTACTTCTTTCATTAATTAACAATCGCCTTGATCAGTGATAATAATTGGACCATCTTTTGTAATTGCAATTTGATGTTCATATTGAGCTGATAAAGAGCCATCTTTAGTTCTAGCAGTCCATCCATTATCATCAATTGTAAGTTCTTTCTTGCCCATATTAATCATTGGCTCAACTGTAAATACCATTCCCTCTTGGATTCTTAAACCTCTTCCAGGTTTGCCATAGTGGAGAACTTGTGGATCTTCGTGCATTTCTTGACCAATTCCGTGACCGCAAAATTCTCTTACGACAGAATAACCATGGCTTTCTGCATATTCTTGAACAGCATGTCCTACATCTCCAAGTCTATTTCCTATTACAGCTTTTTCGATTCCCTTATACATAGATTCTCTTGTTACTTCAAGAAGTTTTTTAGCTTCATCTGATACATTTCCCACTTCATATGACCAAGCAGAATCTGCTAACCATCCATCGACATTTACAACCATATCAACTGTAATAATGTCTCCATCTTTAAGTTCATATTCTGTTGGAAATCCGTGACAAATTTCATCATTTACTGAAGCGCAAATTGAATATGGAAATCCTTCGTATCCCTTTTGTTCAGGAGTTGCTCCTCTTTTTCTCAAATAATCTTCAACAAATCTGTCAATTTCAATTGTCTTAACTCCAGGTTTTATAAAATCTCTAAGTTCGTGATGAACATCTGATAGAACCCTGCCTGCAACTTGCATTTTTTTTATTTCTTCTTTTGTTTTTATAATGACCATTTTATCTCCTTTGCTATATCACATAAGTCTCTGTCCTTTATTGCCCAGTCAAGGGCTTCTTTTTTTATATCAATAGTCTTTAAAAGTTCTTCCTTTGCTCTTTGTCTCTCTCCAAGAAGACTATAAGAACAAGATTTATTATAATGTAAATTTACAGAATCATCAAAATCTTCTAGACCTCTATTTAAAATTTTTATACTCCCATTATAATCTTTCTCTTCAATATAAATTGCAGACATATTTAAAAATAAAAATGGGCTGTCAAATTTACCAATGGCATCGTAATAATATTGAAGTGCCTTTTCATTGTCTCCAAGTTTTTTATATAGCACTCCCATATTAAATAAAGCTCTGCCATAATCAGGATTTATCTCTAGAGATTCTTCGAAATATTTTTTTGCTAAATCATTCTTTTCAAGATTTTCATAAATTGAACCTAAATCATTGTAGCTAATAAAGTCGTATTCATCTATTTCGATTGCCTTTTCTAGATGCTTTATTGCAAGGTCTGACTCTGCAATCTTGTCATAACAAAGAGCTAGATAATAATGAGCCCTGTCATAATTTTCATCAAGTTCTATTGCCTTTTTATAATTCTTTATAACTTTTCTAATATCTTCTTTTAACAAATCTAGACTAACTGCTAGCCCATAATAGGCGCCAGGTAATTCTTTTATTTCAAGAATTTTTTCAAAACAAGATTTTGCCTTTTCATTTTCGTCTTTTTTGAAATATATATCTGCCAGTTCGAAGTAAACTGAAATCTTTTCTTCATCATTTGCATAATCTAATGATTTTAAAAGAAGTTCTCGAGCTCTGTCTAAATTATTATTCTGTAAAAAATCTTCGGCTAATATTATATAATTTTTAAATTTTAAATTCATAATACCTCAATTCCCATTCCTATTATATAGCATTTTAAAAAAATTCACATCCTGGAAATTTAGTTAATAAAAATATATAATTACTTTGGTGATATTATGAGAAGATTTTTTTCTTTTAACGACTTTTTTAAAATTTATTTAGGTGGAAAAACTGTAAAGTTATCTTTAGATGGAGGCTTTACTTGTCCTAATAGAGATGGACTAATTTCAACCAGTGGTTGTGTGTTTTGTTCAGACTCAGGAAGTGGAGATTTTCTATCTGATGCAAAGGAAATTGATAAACAAATTAAGATGCAAAAAGATTTTTTAAAAAATAAGTGGAAAGCTGAAAAGTACATGGCTTATTTTCAAAACTTTACAAATACTTATGGAGATTATGATTACATAGAAAATTTATATGAAAATATAATTAATAGAGACGACATATCTGCTATTTCCATTGCAACAAGATGTGACTGCATCAATGAAAAAATAGTTGATTTAATAACAAGACTTAATGAGAAAAAATTAGTCTTCTTAGAACTTGGACTTCAAAGCACAAATGAAAACACAATTAAACTTATAAATAGAGGCTATTCTCACAAAAAATTTGATGAAATTATAAAAAAATTAGATGAGAATAAAATTAAATATCTTCTTCATATAATTTACGGACTACCCGGTGAGAATCACATTGATTTTAAGAATACTTTTGATTATGCAAATTCACTTAAACCTTTTGGAATTAAATTTCACAATTTATACATCACTAAAAATACTTATATTCATAAAATGTATAAAGAAAATCCTTTTAAAATATTAGAAAAGAATGAATATATTGATTTAGTCCTTAATTCAATAGAAAATATAAATGATAAAACTGTAATTCACAGACTTACAGGAGATCCCGATAGAGATAAACTTGTAGCACCAAATTGGTCGCGTGATAAATTATCTGTAATCTCATCAATTGATAAGAAACTCAAAGAGAAAAATATCCCAATAATTACAGAAGAAGAAATTAAAGAGGTTTGTGATTATTGGAAGAACTATTAAATTTATTTAATGCAAAATCTTTAAAAAGTATTATAATAGATATAACCTTGGAGGTGACAATGGAAAAAGAGATTGACAAATATGAAGAGATGATAAATACTCCTTTAGAAAAATTAATTTTAAAGCTATCTGTACCCGCAATATTTTCAATGATAATAATTACACTGTATCAAAGTGCGGATACTTTTTTTGTATCAAAGATTAATGCAAAGGCAACCGCTGCTGTTGGAATCGCGACTTCAGTTATTGCTTTTATTGAAGCCATAGGTTTTTTCTTAGGACAGGGTTCTGGAAATAATATTTCAAAATTTCTTGGAAAAAAAGATCACGAGGCTTCAAGTATTTTGGCAAGTGTTGGGTTTTTCTCTGCACTTATAGTGGGTCTAATAATTGCAGTAGTAGGTAATTTAATTTTGCCAAGCATAATGCCTATTTTGGGATCAACTGATACTATTACGCCTTATGCTATTTCTTATCTTAGAATAATTTTATTATCTAGTCCTTACTATTGTGCAGCACTTGTATTAAATGTAATTCTAAGGTTTCAGGGATTTCCAAAACTTGCAATGTATGGATTATCTTCAGGTGCAATTTTAAATATTATCCTTGATCCGATATTCATCTTTGTACTTGATTTAGGAATTGCAGGAGCTGCAATAGCTACAATTATTTCTCAATTTTTAGTATTTATTGTACTTTTATATTTTATTAATAAAAAAGGCTTGGTAAAAATTTCAATTAAAAACTTTAAACCAAGCAGCAAATATTTATACTTAATTTTTAATGGAGGTATACCTTCATTATTTAGACAAATGTTCATATCATTAGCTATTGTCTCAGTAAATACATCACTTAAACTATACGGGGATAACGCACTTGCAGCTTATGCAATAGTTAATCAAATTACAAAGCTAACAACTTCAGTGGTTGTTGGGCTTTGCCAAGGTTATCAACCAGTTTGTGGTTATAACTTCGGTGCAAGAAAAATAGATAGAGTTAAAAAAGGCTTTATATTTATAGTAAAATTTTCAAGTATATTACTTGTGTTTGTTTCAATACTTCAAATTATCTTTGCAAAAAATTTAATTGGAATATTTAGACATGAAGAAGAAATTATTAGACTTGGAACACTTGCCTTAATCTTACAAAGCCTGGTGTTCTACTTAACTCCATTTATAACAGCTTCAAATATGATGCTTCAAACTATAGGATATGCCTTTAGTGCAACTCTAATAGGAATATCAAGAAATGGAATGTTGTTTTTGGTAATACTTGTAAAAATACTTCCAAAATACTTAGGAATAACTGGAGTGTTTTTATCAAGCCCACTTGCAATAATACTTTCCTTTATGCTAACACTTGTCATTCAATTAGATTTATTTAGAAAATTAGACTGATATGTAAAAATCCTCCCAAAAGGGAGGATTTTTTTATTTATTATCTCTTATTTGAATTTCTCCAAATATTCATTTTTTCTGCTTCTTTAATTAAATCATCTCTAAATTCTGGTGCAGCAAGGTTAATTATTCCTTCTGCTCTTTGCCATGTTGACATTCCTTTACAGTTAAATTTACCGTGTTCTGTTACAATCCAATGTGTATTTGGTCTTGCAGCAGTTATTGCAGAGAATGTTTCGAAATTAGGAACTATTCTAGATTCATCTTTTCCAGTTTTCTTATTGTGGAATTTTGATGATAGACAGATAAATGATTTTCCACCTTTAGATAAATAAGCTCCAAGCACGAAGTCAAGTTGTCCACCTGCTCCAGAGATGTGTTTTAATCCTGAAGATTCAGAACTTACTTGTCCAAATAAGTCAATATTTACTGCGTTGTTAATTGATACAAAGTTATCAAGTTGAGCAATAACCCTTGCATCATTTGTATAAGATACTGGTGCAGCCATACAATCAGCATTGTTATCAATGTAATCAAGCATTTCTTTTGAACCAGCAGCAAATCCATAAGTTTGTCTAAATCTATCTATATTTTTCTTAGCTCCAGTAAGCTTACCTTTTTTAGCCATTTCAACGAATCCATCAACATACATTTCTGTATGAACTCCAAGATCCTTTAAATCTGATTCTGCGATAAGAGATCCTACTGCATTTGGCATTCCACCAATTCCAAGTTGTAGAGTAGCCCCATTAGGAATTTCTTCTACGATTAATTCCGCAACTTTCTTATCTACTTCTCCAAAGCTTCCTGATGGAAGAGTTGCAATGTCAGGGTTTTCTCCTTCAATTATATAGTCAACATCTTTGATATTGATTTCGTGTTCAAATCCACCAAGAGCTGTTGGCATTTTTTCGTTAACTTCTATAATTACTTTGTCAGCTGCTTCAATAACTGCCATTAAGTGAGATGCACTTAGTCCAAAGTTGAAATTACCGTGTCTATCCATTGGAGGAGTAACTATTACTGCAATATCAACCTTACAGTTTTCTCTATACCATTTTGGAAGTTCAGAATATCTTAGTGGACTGTAAAATCCACCTTGAGTTTTATTAATTCTATTTCTGTCTGGTCCACCAGCATGCCAAGAATTCCATACTACTTTTTCTCCTTCTGGATCCTTTTTAAATACTTCAGGTTCCCAAAGAAGTACCCCACCTCTTAAATAAATTTCATTTAATTCATCCAGTCTTTCAGCTAAAGCCTTATCAAAAGCAACCGGAGTGTTAACACACCATGCATAATCAATCCACATATTGTCCTTTACCATAGCTGCTGCATCTTTAGCAGAAATTAATTTTGATTCATATTGTTTAGAATAGTCCATATTTCCTCCTTTAAAACTATATATAATCCTTATAACTATTGTGACATCTTAAGAATTTAATAAACTTTTCAAACTCTTTTATGATATCCCTTTCACTTCCTACATTAGTCTCAACATATATTTTATTCCTACCCCTTAAGTCAAAAATATAAGCACCCTTTACAGTAATTTTGTATAGGTCTTCGAAAAATTTAGAGTATAAAATTAGCTGGTCCTTGTAAGTTTCATATATTTCTCCAATTGGCAGTGAAGATGTTTTCAAATCTATTATATAATATTCTCCATCTATTATTACAACTTGATCAATAAATCCCTTTACTAAATATCCATTTAAGCTGTAATAATAAAGAAGTTCCTTATAAATTATATCATCTTCTTCCATTTCAAGATAATTTTTACAAAGTTTTGAAACAAGTTTATATTTTTCTTCCGTTAATTCTTCCTCGTAAAAATTAAAAATTCTCTCTATATAAATTTTTATATCATCTATTTTTATATCTTTTTTGGAATAATTTTCTGCAAAGAAATGCACAATAGTTCCCAGTAGCATAGGATCCATTACTTGTTCTTTCCCGCTACCCATTGTATACTCATCAATTCCTAAAAAGTATTTTTTATAAAAATCCTCTCTATTTCTTTTAAAATTTATAAAATCAGTAACTGTATAGTACTCTCGAATTCTGCTTTCATTATTCTCAAAGGAACCTAGATTTTCATAAGTTTTTACTTCAATCGCTTTTCTTTCTTCACTTGTAAACTCATAATCTAATAAATTTAAGTCACAGTTTTCCATCATTTTAAAATATGAATCTGATTGAGGTTTGTCAAAATTTCCAAATAAAATAAGTTTTTCCATTGCCCTTGTCATTGCAACATATAGAATTCTCTTTTCTTCTTCTGAGTCCATATCTTTATTAAAATTAACAATATTTTTAAATTTATAATTTGAATATTTTGATTTAATTCCTAGTCCATTTTCACTTACTACAATTTTATTTGTTACATTTTTGGATCTTTTAGAATCCATATTTGATATAATTAGTGCTTTAAATTCGAGACCCTTAGACCTGTGAATTGTAAGTAAGTTAATTCCATCTTCTAAATCGTCAAATTCCTTTAACTCAATGTATTCTTCAAATAATCTATAATCACTGGAAAATTTTTCTACAAATTCAGTTATTATATCTTGAAACTGGAATAGATATTTCATTTCATTGCTTGTCAAATTTTTAAGAGAATAAAAGTATTTTATAACTTCTTTAGCAACTTCATCTAAATATAAAGTTTTTGATTTTTCTTGAAGTTCTACTAAGAAATTTATAAATTTTTCTAATTTATCTCCCTTTTTTTCAATATTTAATAAATCTTCAAAACTCTTTGCATTGCTATTTAAAACATTGAGCAAATCTTCAAATTTAAAATTTAAAATTGGTGAATTAAATAGAGATAAAGTCTTTATAAAATCATCGGGACTGTAAATAGTTGACAAAATATTATTTGCAAGTTTTAAAACTTCAATTTCTTTTATATTTTTCTTGCCTTTATTAAAAGCAATATCATTTGCATAAAATACTTCGGATAATTCTTGAATTTGATTATTACTTCTAGCAAGAATTGCTATATCTTTAACATCAAAATTTTTTTGCAAATCTTTTACTAAATTAACTATTTCAGATTTTTTATCTGTGTTATAAAGATAAACTCCACCATCAAAACTTTGGTCAGAAATTAATTCTTCGTAAGGGTCTAAAATCTCATTAAATACATTATTTATAAAATCTATTATATTTTTGTCACTTCTATAATTAATATTCATCAAAAGAGATTTTCCCATAGACTTTACATAATCCGAAAAATTATAATAGGAATCTAAATCAGATCCTCTAAATGCATATATTGACTGCTTTGGATCCCCAACAATAAAAAGATTGGAATCTCTAAAATTTCTAACTATTTTATTTTGAATTTTATTAGTATCTTGATATTCATCAATTAAAATGTATTTGTATCTTTCTTGAATTTCTTTTTTTAAGTATTCATTTTCAATAATTTCACTTGTGTAAATTATTATGTCATCGTAATCAAGAAGATTTAAGAAGTTTTTTCTAGTCGAGTATTCCTTGTCAATTTCTTTTAAAATATCAATTATAAAAATATAATAATCTTTATTCTTTGATTCTAAATTCTTTTTTAGTTCTACAATATATTCTGTTATTTCATGAATTTTATCTTGATTAGGTTTAGAGCTTCCAAGATTATTTAAGATTTTATCAAGTATTTCTCCATTATATTCAGAAGAATTTCTTATCTCTTCAAATTCTTCTGTTAAATATAATTTATTAAATTTTGAAGTTGGTTTTAAAACTTTTGAGTAATCTTCTAGCAAAATAAGTAAATTATTAAAATCTCCACTAGAATCTTCAAAAATCAATGATTTATGTAGTATTTCATCGAAATCATAATTATTATTTCTAAAATCATTGTAAAGATTTATAAATTCATCTAATTCCTCAAAAGGCGTTGTTCTAAAATCTTTTAAGTAACTTTCGTAGTCACCACCCTTATATGTATATAAAACTTTTTTAACACTTTCTTTAATTAGTGTTGTAGACATTGCTTCATCGCAAACATCAAAATTAGGATTAATCCCTATTACTAGGGAATAATCCTTAATCATTTCAAGACAAAAAGCATGTATTGTCATAATATTTAATTCTGACTCATCAAAAGAAATCTCTTCTTCAACCATTTCCTTAGAAATTCTTGACTTCATTTCTTCTGCTGCTTTATTTGTAAAAGTAATTGCAAGAATGTTTCTAGGAAGAGTGTTGTGTTTTACAATATTAATAAATCTTGAAGTCAGTACTCTAGTTTTACCTGTACCAGCTCCAGCTATTAAAGTTATATTTTCATCTATTAAATTAACAGCTTTTTCTTGAATATGATTTAATTTCATTATTTCTCCAATAAACTAACTAAATAATGCTCGTGCTACAGAAATGATAAGATCATTTTCAACTTTGTAAAATATTTCCGTACCTTTTCTAGTACTTTCTAAAATTCCAGCTCTTTTTAATTTGCCTAAGTGAGAAGAGATTGTAGGCTGTGGCACTTGAAATTTTTCTTGCATACTACCTACGTTACAAGGTCCATTATCAATTAAATTCTTGATGATATTAAGTCTGACTGGGTGAGCCATGACTTTAAGTACCTCTGCTGTCTTGTCTAAATCTAATGTTTTATCTTTCACTTAATACCTCCAAATTATTTTATATAATAACATTATAATATTTAATAATTGAATCTTTGTCAATTCTTCGAGGTTTTGAAATCTATTATTAAAATTGCTATATAAAGCCATTTAACCTTATTGTAAATTTTGTGTAAAAAATCTTAGACTTTACTTAACTTTTGTTTAAATTTATATTAAATTTTTTAAGTATTTACAAATAAATTTTATTAGTCTTTTTAATATAATTCTTTTCTTCGAGAACTCATTAGGTCGAATGTTTTTAATAGTTTCTTTTTATAGTTTAAATCAATCTCTGTGAATTTAATTTCTATTTTTTTATCAGGGCTTATTAAGTAATCACCCATTGGGTTTATTACCGCACTTTGACCACAGAATCTATCTTTGGAATTTTTTGAAGTCTATTATTTGCAACAACAAAAATTTGATTTTCTATCGCCCTAACCTTGCAATAGGTTTTAAAATTTTCTTCTCCAGCTTCCGGCCAAGCTGCGACTATAAATAGTATTTCTATTCCTTGTAAGGCTAGTTTTCTAATCATTTCCGGAAAGCTAATGTCAAAACAAATTGCAACTGAACATTTAATATTATCAATTTTAAAAGTTATAAAATTACAACCTTGTGCTGTAAATTTATCTTCATCTGAACCTATATAAAGATGAGTCTTATCATAGGAAGCTATAAGTTCACCACTTCTATTATAAATAAAAGAAGTGTTTTTTACTTCTCCATTATAAAAATTCGCAACGCTTCCTCCTATTATATTTACATTTAGTTTTTTAGATAGTTTTGAGAAAAATTTATTTACTCTATCTCCTTCTCCAATAACTTTTTCTTTTAACTCTTCATCAAATTCACAAATATTCCAAAGTTCAGGTAGAACTATAGTATCAGGTCTATTTTTAGCTGCTTCTAGAATTTTTTCTTCAGCAATTTTATAATTTTTATCTATATTTACAGGGTCAAATTTATCTTGAATAATTGCTATTTTCATAAGCCCTCCTATATAAAAAGGTCCAGCAATGCTGAACCTTAATATTATAACTTTTCTATTGCTATCTTAATATCGTGACCATTTAAGTTTTCAACTTCAGAAGAGTTGTCTACATTCTCAATCTCAAGAGCAAGAGTTTCAGTTTTAATAAATTCTTTTTCTGATTCAATTGCTTCTGTAACTTCTTCATCAGTAGTGTATTTAATCTTAATATTGTCAAGAATATCTAGATCTTTTTTCTTTCTAAGTTGTTGAACTTTAGATACAAATTCTCTTACATAACCTTCTTTTAAAAGTTTTTCATCGAGCTCAGTGTCAAGAATTACGAAAAGATTATTTTCCATAACTACGTCAAAACCTTCTTTGGCGCTAATTTTAACTTCAACAAAATCTCTTTTGATTTCTGTTTCTTCTCCGCCAAGTTCTAACATAACATCTTTTTCATTTAGTTCATTAAGGAATTCTTTAGAATCTAATTCGCGAAGTACATTTCCGAATTCTTTAACTTTCTTTCCAAGTACGCTACCGCAAACTTTGAAATTTGGTTTTAATTCAAATTCCATATATTTAGAAAGATCTTTTTCAAATACAACTTCTTTGACATTTAATTCTTCTTCGATTAAATCAGTTAATTCGCCAATTATTTCTTGATATTTACCATCGATAATTACCTTATTAAGAGGTTGTCTAACTTTAATCTTAGCTTCCTCTCTTGAAGCTCTACCAAGTGTTACTAAATCTCTAACAAGATCCATTTTTTCTTCGACCTTGTCATCAATTTTAGCTTCATCAAATTCCGGATAATCTGCAAGATGAACTGATTCTCCCTCAGTTAGTGATTTATACATTTCTTCAGCTATAAATGGAACAAATGGAGCTATTAGTTTAGTTACTCCTAAGAGAACATCATAAGTTGTCTTGTAAACTGCAAGTTTAGTTTGATCTTTATCAGTTTTCCAGAATCTTCTTCTGTTCCTTCTTATATACCAGTTAGAGATATCCTCGATTACAAATTCTTGGATTTCACGAACTACTTTTGTAAGTTCAAATTGATCCATATCTTCTCTAACATTTTTAACAAGTCTATTGTATTTAGAAACTAACCATTTGTCGATTTCATCTAAGTCTTCGTATTTAACATCGTATTCTCTTGGATCGATTTCATCTGTATTTGCATAAAGACTAAAAAAGTTGTAAGTGTTTCTTAAAGATCTAAAGAATTTAGATTCAATTTCTCTTAATCCATCTTCATCAAATTTTGTAGGAGCCCATGGTGGTGATACATAAAGTAAGTACCATCTCACAACGTCAGCACCGTATTTATCAAATAATTCAAATGGTGCTACAGTATTTCCTCTTGATTTAGACATCTTCTTTCCTTCTTTATCAAGAATTAAGTCATTTACAAGTACATTTTTATACGGACTCTTTCCAGTCATATAAGTTGAAATTGCAATTAAGGAGTAGAACCATCCTCTAGTTTGGTCAATTCCTTCACAGATAAAGTCTGCTGGGAATAATTCATCAAAGTTTTCTTTATTTTCAAATGGATAATGCCATTGTGCAAAAGGCATTGAGCCAGAGTCAAACCATACATCAATTACATCAGGTTCTCTCTTCATTTCCTTGCCACAGTGAGGACATTTCAAATGAATATCATCAACATAAGGCCTGTGAAGCTCTACATCTTCAGGTACATCTTCAACGGCTTTATTTCTTAAATCTTCGATAGAACCAACTGATTCTGTATGACCACATTCACATCTCCAAATTGGAAGTGGTGTTCCCCAATATCTTGAACGAGAAATTGCCCAGTCATTAAGATTTTCTAGCCAATTTCCAAATCTCTTTTCTCCGACAAAATCTGGGAACCAATTTACTCCGTTATTATTTTCAATTAGCTTATCCTTAAACTTAGTAACTTCAATGTACCAAGATGGATGTGCGTAATAAATAAGTGGAGTGTGACATCTCCAACAGTGTGGATAATTATGTGACACTTTTTGCTTAGAGAATAGTAAATCGTGATCAATTAAATAATGAAGAATTTCATGATCTGCGTCAATTACAAATTGACCCTTCCATGGAGTTTCAGTAAACTTGCCTTCTTCATCTACTGGTTTAATCATCGGAAGGTCATATCTTCTTCCAGTTTGGTAGTCATCTTCACCAAATGCAGGTGCAGTATGAACAATACCAGTACCATCTTCTGTAGTTACATAATCAGCTAAAACGACATAAAATGCTTTTTTATCTGGTTTTATAAAATCAAGTAATTGTTCGTATTCAATGTGTTCAAGTTCTTCACCTAGAAGAGTTTCAACTACTTCATATTCACTGTCTTTAAAAACATCTCCTGCAAGATTTTTTGCAACATAATAGAAATTTCCATCTTCATGCTTAACTTTTACATATTCAACTTTTGGATTAACTGCAAGGGCAATATTTGATGGAAGAGTCCATGGTGTAGTTGTCCATGCTAGGAAATATTCATTATCTATGTCTTTGATTTTAAATTTACAAGTTGCAGTAACTGTTTTGATTTCTTCATAGCCTTGTGCAACTTCGTGAGATGCAAGTCCAGTTCCACATCTTGGACAATATGGCACAATTTTATGACCTTCATATATAAGTCCATCATTAAACATTTTGTCTAGAATATGCCATACAGATTCTATATAAGAATTTTCAAGAGTGATGTAAGGATGATCTAAGTCAATTAAATATCCCATTCTTCTAGTAAGTTGTCTCCACTCTTTTTCATATTCAAAAACAGACTCTTTACATTTTTTATTAAATTCTTCAACTCCATAAGCTTCAATGTCTTGTTTATTGTGAAGATCTAATTTCTTTTCAACTTCAATTTCTACTGGTAGACCATGAGTATCCCAACCTGCTTTTCTCTTAACTTCATATCCAAGCATTGTATGATATCTACAAGTTAAATCCTTTAAAGTTCTCGCCATTACATGGTGAATTCCAGGTTTACCATTAGCTGTTGGAGGTCCTTCATAGAAAATATATGGTTGTCCATCTTTTCTTGTCTCCACAGATCTGTGAAGAAGATCGATGTCATCCCAAAATTCTGAAATTTTTTCTTCTCTCTCACTAACATGAGCTTTTGATAATTCTTTAAACTTTGCCATCTAAAACTCCTTTTTCTTCTAAATATAAAAATCCCTTCTCAATATGGAGAAGGGACGAATTAACCGCGGTACCACCCTAATTATAGGTATCTATCACTTAATAATTTTATCGCAATTAACGTGAAGACTTTTAATCTTCAAGCTCCGAGGTGATCTATGCATTATTAAAACTCAGCCTCTCACCAATTAGCTGATCTCTGTGGTTTAGACAAATGCACTCTTCTCATCATAGCTTATATAAACTTGTCAATTGTTTGACTTTTAAACATTTTAATAATATTACTTTGAATTCCACCTAAGCTACTGTGGAATTTACAATGTTTAACATCATCTTTTTCTCTCTTGTTACAATGATTGTCTTCATAAAGACATCTATTAATAACAATTGGTCCGTCCACTGCAACGATTATATCGTAGAGTGTAATATCTTCTTTGGGCTTATTTAAATAATAGCCACCTGTAGAGCCTCTCTTGGCAGCTGTTATCCCTGCAAGATTTAATTTACGAAGTATGCGAAGTGTAAATCTTTTTGTCACAGCTTCTTCTTCGGCAATTGTTGGAGCGCCAACAACTTCATTTTCATGTCTTGCTAGGTAGCTCACAATTCTAAAGGCATAATCTGTTTCTTGCGTAATTCTCATTCTATACCCCTTTTCGACTATTTATCCATTATATCATCTATTATCACATTTTGAAATAGTCATCTTGTAATTTTCTAATTTTAACAATACTTGAATTTTCATTTAACACTACATCTTCATAGGTTAAAATTTTATCTTTTTTTATATCTCTCTTTGCAAATGATCCTTCTACAATTATTCCAATTGGAATGTGATTTCCCTTTAATTGATCTTCTTTAGTTTCAAGTGTTCCAAAAATCATATCACTACCTATGGACTCTAAGCTCTCACCCTTTTTAATATCTCTTTTTGCAACTGCAACGGTTTCTGCAACGGGTCCTTTACATGGTGCTATAGATGAGTCACCTAGTACAACTGCCTTTATAATTGACCTAGGTGTTTCTAAACTTGTAAGGTGATAAGGCCTGTAAATTGTATAATTAGGTCCATCTCCCATAGATAAGTAATTCATTTCGTAGTTTATTATATCAGATTTTGCACGAACAACGGCAAATACTCCAGGTGCAATTCCAGTTGCAAAATCTACAACTTTATAATTATTTAAAATTCCACCTTCTGATTTTAATTTAAAGTCGTCTGCAATATTTTTTGGTGTCGTATCAATAAAATGGCATCCTCTAACATCTGGTACAAAACCAAGAGCATTGCAAACTGCATTTAACTCAATCATTGTATTTGTACCATCTACAAAAGAAGTCAACATTCTTGGATTTAATTTCTTAGCTTTTGCCTTTTCATAAAGCTCGGATGGAGTTGCATAATTATTTAATTCATTGTTTTTTCCCTTACCTAGAACTAAAACTTCAAATCCACATTCCCTTGCAAATTCATAGAGTTCAATAATTGCTCCAGGTTCATCTCCATAGCTTCCAGAATATACAACTTTCTTTTCATCAGCCAAATGTTTTAAATAAGGACCAATTGTAGCGTCCATTTCAACATTTAAACTAACTATATTGACACCATTTTCAATAGCATTAAGACTTATTTCAGTACCAGCTTCAGTATTTCCTGTACAATCTACTACAACATCTACAATACTTGATGCTATATTATTATTAGTTGTAATTATAAATTTTTTATTATCTATTACTTTCTTAGCTTCTTCTATGTCATCAGTATAAAAAGTATCAGCTTCATTTACATTTGCACTTTCCACTGCTTTTTTTAAAGTTTCTTTATTTCTTGAAGCAAGAACTATTGGATAAAAATTCCCCTTTTCTACAAGAAGACTAAATAGTGTAGAACCCATTAGTCCTGTTCCCACTATTCCAACAGAAATATTTCCATATTCTCTTAATTTATTTTCTAAATAAAACATTTGTCCTCCGCTTCCAATCTATTTTGTCTTTTCATTAAGTATTTTACCTAGTCTGTATCCACATGCAAAGGCAAAGTGAAGATTATATCCTCCACAATCTCCGTCAATGTTTAATGCCTCTCCTATGATGTATAAATCTTTAATTACTTTTGAAGAGTAGTCACTGGAGTTTACTTCATTTAATATAACTCCACCTCTAGTAACTTGAGAATTTTTAAATCCAGTATTACCTGTAACTGTAAATTTTGATCTCAAAAGAAGATTTATAATTTTTATAAACTCTCTATCATCTATTGCATCAATTACAATATCTTTATCTAACTTTAGACTATCTAGTATATAGTGAATAAATTTTTTGTCGACTATACCCATTAAAAATTCTACTATAGAAAATTCTTTAAACATATAGTACCTAGTGTAAAGCATGTCCATTGTATTTTCATCTACATTATTAATAATGGGAACTTCTAGATAATCTCCGCTATTTGCATAAACTGATAAGTCAAGGATTGGCGGTCCACTTATTCCATAATTAGTAAATAAAATTTCTCCATTTGCCTCAATTATTATACCATCTTTTTTTAAAAGTTTAGCATCTCCTACAACTTTAACTCCACTTAAATGTTTTAAATATTTTGAATCAAGCGTAAGTTGTGTGAGAGCTGGCTTTAAATCAGTTATGTGATGACCTAAATCTCTTAATATTTTAAAAGATTTTCCATCAGATCCGCTTGAAGGCATTGAATTTCCACCAAAAGCTGCAATAACTTTATCTGCATATAGCACTTCATCTTTAGTAGTAACTTGAAATTTATTCTTTTTCTTTTCAATTTTTAAAACTTCTGAGTCGGTTTTTATTTCAATATTTTTCTTCTCAAGCCAATATATTAAAATGGACAAAACTGTATTTGCCTTTAATGTAATGGGATAAACTCTATTGCCATCAGTTGTTGATTCAAGTCCATGAATTTTAAAATAATTAATTAAGTCTTGATTTTTAAAATCTTCTAAAGTTTCCTTTACAAAATTAGGATTTGAATAATTATTTTCATCTAGATTTAGATTTGTATAATTACATCTTCCATTACCTGTTGCTAATAATTTTTTCCCTATTCTATTGTTTTTTTCAAGTAAAATAACATTGTTGTTTTCATTTTTTGCTTCTATTGCACAGACCATACCTGCTGGCCCTGCTCCAATAATTATTATATCCATAATATCACCATTAAATTATATCCTAATTCCCTATTATTTTACAATAAATTAAGAAATCTATGTTATAATATCATAGAAATTTGGAGGAATTATGAAAAATAAAATTTATATAACAGGTCATAAAAATCCAGACACTGACAGTATTTGTTCTGCAATCGCTCTAGCTGAACTTAAAAATAAAATGGGAGAAGATGCAGAAGCTATTAGACTAGGTGGTCTAAATAGAGAAACTGAATTTGTCTTAGATTATTTTAAAGTTGATAAACCAAGGCTTAAAACTTCAATCAAGCCACAAATTAGAGATATTGAAATTGATGCGGCTTATTGTGTGAATCCATCGCTTTCAATGGCAGGAGCAATGGATTTAATCCAAAAGAACAATATTAATTCTCTTCCAGTTGTCGATGATGAAGAGAATTTAATTGGAATTGTAAGTCTATCTAATATTGCATCTTCTTATATGGAAATTTGGGACGATTCAATAATTGGAAGAAGTAACACAAGTCTTGAAAATATAATTGATGTACTCAAAGCAAAAATTTTATACATGCCAGAAAATCCTAGAGAACTTTCAGGAAAGATGGCTGTTAAGGCAATTAAAAATCAAGATTTAATAAATGAAGGCGATATTGTTATAGTTGGAGATGACGAATCTGACCAAGAATCAGTTATTAATAAGGATATTTCTCTTTTAATTTTGACTATCTCTACTAAACTTAATGATGACTTATTAAAGCTTGCAAAAGAAAGAAATGTAACAGTTATTAACACTGGCCTTTCAACTTTTATGGTTGCAAGAATATTACCTCAAGCTGTTCCAGTTGAATATGTAATGACTAAGGAAGATTTAGTTGTATTTCATAAAGATGATTTAATTGACGATGCTAGAGAAAAAATGAGTCAATCAAGATTTAGGTCCTATCCTGTTCTTGATGACAAAAATCAAGTTATTGGAAATATTTCTAGATATCACTTAATTTCTAATTTAAAGAAAAAAATAATTCTTGTCGACCACAACGAGAGAAACCAATCAATTGATGATATAGATTCTGCTGAAATTGTACAAATTGTCGACCATCACAGAGTTGCCAATGTCTCAACTTCTCAGCCAATTTATTTTAGAAATGAGCCAGTTGGATCAACTTCAACAATTATTTCAAAAATGTTTTTTGAAAATGGAATAAAGCCATCTAGGAAAATTGCAGGACTTCTTTGTGCTGCTATTATTTCTGATACTCTTTTATTCCGCTCACCAACTTCTACAGAAACTGATAAATATGTTTTAAAGAAGATGAGTAAAATTGCTGCAATTGATGTTGAAGATTTTGCAATGAAAATGTTTAAAGCCGGAACAAGTCTTGAAGGTAAAAAGCCTGAAGAACTTTTAAACTCTGATGTTAAAAACTTTTCTTTTGAAGGTAAGAACGTAAGAGTTTGCCAAATCTTTACAATGGATTTAGATTCTACTACATCAGTTGAAAAAGATTTAAAAGATGCAATGAATGATTATATCAATACAGAAAATTGCGAGTCATTTATTCTTATGATTACAGATATATTTAGAGAAGTTTCTGAAGTTATTGTAGTTGGAAGCTTTAAAGATTCCTTGGCAAGACAATTTGGTCAAGAAATTAAAGATGGAAAGTTTATGGCAGATGGACTTCTATCTCGTAAGAAACAATTAATTCCAAATTTAAGTGCTGCGGTAAACGAAGATTTAAATTAAAAAAAAGATGGGTTTTAGCCCATCTTTTTTAATGTAATATGTGATTGTGATTGCAAGAATCTCCATGACAAGAACAATTGTGATTATGTTCATGATTATGCTCATCTAAGTCCTCATCATCTGTATAAACATTTATATCTTTAATGCCGTAGATTTTTTCAAGCTCCTCAGCAAATTCTACTACAGTTTTTTCATCAAAATCATAGATATAAACTTCAGAACCAAAATTTATTATCTCCAATTTTAAAATTCCATCTTTATAAAGGCTTATGTCAGTGAAATTAATCGCCATCTCACCTATTAGATTTTCCAAAATCATTTCTTTAAAATCTTCATCGATTAATCCTTGAAATATATACTCGTATTCATTATCGTCAGAATAAATTTCATAATCTTCTAGAACTTTCTTATACTTTGCATCTTCTTTTAAAATCTTAATTTGAAAAGAATCACATTTATTAAGATAAATTCTAAAAATATCTTTAATTGGTTCTAGATTTATATCTTCATCTATAAAAACGTCATTTTCAAAATTTATATAATACAAATTATCACTCCACTAATAAATAAAATTCAACATAGGCATTATTTGAAACATTTTCATTATAAAAATAAATGTGTTTAAAGATTACCTTGTAGCCATCTTCAGTAATGGCAAGATCTTCTGGGTTTATTCTATCTTTAGTTTTAGAAAGCATTTTAAGATTGTCTTTAACCTTTGAAAGATCAATACTAAATTCAAAAACATAATTTTTATCTACCATTTTATAAACTTCGATAAATTTATCATTTTTAACGAATTTAAAATCTCCCCTTACAACTTTGTCATAAGAATTATTTGCATCGATAAGCCTACTATAACCTTCGATATTTATTCCCATGTCATTAGTCGATCCATTTTCCATTTCATTTTCATCAATATTATATCCAAGATATTCATTATCACGAATTATATTACTAAATCCAAATAATTTTTTGAAATTTTCTTCTTCGTATTTAAAATCTTTTGGAAGATATTTAAGTTTATCAACTCTATCTTTCGATGCCATATAAGATACAATTTCAACAATTTCTCTTCTGTCTTGACTTTTTATATTAGGATTTTGTTTTATATTTTCTCTTTGAATCATATTGTTTTTTTCTAGAATACTTACAAACCTGCCACTTTGACTTTTTATACTTAAATTTGTAGCAGAAGCTGGCCCTATTCCTGAAATTAAAATTATCACAAATAGAAATATTGGTACGGTAATATTTGAATTATCTTTGTAAAAAATAAAATAAATCAGTGATAACAATATCCAAATTCCTGCTGCAAAAGATAAGAATCTATTTTCTGTAATTCCATATTCTTGAATTCTTAAAATCAGTGCAAAAAACATCATTAAAAGAAGTGGAATTATTGCAATTGGAAGTATCTTTTTAAATTTATTTATAATTTCATAGTTTTTAATCCTAGAAAGGAAAAATAAATAAAATACAGAGAATACTCCAAACCATAGAACTAAATTTACAATAATATTATTTGGTATTTCTTGAATAAGTATTACTTTTAAAAAATATGCAAATAATATTAAAGTATAGATTGCAACAATTGGTGTCAAAATATAAACCAGTAAAAACCTAAAGGCTTTTGGATATTTGTACTCAATATATGAATCTCTAACTTTTGGAAAATCAGATAAAAATGTAACAACATTAAATAAAATAAATGAGAAAATAAATATTTTAAGATAAATATTTTCAGCAAATTTTACATTAAATAAACTTGAAAAAGCAAAAACTATTCCTGAAATTCCAACAAAAACTATAAAACTATAAATATTAGAAACTATAAAAGATTGTAAAATCTTTGAAACATAGGCAACATAATCTTTATGATAATTAAATTTTCCTATAAAAGAACATCCAACTATTAAAGCAGTAATTAGTGTTCCATAAATAAAATTAGAATCGTAATCACAGAGGTATCCATTTTCACAACTTACTAATTCTACGATTCCATATAGAATTGGAATTGCTATGACATAGGATAAAATTGTAACAAGATAATTATTTTTTATATTTTTCAAATCATAATAATTTTTAAGCGCTTCATTAAATAGCTTAATAAAAGCAAATAAAAATATTCCAAATATAGCAACAAAGGCTATTGTTCCAATTTCAACATAATAAGCATCTTTATCAGTTATAGATAAAGACATTATTAAAAATATCGTGCCAATTAATGCACTTAAAATGGTCAAGGGAAATCTCTTTACAGTACTTTTAATTCTAGTAAAGTCCAGTAAATTTATATTGAAAAATTTCATGTCTACCTCCCTAAAATTATAATATAATAAAATAATTTCTTTTTAAAGATAATGGCTTAAATCTTAGCCTTTGTATCCTTTTTGAAACTTTTTATAAACTACATTTCCCCTTGAAATTGTATAAATTATTTCTCCTTTTAGAGTTTTTTCTTTGAATGGAGAATTTTGTGATTTAGACTTAAATTTGTCGATTTTATATTCACTATCTAAATCTATAATCGCAATGTCTGCATCTTCGCCAACTTTTATTTTTCCTGCATTTAAATTATAAATTTTAGCTGGATTAGTACTCATTAGCTCTATTAATTTATTAATTGAAATGATGCCACTTAAAACTAATTCTTCATAACAAATTGAAAATGAAGTTTCTAGTCCAATTATTCCAGAAGGTGCTTTTGTAATTTCTACATTTTTTTCTTCTTCGCTGTGAGGTGCATGATCTGTGGCAATTATTTCTATTGTGCCTTCTGCAATTCCTCTAATTATTCTCTGTCTATCTTCTTCGCTTCTTAAAGGCGGATTCATTTTTGCAAGTGTGCCATATTTTAAAACTGCTTCATCATTTAAGGCGATGTGATGAGGTGTAACTTCTGCATAAACTTTTGCACCCATTTCTTTTCCAAACTTAACAAGATCTACGCCAAGACCTGTAGAAAGATGTTGAATTGAAACTTTTGCTCCAGTATAGATTGCCATTGCTATATCTCTTGATATAAAAGAAGTTTCAGCAATATTTGGAGATCCATAAATTCCTAACTCATCAGAAACATTTGAATGATTTATACCATTTTGCTTAATTAAATTTGGATCTTCTTCGTGAAAAGATATAATCGCATCAAGTTCCTTAGCACGATTCATAGCTTCAAGAATTAAATCAGTATTCCTATTGGGAATTCCATCATCAGTAAATGCTACTGCACCTGCTTTTAAGTTTTCTTCCATATTAACAAGCTCTGTATCTCCAAAATTTCTAGTCAGTGCAGAAACTGTATAAACTTTAAGTGGCAATTCTCTTGCTCTTTTATAATGCTCTTTGATAATTTCTGGATTGTCAATTTTAGGAGCTGTATTTGCCATTTGAATCACAGTAGTAAAGCCACCAGCCACTGCAGATTCTGACCCAGTTGTTAAATCTTCTTTATGAGTCATTCCTGGATCTCTAAAGTGAACGTGAACATCTACAAGGCCTGGTACAACAATTTTTCCGCCTGCATCAATAGTTTCATCATCTGCTTCAATATTTTTACTAATTTCAATTACTTTTCCATCTTTAATTTTTATATCTAAAATCTCATCAGTATTTGAAATTGGATCTATTACTCTACCATTTTTTATAATCATAAAATCACCTTTTTATTTTTAATTTTATCAGATTATATGTCTAAATGAAAATTAATTGCAACTAAAAAAGGCCCTAAGGCCATTAATATTTAAAATCTAGTTCGGGATAATTTGTAATTATTCCATCTACTCCTATTTCTATTAATTTTTCATAAGAATTTTTGTCATTTACTGTCCAAGTATTTATTTCTATTGCTGCTTCATGTAATTTTAAAACTTCATCTTTATTTAATGTTGTAAAGAATGGATGATAAATTTCAATTTTATTTTCTTTTAAATACTTTGAAGGATTTATTATATTGCTCTCTGTCAAAGCCGCTACTTTTAAATTTGAAATTTCCTTAAATCTAAGAAGTGAGTAGTGATTAAAACTTGAGATTAATAGTCTATCTAGCATATTGTATTCACTAAATAAATTATAAACTTTCTCTTTTATTCTAATATATTCAAAAACAGAAGTTTTAAGTTCACAATTTGTAATTAGATTTGAGTTTTTTACTATATCTAAGTATTCATTAAGAGTAATAACAGATTCTCCATTTGAGTATTTATAACTTTTTAACTCTTCAAGTGTTAAATCCTTTACAAAAGCTTTCAAATTTAAAAGTCTTTCCAAGTACTCATCATGAATCACAACTACTTCTTTATCCTTTGTAAGCTGCACATCTAATTCAATTCCTGTAATATTTAAATCCAAACAAGCTTCAAAACTTTGTTTTGAATTTTCAAAATATTTTGAGCTATATCCTCTATGGGCATATATATTTGTCATAATTGCTCCTATTTTTAATTAATCACTTAATTTTTAACTACTATAATTTCTTTATTATTTTATCAGATTTTAATATTTAAATAAAATTTTCAAATAGAAAAAGTGCAAATAGAAAATTATTTCTACTTACACTTTTATGGTACTAAATGGCCATAAGGCCAATTTTATATATTTTATTTTAAATAAGGAGATTTTAAAAACATTTTTTTAACTATTATATTAAGATGCTTTCTTTTCTAATAATAAATTAGCAACTGCTTCATGAACTTTTCTTGCAATGTATGAATTGTTCATAGTGTATAAGTGAATACCATCAACGCCTTGAGCAATTAAATCAACAATTTGGTCAATGGCATATGCTATTCCTGCATCTCTCATAGCGACAGGATTATGTTCGTATCTCTCCATAATCTTTATAAATTTTTTTGGAAGTTTAACTCCACATAATGAAGTCATTTTTTCAATTTGTTTTTTATTTACAACAGGCATAATCCCTGCTTCTATAGGTACATTGATATCTGCAAGTTCGCATTTTTCTTTAAAATTATAAAATACATTATTATCTAAAAATAGTTGTGTCATTAATTGACTTGCTCCAGCATCTACTTTTATCTTTAAATTTTTAACATCTTCGACTATATTTTTACAATCAATATGTCCTTCTGGATAGCATGCTGCAATTATATTAAAGTTACCATTTTCTTTAATAAATCTAATTAAATCAGAAGCGTAGGTAAAATCGCCTTTTTTATAATCTCCTTCAGGCAAATCTCCTCTTAAAGCTAAGATATTTTCAATTCTAAGCTTTTTTAATTCTTCCAATTTTTCTAATACATCTTCTTTAGTAAGACCTATACATGGAAGATGTGTGATAGATTCAATACCGTAAGATTTTATTGCAGAAGCTATTTTAAATGTTTCTTCATTGTTCTTTGCTCCTAGTGCTCCATAAGTAACACTTATAGAGTCTGGGGCTAATTTTTTTAATTCTTCAATAGTTTTATAAATTGTACTCACATTAGAGCTTTTCTTAGGAGGAAAAACCTCATAAGAAAAAACTTGTTTATATTTAAATATTTCTGTTGTTTTCATCTCTTACTTCCCTTGTTGCATTTAATAAATTTTTCAAACTTTCTCTAACTTCTTTATTTCCTCTAGTTTTTAAACCACAATCTGGATTAATCCATAATTTTTCTGGACTTACTTTTTCTAAAATTCTTTTAATTTGATTTACCAATTCTTCTTTTGAAGGAATTCTTGGAGAATGAATGTCATAAACTCCTGGTCCAACTTGAGTTTTAAAATTGTTTTCTTTTAAAGAATCTAAAATTTGTAAATCCGATCTTGAAGCCTCAAAAGAAATTACATCTGCATCCATATCATCTATTGCTTTTATAATATCTGTAAATTCGCTATAGCACATATGAGTATGAATTTGTGTATCTTCTTTAACACCAGAATGAACTAATCTAAAGGCAGGTATTGCCCAAGCTAAATATTCTTTAAACCAGTCAGATTTTCTTAATGGTAATTTTTCTCTTAAAGCAGCTTCATCTACTTGAATAATGTTAATTCCATTTTTTTCTAAATCTAAAACTTCATCTCTAATTGCAAGAGCAATTTGTAAAGTTTGCTCTTTAATTTCTATATCTTCTCTTGGAAAAGACCAGTTTAAAATAGTTACAGGACCTGTAAGCATTCCCTTAACCTCTTTATTTGTTAATGATTTTGCATATTTTGACCAAAAAACAGTCATTTGATTTTTTCTGAAAACATCTCCCCATATTATTGGAGGTTTTACGCATCTAGTACCATAAGATTGAACCCAAGCTTTTTCTGTAAATAAGAAACCATTTAGTCTTTCTCCAAAGTATTCAACCATGTCATTTCTTTCAAATTCACCATGAACTAATACGTCTATTCCAATTTCTTCTTGTTCTCTTATACATTCTTTAATTTTTTCTTTATTAAAAGCTATATATTCTTCTTCACTAATTAAATTATTTTTAAAATCAGATCTATTTTTTCTAACTTCCTTTGTTTGTGGGAAAGAGCCTATTGTAGTTGTAGGAAATAATGGTAATTTAAATTTTTCTCTTTGAATCTTTTCTCTAGTTTCAAAATCCGGTTTTCTAATATAGTCTTCTTCTTTTATATTATTAACTCTATTGTTTACATCTTTGTCGTAAGAATCAGGTCTGTTGTTAAATAATTTTTGATTTTCAATGTATTTTTTATCAGTTTCATAATTATTTTCAGAAAGTTCTTTTAAATCTTTTAATTCTACTAACTTTTCTTCAGCAAATGAAAAATGTTCTAAGTATTTATTATCTAATTTACTTTCATTTTTTAGAGTATATGGTACATGTAATAATGAACAAGAAGTATTTAACACGAAATTTATATTTTTATTTTTCAAAAATTCAATAGTTTCTAATGTTTTTTTATAATTATTTCTCCAGATGTTCTTTCCGTTAATTAAACCTGCGAATAAAATTTTATCTTCTTTAAAACCATATTCATCAATTAAATCTTTAGTTTTTAATCCTTCAATAAAATCTAAACCTATTGCATCAAAATCTAATTCCAATAGATTTAAATAAATATCTCTCACATCTCCAAAGTAAGTTTGAATTAATATTTTAGAATTATTTTTTGATTTTAGAATTTCTGAATATAATTTATTGAATAAATTCTTATCACCATCTGTTAAGTCATAAACAATTTCAGGTTCGTCAAACTGTATCCATTCTGCTCCTAATTTATTTAATCTTTCGATAATTTCCTTATATACAGCTATGAAATCATCAGAAAAATCATTAGCTTTTTTATCTCCAACATATCTTAATTTCTTAAGTAGTGTATAAGGTCCTATAAGAACAGGCTTTGAAAGAATGTCTTCATTCTTTGCTTCTTTAAATTCATCAAATACTTTTGTTCCAACTAATTTAACTTCTGTTTCATCGTCAATTTCTGGTACCATGTAGTGATAATTTGTATTAAACCATTTTTTCATTGCTAAAGCTTTTACATCACCATTTTCTCCTTGGTAACCCTTAGCCATTGCAAAATATTCTTGTAAATCATCAAGACCTAAATCTTTGTATCTTTTAGGAATAATATTAATAAGTACAGCTGCATCTAATGTCAAATCATAAAAAGAAAAATCATTAGATGGTATAAAATCTAGTCCAGATTCTTTTTCTAATTTTAAATTTTTAATTCTTAGTTCTTTTGCAATTTTTTCTAATTCATTTCTATCAATTTCATTTCTAAAAAACTTTTCAGTTCCAAATTTTAACTCTCTTAAACTTCCAACTCTTGGAAATCCTATTATTGATGTTTTCATAATTTCTCTCCTATCGCATAAAATAAAATAAGCTTTAACTTGTTATTTATTATAACCAGCTAAAGCTTATAATCGTTAATACTTAATAGTTTTGAGTTGTCATAAGTTTAAGTTATGACGATAGGTTTTTATATAGTTTTTTAAATGTTCTATATAGGATTTGCAAATCGAAGAAAGAGGTCTGTCAATATTTTTAATATAGCCAATTTCCATAACTTCATCAGAAACTAATGGAATTGAAACTATATTTGTGCCATTTAAATCTTCAGATAATATTCCTGAAGATATTGTATATCCATTTAGTCCAATCATTAAATTAAATATTGTTGCCCTATCTGTTACGACAATATTTTTATCATTTTCTTCAATGGAATGTGGCTCTTCAGCAAAATAAAAAGAATTATTAATTCCTTGATCATAATAAAGTCTAGGATATGTATTTAATTCATCAAGAGTAACAGTATCTTTTTTTGCTAATGGATTGTTCCTTGATACAAATACATGTGGTTTAGCCGTAAATAGAGAAACAAATTCCAAATCGGCATTTTCAAACATTTTAATTAAAACTTCCCTATTAAAATTAGATAAAAATAAAACTCCTATTTCAGATCTCGATGTTCTAACATCCTCAATTATGTAATGAGTTAAAGTTTCCTTTAAAGAAAATTCATATCTATCTTTGCCATATTCCTTAACAAGTGCAACAAAAGCATTAACTACAAAGGCATAATGTTGACTTGTAATTGAAAATACACGTCTTAATTTTTCTTTATTTTTATACCTATTTTCTAACAAGTCAGCCTGTTCAACAACTTGTCTAGAATATGATAAAAAACTTATTCCCTCTTCTGATAAATATACTCCTCTGTTATTTCTATAAAATATTGTAATTCCCATTTCATTTTCAATTTCTGAAACAACTTTTGATAGAGAAGGTTGCGAAACTAATAATTTTGAAGCCGCAGATGTAATTGAACCCGCTTCTGCAATAGCAATAATATATCTTAATTGTTGTAATGTCATTTTTCTCTCCTGGTCTATATTATTTTTATTTAAGAAAAAAGCTTCTAAATAGAAGCCTTAATCCAAATTTTATTTTTAATTTTCATCGTATTTAACATCCATTAAATAAAGTCCACATGCTGGAGCAGTTGGCCCAGCTTTTTTTCTATTTTTTGAAACTAAAGCTTTTTCCATGTAATCTATATCTCTAATGCCTCTACCAATTTCAATGGCAGTTCCAACGATTATTCTAATCATATTTTTAAGAAAACTTTTAGCCGTAAAATCAAAGTAAATAAATTTTTCATCTTCAGTTATTTCAATTTCATCAATTGATCGAATTGAATCTTTTACTATTGCATTTCTACCCATAAAAGATGCGTAATCATGCTCCCCTAATAAACATTTTACAGCTTCTCTCATTCTATCTATATCAATTTCATGAGGATATTCATAAGCTCTATTAAAAAGTAGTGCATTTCTGTAACGAGATTTATAAATTACATATCTGTATTTCTTTTTCTTAGCATCAAACCTCGCATGAAAATTTTCTGGTACAATCTTCGAATCATTGACTGAAACATCATTTGGCAAATTATAATTTAATACCTTTGGAAGATTACCTATATCAATTGTCGTGTCAACATAAAAGTTTGCATATTGTCCAAGTGCATGGACTCCCCTGTCAGTTCTTCCTGCATAGTAAATTTTTATTTCTTCGTTAAAAGTTTTAAAAAGGCCCTTATTTAATTCACCTTCAACAGTTCTTCTGTCTGGTTGATATTGAAAGCCATGAAAATTAGTTCCATCATAGACAATTTTTATTAAAATATTCATATCTTTGAGCCCACTATAACTGCAACAAAGAAAATAATATTTCCCACAAAAATTGAAATATCTTTAGATGTAATCTTTGATGTATTCATTTTAGTTCTTCCATCTCCACCTCTGTAACATCTTGACTCCATGGCTGTTGCAAGTTCTTCAGCACGTCTAAAGGAGTTTATAAATAGTGGAACTAATAGCGGAACTAAATTTTTTGCTCTTGAAATTAAATTACCAGATTCGAAATCTGCTCCCCTTGCCATTTGAGCTTTCATAATCTTATCAGTTTCTTCAATAAGTGTAGGAATAAACCTAAGAGCAATTGTCATCATCATTGCTATTTCGTGACTTGGAACTCCAATTTTTCTAAAAGGTCTTAATAGTGACTCAATTCCATCAGTAAGTTCTATTGGAGAAGTTGTGTAAGTTAATAAACTTGTTCCCAGTACTAATAAAATTAATCTAATTCCCATAAAGAACGCAAGATCAATTCCCTCTTGTGAAATTTTTAAAAAACCTAGTTCATAAATTGGTTTTCCAGGTGTAAAGAATAAATTAATTAAAAATGTCACAAAAATAATTAATCTCAAAGGTTTTAATCCTCTTAATACAAGTCCAACTGGAAGTTTTGCATTGAAAAGTATTAAAAATAAATAAATAACAATTGGAATATACATAATAAAAGAATCTATAAAGAATAGTGAAATTATGTATACAAACATTGTTAAAATTTTTAATTTGGGATCATATTCGTGTACTAAACTGTCTCCTGGAAAATATTGACCTATTGTAATATCTTTAAGCATTTTTCTTACCCCTCAAATATTTTTCCAATGAAATTTTTGCTTCCTCTATTGTTATGGCATTCTCATTGATGTCAAGTCCTCTCTTTTTAAGCTCATGCATTAGAGATGTTACTTGCGGAATACCAAGTCCAATTGATTTTAATTTATCTTCTTGTTTAAAAATTTCTCGTGGAGCTCCATCTAACACTGCATTTCCAGAGTCCATTACAATTATTCTCTGTGCAATATTCGCAATATCTTCCATTGAGTGTGAAACTAAAACAACTGTCATATTGCTATTTTTATGAATGTTTACAATCTCTCCTAGAATTTCATCTCTACCTCTTGGGTCAAGACCTGCAGTTGGCTCATCGAGTATTAAAACTTTTGGATTCATTGCAAGAACTCCCGCTATTGCAACTCTTCTTTTAAGTCCTCCAGAAAGTTCAAAGGGAGAAGCATCTTTATACCTCTCATAATCAAGTCCCACTGATTCCATTGCATTTCTAACTCTAGTGCTAACCTCAGCATCATCAAGAGATAAGTTATTTGGTCCAAAAGCAATGTCTTTTTCAACAGTTTCTTCAAATAACTGATACTCTGGATATTGAAACACTAGTCCAATTTTTCTTCTAAGTTCTGTTAAATCCTTGGTATCTTTCTCAATTTTTATATTATCTACAATTATTTCTCCACTACTTGGTTTTAAAAGTCCGTTTAAGTGTTGAATTAATGTAGATTTTCCCGACCCAGTATGACCAATTAATCCAATAAATTCATTTTCTTCAATTTTTAAATTTACATTATTTAAAGCAATTTTTTCAAAGGGAAGTCCTTCACTGTAAACATGTTTTAAATTTTTAATTTCTATCAAGGACATAATTCATTCACCATTTCATCTATATTTAAAATTTCTGTTGAAATATCAAATCCACTTTTTTGTAAATCATAGGCAAGCTCTGTTACTTGAGGTACATCAAGACCTATAGCCTTAATCTCTTCAACTTGTGAGAATACCTCTCTAGGATTTCCCTCGAGAACTACATTTCCATCTTCCATTACAACAATCCTATCTGCAAGAGCCGCCTCTTCCATGTAATGTGTAATTAATATAATAGTTTTTTTTTGATTTTTATTTAGATTAATTAGAGTTTCCATAACCTCTGCTCTACCACTTGGATCAAGCATTGCTGTAGGTTCATCTAAAATGATATATTTTGGGCTCATAGCAAGAATTCCAGCGATAGCAACTCTTTGTTTTTGCCCACCAGATAAAAGATGAGGTGCATTTTTTTTGAAATCACTCATATTTACAATTTCAAGTGCCTCATCTACTCTTTTTCTTATTTCTTTTGGCTCAACTCCAAGATTTTCAGGACCGAAAGCAACTTCATCTTCAACTATTGTTGCGACTAATTGATTGTCTGGATTTTGAAAAACCATTCCAGCATTTTTTCTAATGTCCCAAATTTCTTCTTCATTTCTAGTATTCATACCATCTACTAAAACATCTCCTGAAACAGGAGTAAGAAGTCCATTAATTAACTTTGCAAGAGTTGATTTTCCTGATCCATTATGTCCTAGAAGAGCTATAAATTCGCCTTCATGTATATCTAAATTAATATTATTTAAAATTTGTTTAGAATTTTCATCTTCTGCGTCATATTTAAATGACATATTATTTATGCTAATCATTTTATCACTCCGATATTTGTTAACTAATTATAATATAAAACTTGACGATTTGCTATAATTTATTTAAATTTATTTAGATATATATTTATTACCCTTGATAAAAAATCTAAGTGGAAGCTCTGCATCTTCTCCTGCATAATCTATTCCAATTCTTTTATCCTTTTCTATTTCTACTTTCTCTTTGCAATCTTCAATGTAGAGATAATCCTTGGATAAAATTTTACCATTTAAACTTCTATCAATATCTAAAGCTTTAGTTAGTTTTCCAGGACCATTGCATAGATTTTTCCTTTGATAACTACTTAGCTTGTCATAATTTTTATTAAATCTATTCATAGACATTTTATCAATGCCTTTTATAGGCTCCACTGCTCTTATTAATACAGCTTCAGGGTGATTTTTATCCATTGTTACAATATTAAACAAATCATAAATTCCATATATTAGATAGATATAAATATGTCCTCCATCTTTATACAAAATCTTATTTCTATTTGTTATATTACCTCCGTAGCTGTGGCAAGCCTTGTCATTAAGACCTAGATAAGCTTCAGTTTCAACTATTTTTGCACACAAAAAATTATCAGAAGTGACTCTGATAATTTTCTTGCCAAGTAAGTCTTTGGCTACCTCTATTGTATCTCTTTTAAAAAAATTAAGATCTAGCATTTTCTTTCCAAATTCTATATTTTTCTAATTCATCTTTAAGCTTTTTAATTATATAAGCTAATACACTTAAATCATCAACAAATCCAACGCCAATGATGAAATCGGGAATTATGTCTGCTGGGTTTAAAAGATATAAAAGTGCTGCCAACATAAGAAATATATCTTTTTTCTTAATATTTCTGTAATTTCCTCTTCTGTAATCCTTAAGTAGTCCAAAGACTAATCTGAGTTCATGGGAAATTTCTTTAAATAAATCTACTTTGTTGGACTTTCGCATTGATTCATCTACTACACTTTTAAATCTATTTTTATCTTTGTAAACTTTTCTAGCCATTGGGAAAAGTTTTCTTAAAACACTAAAATAATTCAATTCATCCCTCCACAAATTAATTACCCAATTTATTTTTAAGTGAAACTATTAGTCCATCCAGCTTGAGTCTTGTGGATTATCTCTAAATTTTTTAAGTTTTTCTATTTGATCTTCTTTTATATAATCTAGTTCATGAGCAACTTCAATTAATTCATCGAAGTTTGAAAGTGAATAATGATTAAATCCAGCTTTCTCAAAGTTTTCTTTGGCAGAATTCATATTGTAAGTAAATATACTTACTATTCCCAAAACTTCATAGGATTCATCTACTAAAGCTTTTGCTGCTTCAATAGAAGATCCTCCAGTTGAGAATAAATCTTCAATAACCACAACTCTTGCACCTTCAATTTTTGCACCTTCAATTTTATTTCCCTTGCCATGGTCTTTGTTTGAACTTCTTACAAATCCCATAGGAAGATTCATTTTATCTGCAATAATAGCAGCATGAGGTATGCCTGCAGTTGCAGTACCCATAATGTATTCTACATTTTCAAAATTTTCTTCAATAAGTTTTACAAGTGAATCTTCAACTAAATCTCTGTCCTCTGGATAAGAAAGTATTAGTCTATTGTCGCAATATATTGGAGATTTTATTCCTGAAGCCCATGTATATGGATCATCTGGAGAAAGAGTTACTGCTTTTTGCTTTAATAAAATCTTTGCTACTTCTTTCATTACTTGCCTCCTAAAAATTCTTCTTTAATTTCTCTATAAGCATTAAGTGGATTTTCTGCTTTTGTAATAGGTCTTCCCACTACGATATAGTCAGATCCTAGTTTTCTTGCATCCTTTGGAGTTACTACTCTTTTTTGGTCATCAGAATTATTTTTGTCTTTTCTAATTCCTGGTGTAACTGTTATAAATTCTTCTCCAAGTGCCTCTTTTATTTTAGGAACTTCTAATGCAGAGCACACTATTCCGCTAAGACCTGAATTTTTTGAAAGCTTTGCATATGAAAGCACAACGTCTTCTAGGACTAAATCTTTATCGATTTTTATTTCATCATGCATTGTATCTTCATCAGTTGAAGTAAGCATAGTAACTGCAAGACTAATTACTTCTTTATTAGATTCTTTAATTAATTTTGAAGCTTCATTAAGCATTTTACCAGTGCCTGCAGCATGGTAATTAATCATATCTACATCAAGAGATAAAAGTGATCTTGTAGCACCAGCGCATGTATTTGGAATGTCGTGAATTTTTAAATCAAGAAAAATCTTATGACCAAGTTTTTTTATTTTTCTAACAATTTCTGGACCTTCTTTATAAAAAAGTTCCATTCCAACTTTTACAAAAACTTCTTCTTCTTTGAAATTTTCTAAAAAACTTAAAGCATCTCTTCCATTTGGAAAATCAAGTGCAATTATTACATCTTTTGCCATATTAACCTCAACTTTCTTCAGTAGCTTTATCTTGAAGATAAGCATTTATAAAGACATCTAAATCTCCATCCATAACCTTATTTACATCACCAACATCTACATTAGTTCTGTGGTCTTTAACCATTGTGTAAGGTTGGAAAACATAGGAACGAATTTGTGAACCCCAAGCAATTTGTGAATAATTTCCTTGTAAGTCTTCGATTTTTTCTTTCTTTTCTTCTTCTGCTAGGGCTATAAGTTTTGCCTTTAACATATTCATTGCCTTTTCTCTGTTTTGAATTTGGCTTCTTTCGTTTTGACATTGAACAACGATACCTGTTGGAATATGTGTAATTCTAACTGCAGAGTCAGTAGTATTTACGTGTTGTCCGCCTGCTCCTGATGAACGATAAGTGTCTACTTTAATTTCATCTTCTTTAATTTCAACTTCTGTATCATCATCAAGTTCTGGGAAAACATCCACTGATGAGAATGAAGTGTGCCTTCTCTTATTAGAATCAAAAGGAGAAATTCTTACAAGTCTGTGAACTCCCTTTTCACCTTTTAAATATCCATAGGCGTTGTCTCCTAAAATTTTCAAAGTAACTGATTTGATTCCAGCCTCATCTTCTTTTAAAATATCTAGAGTTTCAATTTTAAATCCCTTGTTTTCAGCATATCTTGTATACATTCTTAAAAGCATACTTGCCCAGTCTTGAGCTTCAGTTCCACCTGCTCCTGCGTGAATTGAAAGAATTGCATCGTGAGAATCATACTCTCCATTTAAAAGTGTATCTAGTTTAAAAGCTGAAGTTTTCTTTTCAATCTCATCAACTAATTCTTGAAAATCTGAATATGACGAATAATCTTCCTCAATTTCCATAAGAGTAATTAAATCTTCTGCATCTTCTATTAAACTTTTAATATCTTCATATTGATTAACTTTATTCTGATAGTGATTAGTTTCTTTTATAACTTTTTGAGCTGAATCATTGTCATCCCAAAAACCTGGTTCCATTTGTTTTTTATTTAATTCAACAACTTTTTCTTTTAAATCATCTATTTGAATAGATTCGCCCAAAGATTTTGTCGTTGTTTTGGAACTTTCCAGTCGCTCTTTATCTAAATAGATATTTTGCTCCATAAAAGCCTCCTTTATATTATTTATTTAAGTATATCACATTAATTATCTTTGTATATTTTATTGCATAAATGGCGATAATTCAATAAGATTATAAAATAAAAAATTCGGCTGCATCCATAGACAGCCGAATTTAATCTATTCATCCACACCGATTTGGTTAGGTATTTTTAGTTTGCAGATTTTTCTTTTACTTCTCTAATTTTTGCCATTGATTCGATAATTGAATCAGCTAAAGCTTCCATGTCGTTTTCGTTAGCCTTATTTAAAGCTGAGTTAATAGTAACTCTTTCTGGAAGTACATCAAATAATTTAAGATTTTCATCAATAAATTCTTCAATCTTATCTCCAACTGTACAAGCCCAAGTACCATTTTCGATAATACCAACAGTTCTGTTTTGTACATTAAGAGCTTCAAGATCCATTAGGAAGTTCTTCATTACTGGATAAATTCCTAGATTGTATGTTACTGATGCAATGACAATGTGGGAATATTTAAAAGTATCAGAGATTAAATATGACATGTGAGTGTTACTTACATCGTGTACAACTACATTAGTCATTCCCTTATCGCATAGTCTACTTGCAAGAGCTTGAGCAGCACGTTCTGTATTTCCATACATGGATGCGTAAACAATCATAACTCCTTCTTCTTCTGGTTCATATCTTGACCATTTGTCATATTTATCAATAAACCATCCAATATTTTCTCTCCAAACTGGTCCGTGAAGTGGACAGATATATTTAATATCAACAGTTGAAGCTTTTTTAAGAACGTCTTGTACAAATGGTCCATATTTACCTACGATATTAGTTAAATATCTTCTAGCAGAGTCAAGCCAATCTCTTTCGAAATTAACTTCATCAGCAAATAGTTTTCCGTCTAAAGTTCCGAAAGTACCAAAAGCATCTGCTGCGAATAATACTCCATCAGTTGTATCAAAACTTACTAGAACTTCTGGCCAGTGAACCATTGGAGCTTCTAAGAATATAAATTCGTGTTTACCGAAAGAAATAGTATCTCCTTCTTCAACGATAATTGATTGTTCTTCGCTTACATGGAATCCATATTGTCTCATGAATTCAAAGCCTTGTTCACTTGCAATTACTTTAACATTTGGATATCTTAATACAATTTCATCAATTGTTGCAGCATGGTCTGGTTCTAAGTGGTGAATTACAAGATAATCAAGATCTTCTCCATCAAGAACTTCTGCTACATTTTCTAAGAAATCTTTAGCAATTGACCAATCAACAGTATCAAATACTACATTTTTTTCATCCTTTAGTACATATGAGTTATATGTTACTCCTTCAGGAATAGGGAATATATTTTCAAACAATGATAATCTATGGTCATTACCACCAACATAATATATATCATCTGTAACTTTTCTAACAGTATACATTTGTTCCTCCTTTATTTTCTATCTGCTGGGTATTCTTCTTCAATGAAGTTTTGTTTTTCTTCTTGACATTCTGGACATGTCCAATCATCAGGTAATCTATCGAATTCTGTACCAGCATCGATTTCTCCTTCTGGATCACCGAAGTTTGGATCATATTCGTATCCACATCCTGGACAAACCATTACTTTGTAGTTAGGAGCTAATTTTCTTGGTTTAGATCTTCTAACTTTTTTCATTGGAGGAGCTGGATCTTTTTCACCAGTACCAAATGCTTCTGCAAGAAGTGGCATAATTTCAAACATATCTCCAACAATACCATAGTCACAGTTCTTAAATATTGGAGCACCAGCATTTTTGTTGATAGCTACAATAGTTGAAGCATTTTTAATACCCTTTAAGTGTTGGTTAGCTCCAGAAATACCACAAGCTATATATAGATTTCCGTTGAATTTTTGTCCTGACATACCAACATATCTTTCAAGAGGAATTAATTTCATAGTTTCAGCAACAGGTCTAGATCCACCTAGTGCAGCACCAGCAGCGTGAGCAAGTTCTCTTGCCATATCCATATTTTCTTCTCCACCGATACCTTTACCTACAGCAACTACTCTTTCAGCATCATAAACTGGAGTATCAATATCAATACCTACTGAGAAGTCATAACCATCTTTCTTAAGGTTTTTAACAAGAATTTCTACAGCTTCTTCAGCAGTATCAGCCTTGATGATTTCTCTCTTTCTTTCTCCTGTAATAGGACCTGCTTTTTTATCAATTGCAGCAGCTTTTCCTTTTTTCTTAGGAGCTTTACCTATTAGGTGACTTGCTACTACAACTCTTTGAATTTCAGATGTACCTTCATAAATAGTAGTAATCTTAGCATCTCTGAAGAATCTTTCTACATCCATTCCCTTTAGGTAACCATTACCACCGTGAATTTGAAGTGCTTCATTTACAACCCACATTGCAACTTCAGATGCAACTGTCTTACACATTGCAGCTTCCATTGAATAATTTTCATGATTTTGTTTCATTTCAGCAGCTGAATAAATCATAAGTCTTGCTGCTCTAATTTTAGTTGCCATATCAGCAATCTTAAATCTAATAGCTTGTTGAGAAGCAATTGGTCTACCAAATTGAACTCTTTCTTTTGCATAAGAAAGTGCAGCTTCATATGCACCTTGTGCAATTCCTAGAGCTTGAGAAGCGATACCGATTCTACCGCCATCAAGTGTTTGCATTGCGATTCTAAATCCTTGACCTTCTTTACCAAGTAGATTTTCTTTAGGAACTTTAACATTGTTAAATTGAAGTTCAGCAGTAGTTGAAGATCTAATACCTAATTTGTCATAGTGGTCTCCAAATGTAAATCCTTCCATTCCTTTTTCAAGAATGAATGCTGAAATACCGTGAGTTCCAATTCCTGGAGTTGTTACAGCATATACTACATATATATCAGCTGCTGGAGCATTAGTAATAAATATCTTATTACCATTTAAAATGTAATAATCTCCTTCAAGAACAGCTGTTGTTTCAGTTCCCCCTGCATCAGAACCTGCATTAGGTTCAGTAAGACCAAAAGCACCTAGCTTTTCCCCTTTAGCTAGTGGAACTAAATATTTTTCTTTTTGTTCTTGTGTACCAAAAGCTTGGATAGGATAAGAACCAAGTGATGTATGAGCTGATAAAACTACCCCAACACCTGCATCTACTCTAGATAATTCTTCTACAGCAATTGCATAAGAAATAACATCTTTTCCTGCTCCGCCTTCTTCTTCTGAATAAGGAAGTCCCATCCAACCATTTTCACCAATTTTTTTGATGATTTCTTCTGGAAATTCATTGTTTTGATCAAGGCCAAAAGAAAGTGGCTTAATCTCAGATTCTGCAAATTCTCTTATAGCTTTACGAAGCTCTTCATGTTCTGCAGTAGTCTTGTACATATTTGACATATTTTCCTCCTTCTTAAATAAAAAAATACTACATGTTACCAATTTCATTTTAAATAAAAATTGTACCAAACCGGTATACAATAATTACAGTATACAACAACTTATCTAAAGTGTCAAAGGTTTTCTCAAACGATAAAAATATAAAAATTTGTTGGAAAACTAAGAAATTAAACATACTTTTAGATAAATCCGTTTGATTGATTTATACCCAAATTATACAAAATAATCATTATATATTAATTTTTTTGCTTTTTCTCTTTAATATATTTTATTTTTTAGTGAAATAATATAAAATTTAATAAACAAGAAAATTTTGGTGATGGAGGTTAATATGGATTTAAAAAAATTATTAGAATGGCGAAGAACTTATAGGAAATTTAACGAATCAAAAAAGATTGATAAAAATGACATCGAAGAAATTTTAGACTCAATTAAATTTGCTTCATGTGCAAACAATAGACAGTTCTTAAGATTTATTTCAATTGAAAGCGAAGAAAAGGTTTTAGAAGTTTTTAAAAATTCTCTATGGGCTGCATCTCTTCCCCGTGATGTTGCTACACCTAAAGAAGGCGAAAGACCAGTTTACTTTGTAGCAATTCTAACTGATGAAAAGAGAAAATTAAGATTTAATGGAATTGATGAAGGTTTAGTGATTTCAAATTTAACTCTAGCTGCTGCAGAAAAAGGAATTGGATCATGTATCATTGGAAGTGTAAAAGATGCAAAGATACGTGAAATTTTAGGTTATGATGAAAATTATTCATGCGAAGTTGTAGTTGCCTTTGGCTATCCAATTGTAGAATCATCAATTAAAGAGATTGAAATTGACGAAGATCAGTCATATTATTTAGATGATAAGGGAAATTATGTAGTTCCTAAATATAAAAAAGAAGATATAGTAAAAAGAATATAAAAACATTTTAAAAGAATATAAAAAAGTCTCTTATGAGAAGCTTTCAAAGTGTCAAAAAGTAAAAACCCACTATAAAAGCGAAATTCTGTGAGCTTTATAGTGGGTTTATCTAATGACTTAATACCTCCTATAAGGAGGTGTTTTTTATTTATTTGCTATATCTCTAAGTGAGTTTTTTAAATTTTCTTCTATTTTTCTTAGCTCTTCACTTGCTTCTTCTCTCTTCTTATGGCCCTCTCGTTGAATTTCACGAACTTCAGTTAGGGCTTGAATAAGTTGATCATTAGTATATTTTATAGTTTCCATATCAACAATTCCTCTTTCAGATAATCTTGCCGTGTCAACTGTAGTTTGTTTTAATGTCTCTGCATTTTTCTTTAAGAGTTTGTTCGTTAAATCAGTAACTTCTTTTGTAGTCTTAGCTGCTTCCCTAGAATGATTAGCTCCAAGTGCAATAACCATTTGTGACTTCCAAAGTGGAATAGTGTTTACAATAGTAGATTGAATTTTTTCAACCATAACTGTGTTAGAAGATTGCACCATTCTAATTTGAGGAGCCATTTGAAGTGAAACCATTCTTGTTAAGTCCAAGTCGTGAAGTTTCTTTTCAAATCTATTAATCATATTTACATAGTCATTTGCCTTTTGTGCATCTACTGGAAGATTTGATGTATTTGCCTTTGATTGAAGTTTTGGAAGCTCTTCATTCATTGCGATTTCTAGTTTTTTTCTACCAGCTAAAATATACATGCTAAGTTCTTTATAATATGACTCGTTTAACTCATACATTTGGTCAAGAGTTGCTATATCTTTCATTAGAGTTACTTGATGATTTTCAAGTGACTTAATAATTGCATTTACATTTTTTTCTGCAGAGTCGTATTTAGTTTTTAGAGATGATACATTGTTAAATTGTTTTTTAAAGAATCCAACAAGCTTGTTGTCATTTTCATCAATATCAAAACTATTTAGTTCAGTTACAACATCATTAAGTAAATGTCCCACATCTCCTAAATCTTTAGTTTTTACTGATTCTAAAGTCTTTTCCGAAAAATTAGAAATCTTTCTCTGAGCTCCTACTCCATATTGAAGAACTACATTTGAATTTGTAAGATCTATCATCTCTGCAAATTCATCGACTTGCTTTTGTTCTTCTGGAGAAAGTTTTACTTCAGCTTTATTTTCATCAATGTCATCAATTTTTACAATCTCATTTTCTTGTTCTAAATTTTCTGCTCCATCTAGGGATAATTTAATTTCTCTTTCCAAAATATTTACCTCCCAATTTTAAATTCATCTTCATCTAAAAGACCTTCTTGTCTTAGCATATTTTTTAAAACGCTAATATCACTTGAAAGATCCATAGCTTTTTCTGCGTACAAATTATCAAGCAGCTTTAGAAAGGCTTGTTTAATTGTATCCATTGTGTTCTCTATTTCAATTATAGATGATTTTGCTGATTCAGTAGGTTTTTCACTCATTTCAATATAAGACTCTGATAATTTAACTGTAGTTGGTAGGTAATATTTAACTGCCCTATCTAAATCAGAAGCTGTATTTGGATTTTCTCTAAGTAGTTCAAAAATCTTTACAGTAATATTTAAAATCTCACGAACTTTAGAACTCATTGGCTCTTTAATTTCTTCAGATATTTTAGTAAGTTTAGTAACTTGAATCTTAGCATCATTAATTAAACTTTGAATATCTTCATTAACTTCACTGTTATTATTTGACTCATTTAATTCTAAAAGATGTTCTTTATATAATTTATAAGTCTTAGAGTCAAGTATAAAAAGCTCACCATTTTCTACAATTCTCGCCTGTCTGTAATAATCTTTGTCTATCATTTCAAGCAAATCATTTATAGTGAATTCTATTGGTTTTGCAGTAATTGCTGCAAGATCTGCCACAGGAATTACAGTATTATTTCCTATTTCACGATTGTATTTTCTAAATCTTATTAATAAATCCTTTGTACGTTTTGCCTTTCTAACTCCATAAAATGAAGCGGCTAATGCTGGAATAATCCAAACAACCATAAGAATTAAGTTTTCTATTATAGATTTAGGTGCACTTAATGAACTGACAGCATCCATAAGAAGTCCAGCCAAGATAAAAAGATGAACACCAATTGAAACTTTACTCAATGTATCCCAAGTTTTAATTTGTTTAACAGCCTTTGGACTTTGATTTATAACTCTATCGTCATTTTGTATTGAATAGGGAATTTTCGAAGAATCTCTACCAACTATCTTTGATAGAGATTTTCTAGTGAAGTCTAAAGCAGTATCAATTCCCCCTTCAATTAAATCTCCGATTTCTTTAAAGTTTTCGTTTTTAATAGCATTATTTATAATATTTTCAAATTTATTTTCTCTATCAGTATTTTTATTCATACTCACCTCAATAAGCTATTACAATACCTCCCAAGTCGGCATAACCTGAAGATAATCCATTTGTATGTCTTATATGAACTTTAACATTTTTATAAAGTTCTTTAATATTTTCTCCTAATTTTTCAGCTCTTTCTTTATTTCTAACATAAGAAATAGTAACTATATCTAAATCTTTTTCATTTTTTAAAGATCCTATTGCCTTTGCCATTTTGTCTAGAGATTTTTTTGTACCACGACTAATTTCATATGGCTCAATTTCTCCATTATTAGCAATCATAATAGGTCTAATATTTAAAACATTTGCTAAAAGTCCAGTTGTCTTTTTAATTCTTCCGTTTTTAATTAAATTTTGTAAGCTTTCTAGTACAAACATAGTCTTTTGATTGTCTACAAATTCTTCAATGATTTTAATAGTGCTATCAAAATCATTTTCTTTTAAAACTTCTAGCATTTTTAAAGCTATTCTAGTTTGTCCTGCTGAAGCTGATTTTGAATCTATTACATGAATCTTAATATCAGGATGTTTTTCTTTAGCTTCCTTTTCTGCAACTTTTGCAGAATTATATGAGCCTGAAAGTTTAGACGATATTGTCAAAATATAAATATCTTTGTCTAAATTTCTTTCTATTACATTTAAGTAATCATAAGGTGATGGACAAGCTGTCTTTATAGGATTTTTTGAATTCTCCATTTTACCTAGGTATCCTTCAATATTTAAATTATTATCATCCTTATACTCAACGCCGTCCACTTCAATTATAAAAGGAACATATTCAATGTTCATTTCAACTATTTCCTTTTTTGTTAAGTCACAACTTGAATCGCTAATTATTTTGTACATATGAACTCCTAATTTAATTTATTTTCTATTAATTTAACTAATTTGTCTGCGTCTTTTTCTAAAAGACTTTGGTCATTTCCTTCAATCATTACCCTAACTAAGGCTTCTGTTCCAGAAGGTCTTATGACTATTCTTCCATTTCCATCATAATGCTTTTCTATTTCTTTTATTTTATCTGTAATTTCTTCATATTCTGAGAATTTATATTTTAAATCAGCTCTAACTTTTGCATTTTTAAGAACTTGAGGATAATCCTTCATAAGGTCGTTTAACTCAGATAATTTCTTTTTAGTCTTTTTCATTATTTCAAGAAGGTGAATTCCAGTAGCTAATCCATCTCCAGTGGTATTATAATCTAAGAATATTACATGACCTGATTGTTCTGCTCCTATTACATAGCCTTCTTGAAGCATATTTTCTAATATATATCTATCTCCAACTTTAGTCTCACTAAACTTGACATCAATGGATTCTAGATATTTCTTAAGTCCCATATTTGACATAATAGTTCCAACTGCAGTATTATTCTTTAGTTTTCCTTCTTCTTTTAAATAAGTAGCAACTATTGCAAGGATATGGTCACCATCTACAACTCTTCCTAGTTCATCAACAGCAATTATTCTATCTGCATCTCCATCAAAGCTCATTCCAATTTGAAAGTTATCTTTTTTTACAAGATCAACTATTAAATCTGGATTAGTTGAGCCACAATTGTCATTTATATTTTTGCCATTGGGAGCATCATTAATAATATTTACAGTTGCTCCATAACTTTCTAGCACTTCTTTAGCAATATGGTATTGTGCACCATTTCCTGCATCAACTGAAACTCTTATTCCTTCAAAGCTCTCCTCAGTTAGACCCTTTAAGTACTCTTTATATTTATTAACAAATTCATCGGATCTGTTTACTTTCCCAATTTCATCTCCAGTGACGTCTTTATAAATTTTCGTACTTGATAAAATTTTCTCTTCAATTTCTTCTTCTATTGAATCGTCAAGCTTGAGCCCTTCGCTTGAGAAGAATTTAATTCCATTGTATTCAAAGGGATTGTGAGATGCTGATATTGAAACTCCGCATAGATAATCTCCAGTTCTTGTTAAATAAGCTACTCCTGGAGTCGGAATAATTCCTGCAACATCTACATCAAGACCAATGCTCATAAATCCACTGATTAAAGCTGATTCAATTAAATCTCCCGAAAGCCTAGTATCTCTTCCAACTAAGACTTTTCCCTTTTTATCTTTTGCAAGTACAAAGGCTGCAGCTCTTCCCACATCATAACACAGTTTTGGATTTAACCCCTTATTAGCTATATCTCTAATTCCATCAGTACCAAATAATTTTCCCATTACATCACCTATAATTTTCTTTTATATATAGAGTCAAATATTCTTTGTTGTTCTTTGAAGGATCGTCGTATACTATTTCTTCTAAATCTTTTAAAATCTTTCCGATAATTTTCCCTTCTTGAAATCCCAAAGATTTTATTGTATTTCCATCTATTTCTAAAAACTTATTAGATTTCATTTCTTTTTCTTCTAATAATTCTTTTACCCTATTTTTTCTTTTTATAATAAAGCTTGCATCTCTATCTGTCCTAGTCGCCATGCAATCAGCAATCATTAAATCATATAAATCTAGGACATTTTCTCTTCCTACTCTTTTTATTTGTCTTCTAAGAGCCTTATCAGTCATTTCAGAATGAACTTTCATATGATCTGAAATTAAAATTTTAACTTTTTCAATAATTTTATTAGATGCCTTATACCTCTTTAAAATCTTTTCTGAAAGTTCTGCCCCGTAAATTTCATGACCGTAAAAATGACCTCTCCCATCTTCGCCAATTGAAAATGTGTCGACTTTTGAAATATCATGAAATAACGCAGCAAGCCTTAAAGCTAAATCACCTTTTACAAAATCTGTTGTAAGGACTAAGTGGTCAAAAAGTGTCTTGTCATGAAAAGGAGTATGTTGATTAAAGCCAATTGTCCTTTTTAGTTCAGGAAATAAAACAGTTAAAACTCCTGTCTCTTCCATAAGTAGTAAATACTTTGATGGATTATCAGCAGTTATCATGGCCTTAAACTCGTCAAAAATTCTTTCAACAGATATATTTTTAAGAAGTTCTCTTTCATTAGAAATTGCTTCGTGCAAATCTTCTTCTAAATAAAAATCAAATCTTCCAGAAAATCTTATTGCCCTTAAAATTCTAATTGCATCTTCTCTTAGTCTCTCGTAAGGATTTCCAACTGCTCGAATAATTTCTTCAGCTAAATCTTTTTTTCCATTAAAAGGGTCATATAAGTTTTTATTTCTATCCATTGCCATTGCATTAATTGTAAAGTCACGTCTTTTTAAATCTTCAAGTAAATTATCTGAAAATTCTACACTTTCTGGTTTCCTATTATTTAAATACTTACCATCAATTCTAAAAGTAGTGATTTCATAACTTATACCATTAATTATAACAGCAACAGTTCCATAAGCTTCGCCCACCAAAATAGTTTTAAAGTCTTTAAAAACTTCTTTTATTTCATCTGGTCTTGCTGAAGTTGTAATATCATAATCATTTGGAGTATTCCCAAGTAAATAATCTCTTACGCATCCTCCAACAATATAAGCTTCAAAGCAATTTTCATTTAATTTATCTAAAATAAAAATTACATCAAGTGGCATTATATCACCCTTTTTATTATATCATTCTTATTACTATTTTAAAATTAATATAATTTTTTTGATAGAACGTTTATGGTATAATGAACTAAATTGGAGGTAATTATGAAGAAAATAACGTTAATATTATTATCAATTGTTTTATCTCTAGGCCTTATGGCTTGTGGAAATAAAACTAAAACTGATGTAAAAACAAATAGTGCTTCTAAAGTATCTACACAGACTTCTGCAAATGAAACTGAAGAAGAAAATTTATCTACATCTAATTTTGACAAAGAATTAATTGACGGCCTTATTAAAGAGTCAGATTACATATCTAGACTTCGCTTACAAACTTCTACTGCTGAAGGAGTCAATGCAACTTTTATAAGAGATTATAGAGGCGATTTATCAAAAATAGACATTACTATTCCTAAGACACTTTCACCTGGCAAAGAATATATTGTTTTCTATAAAGATGACCAAAACGGCGATGTAGTTCCTACTGAAAGAGAAGGAGTTTTTATAGAACTTAATGGCGATAAGGATACTAATCTAACTTATGTTGAAAAGAAATTTGGAACAACTAATTCTAAATAATGGAGGTAAAAAATGAAAAAGAATAAAATATTTTCAATTCTAATTATTTTAACAGCATTTTTCCTAAGTGCAAATGTATTTGCAGCGAGAACACCAATTATAGAATACAATGGAAAAATTATTGAAACTGATGTAAAACCATTTATTGAAAATGACAGGACTTTAGTTCCTATTAGATTTATCTCAGAAACTTTGGGATATTCTGTTAAATGGAATAATGACACTAGAGAAGTAACTATTGAAGACAATAACACAAATATTAAACTTACAATTGGAGCAAAAAATGCCCTTGTTAATTCAAAAAATGTAGAACTTGATGTAGCTCCAGTTATTAAACAAGATAGAACTTTCGTGCCACTTAGATTTGTTGCAGAAAATCTTAACGCTGATGTAGATTGGGATGCGAAAAATTTCAAGGTAATCATTACAAAAAATAAATCTCTTGGAATTAACTTAACTGAAGCTGAATCTTCTTATGTAGATGGATTTACAAATTTATTTAAAGATTTAGATAGAGATTACACTGAACTTAAAACTAATTTCTTTGAAAAAGAATCTAAGCTAACTAAAGACGAAATAATTGCAAATACAAATAAATTATTTTCTCAAATTGAAAACACAGTATCTAAAATTAAAAATTTAGATGCACCAGAAAGATTTAAAAATTCTCACAATCACGCAGTAAAAACAGGAGAAAAGATTGTCGATATAATTCCTAAATTAAAGGAATCAATGATTTCAAGAGATACAACTTTAATGACTGGTTTAACAGCAGAATTAATGGACTATGGATTCCAAATAGCTGAATCAAAAAATGCTTTTGAAGCAGCACTAAAGGGCGAAGAATATAAAGTTAAAGATGATATAAAGTATTATAACGAAGGAAAAGAAAATTCAAATTTAAAAAAATCTTTAGAAAATATATTTAAAAATCTATAAAATTTAATATGTATTAGAAAAAGGGTAGAATGAAATCTACCCTTTCTTTTATAGCTTCATTGAAGCTGTACTTTTAAGTTTTTCAACTTTGTATTTATTGTCATCATCTTCCATATTTTTCCTAGCTTGTGAAAGCATGAGCTTTATTCTGTTAAATTGATTTACTTCTGAAGCTGAAGCATCGTAATCAATTGGAATTATATTTGCCTTTTCATATGTGTTTCTAATTGCTTTTATAACTCCCTTACCAGTAATATGGTTAGGAAGGCAACCAAAAGGTTGAACACAAATTATATTTTCAACGCCATCTTCTATTAACTCAACCATTTCACCAGTTAGAAGCCAGCCTTCTCCATATTGATTTCCAAGATCTACATATTTTTTGGCATAATCTACAATCTCTTCTATCTTTCCTGGAGGAGTAAATCTAGTGCCTTCAAGTGCTTCTCTTATATATTTTCTGTAAGATTCAATATAACTTATTCCTATTTCGCAAATGAATGATGTAAGTCTTGATTTAGAAAGTTCTTCAGCCTTTGCCTTTGCATTCTTAAATGAATACATCATAAAGTCTGTAATATCAGAAATTACAACTTCTGCTCCCTCCTCTTCAAGAAGGTCTGCTACATAGTTGTTTGCAGCTGGATGATATTTAACTAGTATTTCTCCAACAATTCCAACTTTTGGTTTCTTTTCATTAGTTATTTCTAGTCTTTCAAATTCAGAAACCATTTTATTTACATTTTCTTTGAAAGATTTTTTGCTGTAACTTAAATCACTTGAACTTACAATATCCATCCATCTATCTCTTAGTATATTAGTTGATCCTTTAATCACTTCATAAGGTCTAGTCGCTTGAGTAAGTCTCATAATTAAATCTGCGTATAAAAGTGCTTGCACTAATTTTGTTCCAAGCCTTACTAAAGTTACTTTATCAAGCTCTAGTCCTGGATGCGATTCAATTTGTTGGAAAGAAAGACCAATTACTGGAATGTGCCCATAACCTGCATCTGCAAGTGCTTTTCTTATAAATCCAACATAGTTTGAAGCTCTACAAGCTCCACCAGTTTGACTCATTAAAAGTGCAATTTTATTTGTGTCATATTTTCCAGACTTAATTGCATCTATAAATTGACCAACTACAAATATCGATGGATAACATGAGTCGTTATTTACATATCTAAGTCCTTCGTTGACAACTTTGTGTCCATCGTCTTGAAGAACTTCAATATTAATTCCCTCTTGACGAAGTATTGGTTCAAAGATGCTAAAGTGAAGTGGTGCCATTTGAGGCATTAAGATAGTGTAATTATCTTCCTTCATTTTCTTAGTAAATAAAACTGGATTGTCATCAAGCAGTCCTTCTAAGTCAGCATCAATTTTTTCAAATTCACGTTTTTCAGCTGCTTCAATTAAAGATCTAATTCTAATTTTTACAGATCCTAAGTTTGAAACTTCATCTATTTTTAAAACAGTATAAATCTTGTTATAAGATTCAAGAATGTGTTGAACTTGGTCAGTTGTTACTGCATCAATACCGCAGCCAAAGGAATTCAATTGTACTAGTTCAAGATTGTCGTGTTCCCCAACAAATTTTGCCGCTCTATAAAGTCTAGAGTGATAATTCCATTGGTCAAGGACTCTAATTCTTGAATCAATTTCAACATTTCTTGCAACTGCATCTTCAGAGATAACTGCAAGTCCAAGACTTGTTATAAGTTCTGGAATTCCGTGATTTATTTCTGGGTCAATGTGATAAGGTCTACCTGATAAAACAATGGCTTTTTGACCTTTTCTTTCGATTTCTTCAAGAATTCTAGTACCTTCATTTAGCACATCCATTCTGTATCTGTCTTGCTCTTCGTAAGCAAGTCTTACAGCTTTCTTAACTTCTGATGATGGGATGTCTTTGAATACATCTGAAAGTCTCTTTTCAAGTTTCTTTCTATCATCAAAGGACAAAAATGGATTCATAAATTTAATATTTCCATTTAAAATTTCATCTACATTATTTTTAATAACTTCAGAATATCCAGCAACTACTGGACAGTTTAAAGTATTGTCAGCATTTTTAAATTGCTTTTCTTCATAAAACACTGCAGGATAGAATATAAATTTAATTCCCTGTTCGATTAAATCTTCTATATGACCGTGAGAAATTTTTGCAGGATAGCAAGCAGTTTCACTTGTTATTGTTTCAATTCCCTTTTCATAAACTTCTCTTGTACTCTTTGCCGAAAGTTTTACTGAATAGCCAAGTTCAGTGAAGAATGTATGCCAAAATGGGTAGTTTTCATAAATATTTAGGACCCTTGGAATACCAACAACTCCACGCTTAGCAGTTTTTTCATCTAATGATTCGTAATCAAATACTCTTTGATACTTATATCTGTACATATTTGGAAGTTCATCTTCACTGCTTCTAACTTTACCTGCTCCCTTTTCACATCTATTTCCAGAGATAAATCTTTTTCCATTAGGGAAGATATTTACAGATAAACTGCAGTGATTTGTACATTGTCGACAATTTGTAGAAATTGATCTATATGTGAACTCATCAAGTTCTGCTGCTGAAATTAAACTAGATTTGCCATCAGATTTTTCCTTAGCAATAAGAGCCATTCCAAGTGCTCCCATTAGTCCTGCAATTTTTGGTCTTGTAACTTCAACACCTGTTAAATTTTCAAATGCTCTTAAAACTGCATCTGATAAGAAAGTACCACCTTGTACAACAATATGCTGACCTAAATCTTTAGGGTCTCTAATTTTTATAACTTTTTGAATTGCATTTCTAATTACCGAATATGCAAGACCTGCAGAAATATCTGCAACTGACGCACCTTCTTTTTGAGCTTGTTTTACATTTGAATTCATAAATACAGTACATCTTGATCCTAAATCCACAGGCGTGCGAGATTTTGTAGCTTCGTTTGCAAATTCACTTGCACTCATATTTACTGAATGAGCAAAAGTTTCAAGAAATGACCCACAGCCAGCAGAACATGCCTCATTTAGAAGAATTGATTCAATTACCCCATCTCTAATTTTCATGGACTTCATGTCTTGTCCACCAATGTCTAGAATAAAATCAACTTTCGGGTCAAAAAATTTAGCTGCAGTAAAGTGGGCAATTGTCTCAACTTCACCTATATCAAGATTAAGAGCTGCCTTTAAAAATTCCTCTCCATAACCTGTAGTTCCGCAACCTGCAAAGTATGAATCATCATTTTTTAATCTATAAATTTCTTTTAATTGCTCAACAGCAATATCTAAGGGATTGCCATTATTAGAGCCGTAAAAACTAAATAAGAGTTCATTTTTATCAGATATAGCAACAACTTTTGAAGTAGTTGATCCTGAGTCAATACCTAAATAAATTGGTCCCCTATATGTCTTTATATCAACTTCTTTTAAATCTTTTGTTTCGTGTTTTTTCCTAAAATCTATAACTTCTTCATCGCTTGTAAATAAAGGATCCATAACATCATTTTGTGAAATCTCAACACTTTCTCCCTTATTAACTCTATTTAAAAGTTCAACAAAAGATATAGGTTTAGATTCAATGCTTGATAAAGCTGCACCAAGTGCCACAAAGATTTGTGAATTTTCTGGAGCAATTACTTCATCTTCAGTTAGATTTAATGTCTCAATAAATCTTTCTTTAAGCATTGGCAAGAAATGAAGTGGTCCACCTAAGAAAGCAACGCGACCTCTGATAGGTCTACCGCAGGCAAGATTAGATATAGTTTGATTTACAACTGATTGGAAAACAGATACTGCAATATCTGCCTTGCTTGCTCCTTGATTTACAAGTGCTTGCACATCAGTCTTTGCAAATACACCACATCTTGAAGCAATTGGATAAAGCTTTTTATAATCCTTAGCCATTTCATTTAAACCAGCAGCATCAGTTTGTAAAAGAGATGCCATTTGATCTATAAATGCACCTGTACCGCCTGCACAAATACTGTTCATCCTTTGTTCAACAGAGCCTCTTAGATAAGTGATTTTAGAATCTTCGCCACCAAGCTCAATTGCAACATCAGTTTCAGGTATAAAACAAGAAATAGCTTCCCTACCGGCAACTACTTCTTGAATAAAATCTATGTCTAAAAATTCGTGAACTGATAGTCCACCACTACCTGTAACATTAATTGTTACAGTGTCGTATTTGAAATCATTGTATACTTCATTTATAACATCTTTGACAGTTTTTCTTACATCAGAAAAATGTCTTCTATATGTTTTATATAGGATATTGAGTTTTTTGTCTAAAATAACAAGTTTTACTGTAGTTGAACCTACATCCAATCCCATATGGATTAGCATACTTTATTACTCCCTTCAAATTAAAAAATATAGTTCAAAAATAGAACTATATTATACCACCGTTTTTTCTCCTCGATTAATTAAATATTTCTATTTCAATAAGTATTTTAATAAAATTTTTTAATCATTATATTAATTCCATTCTAATAAAAATCTAAGAAATGTCTAAGATTAATTTACTTCTATTTTCCGATAAAGTCAAGTGAAAAGTACATTTTTTAAATTTTTTGAAGTAAATAAAAAAATCTGCCTGGTTATTCAAGCAGATTTTTTATAAAAATAGACAAAAAAATAAGGCCTAAGCCTTATTTTTTCTACATAATTAGTCTTCAGGATTTGGTGCACCTACTGGACAAACTGCTGCACAGCTGCCACAATCGATACATTGATCTTGATCAATTTCGTAAATATCTCCTTCAGAAATACAGTTAACTGGACATTCTGGAAGACATGCACCACAAGCGATGCAAGAATCATTAATTACATATGCCATATCTATTTACCTCCATAAGATTTTTATACCATTTATGAATACCATTCATAATCTTCTGAAATTATAATAACATAAAGATATATAAAATACAATCATTTATTATTATTTTTTTATGAATATTTTGTGTGAAATTATTGTTAATTTTATGTTAATCCCATAATTTCAATATTAATTGTCATTATTTTTTGAAATTTTTGTTTTAATTGATACTGCTTTTCAAAAAGAACTATATATTAAAACTAATAATCATAGTAAATTACTAGGGAATATTATTTTTATTTTTTCTTTTGATTTTCCCTTTGCCTATTTTATAATCTATAAATTTATTTTGATTTTAAATTAATTTTAATTATTAAATTTACACTTTATTTTTCTAATCTTTTATGAGATAATGTAAAAACAGCAGCTGAAGAGGCTTTGTAAATATTTAATAAAATTTGTAAATAACTGTTGACAAAGTCACAAATCTCTTGTAAAATAGGTAAAGTAAGTTGCTAAAGAGTACACTTCTAAGTGGAGAAATACTCAAGTGGCTGAAGAGGCTCCCCTGCTAAGGGAGTAGGTCCCGCAAGGGTCGCGAGGGTTCAAATCCCTCTTTCTCCGCCAATGGTGAGGGCCTTTAGCTCAGTTGGTTAGAGCGCCCGGCTCATAACCGGTAGGTCCCGGGTTCAAGTCCCTGAAGGCCCACCATTACTTGCCCAGATAGCTCAGTCGGTAGAGCAGAGGACTGAAAATCCTCGTGTCGCTGGTTCGATTCCGGCTCTGGGCACCACAAAAGACTGTTGAGTTTTACAACAGTCTTTTTTATTTGCTTTTTTATAATTTTTTTAATTTTATTCATAAAAGTTGGCTACGTATTAGCTAAGATTTTTTAAATTATTTTAATATGACAGGACTCAAGCACATCTATTGCACTTTTCTTTTTCTCATCTGTCAATCCTTCTGTTAAGTCTTTGTATAGGTAAATATTTTTCTCAGGTAAAAATGCTTTTGTAATTAAAATATTTGATACTACACAAATATCTGCTACAAGTCCTACAAAATATATATTTTCCAGATTCTCTTTATCATCTAAGTCTTTTAAATACTCTCCCAATTTTATTGAGCCAAAGGTATATTTTTCAATAATTTTAGAATCTTTAAAAGACTTCGTTTCTTGAAGAGCTTTTGCAATTTCATGTCCTTCTGTTCCCCTAATGCAATGCTCTATTGGAAGATTTTGTCCTTCAAAGGTATCTAGATAATTCTTCTCATGAGTGTCTTTTGTATAGACCACTTCTCCATTAAATTCATTTACTTTTTCTACTATTTTATTTAATAGATTAATGCCATCTTTACTTTTTAAAGAACCATCAATAAAATCATTTTGCATATCTATTACAATTAATACGTCCATAAAGACCTCCTTTTTTCCTATTTTATATGAAATTTTACTTAAACTAAAGTAAAATGTATAATATTTTATGGTGATTAAATGAAATATAAAAGTATAATGTCAGCTACATTTTTATATAGAAAAAATAGATTTATCTCAGTTTGTAAAAAAGGATTTTTAGAGCTTGAAGTTTATGTTCCTAATACTGGTAGATGTAATGAGCTTTTAATTCATGGAACAAAAGTGTATCTTGCCTATAATGACAATCCTAATAGAAAAACTTCTTACACACTTATAATGGTTCAAAAGGGCGATAAATTAATTAACATTGATTCACAAGCTCCAAACACATTAGTTGAAGAAGGTCTTAATAATGGAAAGATTGACATTGGTTTCTCCCCTACCTATATCAAAAGAGAATACACTCATGGTGATTCTAGATTTGATTTTTATATTGAAGGAAAAAACAAAAAGATTCTTTTAGAAGTTAAAGGAGTTACTCTTGAAAATTGTGGCATCACTGCTTTTCCCGATGCTCCAACAAAAAGAGGATTAAAGCATATCAAAGGTCTTGTAAATTCTCAAGATGAATATGAAGCTTATATAGTTTTTGTAATTCAAATGGAAGATGCCAAAATTTTTACTCCTAATTATGTAACTGACAAAGACTTTTCAGAAACTCTTAAAAATGCAAAAGAAAATGGTGTAAATATCATTGCATATAATTGCGAAGTTTTTAAAAATGAAATTAATATAAAAGAAGAAATACCTGTTGACTTGGAGGAAATATGGAATTTAGACTTGCAAAACCAGAAGACAAATCTCAAATAGATGAAATATATGAAGATGGATCAAATAAATTAAGAAAAGAGGGAATTAATCAGTGGCAAGGCGTTGATAAGCCAAACACAGATAATCTTGAACAATTAATAAAAGATAAAATTATTTATGTCGTAGAAGATGAAAATAAAATTGTATCCACTGCTCTTATTTATAACTACGACATAGATTATGAAAGTAATTTAGATGGAGATTGGGTTTCAGATGGTCCTTATATTTCTATTCACAGAGTTGGAACTATTTCTACAGAGAGAAATAAAGGCTATGGCAGAAAAATTTTAGAATTATGCGAAAATTATGCAAAAGAAAATAATTTTGATTCCATTAGAATTGATACTCATGAAATGAATACATCAATGCAAAGACTTTTAAAAAGTTTAGATTATAATCACTGCGGATTTGTTTATTTAGGGGGAATTAATAAGAGAATTGCTTTTGAAAAGATTATAAAATAAGACCCGGTTATCCAGGTCTTTTATTTTTATATTAAATTAATTTTGGCAAAAACACAGTCGCCATTCCAAGGAATATAAAGAAACCACAAGTATCTGTAAATGTCGTTAAAAATATTGAAGACGCAATTGCTGGGTCGACTTTTAATTTATCAAGCACTAGTGGAATTAAAAATCCCATGGAACAGGCAATAATCATATTAAATATCATTGCCAAGAAAAGAATTAAACCGAGATATAAATTTCTGTGCCAAAAAACAAATACTCCTGCTGCACAAAGTCCTATTAGAGCCCCTTCAGTAAGTCCAAGGAACATTTCCTTGAAAATTAATTTAAAGTCATCTTTAAGGGACATTTCTCCCCTTGCAATGGAAGTTAAAATAATTGAAAGCGTCTGGGATCCTGCGTTACCTCCCATACCTGTGACAATTGGCATTGCTGCAGAAAGTACAACTACTTGCGAAATAGTTGATTCAAAAGATTTTACAACAAAAGATGCTAAAAATGCCGTCAAAAGATTTATTATAAGCCAGGGTATTCTACTTTTAAAAGAATCAAACCAACTAGAGTCGTATTCTTCATCGGCGTTAACACCGTGCATTTGTAAGATATCTTCGTTGTGCTCTTGTTCGATGATTGGGATGATATCTTCTGAAGTTATAACTCCTAAAATTGCCATATTGCTATTTACTACTGGCAGCAAGTCAAGCTCATACTTACTAAATAAGTTTGCTGCGATTTCTTGGTCATCGGTTCCATATACATAAAAGTCAACTTCTTCAAGAATGTCTTCTAAGAGAGTTTTTGCATCATATACAAGTAAATCTCTAATAGTTACAATTCCTTGAAGTCTGTGATAATCATCTGTTACGAAAATCTCATCTATTATTTCCTTTTCAGGAGATATTGACCTAATCTTTTTTATGGCTTCTTCTGCAGTTAAATTTTTCTTAAGCGCTATGAAGTTTGTAGACATTATACCGCCGGCAGATTCTTCATCAAAGGATAAAATCATCTTTAAAATATTAGAATCGGCCTTTTTCATTATTGATAAAATCGACTTTCTTCTAGCAGTTGACATAAGACCTAAAAGGTCTGCTACAATAGAGTCTTCCATATGAGTGAAAATTTCAATTAATTCTTCATTAGAAAAGTCCCTAGTAATTTCTAAAAGTATGTCATCTTCAGAAGCTTCAAGAAGAGTTGCCACATTTTCATTAGTCAAGAGCCTTACAAACTTTTCAATATCATCAGATTCTAATTTCTCAAGTTCCATTGATATATCAACTGCGTGATAATCATCGAATAGCCCATTGGCTAGAACTTCGTCTCTTCCATTAATTATAATATTAAGTTCATCCATTAATTCCATTATCTTCACCTGCCAAAGTTTCTAAATCCGATAGAAAACTTGAAACCTCATTTTTGTTTCCATTTGTGTAATGTGAATACATGAGATAAAGTTCATCTTTCGCTCTAGTCATCGCTACATAAAATAGCCTTCTTTCTTCCTCAATTAAGTCTTCGTCTTCGCCCAAAGCATCAATACTTGTGCTTGAAGGCAAAGTTCCTTCATATAAGTCTACAACAAAAACCCTTGAAAATTCAAGTCCTTTAGCAGAATGTATAGTTGAAAATGTAATATTTGCATCTGAATCTTTGGGCTTCTTTAAAATATATTCTAACTCTTTAAGTCTACCTATAAATAATTCATAGGAGTCTACATTTTTTGCAATTAATTTTAAATAATATAAATATTCATTTAAACTTGGAACAGTTTCCTTTAATCTCTTTGCATTATCTCTTAAATAGTCGCCGTAACCCATTTCCTTGTCAATATAATTAATTGCAGTGTAAACATCACTTCTTGCAATCTTCTTAAATCCAACTAATAAATTGTTTATATTCTTGTGATAATAAGGTGGAAGTCCAGGATAACCCTTTAATATATTAAAAACATTCTTCCCTCTATGCTTTTTAAGGTACTCAATATGCCTTTTTGAAATATATCCAATGAGTTTAAAATAAAACTTTTCATATAAATCAATATCTGATAAGTCTCTAGAAAATTCTAAGATATTTAAAATATCTCGAGTTATAAAATGTGAGAAAAATTTTGTCTTTTTATCTTTTATATTAAAATTATAATTTTTTCTCTCAAAATATTCAACAAGACCAATGCTTGACAAATTATTTCTGTATAGAATTGCGGTGTCTAAATCGCTTTTATTTATTTCATCTTCTATAATTTTATATTGATCCTTCGGCTCTTTAACTTTTATAATGCTCACAGGATTTTTAAAGGGATTGTCTGTTACAAGAGTCTTTTCAAATCTATTTTTATTTTGCTCAATGAAAATATTTGAAATATTTACAATATTTTTAGTGGAACGGAAATTATCCTGCATATAAAAGGTCTTTAAATTTTTATAATCTTCTTTTAATTTAAATAATTCACTGGGATTTGCACCTCTAAAACCATAAATAGATTGATCATCATCTGCAACGACAAATAAATTATCATCAGGCTTAGCAAGAAGCTTTAAAACTAAAAATTGTGACTTACTAGTATCCTGTCCCTCATCAAGTTGGATGTATTTAAATCTGTATCTGTATTTTTTTCTAATGCTGGCATCTTCTTTAAGAATCACATAGGATTTAGTAATCATATCATCAAAGTCTATTAAATTTTTTTCTTCTTTATACTTCTCATAGGAATTATAAAAATTCTGGAAGTTTTGCGTTTCACATCTTTTTGATTTTGCAAAGGATTTTGGACTTATCATCGCATTTTTGCAATAGCCAACTTCTGAAATTGCAGTCTCAATTCTATCCTCAGTTGGATAGTCGCTGTTTACTTTCATATAAATCCCACGAAGTATTTCATATTTTTTTGAAATATTTGAATCGATAAGATTGTAAACTCTTCCAACTTTATTTGCATAATCTCTAATAATCGAATAGCAAAATGCGTGAATAGTTGAGAAATATGGTTTATGCACAGAATCCATTTTATAAAATCTATTTTGAATATCCACAGCTTGTGCCTTTGAAAAAGTAATAGTCAAAATACTTTTTGGATCAATTCCCAAGTCTATTAATTTTTTTGTTCTATGAAGTATCATCGTAGTTTTCCCAGCACCAGGCACTGCTAGAACAATTGCAGGTCCATCTATATGCTCGATTGCTTTTAATTGACTTGATGTTAATTTCACTTAATCACTCCTATTAAATAGTTTAAACTATTTTTAAGATATTTGAAATCTATTTTATTATATCAGCTCCAATTAAAAAATTCTCCCACCAAAAAGGCAGGAGAATTAATTGAGAAAATATGAATTTATAATAGATTTATCTGTTGATAACTACAGATCTAGTGTTGCCATCCCAATCTACTTTTGCACCTAAGATTTCTGCAATTGCTCTTAGGGGTACGAAAGTTCTTGAATCTTTAATAACTGCTGGTGAATCAATAGTAATATTTTTACCATTTGCTTGAATTTCTTTTGAACCGATAACAAGACTTGCTTTATTGTCACCAATTACAACAGTCTTAGTTTCATTTTTCCAATCAACCTTTTCTCCAAGAGCTTCAGATATAAATCTTAGAGGAACCATAGTTCTTCCATTTTCAATATAAGCTGGAGTTTCAGGCTTGATTTCTTTATTATTTACAATAATTTTAATATCAGATTTAGAAGCTTTTTCTACTTTGTCTGCTGCTTTCGCATGATTTTTTTCTTGTTTTGCATCTTTATTTTCTGACTTTAATTCCTTTGCATTAGCCCAATCAAATTTAAGATAAGCCTTTTGTTCTCCTGAACCTTTGCCACCACCAGCTATGGCATCCATTGCATCAACCCATACAGCAACAAGAATTTTTTCTTCTTTAGGATTTACTCTTTCAAATTCATGAATCTTATTGTATTCTCCTTCAACTGGAGTTTGCTTAGTTTCAACTTTATTAGAATTATCATCAGCATCAAATACAAAAAGATTTGTAATTTCTCCTTCCATGTTCATGAAATTCATCTTTTTAAGATTTAATGTATAAAAATATTTGCCATCTTTTTCTTCAACTTCTGCAGTTTTCTTTAGCGCAGTATTACCCATAGATTCCTTACCAGGCTCTCCAAATTTTTCAAGTTTAACAGGCACTTCATATTTTGCTGCAAATATAGAATTTGGAATTAATACCAAAGCTAATAATAATGTTAAAAGTATTTTTTTCATTTTACACTCCTTTAATATTTAGAGCTGCTTTTGCAGCTCTTTCAATTATTTGATAATAGTTAAGGATTGTCCTTCTATTTTAAAGCTTTTGTGAGTACTTCAATATATCAAATATTACTTAATTTAATATAAAATTTCTGGGACTATCCCCTATCTTACTACAACTACTAAAATATTATTGATGATCTATATTGTATAAAACTTGTGCTACTTGAGCTCTTGTAAAGGCTGTCTTTGGAGAAAAGTTTCCATTTTCCATTCCCTTTACTACACCAAGTTTTGCCATTTCAGCTACTGAATCTTTAGCCCATGGAGCAATCGTATTATTATCATTGAAGTTTACATTACCTTTAACAGATAAGTTTTTATTTGCAATTTTTAAGAACTTACTCATCATTACTGCCATTTCTTCTCTAGTTAGTTCCTTGTCTGGTGCAAATTTATTATTGCCAACTCCATTTACTATGCCCATCTTGCTTGCCCATGCAATGTATGGACTATAATAAGTGTTTGAATTAACATCGCTAAAGCTTTGAGAAGAATATTCTGAAGTATTTACATTTAACATTCTTCCAAGAACAGTAACAAATTGACCTCTTGTTATAGCTTTGTTAGGTCCAAATTCAGTATTGCTTAGTCCTTTAAAATATCCTTTAGATACAACATAATCAATTGCATTCTTTGCCCAATGTCCGTTAATGTCGTTAAAATTATTGACATCAGCTTTGTTGCTATTAATAATATTGTTTTTCTTTTCTTCTTCTTTCTTTTTATCTTCAGATTTCTTTGGCATTTCTACCTTCTTGTTAGGAGCAGGTGTATTAAATCTAGAATCTTCTTTGGTTACAGTTGCGCCTGACCAGTTGAATCTTAAGATAGCATCTTGAGCAGATGACATTGCAGACACTTCAAAGGAAACTCTTTGAGTATAAACTTTAGAATTTGTAGTCCAGCTAAATGTTCCATTATATCCTCTTGATGCAGTGTATTTAGTTCCACCATCGTAAATATAAAGTGTATCTACGCCTGCTGTTTTATCTCCAATAGTAAGTTTTCCAAATTGAACAGTATATGTGAATCTTCCGTCTTTTTCTTCAACTTTTGCATAAGAAGTTAAAACTTTATTTGCCATTGATTCTCCACCAGTTATTTTTTCAGCATATACTGGGACTTCATAAAATCTATTGCCTTTTTTCTTTGCATTTAAATTTGATTTAGCTACAGAAAGATCTCTAACTGCTTTATCAACTTCGTTTTGGATTGCATTTTTATCATTATATACAGCTTTAGCTTTACGAAGTTCCGCTCTAAATTCTCTTAAATAAACATCATCTTCAAAATCTCTTTCATAAATCCTTTCAGATTCTTTAATTAAATTAAATAAATCTATCTTATTAACATTTTCTTTAAGATTTGAAATTGCATTTTCAAGATTTGTTTTTGCTTCATTTACTTTTTCTTGTGTTGCATTTGAATCTTTAATTAAATCTTTTGCTACTTTTAATGCTTTTTCAAAATTCTTTACAGATTCAGAAGTATATTTTGAAGTAGAAATTCCATTTGCTTTTTTAATTACCTTATCAAGTTCAGTCTTATCTATTTTTTTAGCTGGTGGAATTACTTTATTTTCTTCAAATTTATTTATTGCATTTTCAAGATTTGTTTTTGCTTCATCCACTTTATCTTGTTTTGCATTAATATCATTGTATACTTCTTTCGCTTTATTTAAGGCTTCTTTAAATTTTGCAAACGAATCAGTTGTATAATCAGATTCCTTCTTTCCATTTGCACTATCAATTAAAGCCTTTAAAGCATCTTTATTAACCTTAACTGTTGGTGGTGTTTCAGGTTCTTTTTTCTTTGATGCGTTTTCTATAGCTGTGTTTAATTTAGAAATTGCATTTGTTACATCTTCTTCAGATGCAGCTTTGTTTGTAATTACAGTGCTTGCATTAGTTAATGCATCGTTTAATTGCTTTTTAGCTTCTTCTGTAGCAGATGCAAAATCTTTATTTTCTATTGATTTAACTAATTTTATTAATTCAGTCTTTTTAACTTCTGTATTTTGATCTTGACCCTCTTCTTGTGAAATAACTTCTTTTTGATCAAGATTTACATGAATATCAACACCTATTGGCATTGGCATGTCCTTCGCTTCCATTACTGCTGGAATATCATAGACTCTATCAAGATCAATGCTTTTTAAATTAATAATATATTGCTCAGGTCTTGTTTCTAGACCTTCTCCAACACTAGTTGTTATAACCTCTCCAATTGGAGTCTTATCAGTTGAATTATTATATAATTTAGTAACATATTTACCTTGCATACTATTTGATGGTATTAATGTAATTGTTAATTTAGCATTATCGCCCTCAACTAATAATTCTGCGTTCGGAACTAGTGTATCACCGCCCATAGCAACTGGATTCCCCTTATTTGTTGCACTATAGAATGCTACAGGTACTTTATAAATCACTTTTTTAGCTACTGGTGGAGTATAATTATCAAAAGCACTTATTGCATTTTGTAAACTTGTTAGGGCATTATTTAAAACATCTTGAATTGTTGCTGTATTTAAAATATTTGTTGCAATTGTAATTGAAGCTGATAATTTATCTTTTTCAGATTGAGGTTTATCATCATTAAGCTTTGCTTTTGCATTTTCAATTAATTGTTCTAATGCATCTTTATTTAATTCAACCTCGTTATCACTTTCATTAAATTCTTTTATAGCAGCATTAAGTCTAGCTATGGCTTTATCTAATGCATCTTTATTTTTAATGCTATCTAGAGAAGTTTCAATATCATCAATAACACTTACAAGCTTATTAAAAGCTTCTGCTGTCTTATTACCTTTTTTTATTTCTTTAGCTTTTTCTATTTTACTTATTAAAGCAGATTTATCTAATACTTTAGATTCTTCTTTAGCTTCCCATTTTGCTATTAATGTGATACTTCCAGTTATAGTTTTAGAGAAGTCAAACTCATCATTACCATTAAACCAACCTTTAAATACATAATTCTTGCCGTCTTTGCCTTGAACTTCTGTTATATCCTTTTCAAATCCAGTTGGTTTAGTTAACTTACCATTTTCTTCTACTGCTTGAGCTTTAGGTGCATCTGTGTGATCAGTTTTAAATGTTACTGTATAAGTCTTCTTATTTTCTTCTGTATTTGCAAAAGATAAAATTGCATCTGCTTCTTTGTTACCAGTTTCAGTTTTAACATCAAGCTTCAAATCAACGCTTTGTTGGTCTTTATTAACTTGCATTCTAACCTTAGTTGGAGAATTAAATTCTTCGTTATTAACTCTAACTTTTTCTTTAGATAAAACATCTGCATCTTTTAATTCATCATTAAACTTATACTTGACACTAGAAACTGCTTGTACATATTCTTTTGTAACATCGCGAGAACCTGTAGCCTTTTCAACTGCTTTAAAACTTACTTCAACATAATATTTATCGTTTACCTTTTTACTTATAGCTTTTCCAACAACTATTTCCGGATTTATTTCTAAAGGTTTGTTATCCTTATTCTTTAAGGATACTTTTATTTCTTTAGATTCTTGTGCTTCAATGTTTTTAAGTTCTGCAACAGCTTTTTCTAAAGCTTTTAGATGTTCTTCCTTTTTGTATCCTGCTTTTATTCCGTTTCGTTTAGCGTTATCAACCCATGACCTAGCGTCACTAATCTTTATTTTTAAAGCATCAATACTATCTTTTGTAAAATTACCATTAAGTTTAGTTTCTGATTCTTTTATTTTTTCTTCCAATTTAGAAGTATCATATACTAATACATCATCTATTGATTTTATTGCATTATATGCATCACTTATTTTTTTATAATCTGATGCTTCTTTTAGTGCATCTTTAGCCTGTTTTATTATTTCTTTATATTTATTTAATGATTCAGCAGTGTATTTGCCAGTTTCACCTTCAAATTCTCTTAGATTTGCTTCCGCTCCTGTTATATAAGTTTGCTTTATTTCATATGCATTTCTAAGAGCTTCGCCAACTGGAACTAAATCATTATATGCCTTTTCAATGTTTTCTCTTGTTGCACTTGGATTAGCTACTACTTGTTTAGCCTTATTTATTTCATTTACTAAATTATTTTTAAGAGTTTCATTTAAATCTTTATTATTTTTTGTGAAACTTGATAAACTTTCATATCCTTTTATTAATTCAATTAAAGGTCCCTTATCAACTTTATATTCATTTTCGTTAAATCCATCCACTAAAGAATCCCAGTTAATTCTAATTCTTGCATTAGGACTATATTCTTCTGAGCTTAAGAAAGTTAAATAGAATAATTGTACAGGTATATCTTTTTGATTCTCTTTTACTTCTAATCTTAAGAATGAAGGAGATTCAAATGAATTATTTCCAACTTTTACTGGTACTTTACCTAATACTTGGGCAAATTTTTCTTGTCCATCTAATGTGTATTTTAACTTAGTTAATGCACCTGTTGTTTCCATCTTTTTAGTACTTGGATTCTCATTTTGCATTGGCACAATTTGAAGTTGTAAATACCATTTTCCATTTTCCTTTGTTAATTTTGCTTTATTCCAAAGTACATCTTTAGCCATAGAAAGTTTTTCTTCTTTTTCATGATATAACTCAACAGTTGCAGTTTTTGTTGCTTCTACATTAACATCTGAGTCTTTTTTATCAGGAGTTTGTGAGAAATTTTCTATTGCTTTTTCTAATGCTTCATCAGCTTTATTAATATCTGCTTGATTATTTGCCTTCAATGCATTTTTTGCAGTTTCTATTGCTTTATTTAAATCAACTTTAGCTTTTTCTTCTTTATTGCTTTTTGCTAAAATATCTTTTGCTTTTGCAATTGTTTTTTCTAATTTATCAGTTTTAAATACATCGTTAGAATTTTTATAATCTTCAATAGCTTTTTCTAAAGTTTTAACTGCATTATCAATCTCATCTTGTTTTGTTGATTTTAATAATTTTTTTGCAGATTCAATTGCAGCATCAATAGTAGTGTTTGCTTCTTCTGATTTAGTATTATTTTTCTTTAATTTTTTAGCTTCTTCTATTTTTTCTTCTAAAGCTCTAGTTGTAACATCTTTAGCTGTCTTTTCTTCTAAAGCTTCCATTGCCTTATCCAGTCTCTTAATCCATGTATCGTAAACTAATATATCAAGATTTACACCATCTTTCCCTTTGTTTTCATCTTTATTAGTATTTTTAGGATCGTTTATATCTGCTAAAAATGCCTTTGCACCATAAGAATTTGATAACCCTTTATAGTTAATTGTATCTTTATCATAATATGGCTTATATGAAATATCTGGTTGCTTATATCCATAAAGAGTATCTTTTAAAGCTTTAACACCTTGATCTTTATATTTTCCAGAATTAATTTTTTCTTCCGCTTCTTTGATTTTTGTTTCAAGAGCTGTCGGATCAAGTCTTAAATAAGAATATAATTCATTTAACTTAGCTGTATATTCTTTTAAATCATTTTGAGATATAGTTGGTTGTTTTTTCTTAGCTAATTCTAATAAAATTCCATCAACTTTATCTACTGATTCTTGAGTATATCTCTTTGAAGTTTTTATTTCATTAATATTATCCACTTCATCTTGTAATCTATCGATAAAGTTTACCCATGGTTGTATAGCTAGAGAATATCCTTCAAGCTTATTAATAAACCCTTCTTTTTCTTTAGTAGCTTTTGTTTTTATTTCATCACTTTGGTTTAAAGCAGAAATTATTTCACTCTTTATATTAACTTTTTTAGTTTTTATTTTTTGATTTTCGCCATTGTTTTGGTTCCATTCTACTGACTTGTCAACTGAATCAAAGACATCTATTTCATCTGGTAAATAAGTTTGAACTTTATTAAAGTTTTCTTTTAGAGTATCTAATCTTGTATTTAAAGTTTTGTCTATTGATTCACTTTCCTCTTTTGATTGTTTTTTATTTTCATTTTTTACAAATAAATATATACTAAAGTCATATCCTTTTTTATTTGTCTTAGAACTATCATATGCATCAGTTGATAAAACTAATCTTGCGTTTTTATTATCATCAATATCCTTTTCAATATCGAAATTAATTGTAAATTCCATTGGAATTTCTTGTGGTGTGTTTTGACCGACTACTTCTTTACTTTCTTTTTTAGTAACTTCAGCATTTTTAGAGCCAGTATATTGTATTGCAGTTAAATATGTTTTTACTTTCCCGTCTTGCATTTCAGGATTTACCTTTAATTTTAACTTTTTATTTACTGGGTCATAAATTCCCCTTGGTTCAACTAATCTTTCAAGATAAGTTTTTTCATTTCCATCTTGGTTTTTAATATCTAATGGAACTTCATATGGTTTAGTTTGTTCTTTTTTCTCATCTTTTTTATTTATTTCTCCAGAAATAAGTTTTTTGTTTTTTAAATCTAAACCAACTGATATAGCGTTTAGCTCATCATCGCCCATTTTATCTACATCATGATACTTAACATTAATATAAACTGCCGGACTAAGTGTAGATTTCCCAAATACATTAGTTAGAGCTACTTCTCTTAAAATATCCTTTCCTTCATGTTTTCCGTTAGCTGATATTACATCTCCCTTTTTTTGTTGAAATTCTGCGTCATAGTATGTTAAATCAGTTATAAAGTTATTATTTTTTTCAAATGTCAGTACAATCTTATTTTCTTTTTCATAGTATTTTGCAGTATTTTTTAGTAATGGTCTAACCTTATCGTTTGATACAGACGTTACAGGAACTTCATATACCGCATTTGATTGAGATTTTTTTGAATCATCACTTATTTCTGGCACAGGTTGTCCATCTTTTCCTTTGAGAGCTTTTATAGCTTCATCTAATTTTTTATATTGTTCTTCTGTTTCGTTATAACTTGGAGAATAAGTTTTATTTGCTTCTAGCCATTTTTCTGCTTTTGTTAAAGCTAGTTTCATTGCTAGATAGCTTTCTTGTTCACATTTAGATTCCTCATATTTCTTTGCTTTTTCAACTAATTTTTCAAGTTTTGAAGTATTATATTTAAGAATCCTGTTTTGTGATGCTCCTTGAACCATGTTAATTCTGTCAACTAATTCCTTAGCATCTAAATCTCCTGCTTCTTTTTCAGTGTTTTCTAAGAATTTCTTAAAGTTTTCTATACTTTCCTTTGTATATTTATCTTCATTTATTACATCCTTAGAACTAATATCTTCCATTGCTTCTGCTACTTTAATATTTAATACTTCCATTAAAGTAAATGCATTTTCTATTTCATAAATAGGTTGAGCGTATTCTAATGCCTTTGTCATAGAAGGTTTATCAGAGTTTCTAAGTTGATTTAATTTTTCGATGCTTTCTGTTACTTTTGCAATCCTTTCTTTATCTTTGTCTACATCAGCATCAAGATATTTCCCTATTAAGATTTCTCCTCTTTTTATCCAATATTTAATTCTAGCTTTTGTCTTTTTAGAAAATCTATCAGAGTTATCAGTTAGAGTTGTTTTTCCCATAGCAGCATAATCTATATCTATTCCAAAAGGACCCACTTTTTTAGTTTCTCCCTCACTGTCTACATAGGACATGGATTCAACTACTAACTGCTCTCCATTAAGTTCTGCTGGAATTGGAATCGCAACTAAATCATTTTTCTTTAGATTCTTAGGGGCTGAACTTCCTATACTTGCCCAAATATCTTTTCCTGATACTTTTCTTAAAACCAGTGAATTAATCTTATTTTTTGAAACAAATAATAAATCTAATTCATTTCCCCATTTTACAATTTGCATTTCAGAGAAAATATCTTTAATCTCTTGAATTTCTTTTCCAGTCTTCTTATATACAGATGTATTTCCATCTGTATAATCTTGTCTAACTTCTACTATTTTAAAATTCTTACTACCTTCGTAGTCTCCATCTTCTTTTAATTTTTGATCATTATTAACAGAATATAAATCTAAAATTCTATTAAGTTCTGCTAATAAAGCATTTGCCCCATCTTGATCTAAAGAATCCACGTTATTTTTTGCTTTTGCAAGTTCATCATATATTGCATACCAAGCAGTTTCAGAAATTTGATCAGCTGTTAATATATAAGAATCTTTACTGTAGAGCTTTCCGCTATCATCAACATCTTCATAATCACCTAGGTCAATACCTGGTGTATAATTTGTATTGTGAGGTGGAGCTAGATAATCTGTTCCTAATAAATGTTTTTGAATTTCTTGATTTCTTTGAATTTCTTCAATCTTTTGTTTTATAGCTTGTTTTGTTTCGCTATTTGCTGGTGTGAATGCAAATACTGGTGTTGCTGTACTCAGCATTGTTATTATTGATAAGCCCAGTGCTACTTTTTTATGCAAGCTAATTATATTTGGCTTTTCTTTTTTGTTCATTTTACTCCTTCTTTCTTTATATATAATTAATTGATATCTTCGTTTTCTAATTCCCACCCTACCGCCCATGTTATTTTTATAGAAATTCTTCGATTTTTTCTTTGAAATACTTTCCTGCTTCTTCTAATTCCTCCTCTGTTGCATATCGAGATGCGATGCTTGTTTCTATCATTTTTTCTTTTACATGCTTTGGAACTACCATTCCAGTTATTCCTTTTAGTTTTTCTATCATTTTTTCATCTACAAGTCCTGGACATATGTATTGTCCTAGTGATTCTTTATCTTTTAATAATTCTTCTAGATTTTTTATGACTTTTCTTCCATGTTCGGAGTCTGGCATTGCTCCTAATGTGGCAAAGAGTCCTATTTTTTGATTTTCTAATGATTTAAATAGTTTCATTGCTTTATTTTCTAATGTTCCTCTATCTATCCATGCTCCTAATAAGATAAAGTCATAATTTTCTTTATGAGATTCAGTCATATTTTTATATTCTTTTATATCTACTAAATCTACATCTGAAGTATTACTAATTTCTTGGCATATTACTTCTGCCATGTGTTTTGTATTTCCAGTTTTTGATGAATATATTATTAAGCCTTTCATTTTTCCTTCTTTCTTTTTCTATTGTTTTTCTAGATACAATGATTTTAGATGCAGACAGCCCTAAAGGGCAGCCTGCTGGGGTTTTGTTTCATTTAATTTAAAAAATTTACTCACTAGCTAAAACTAATTTTTCTTCTTCAAATTCAACTACTCTAAGTTTAGTGTCATATATTTTAGAAATTTTATCTTCTTCGATTACTTTTCTAGGATCGCCTTTAAATAAAATTTGTCCTTGATACATTCCTACAACTTCATCTGAATATTTTATAGATTGATTAATATCGTGAAGTACCATTATTATAGTTTTATTTAAATTTTTATTTAGTTCTTGCACTAACTTTAGGATTTCAATTTGATATTTAATATCTAGGTATGTTGTTGGTTCATCTAATAGAAGTATTTCACTATCCTGTGCAATTGCCATTGCTATCCAAGCTCTTTGTACTTGTCCTCCTGATAGGGCGTTTACTTGTGATTTTCGAATTTTCTCGAGTCCACATACTTCTATTGCTTCTTCTATTTTCTTTTCGTCTTCTTCTTTAGCTCTTTGCATAAATCCTATATATGGATTTCTGCCATATGCTACTAATTCTTCTACTTTTATGTCGCCTGTTATGTGGTTTTTTTGTCTTACTATGGCAACTTTTTTTGCATATTCTTTTATATCTATATTTTTTATATTTTTTCCATCAAGTGTTATTTGACCCATCTTCGGCTTTTCTGCTCTGCTGATGAGCTTAAATAATGTTGACTTACCACATCCATTTGCTCCCAGTAGTGTTGTGATTTTATTTTTCTTAATATCTAAATTTAAATCTTTTATTACTAAATTTTTTCCATAGGCGAAAAAAAGATGTTTAATTTCCATAGTTTTTTCCTCCTACTTTTAAAAGTGTTATAAAGAATATTCCTCCCACTACTGTCATTACAACTGATGGTTTTATTTCGTATGGATATGCAATTACTCTTCCTAATGTATCTGATAATAGAAGTGTGATGGCACCTAATATCATTGAGAAGGGTATTAGATTTTTGTGATTTGATCCCACAATTATTCTTCCTATATGCGGTACTACAAGTCCTAAAAATCCTATTACTCCAATTATTGCAGTTGATGATGATGCAAGTATTATTGCGATTAATGCCAATATAAATCTATCTCTATTTACATTTACTCCAAGAGATTTTGCTGTGCTATCTTCTAATTGAAGTAGGTTTGCTGTTCTTATTGTAAATAGTGATATCACTAGAAATAATATTCCATAAATTGCCATTATCTTTACATCGCCCCAAGTTTTTTGTGCTACATTTCCCTCTATTATTGACTGAACATTTGTTAGGTTTCCGCCCATCATTGACTTAATAGCTTCATTTATTCCCATGATTGTCATATTTAGTGCAACACCTACAAGTATTAGTTTTATTGGGTTACTTCCTCCATTCCACGCAAGGGAATATATGAGTAAGTATGCAAGAAGTCCTCCTAATACTGAAAATGCTGGTGAAAATGCATATAATGAAGGAAATATTATTAGTAGTAAGTTTTGAGTTAAGCTCGCTGCTGATGATATGCCTATTATTCCAGGGTCAGTTAATGGGTTTTGCATTACTGCTTGAAGTAATACTCCACTTGTTGCTAGTGCTGCACCTGCTAAGACTGATATTATTATTCTTGGAAATCTCAAGTCATATATAGCTGATACATCGGAATCATATTCTATAAAAAGTCCATGTATTAATTTTGAAAAAGACATCTCTATTGATCCTGTTCTCATTGAAAAAAGTATTAATCCAATTAATATTAAAATTGATATTATATAGATTGAAATGATTTTACTTTTTTTCACTATTTTCATCTCCTCTATACAATATTTTTTCTAAGTCATCTAAGGCTTCTTTGTAATTTAATTTTGCACTCATTCCAAATTTTTTATAGCTTAGGTCATAAACTTTTCCCTCTTTTACTGCTCTGAAATGCTTCCATATATCATTTTCTGCAAAATCTTTTTTAAACATTTCCATTACTTCATCTGGAAGTGCATGGGCAGTTCTAAGTATTATATCCGGATCTTTCTTTAACATATCTTCTGTGTTTATTGTTATAAACTGCTCGTCAGTTCCTCCATAGACATTTTCTGCTCCTGCTAATTGAGCTAGTGAACCAACATATGAGTTTTCTGTAGCTACTACATAGGAACCTGGTAGGCCCATTAGTATTAAAACTCTTGGTGCTTTTTTATTTTTATGCTTTTCCTTATAATCATTGATAAATTTTTCATAATCATCTCTTAATTCTTTAGCTTCTTTTTCTCGATTTAATAATTTTCCTAAATCATCAATTGATTTGTACATTCCATCAATATTATTTAGATTTAAAAATCCATAATCTAATCCTGCTGCCTTGTACTTAGGAAGTAAATCTGAAATTAAAGATACTGGTGAAAAAACATAATCAGGGTTTATCTGTTTTAGTTTTTCTATATCTGGTGACATTGCCATACCAACTTTTGGTACATCCTTATATCTCTCTGGCATTTTATCTATTTGTGAATCTGGCACTGCTACTAAATCTACATTTAGCTTTTCCATAATATAAACTGTTCCCATAGATGTTGCGGCAATTCTTAATCCACTGCCATTGTTCGCTTTTCCCTGTTTTTGATTTACGCAAGATGTAAGAAATAAAGCTGATAAAAATATTAGTAGGAGTTTTTTAATCTTCATAGTATATTTCACTCCTTTTCTTTTCTAATTCTTCTTCTGTTTTATTCTTGAAAAAGTATGTCAGTATTGCCAGTAATATTACTAGCGCTGTTATAGCAACCATTAATCCTATTAATGCGTATATAAAAGCTAGAGTTATTTTGCCAAGTTTTGTCTTTTCCTTCGGTTCATCATCATTTTCATTTGAATAATATAATTTTTTAATTATGTCAGAATCTTTTGTCAAAAGTCCATGAGAGTAACCAAGATCTCCTGCTGAAAAATTAGAGTTTAATTGTTTTTGTTCTATTTTTTCACCTTGACTTTGAGGTGCTAAAATTTGTCCTACTTGTGAATTATTTTCATTAGTTCTTAATCCATCCATATTAGAAATATTACTATTAGTTTTTGTAGGATCATTTTGATTTACGTTAGATTGAGATTCATTCACTGGCATTGATTTATCATTTACTTTTTTATTGGTTGATGAACCTTCCAGTGATTTAAAGTCTGTATTTCCTGAAACTAAATCAGATATAGTGTAGTAGAAAATTACATCACGACCCATTGGCTCTACAAATAATTTTGCTCTTACCACTATATTTTTAGATGGTATTTCAAATCTATAATCTCTTGTCTCTTCAGTTTGTGCAGTTACTTCTGCTGGCACTGAATAGAGTGTATCTTCTCCATAATTCTGTACAGCAAAGCTTTCTTTTTTAATGTAATTTGCTAAATTATAACGAACTGATAAAAATATTCTCCCATCATCTGTTGTCTCTACTAAAGCATTTGGATTTAATACATTTTCTGTCATCCCTTGTCCTATTCCTGGATTATTACCTGGATCTTCTATAACTCCTGTTACAGGGTGAGCATAATATGGTGTAGATTTTGCAATTTCCTGAGTATATGAAAATACATTAGTGCTTAGACTAAAGATAATTGCTAAAATTAGGATAAGACTTTTTATTTTATTTCTCATTTTTCTTAAGCCCTCCTAAAAATATGATTTCATCTTTCATATCTCTTATATCTTTAAAATTTTTCTTAATAAAAATTATTGCCACTGCATTTAATGTGATAAAAATTAATATTATAAAAAATATAATTCCAGCAGATTCTCTCTCTTTAATTTCCTCTACATCTTCTGCCTTTTCAGTATTAGTGTTGGGAATATTAGATTTACCTGAAGTATTTTGTCCGCCTTGCTTTGCAAAAGTCATTTGTTTTTGTAATGAACTTTCACTACTTGTGTTTACTGCCGATGTTGATGCTACCTTTGATGTTAGTGTAGAATTTGCTGAGTTATTTCCACTTGTTGAATTTGCTACATTCTTTGATTTTAGCTTTTTAGCAGTTGTCATAAAGGATTTTGCTCTTTCAGTTTTTGTGCTAGCTTTATTATTTACACTATTTGCTCCAGAGTTATTAACTGCATTAGTATTTTCTGGTATAGCATTTGCATCCTTAGTTTTAACTACTAGATATACTCCTGGATTTTTAACTCTTGTTTCTAAATGTTCACCATTAATTTTAAATTCTAATTTTTTCTTTTCTCCACCTGTCATATCATACAGTTCAAGATTGTCTTCTTTCTTAAAATTAATTAGTGGTATCTTTAAAGTAAATTCTTTTTCTGTTTTTATTTTCTTTCTTGTGCTTTGAATACTTTCTTCATTTCCACTTATTTCTTTTAGTGGCCCTAAAAATTCAATTTTAAATACATTTACTTGATCTAATTTATCAAAATTTTTAGAATAATTATCTGCTTCTTCTCCAGATAATTTATTTCCATAAAATGTAAATTCTTCTGCAAAAGTATCTTTATCATAATTTATTATTAAATTTTTATTTTGCACTTCTCCAGATTCATCTTTGGAAAATTCTTTCTTTTTTGCACCATTTTTAAATTTGTGAATTAGTTTTGCATCTTTTTCATCAATTTTTTCTAATTTGTCAAAATCAAGTTTAATTCTTGCCCTTATTGGCTCATCTCCCATTGGCTCAACTTTTGGATCTATATATACCTTTGTAAAATCATTTTGATTTATTAAAGATGTCCTAAATACTTCTGGTCTTTTATAATTTTCCTTAGGAACTTCTAACTCGAAGCAACCCGGTTCTGCTTGATAGTACTTGCCATCAGCTTTTTCAAAATATACATTAACAAGGGAAGCTATGATAGACATATATTCCATTTTGTCTGATCCTATGTATAAATTAGCTTCTTTATCCTTTACTTCAATTTCTGCAGTTTGACTTAAAGCTTTGTTTCCCATACTTTCTTTATTATCAATAGCATGCCAAAGCTTTATTGGAATTCTATAAAATCCATCCTCCAAATTTATTTCTTCTTCTACGGGAGTTTCTTTTTCCTTTGCAAAAACAACTGTAAATAGAGAAAAAATTATTAATATATACGCAAATATTTTTTTATATTGTTTCATAATTACCTCTTGTGATTATTTTATCTTTTTGATGTTAATGATAGTATTTCTCATTATAATAAACCACAAAAAAATTCAAAAACTTTTGTTAATAATAGTTAACAATGTTTTTGGTTTTGCTTTTTATTTTTTGTTTTATTTATGATGTTGAAAAAATCTAGTAAATTACTAGAGATTTTCAACCTTTTATAATTATTTTTATTAATTATTTGTAAATTTCTAAATTAAACATAGGTTAATATAGAAGATAAAATTTGCCTTCTTTACATGATTCTTCATTCCAAGTTGTGACTTTATCGTTAAAATAATTGAAGATTCTAAAATGATTCCATCAGAAGTAGACCAATAATCAATAATATCTAAAGGAATTTTAAAAGTTTTTTCTTTAGATTCAATTTCAAATTCTTCATTATTTTTAAAATAATATAATTTTGTTGCGATGCCCTTTCTATTGTATCCATCTTGAGCTTTTTTAACTGTCTTTGCATATAATTCTATGTAAGACTTTTGTTCAATAACTAATTTTCCGTAACTTTCAAAACCCCTTAGCGCCATTGAATCTTCTACAAAAGATTTATCTGAGCAGTACTGAACTTTTTTTATGTTAAAACCAATATCATAGGATCCTTCTCCAATTAATTCAGATATATTTGAAATTCTAGTTTTCTCTTTTAAGTTTTTAGAAAATTTTAAAAATTTATATCTTCTATCTAGAGCATCTTGAAGACTACCAATTCTTTTTGCTAAAATCTCATAACTAACATCTCTTGCAACTTCCTCATCTAATTCTAAGAATTTTTCTAAGATATATATGTTTTTTTCAAGGTTTTCGTTATAAATATTGCTTAAATCTTTTCCGACTTGAGTAAGCTTATATTCATTATTTTCTTTGTAAAGTACGCCAACTACAACCATTCTATCTAGAATTTTCTTAGAATTTACTCTTGAGCAATTAAAATAATTACTTGCTTCTGTTATAGTCTTATTTCCCTCATAATTTTGTATGAACAATAAATATTCAATTTGTACTCTGGTTATATTTAAATTTAACATTTAATTTACGACTCCATTCCCCTATTAAATTTAATTATTTCGTCACAAATTCTAAGGCTTGATTTTCTATGAGATGATATTATAATTGTTTTGTTTTTCTTTTCATCATGAAGAGACTTTAAAATTATGCCTTCATTTAAAGCATCTATATTTGCTGTAGGTTCATCTAATATATATAGTTTAGATTTTCTTAAAAACATTCTTGCTAGGGCAAGTCTTTGTATTTGTCCAGTAGATAAAAGCTTATTTTCTTTTACTATTTCTGTATCAAATCCCTTATCTAAACTTCTTATAAATTCATAAATATTTGCTTTTTTGGATGCTTCTATTAATTCCTCTTCAGTTGCATCTTCCTTTGCAATTAGTAGATTTTCTCTAATTGTCCCCTTAAATAAATGTGTTTCTTGAGATGTGTATGAAATATTATCTCTAAGATTAGTTGTATTAATATTTTTTAAATTATTATTATTAATTAAAATCTCTCCCTTATCTGGATCGAAAAATCTCATTATAAGCTTTATTATTGTTGATTTACCACAACCGCTCTTTCCGGATAATCCAATAACTTCATCTAATTTAAGATCTAGGTTAAATTTTTCTATTAATTTTTTATCATCATATGAGAAACATAAGTCTCTAGTGCTTAAATTATCGTATTCGATTTTTTCCCCTTCTATATTTTCTTCTACTACTGGTTTTTCATTAAAGAGTCCAAGAACTCTTTCACCACATGCAAAGGTAAGTACTAGATTATTTGCAAGTGATGATAAGGCCGATGTAGGTCCAAAGGAAGATATAAATATTGCAAAGGGAAATATCAATCCTACTTCATCTACTTTTCCTTCAATAAATAATATTGATGCTGCCATTATGAATACAAAGTTTGAAAATATTATAATAGCTGAAGTTATAGAAAAATTATTTGCTGATTTTTGTGATAATTTTTTTGTTGATTGATTTAATTTTTTAGTCAAATTATTTATCTCTTCTAGTCTTTTATCTTCGTAATTATAATTTATTATTTCTTTTAGACCTTTAAAAGTTTCTAAGATTTTTGAATTTAATCTTGATAAATCTCCTCTTTGAATTTTCCCTATATTTCTTGCAGATTTTTCAGTAATAATAGGCACAATAATTGCTAATATCAAATGAAATAACAAAAGTATAAGTGAATATATATAGCTGTATTTTAATAAAATCATAAAAAAAACAAAACTGTGAATTAGAGCAATGCACACTGGCGAGATAGTATGAGCATAAAATACTTCCAAGAGTTCTATATCTGCTGTTATTATAGAAATTAACTCTCCCTTATTTTTTTCTTGCATTTTCGCAGGAGATAATTCTCTTAGTTTTTTAAATACTTTATCTCTAATTGTTGCAAGTGTTTTAAAAGCCACATAATGATTAAATAGTTGCTCAATATATTTGAATATCGCTCTTATAATTCCAAGACCTATTATTGATAAAACTGCCATTTTAAAGTTAATTTCTTCCTTTAAAATTAATTTTGCAAGATATAAGCCGCCTAGTCCTGGGATAAGTGTTGCGAATATATGGCCCAATGCTCCAAAAAATATTGCACAAATCATTTGAATTTTTAAATTACTTACAAGTTTTAAAAGTTCTTTTATTAAATATTTATAGTGTTTTAACTTATTCATACAGACCCCACTTTTCTAAAGAAATCTGATAATTATATAATGAAGAAAATAATCTGCCTTTTAATATTTCATTAAACTTGCCTTCTTCTTTTATTTTTCCATCTTCTAAATAATAAATATAATCTGCATACTCAGTATTTTTAAGCCTATGAGTTATTAAAATAATATTCATTTCTTTCTTCATTTTTTCTAATAAATTAAGTATTAATTCTTCAGACTCTATATCTATATTTGATATAGATTCGTCTAGTATTAATAGCTTTGGCGATTTTAAAATTGCCCTTGCAAAGGAGAGTCTTTGCTTTTGACCACCTGATAAATTAGTTCCTAAATCATCTAGTATTGTGTCTAGTCCATCTCCATTTTCAAAATAAGTTTTAAGTCCAACTTTATCTAGTGCATTTAGAATTTCTAAATCAGTTGCATCTTCTTTTGCAATTTTTAAATTATATCTAAGACTTTCATTAAATATATAAGGCTCGTTATCTATCATCATTATATTTTCTAATAGAGAATTTAAATTTACATCAGTCATTCCATTAAAATAAATTTCTCCACTATTTGGTTTTAATATACCTGATAATACTTTCACAATTGTAGACTTTCCTGATCCACTCTCGCCCACAATAGCAGTAATACTACCTTTCTTAAATTCTAAATTAACATTATCAAGCACTAATTTTTTGTCGTAAGAAAAATTTAAATCTTTAATTTTTACGTTTAATTCACTACTCTTTAGATAATTTTCAAATTCTTTTTCATCTTCTGTCTCTAAAATTTTAAAAATACTTTTTGCTGCGGAAATTCCATTCATTGCAACATGGAATAGTGAACCAAGCCTTCTTAAAGGTGTGAAAAATTCTTGAGCAAGTAAAACTATGGAAATGGCAGCAAATATAGAAATTTCTCCCTTATTATAAAATACTAAGCTTAAAATAATTCCCAGCCCCATACCGCAATATGAGACAATATCCATAACTGTAATATTGTTTAGTTGAACCATTAAAAGTTTCATTGTTTTAACTCTAAAATCTTCTGCATACTCATTTAACTTTTCATTTTGCCTTTTATCTGCATTAAATACCTTTAATGTTGTAAGTCCATATAAGAAATCTATAAATACATCTGATAAATCTGTGTAAGATTTCCAATAAGATTTCACAACTTTATTTGCCAATTTTTGAACCATTAATATAGCAATTGGAATAACTGGCACTATAGCAAGCATTATAATTGCTATTTTGAAATTTAAAAAACTTACAATTATAAATAGTATTAAAGGTCCTATCAATGAGAAGAAAAGTTGCGGCAACATTTCTGAATAAAATATATTTAATTGTTCTATTCCTTCTACTCCTAAATTTATGATTTCGGAAATTCTAATTTTTTCTACAAAGCTCATTTTAAAAGAATAGACTTTTTTTATTAATCTTTGTCTCAAAATATTTTTAACTTCAGTAGATACCTTAAAAGATATTTTATAATAAATTTTTGTTATAAAAATTCGAGCAATAATTATAAATAAAATTATGGATAAAAGATTAATATTGTTATTTTTTTCTATTAGATTTTCTATGTATTTTGATAAACTAAAAATCATAAAAACATTTAAAATCATTTCCATAACTTTTAATACTACTAAAATAATTAAATATATTTTTTCACTTTTAAGTTCTTTAAATAATCTCTTGTCAAACATCTTTATCCTCCGAAATTGTCTTTACCTTAAAAAAGAAATAGAAATAATGAAATATAAGTACAATTGCAAGGCATATTCTCGCATGAAGATTATTTATTAATATAAAAGAGAGCGCAATAAAAAAGGAAATCATACCTAAAATTTTTATTTTTCTCTTTTTCGTCATACCAATTTTATTTTTTATTGGCTCTATATTTTCTTTATATAGTTTTGTGGAAATAAAATAGGCATTAAATTTCTTAGAACCTCTTCCAAAAAAGTAAGTTGCTAAAAGTAGAAAAGGTGTTGCAGGAAGTAGTGGCATATATATCCCCACGATACCTAGTCCTAAAAATATAAAACCAAATATTAAATATATTATTTTCAAAATTTCCTCCCTAAATAGTAATTGATAATCTTTTTTATTTTAGATTTATATTATCAAAAAATATTTATTTGTAAAGAAATATTGATAAGTTTTATCATTATTTCTGCTTATCAAAATAGGTTTTATTTTTCTTTAAATCCCTATATTTCAATCTTTTTAGAGGAATTAACCTGAGGTAACAAAAAAATAATTTTATGTAAATTTTTACATAAAAAAAGTAGGTGCGTTAAACACCTACTCATATAATTAATTTTAAAATTTATCATCCAATAAATACTCTTGGAATCATAAATAAAATATTACAAATTACAAAGTAAATTAAACCAAAGGCAACTGATTGTTTTATATCATTTGCTCCGAGCTTTAATTCTTTATTGTCCATAAGTTTTGCAAATATTGAAGCAATAAATCCAAGAATTGGATAAACTATTAATACTCCCATATTGCTAGTTCCCTTATCCATAAATCTAAAGAATGTTGGTATCATTACAAACATTGCTCCAAGATAGATAAAGAAGTTTCCTCTTTCAAACCAAATTAGTGCACATACTGCAACTACTGCAAGTAAAAATGCAACTGTACTTGCTGTATTAAGTAATGAAATTTTGTTAACAAGTCCTTGGTTAATTAATTCAAGTTTATTAATATAATAACCTGAATTTGTATAGGCTTCCTTAATGCTATCCTTAACCTTAGTAGTCTCAGTAAAGTTATCAACTTTAGCATCAGTTATAAAAATTGACGCATCTTCAACTAATTGTCTGCCTGAGAAATAAAGTGGATTTGGTGCATAATAAACTGTGAAATCATATTCTCCAACTTTTTCTGTTAAGTCAAGTTTAATGGCACTTACTGCATCAAACTCTTTGTTACTAGTTTTGTTGTAAAAGTCTTTCACTTTTAGCTTCATTTTTTCTTCAAAAAGAGAAGAGTTTATTTTATCGAAATCTCCCTTTAAATTAACTTTAGATTTGCTATAAGTAACATCATCTCCAAAAAAGATTTGTCTAACAGGCGTTCCTAAAATTCTGGCAGTAGAATCTTCACCTGTATAATTAAATTTTATGTCGTATTTAATAAGTTTTTTTAGGCCATTTCCTTCTACACTTCTAGTGATTTGAAGTCCTTCAACTCCGTCTGAATTATTAAAGATTATTCCATCGAATTCTCTGTTAACTGTGGAGTTAGGCCATAAAAGAGACTTGTTAAAAAATGCTGTAAAAGAAATTATTACTAATAAAAATAAGAAAATTGCAAATACTACAAGTCTTTTTATTTTGTCGTTCATTTCAAACCTCCATTATAAAACATTTAACTTATACTATATAATATCACATGAAGGTTTGAAAATAAACAAAATTTTTAGTTAATTAAAGATTTGAAGCGTTGATTTCTGTCCAAATTCTGTCATAAACTTTGATAAATTCTCCAAGGTCTTTAAATGCTTCTAATTCTGGTGCATTTGTTAAATCTGGATAAGCTACTTTAGAGTTTTTGATTTCATCTGGTAGAAGTTCCTTTACTCCTTTTACTGGAGAAGTATAACCAACACAGTAATTTACATTTTTAGCTTGAACTTCTTTTTCAAGCATGTAGTTTATAAACTTTTCAGCTCCTGATACATTTCTTGCATTTTTAGGAATTACCATTGAGTCGTACCAAATATTTGATCCTTCTTTTGGAATTACATAATCAAGGTCTTCATTTTGTTTAATCATTAAAAGTGCATCTCCTGAATACATTACAGAAAGATTTGCATCTCCTTGAACTACTACATCTCTTCCATCATCATCAAGATATGCATATACTAGAGGTTTTTGTGCAATTAATAGATCTTTTGCTTCTTGTAATTCTTTTTCATTAGTTGAGTTTAAAGAATATCCAAGCTTTTTAAGAGCAACACCAATTGTATCTCTTTGAGAATTATACATTATAATTTGATTTGCATATTTTTCGTTCCAAAGAATATCCCATGAATTCACTGGATCAGTCACTGCTTTTTTGTTATAAACAATACCAACTGTTCCCCAGAAATATGGAACTGAATATTTATTTTCTGGATCGAAAGTAGGATTTTTAAGTCTATCTTCTACATTTTGGAAGTTTGGAATATTTTCGTAATTTACTTCTTGAAGTAAATCTTCTTTAATTAGTTTTTCAATCATATAATCTGAAGGAACAATTACATCATATTGATCTTGTGATTGAGTCATCTTGATGTATAAGTCTTCGTTAGATGCATAAGTTGAATAATTTACTTTGATTCCAGTTTCTTTTTCAAAATCTTTTAAAATTTCAGGATCGATATATTCTCCCCAGTTGTAAACTGAGATTTCTTCTGTGGCTTTACTTTCTCCACCACATGCAGTTAAAGTTACAGATATTAATAAAGACATTAATAAGATTAATTTTTTCATTTCTTCACCTCGTATTAGAATAGATTATTTTGTTTATCCTTTTCATTTCGCTTATTAATTATTACAAGCAAAATCAAAAGAACTACTAACATTATTGTTGAAAGTGCGTTAATTGAAGGGTTGATTCCCTTTCTCGCCATTGAATATATTGTAATAGATAGATTTGAAACTCCTTGACCAGTGTTGAAAAAAGATATTACAAAATCATCTATTGAAAGTGTAAAAGCCATCAAGGCTCCTGTTAAAATCGCAGGTTTAATCTGCGGTATTACTACATTCCATATTGCATAAGAAGGAGTTGCTCCTAAATCTAGTGCTGCCTCAACAGTGTTTTTTTGTAGCTGAGATAATTTTGGAAGAATTGATAATATTACATAGGGTATACAAAAAACTATGTGGGAAATAATCATAGTAGTATATCCCATTTTTAAATTTATCAGTCCAAAAAATCCCATAAGAGCAATAGCTGTAACTATATCTGGATTAATTACTGGAAGGTAGTTTATATTTAAAATTGTACTCTTCTTTATTCCTCTTAGCTCGTTAATTCCAATTGCTGCAAGAGTTCCCACTATTGTTGAAATAACTGTTGCAACTATGGCAACTATAAAAGTTGTCTTAAGTGAGCTTAAAATATTTGGATCTGTGAACATGTTCTTGTACCATTTAAGAGTAAAGCCTGCCCATGATCCTCTTAGCTTTGAATTGTTAAAACTAAATACTATTAGAACAATTATTGGAGCGTATAAAAATAAAAATATTAAGAATAAATATATTCTATCTACTAGTTTTCTCATACTAATCCACCTCCAATACTACTAGATTTAACAGTTCTTTTAAAAATTTTTGGAATCACAAGGATTAAAAGCATTATTATAATCAACACAATTGAAATTGCTGAACCAAATCCCCAGTCTCCTGTGAATGTAAATTGCTTTTCAATTAAGTTTCCTATTAAATAAAAATTATTTCCACCAAGTAAGTTTGGCACAACGAAAGTTGATATAGCCGGGATAAATACCATTGTTATACCAGTGTAAATTCCTGGAAGTGATAATGGGAAAATTACGCTAATAAAAACTTTAAAATTATTTGCTCCCAAATCCTTCGCTGCTTCAATTAATTTTTGATCCATCTTTAAAAGTATTGTGTAAATTGGTAGTACCATAAATGGCAAGAAGTTGTAAACCATACCAATCATAATTGCCTTAGAATTATACATTAAATCCCATGGTCCAATTCCAAAAAGCCCAATAAATTTATTTATAAGTCCATTATTTCCAAGAAGTGTAAGCCATGCATAAGTTCTTAATAAAAAGTTCATCCACATTGGAATTATAAAAATTAAGATTAAATTATTTCTTACTTTTTCTGGCATTCTAGAAATTATATAGCTAACTGGATAACCAATAAGAAGACAAAGTATTGTTGATGCACCTGCTAGAAGTATTGAAACCCAAAGTATTTTTAAATACAGTGGCTCCATAAATCTAGAGAAATTATCCAAAGTAAAGCTAAAATCCATTAAGCTTTGATTTGCATTAAATGCATAAGCTAAGATTAAAATTAGAGGAAATAATATAAAGACCAGTGCCCATATAAAATATACAAATGACATTTTCTTCATAATATTACTCCCCTTCTACTTTCATTACGTGAATTAAATCAGGTTTAATATTAATTCCAGTTCTCTCTCCAACTTCTCTTTTTTCTGTAGACTGAACAAGCATTGTAAATCCATCTACATCTACAGTCATTTCATAGTGAACGCCCTTAAAAACTAAGCTTGTTACAACTCCAGCAATTTGTGAATTTTCATCATTTTCATCTACTAAAAATACATCTTCAGGTCTTATAACAACTTCAACATTTTCATTTTTATTAAAACCAGAGTCAACACATTTAAATTCATAACCTAAAAATCTAACTTTGTAATCATCAACCATTACTGCATTTATAATATTTGATTCACCAATAAAATCAGCAACAAAGGCATTTTTTGGCTCATTGTAAATATTAATAGGAGTATCCATTTGTTGAATTTCTCCACTATTTAATACAACAATTGTATCTGACATTGAAAGAGCTTCCTCTTGATCATGAGTTACATAGACAAAAGTAATTCCTACACTTTTTTGAATCCTCTTAAGCTCTATCTGCATGTTTTGACGAAGCTTTAAATCAAGTGCTCCTAGAGGTTCATCAAGAAGCAGTACATCTGGCTCATTTACAAGTGCTCTTGCAATTGCAATTCTTTGTTGCTGACCGCCAGATAGTGAATCAATTTCTCTATTTTCAAATCCTTCAAGATTTACAAGCTTTAAAACTTCTTTAACTTTTTCTTTAATTGTATTTTTATCAACTTTTTTAATTTTTAAACCAAATGCAATATTTTCAAATACATTCATATGTGGGAAAAGTGCGTATTTTTGAAAGACAGTGTTAATTTTTCTCTCATATGGCTCTTTATTTGTAATATCTTCTCCGTTAAAAAGAATCTTCCCACTATCAGGTTCTTCAAAACCTCCAATAAGTCTTAAAATAGTTGTTTTTCCACAACCACTAGGTCCAAGAATAGTTAGAAAATCATTCTTTTTAACTAAAATATTAAAGTTTTCTAATATTACATTATCTCCAAAGCTCTTTGTAATGTTTTTTAATTCAATTACATAATTTTCCATATTTCGCCCCTTAAAAACTTGGTGGGGAACTAACCCACAATATTTCAGCATCCTTTGAACTTTTATTAACTAAACAGTGAGATTTTTTTGCTTCAAAGTAAAAAGTCTCTCCTTTTTTTACCTTGTATTCATTATCTCCATAAATTAAAACTATGCTTCCCTTTATAACATATCCAAACTCTTCCCCTTCATAAGGCGGAATAACTTTAGACTTACCTCCAGGAGCAATCTTAATTCTTGTAGGCTCCATTTGATTTTTCTGTGCATTTGGCACAATCCATTCTAAAGCATAATTTAAATCATCATTATCTGTTTCAAAATAATCTTCTTCTTTAAAGACTATTTTTTCATTTTTATCCTTCTCAAAAAAAATGCCTGGTTCTGTACCCAGTGCCTCTAAAATATCTAAAAGAGAATCTACAGAAGGAGAAGTAAGATCTCTTTCAATTTGAGAAATAAAGCCTTTTGTCAGCTCTGACCTATCAGCCAGCTCTTCTTGAGTAAGACCTTTCTCAATTCTAAGCTCTTTAATTTTACTTCCTATTTCCATTTCATCACCTATGTTATTAAACAAATTACTTAATTTACTAAACCATATAAGATTATAAAACTTAATATATTAAATGTCAAATCAAATATATGATTTTTATTGGAATTTTCAGTAAATTTACAATTCACATACTAAAATTTAAGTTTTTTATCATTTCAATATATTATGTTATAATTTTTTAGAGGTGCAAAATGGAAAAGAATAAAAAGAGATACAATATTATAGATTTTTTAAGGGGATTTACTATTATAAATATGATTATTTATCATGGTATTTATGATTTAGAAGCTTTTTATGGAATAGAAATTCCCTACAATCTTTATTATTACCAACAGTACATATGTATGTCTTTTATTTTAATTTCTGGACTTAGCCTTAATTTTTCTAAAAATTATTTTAAAAAGTTTTTGATTTTAACTGGTGTTTCTATTGCTATTACATTGGCAACTTTTTTATTTGATAAAAATGAAGCTATTTATTTTGGTATAATTCATTTTTTTGCAGCTGCAATGCTAATTCACATTATTTTTGAAAATTTTATAAAAAAAATAAATCCTAAGTTTGGACTTATTATTTGTTTAATATTGTTTATTATTTTTAAGAGAATTTATTATGGAAATATTTTCTTTGGATTAATTGATATTCCAAATTCACTATATAATTTGAATTTATTTGTGCTAGGTCTACCCTCCCCAAGCTTTTCATCTGCTGATTATTTCCCAATTATTCCATGGATATTTCTATTCTATGTTGGGTATTTCTTCTATGATTTTATTGACTTAAAGAAAAAGGAAGCTTCAAAGAATATTATAAATATTATGGGAAGACATTCTCTAGTTCTCTATATAGTTCATCAAATTGTATTAGTAGTCCTACTTAGTATCGTCTTTTATTTTGTAGGAAGTTAATTTAGGTGTATAATTAAATATAATTTATAAATGGAGGAATTATGAATAAAAGAATTGAAAATTTAGTTGAAAAATTAAAGGAAAATAAAATTGATAATTTACTTATAACTGATCCTTATGCTATTTTTTACTTTATTGGAAAATGGTATGAACCTGGTGAAAGACTAGTTCTTTTAAATGTTTCAAAGGACAGTCAAGTAATTTTATATGTAAATAAATTATTCCCTACTGAAGACTTGGGCGTGGAGTTGAAGTGGCATGATGACACTGATAATCCATTAAAAGATGTAATTAAAGATATCAAAGGAACAGTGGGCATAGACAAAAAAATGCCTGCAATGTTTTTACTTCCATTAATCAAAGAAACAGACTGCGAATTCGTAGAGGGTTCTCACTTAGTCGATTACTTAAGAGGTAGAAAAGATTCTGAAGAAATCGAAAAAATGATTAATGCTTCAATTGCAAATGACAAGGCAATGGCTAAGATGGAAGAAAAATTAAGCGAAGGCTTAACAGAAGAGGAAATGACTAAATATTTAAAGTCTGTTTATGAAGATTTAGGTTCCAAGGAGTTTTCTTTCGATCCAATTATTGCCTATGGTGCAAATGGAGCAAATCCTCATCACACAAATGATTCATCTCTTCCAAAAGATGGCGACAGTATTGTTGTTGACATGGGATGCATACTTGATGATTATTGTTCTGATATGACTAGAACTTTCTTCTACAAATCAGTTCCTGAAGAAAGCAAAAAAGTTTATGAAACAGTTCTTGCTGCAAATCTTGCTGGCATTGCTGCTGTTAAACCTGGAAATAAACTTTCAGATGTAGATAAGGCTGCTAGAAAAGTAATCGAAGATGCAGGTTATGGAGAATACTTTACTCACAGAACTGGACACTTTATTGGACTTGAAACACATGATAAGGGAGATGTTTCTTCAACTAATGATGCTATTATAGAAGTTGGAAATATTTTCTCTGTAGAGCCAGGAATTTATCTTCCAGGAAAGGTTGGAGTGCGTATCGAGGATTTGGTTCTTGTGACAGAAGATGGCTGCAAAGTTTTAAATAATTATAATAAAGAAATTACAATAGTTGGATAATAAATACTAAAAAGGGATGCAAAATTGCATCCTTTTTATTAGTATTATATTAAAAATAAACCCTCTTTTAATCTAAGAGGGTTAAATTTTTGAGTTATATTGAGCCACCGGCTCCTCCTCCTCCAGAAGAACCTCCGCCGCCGAAGCCTCCAAAGCCTCCGCCAGAGCCTCCACCGAAGCCACCGGAACCACCGAAGCCACCGGAACCACCAAAGCCTCCACGGCCGCCGAAGCCTCCAAAAGATCCTGGACCCCAGAATATTACTGGAGGTCTTCTTCTCCTTCTTCTGTTACCAGGTCCTCTTCCAGAACCTCCACCTAGGAAAGCTGAAAGAATAAATAAGATTAGAATTATTTTAAAAATATCTCCCAACTCAAGTCCTTCTTCGGTAGGAGTTATTTCTCCTTCTGGTTCTCTTGCCTCAATAGTGATTCCATATTCATCTTCATAATATTTAATAATATGAGCATATCCTTCAAGCATTGCTCTTTCAAGTGGTCTATCATCTAGATATTTACTTGTAACATCAGCCATAGACCTAATAATTCTTGAAGCATAAGCATCTGGGATAAAACCTTCAGTTCCATATCCAGATTCTATTCTCACATATCTATTGCCATCATCTGTTAAAGAAAGCATTAATAAAGTTCCATTGTGCTTTTTTGCATCCCCTATTCCAATATCATTAAAGACTTTTGTAGAATATTCTTCGGGAGTATAACCTTCTAAATCAGTTACAATGACAACAGCTATTTCTCCACCAGTTTTCTTTTTTAAATCATAGGTTGTCTTGTTTAAATAGTCTATGCTTTCCTGTGATAGAATTCCTGCCTCATCATAGACATTGTAGGACATTCCATCTTTATTAAAGGCCGCATTGACATTTAACACAAGTGCTAGTATAAAAAAGATTGTAAAAATTGACTTTTTCATTTCTATCACCTATCTATGATCTTAAAACTTAACTTCTGGTACCTCATTATCTGCTTCTGAAACTTCAAAATATTGTCTTTGTGAAAATCCTAGTATTCCTGCAACTATATTAGTAGGAAATCTTCTAACAGCTTGATTATAAACATTAACTGTTTCGTTATATCTCATTCTTTCTGTTGCTATTCTATTTTCTGTTCCTTCAAGTTGAGCTTGTAAATCTAAGAAGTTTTGATTTGCTTTAAGCTCAGGATAGTTTTCAACTACAACATTAAGTCTGCTAATAGCATTGGTTAAATTATCATTAGCTTCTGCTAATTCTTCAGGAGTATTTGCATTTTGAACTCCTGCACGAGCTTGTGTAATTTCAGTAAATGTTTCTTTTTCGTGTCCTGCATAACCTTTTACAGTTTCAACTATATTAGGAATTAAATCAGCACGTCTTTTAACTTGGTTTTGAACTTGTGCCCAAGCACCATTTACATCTTCATCAAGTTTTACTAACTTGTTCCATTGACCACCAAGAACTACTGCAATACCAATAACTATGGCAATAATTATTATTATGCCAGCAGCCCCTTTATTTTTCCTCTTCATCATAACCTCCTATTTTACTAACGCTCATTTTTTCCATTGCCTCTTCAACAAGTTTTTCAGAGTCTAGCGGCTCTTCTGATTCTTCTATACCCTCAATTGTAGGTTTTAAATTAGGATGTTTTGGTAAAAATACTGTACAGCAATCTTCAAATGGAAGAATCGATGTCTCATAAGTATCTATTTCCTTTGCAATTTCAATAATATCTACCTTATCCATTCCTATTAGAGGTCTAAAAACTAATTTATTAGTAATATCATTGGTTACAGTAAGACCATTTATGGTTTGAGAAGCAACTTGTCCGAGATTTTCCCCAGTTATAATGCAGTCGTAGTTATTTTCTCTTGCAATTTTATCAGCAATTCTCATCATAAATCTTCTAGAAATAATTGTCATTTCCTCTTCAGGACAATTTTTATTAATTTCCTTTTGAACAGGAAGAATATTAACAGAATAAAATGTGAGTTCGTCGCTAAAGTTTGCAATATCTTCTGCAAGTTTTTTCACCTTTTCCTCTGCTCTTTCAGAAGTAAAAGGATAGGAATGAAAATGCAAGCAGTCCACTTTAACTCCTCTTTTTGCCATTAAAAACCCTGCAACCGGAGAATCAATTCCACCTGATAATAATAGTAGTCCTCTACCATTAGTGCCAGAAGGAAGTCCGCCATGAGCTTTAATCTTTTCTACATATATATAGGTATCCTTTTTTAAATCGCAGTAAACATTAAAGTCAGGGTTGTGAACATCAACTTTTACATCAAAATTCTTTAAAACTATTCCACCAATTTTTGCTGAAATTTCCATAGAATTTAATGGAAATTTTTTATCTCCTCTTGATGTTATTGCCTTGAATGTTTTGTATTCAGGATTTTTTTCAAGAGTCTGTTTTACAATTTCCTTTACAGCTTCTTCGATTTGTTCTGGATTTGTCTCAACTTTAATAGTTGGAGCAATATATACAATTCCAAAAACATGTTTTAATCTATTGATTAATTTTTCTTCATTGTCAGATACAACTTCAACATAGACCTTTCCCATATTGTGATAAATCTTCCCGTGATCAATTCCACGTAGATTTCTCTTAATTTGTCTCATAAGTTGCTCTAAAAATCTATGTCTATTCTTGCCTTTTAAGACAAGTTCTCCCAGTGAGAGAGCCATTTCTCTATTCATTAAATCACCTATCTCATTATTTCTCTTATTTCATTTACATATTTTACAAGTTTTTCTACAAATTCATCAATATCTTTTTTTGTAGTGTCTTTGGAAGTACATATTCTAATGGTACCTTCCATATATTTTGGACTCATTCCTATCTCTTTTAAAGTGCTGGAATGATGAGTGCCATTTGAAGTACAAGCTGAAGCAGTTGAAATATAAATTTCTTCACCTTCTAAATAATGAAGCAGTACTTCAGCTCTAATATCTAGTATTGATATTGAAATTATGAAATCACTTGAATTTTCTGGAGTGTTTATTTTATAATCAGTTAAATTTTCATCTAGTTTTTTTAATAAATATTTTTTTATCTCTTTTGCATGATTAAGCCTATTATTTAAATCTTTTCTTGTAAGTTCACAAGCTTTGCCAAAACCTAAAATTCCCGGCACATTTTCAGTTCCTGAGCGAAGTCCCTTCTCTTGACCTCCACCTATTACAAGGCTTGGAATTTGAAGATTTTTTCTTTTATATAGGGCTCCAACACCTTTAGGCCCATAAATTTTATGAGATGAGAAAGAAAAAGTGTCTACTCCCAAATCTTTAACATCCACTGGAATTTTTCCAACTGCTTGAACTCCATCAACATGAACTAAAATATTTTTATTGTAAGCTTTTATAATTTTTATAATCTCTTTGATGTTATTAATAGTTCCAAGCTCATTGTGAACATATATAAGTGAAACTAAAATAGTTACATCATCTAATTCATTTTTTAAAGCATTTATTTCAATATTTCCGTAGCTGTCAACAGGAAGATACACTACATTTAATCCTTCATCTTTATAATGTAAAAATTGATCATAAATTGAAGCATGCTCAATTGAAGTTGTAATAATCTTTTTTCCCATTCTTTTATTTTTTTGAATAGCTCCATGAATAGCAATATTATTACTTTCAGTTCCACCTGATGTAAAATAAATTTCATCAGAGTTTACATTAATTAAATCAGCAGCATTCTTTCTAGCATTTTCAATTTCTTTTTCAACTTTTAGACCAAAACTGTGAAGTGAAGATGGATTGGCAAAATCCTCTTGAAGTGCTTTTAACATTACTTCTACAACTTCTTTGTCTGGCTTTGTAGTTGCACAATTATCTAAATAAATCATAATATCTTCTTTCTATATAAATTTTAAATCATATTATCTTTATTATACTATATTTGACTAATTTCTAAAAATCATATCTTTAAACAAATCCTATGTGATAAAATATATCAAAGGTGAAAATATGAAAATTTTACATAGAAAACTAAATTTAAAATCAAATTACAATTACTTTAAAATAGAAACATCGGGACTGTCAAGGGATAAAGATCAAATAATATCAATTAGTTTTATCTTAGAATATAGCGATGAAGTTATAAACCTTTCAATTGAAAACTTAAAAGAAGAGGAAAAAATTATAAAAGAATTCTATAAAATCTGCAAAGATAAAGAATTCATAACATTCTCTGGAAAATCTTTTGATTTGCCCTTTTTAAATGAAAAGTATGAATTTTACATTGGGGATAAAATTGATATAAAAGTAATTGATTTACAAAACCTAGTCAAGAAATATAATTATATATTTAAACTAGACTCTTTCGCAATTAATTATCTTCTTAGAAATTTTGATGTAGTAAGTGAAGATAAATTAATTAAGGGAATAAAAAATCATATTTATTTTAAAAATTTTGTAGAAGGTAAATCTGAAAATATAGATAAAGTTTCTGAAAATAATTTAGATAATATAGAAAACTTGATGAGTTTACATGAGAAGATTTTATATGAATTAGAAGATAAACTGACTTTAGAAATACCTTCATATAAATTTAAAATTTGTGAAGTGAATCTAATAGGAAATACATTAGAGATTTCTGGTACTTCAAATTATATAGATGAATATTTTAACACTAATGAATTTTATACAATTAATTTAGGAGAAGAATTTACTGTTAGAATTAACACAAGAGACTTGCCTTATGATAAAGACGACAACTGTTACTTTGTAATGAAAAATTATTTTGGAAATATTAAAAATAAAAGTAATTTGAAAAGTCCCGATAAGATTTTGATTTTATATTATAAGAATCATATCTTTGAAAATGAAAAAGAATTACTAGAATTTATTATAAAAAGAGAATTAATCAATATAAATTAAAAAAGACTGCCTTGCACAGTCTTTTTCTTTTGATTATTTTGGTGCAGGAGAAGGGACTTTGCACCATAAATCCCACAGTACCGTAAAATACTCATATTCGCACTAACTATATAATAAAAGTTGGCTAAAAGTTGGCTATAAAATAAAAGGGTTATAATTAGAGATTGAATATATAATTATCTCTAATTATAACTTATATATCATTCAAGTCCTAGTAAATCATTTGTCGTTATCTTATCATCTCGCAATACATTATTCAGTAGTTGTAGTTTAAATTCTAAAGGTATATTTTTCTTATCAGAATCCTCATATTGTTGTCTAAAGAACCTAGTTACAAAATCATTTCTTTCTTGAGTCCCTTGACCTATTAAAGACATAAGATAGCTATAATCTTCTAAAACCTCATTATCATCAAAATCTAGAGAATGTAGAAAACCTGCATCGCCGGATTTATTTTTAACTTTAATGGCGATATTGGCTAAGTTAGCATAATCTTTATTATATGCAGCATTAAGTCCATTCCAAAATAATTTTGCTATACTTTCTTTACTTGATTCATCTTTAATTATATATTTTTCGACATCTATATCTTTATCTAATGTTTTAACTGTTGCTAATGTTAGTCTAATAAGGCTTATAGTAGTGACAATATCTATATCGTAATCTACGCTTCGTAGCAATGCAGGTTTTAATTTATAAATTGCATTACTCCATAACTTCAGTAGTAAACTATCATTTAATTCCATTTTAAATAGTTCTGAATTTGATTCATAATGTACGTAATCTATTAATAGATTTTTATCAAGATTAGTATTTTTCATGGTATACTCCTCATTTATACTTGTTATAGATTATTTTTTCCATTCCTACCCTATACTGTAAATATCTTTTTCCATAAATTGTTAATCTTTCGCTTATGGTATCGAAGAAAAAATTCTTAAACTCATCTATAAGCTCTTTGTTATCAGAATTTCTATCTAAGAAATCTACATAAAATAACATCAGTTCATTAGCTTTTTGTACTAGCTCATAAGTTCCTTTATCTGTTACGTATAATCTCCCGTTTTCATCTGCATAAAAGTTAAACATGCTTATTCCGATAATGTTTCTAAGTTGTATAGGATTTACGTTATCTACATAATACATTTCCGGTCTATTTTTCCAATTTTCTTCTTCTAATCTCCAATATTGGTGTAATACTCCATTTTCTTTTCTAAACTGTTCTTGTGCCTTATTTTCAAAATCTACTAATAACTCAATTGCATCTAGGATATTCATTCTACTTTCATAATCTGTTATAACCAGAAAATCTAATAATTCTTTTTTTTCTAAATCACGAATTCCAAATCCACGTGCCCCACCAATATTGTTTGCTGATTGTAAATATATCTTAAAATATCCGTAGTGCTTAGCATTATGTTCATTTTTTTTCAATTTTGCAATGTGTTCTTTTTTACTTACAAAACGTTCTAAATCTTTTTCACTAATAGAATCTATTTCATAGTCTCCAATTTTTATAGTGCAATCATCGTAATTTATAAAGCCTGTTGGTGTTTCTAAGGCTAACATCATTCTTATACTTAGCCTATCGAATGAAAGATTCCTATATGTTACATAAGCTCCTAAAAATTTATATCCAGGGTATGAATCCATATTAATTTTGTCTATATAGACTCTTTGAGCTTCTCCTACATTAATAAAATCAATATCCTTTGGTACTAATCTTTTGCCCTTGTAATCTCTGTAATAGTTAAGATATGTCATAATCCAACTCCTATTCTATATTTCAAATGTTTTCTCTATCTGTTTTTATTATACTCTAAGAGTAGATATAATGCAAGACTTTTTTATAAATTTATTCTTCTTTCTTCAATCCACTTTTCAAGTTCTTGAAGGTCTTCTTCTTTGGAATATTTAAGTATAAAATTTTTGGCCGCACTTTTATAACTAGCTATCTTTTTACGCTCTTTGTTATTTCTGTCCCATTTGTTTCTCGCTCTTGCTTGAGCGGGTGAAGTTTTCAATTTTTCCTTCTCTTCCATTAAGTTATATTTCCCTTTCTATATTATCAATTCTCTCTAACAGTACTGACAACCTTTTGTGATTTAACTCCGTACCAACAAACTTTTTATTATTCAAATAACTATACATTCCTACTAGTCCACGTCCCATACAAAAATCACCTATGCACTCATAATCTATATTAGTGCATATCCATTCAATTATTTTTTCTTCGTCCATTCCATCTAGTTTTAGATTCTTATACTTATCTGCACCTTGTACTATATAACATAGGTTCTTATTATTGTTGTAATACTTACTGTTATAAAAAGTAACCTTCTTGTATATCTTCTTCATTTCCTCAATAAAATAAGGTAAATATTCTTTACCAACTTCAACAAATGCTATTCTTGGTCTAACCTCTTTTATGCACTCAAATAATCTTTTATAAAAACTATCATATTTAAATGGATTAGTCTTATCTGCTTTAGTGTAAAAACTAGTCATGTTTCCCTGATTCCATGGAGGGTCTACAAAAATAACATCTGCTTTATACATAAAATCAGGTATAGGATTAAATATATCATGCACCTTAACAATAGAACCATCTTTAAAAGTATAAGGTTCATCTCCTAAAGGATACTTTAAATAAGCATCTCCATAATTCCATTTTGTCATTGTTCCACCTCTTGCATTTCCCAGGACTTGCTATAAGGCTGATTTCTAAAAAGATAAGCAATTCCAGTTATTTGTTTAAGCCTAAATACTTCTTCTAGCTCCATACCTAGCATATGTGCAATTTGTTCATCATCAGCACCTTGGTCAAACATTGATTTTACAAGGTCGCCCATTAACTCAACTTGGTGTACTCCTCTAGCTCTGTTAAATTGTACTGTAGCACTCATTCTTTTAACCATATCATGCTCTAGAACTACTATAGGAATTTCTTTACATTCCAATACATCTTTTAAGATAGTAAATCTGTGGAATCCGTCTATAATTACAAACTTTTCTTGCTCTTCGTCCCATATTGTAACTATTGCAAATGTAAATCCATTATCAACAATAGAAGTCTTTAATAAATCCATGTTTTGTGGGTCTACATGGTTAGGATTGTAAGTATTAGCTACTATGGATTCTGTAGGCACTATTATAGGTGTCATAACTGGTAGTTTCAGTTTTTCTCCACCTTTAATTTCAATCTCTGGTGCTTTTTCTATTTCAAACTTTCCGTAAGGTGTATCTAGTATTCTTTTACTCATAATATCGCTCTCCATTTATCTAGTGTTTTTTGTCTAGGGTCTTCTTTATTATCTATTGTTAAGTTGTTTTCATAATCGTTTAGGATTAATTGTCTGCATTGTTGCCTTGCTACGTAGTTATTGTTTAAATGTTTCTTAAACCTCTTCTCAAATATCGGTTTCTTTGTAGGGTCAGGATATGTTTCCATTAAAAAATCTCTATACTCAATCCAGTTTTTAAAGTTCTTAGGTAGTTTTCTAACCTTTAATAGTTTAGGGTCTTTACCGTATAAATTACCTACAGAAATTCCATCTATACGTTTTAACAACCTATCATAAGTCTTAGGCTCGAACTCTGGTAAGTCGACCAACGCTTTAAAGGATTTTTCATGTATCAAAGACGATACCCTAATCTCTTGCAGTCCCAATCCTTTTTTGTGTTGGTAATCATAAATTTTAGAATATTTAAGTTCATTATCGTAAATATATTTCCAAATGTCGTGGAAATTCCAGTCATACAATGGATAAGCATTTACTCCCTTTTCAGTTTTTGTAGTCCAATATACATCTTCATATCCAGGGTTCTTCATTACTGCTCTCATTCTATTAGGAGATTCAGTCGCTCTAAGTCCCAATATAAAACAAGTATTTTCTTTAGTTCTTTGGAAATTTTCTAATGCGTCATAAAATCCAAATCCTTTATTTTTGTCTCTAATTGTTTCTGTTTTAGAATCCCACGGTTTATGCTTTATACTATCAGGTTCTTTAGGTCGCATCCAGATTTTAGATTTTCCTTCTTCCCAACATTTTAACTGTGTTTCCATCATGGACGTTGCATTAGTTAGATTAAATTGTATTTGCAACCAATATTTTATAGTATTTTCAGGGTACATATTCATCAGATATCTTATTTGTTTTACTGTACTGTCATATACAACTTCTTCATCTAAGAAAAATATTCCAATTCTTCTATTTCTTTTGACTGCTTCTTGTAAAGCTAAATGGCAAGCTACAGTGCTATCTTTGCCACCTGATACAGAACATATAATATTATCCCAGTCGTCAAACAGCTTGGATATTCTCTTTTTAGTTTCTGTTAATACGTCAGAATTAATATAAATTTGCCTTAGCATAAAACGCATCTAACCTACCTTTCCATTTGCTAAACTCATTAACCATATAAGTATCAATAGATAAATCGGTGCTTATATACTCAAGCTTATTAGTTTTAGTGTCTATAATATAATCAACTAAATTCATTCTCGATGTTGGTAAATCAATAATTATGTGATTCTTGTTTTTATCAAAATTTTGATAAGTCTCTACGTTGTCTAGTTTAAATCTTCCATTCCTTGCAATATAAAACAAATCTTCCTTGATACTAGACTTTTTATAATCTCCAGCTTTTAACTGTAATCTTCTAGGTAAGTTATTAGGGTCTTTATTTGCATTCTCTTCAATTTCTAATGCTAATTTATCCCTTAATTTATCGTAACTAACTTTTTGTTTATAGGTAGTTTTTATCATTTCTATAACTTCTAATTTAATCTTATAAGGCTTAATTCTAATGTCTTGTAATTGTAACTGTACGTAATCAAATTTTTCAACTTGCTTCATGCCTTGGTCTAACTTTTGCAAGATTCTAAAATCTTCCTTGTTATCTATAAATGGTAGTGTATTAAATATTATTCTATGTGGTGTTTGATTAATCCATACTGTAGCACAATTTACTTTCAAATCTTGATAATTTGTAGTTCTTAGAGCTTCATTTACTATTATTAAGCTATCAGGTCTGACCTTTTCTATCATAGGGTAAAAGGTTCTATACATTTCCCATTCGTTATATTCAATTTCTTCATATTCACGTCCTATATTTAATTTTTGATGATATTTTTCTGAATATAAGACAAAAACATCTCTTATATCATTTTTTCCTAAATATTCTTTTATTAGTTTCTCTTTCTGTCTTATCCCCAGTCCTATTCTTATCATTTTCTAAGACCTCCAAAATGTTCTTTTTGTTTAACATGCTTCTTATATGTGCTTCTAAATTTTCTTTTCTTTCTAAGCAGTTCTTTATTAAATTATCTATTCCAGTATTAGAATAAATGTTGTAGTAGTAGCATTGTCTATCTTGTCCTATCCTATGGATTCTATCTTCGGATTGTTTAGCAGTTCCCCAGTCAAAATCGGGATTGTAATATATCATCTCGTTGCAAAACTGTAGATTTAAACCATATCCACCAGTTGTTTTATTACCTATTAGCACTTTAATATCTTTGTTATGCTCAAAATCGTACAAGTTTTTTTCTCTTTGTTTTAACGTTATTTTTCCATGCAATTCTGTATATTTAAGACCTCTTTTGCTCAATAATTTTTTAATATCTTCTATCTCAAAATGGTATTTGCACCAAACAATTACCTTGTTATCAATTTTGTCTAAAATATATTCCAGCATTTCCATTCTAGGATTCTCTTCTATATTTTTAAAATAAGAACTGTGTTTGATTTTTGCATCATCTAATACTACATCTGTTAAATTATAAATATATCTTCCTGCTGTTATAAGTTGCATTGCGTTCAACAACCTATAAATAGTCGCTTCCGACCACTCGTTAACAAGAGATGTCATCTCCATTAGAACTTCTCTATAATGTTCATCTTGTTCATCAGTCAAACTAAACCAGAAATCTTCTGTTACTTTCTTAGGCAAATCCAAACACTTTTCCTTACTAATTTCATAGCTATATGGAGCTATTTTGTCTGTAAGGTAATTTACATTTAAAACACGTCTTACACGTCCATAATCATCATATTCAAGGTGGTTGGCAGCAAAGGAATAGAAAGTTCTGTAACCAAATATTCTTTTGTCTAATATGCACCATTGACTGTACAGGTCAGCTTCATTTCTTGTAACTGGTGTACCGTTTAAAATTAGTTTATACTTACATACTTCTGATAAAGCCGTTATCCTTTTAGTTCTCAAAGCATTATGATTCTTAACTAAATTACTTTCATCTACAACTAGGTAGCAATCGTAAAACTGTACTAAATTCAATGTTTCTAAAAAAGTTTTATCACTCATGGAGATGGATTCAATTCCAATAATAGAAGTGTTTTCTATAAGACCGCTAGAGTGTTTTTTAATATCCATTTCTAGATTTTTCTTAACAGAGCAAGGACAAAACCAAATAACGTAATTCACTTTATTTTTATTAAATCTATCTTTTATAAGCTCTATAGCTGTTCTAGTTTTACCAGTTCCCATTCCCATATACAGAGCACCAACTTTTAACTTAATTAATTTATCATATCCAGTTTTTTGATGTGGAAGTAGTTCCGTTTTAGTGCTTATCATAATCAATTGTCCTTTAAATCATCTAATAAGTCACTCTTGCTATTTAATATTTCTTTTAATTTTTTATTTTTGTCGAATTGTTCTTTTTCTACTACATTAATCTTAGTTTTTTCAATTTCGTTCATTTTTATTTCAATCTCTTCTTTTGCAGCAGGACTTATTTTATAATCATATAAATCAGCAAAATCCAAGACCTCTTTATAACTTTTTAAAGGAACTAACATTCCAGTACCTTTTAACCATCTAGCATCAGGTATTCTTTTAGCTTCTTCGTATAGGTCATCTTCCCAATTTAAAACAATTTGTAATAATTCAAATTTACTATTATAAAATATCCATCTAGTGTTTTCTTGTTTAAAATATCCGTTTATGGCTAAATCTTGTACTCGCTTATAGTTGTCAATCATAAACCTAACTCCATAACCTTCCGCTAAAAGTTTATTAGCTATTTCAGCTATTCTATCTTCTGTAGCTTCTGTAAATTGTGTTATTTTCTTTACCCAATAAGGATTATCCCATTTATAACCATATTCACGTATCGTTACCATTGCTACTTTGTATTGTGGTGTTCTTATTTTTATATAATCATCAGCTTTTATTAAAATATCAGTCTCATTATAATTTTCAGGGTGTATTGTTTGGTCTCTTTTTAGTTCTTCTTCTCTTGCTTTTTCTTCTTTCTCTTTTTCAATTTTATTTTTAATTTTAGGTAGAAAATCTTTAGTAATTACAATAATAGCTTCAGTATTTAAATTTTTGATTTTCCAGTTATAGTTAATAAAGAATGTACTGCTAGTTTTTTCTTTTAAAAGTTCTTCTAAGGATTCTCTTAAATCAACTCTAATTTTTAAAGAATCATCATCTTCGTAGAAATAATCTTTATATATTTGTTTTAGATACCTAAGCTCTTTATCTTCTGCATTATCTATTATGTTTTGAGCTTTTTCTGATAGTTCTTTTCTAATATTTAGTGCCCATTGCACTTGTTTGTCAGTACCTTCTAAATCAGGGAATCCTAACTTCTTAGCGTTTTCTTCTGCTATATCAGCTTCTTTTTTATATTGTGCTTGCTTTTCTTTTTCTATACAATCAGGACAAACATTATCTTTAAATTCTTTAGATGCTATGCTTTCTGCGTAATCTCTTGTATATCCACCTTGTTTAATTGTTCCCTTGTGACCGCATTTAAAAATTCCATCAAATTCGTATTTGTAGTATTTGTTGCTCATAATTTACTCCTTTGAACTCTATATTTCATCTATGTTTCTTACAATTATTATTATACTCTAAGAGTAGATATAATGCAAGTATTTTTATTAACATTTATGTTATAATTTATCAGGAGGTATTTATAATGGAAATTAAGAAAATTGGAGATGTTGTCGAAAAATACATAGGATATCATGAGGGTGCAAGATTTCAGATTGGAGAATATGGTAGTACTTTAACTTTGCTATATAAAAATCCTACTAAAAATGAGATTGAAGATATTAGTAAGGGTGATATTCAATATAGGATTACAGTTGTGGAAGATGTTATATTTTTGCTGTTTAAATTCGGTTCGCAAAGTTATATTGACTGTCCTTATAATATAAATAAGAATCCTGATATTATATTAGATGAACTTGAAGATGGATTAGGTTATTCTTGTCTAATAGAACTAATTGATTGTCGAAATGGAAAATTAAAGGCTTTTAGATTTATCTCTTTTTCAACTAATTTTTCTCAAAAATTAAAACAATTCGTTGATGAACAAAGAGAAAAATATGTAACCGATGATAATATAAGGGCTGCATTTTCTAAGTACTCAACTAACGACCTTGTGAAATTAAGCTCTGCAAGAGGTAAAATAACTAGACAAAATAATGATTAAGTGATAACATACCATTTAGTTAAATCAACTAGTTTTGTTCAGTTGGTTAGTTATTTAGTTTTGCTTATTTTTAAGCTAGGTCTTTATTGTTTCGATAATAAAGACCTTTTTGTTACATAAAAATATCCTAGGTTTACCCTAGGATTTAATCATCTTCCAAATCTTCTATTACATCGTTATCTAAATCGAATCCATATTGTTCTAAAAAATCATCGCTTGTTATCTCTTTGCTATTGCCTGCAGCTGAAATGAGTTTAATTTTCATATTATCCCAAACCATCATAATGTAGGAATTTTGATTAGGTTGCATCAATTTTTTACCTACCCAGAATTTCCATCTAGTTTTGGGAAACTTAACAAGAAAGGCCTTGTCAGTTTCCCATACTACTTGATTTTTTAAGATTCTAACGTTGTACATTTTCTTCTACTGTACAGCCCCAAATTTCTTTTTCAATAGCTTTTAGGATTTCTTCGTCTGTATTTTTTCTACTGTCTACTTGACCTTTAGCTGATACATCATCGCTATATACTCCATAATAATATTCATCACCGCTTTTATATCTATAAAGACTGTGCTTATTTTGAGTTTCTTTGTTTGTTTTGATGTTGTACTTGTCTTTAATATAAAAGACCTTTTCTTCGCCATTTTTAAGCTTTTCTAAGTAGTTTTGTGACTGTTGTTTTATAGTATTGTCGTAATTAGCTATTGCTGAATATATATCTTCAATATAGCCGAAATTAATATCTTCTATGTCTCTATTTCTAAGTGATGTTATCATGTCAGGACTAGTCTTAACTAGTTTTGCCATTTCTTTATCTGTTAGTGCACTTCCGAAAAATTTATTGATTTTTTCTTTTACTAATTCTAATTCTTTCATATAATTTACTCCTGTATTTTGATGTTTTTTTATTTTACTTTCTGTTAGATTTCTTCTTCATCTATAACATTAACATCACCATAATCATACATAGCTTGTCTTATTTGTGATATAACTTCTTCTAGTTCTTCGTCTGATACAACTTCTTCAAAATCTAATGTTATTGTTACTCTTCTCATATTTTCTCCTATTTATATTACTAATATTTCTTTTCTCTTCTTTACAACTATATTGTACGCTAAGCGTATATAAAATACAAGTCTTTTTTTGAAGTTTTTTAAAATTTTTTTCTTGCTTCTTCTATCCAGCTTTCCACCTCTTCTAGGTCTTGCTGGTCCGCTAATTTTAAAATATAGTTCTTGCAGCCACTTTTGTATGTTCTTCTCTTTTTATTCTCTTTGTTTTTACTATCCCATTTATCCCTTGCCTTAGCTTGTGCTGGTGACGTCTTAAGTTTTCTTTCTTCTGCCATAATATCCCCTTTCAAAAATAAGCCTAGATTTAACCTAGGCTTTTATAGTCTATTAAATGTCGTATTTTATTAAATATCCATTATAAGTAAAATTCTTAACTAGATTAGATATTGTTTCTAAGTCCTTTGCTAGTTTTAATGCTTCATCTGCTGTTAGCTTGCTAACTCCTGCAATAGAGATTTTTAACTCTATTGGGTTTCTGCTAGTTTCGTTTAGACTAATCTTATTGCTTATACTTTCAATTTTATCGTTTAATTCTCCGTACGCTTTACTGTAAACTGAATCATTTACTACCATAATCCATCTCCTATATTTCTAAAATTATTGTCTTTATATATACCATTATTTTCCTTACAATTATATTGTACGCTAAGCGTATATAGGATGCAAGTGTTTTTTTAAATTTCTTTTATATAATCTTTTATATTTTTTAGTTTTGTGGTTTCATTTTCTAAATATTTAATAGTTTGAATAATAATATCCGATGTACAGGCTTGTATGCTGTCAGCTAAAACATTTATAGTTAGCGGTTTGAAATCCCACTTCCACGTTACTTTATAAGTTTCATTGAATCTATCGTATTTGACTTTTTCTACTGGTAAATGTGATATATCCTCAATTATAGTTTTATAAAAATTTTCTCTATTTTGTCTTTCTGTGTGACTTCGTTCTTCAAGATTTTCTAAAAAATCCTTGGCAGATTTGCTTACATTTTCTAAAATTGTTTCCATTTCATTTCCTACATAATATTTACTTTTTTGTGCTATTGATTTCATATTTACCCCCTAAATTTCTTTTATAAAATCTAATTCATATTGATATACTTCTTCGTCAGTTAACTTTCTGTCATATATCAAATAATCGTGATAGTCTCTAGTAGATTCTAAGTCTAGGACTTTTCTGTCTTCTACTAATTCATAGAATCCATACTTAGGGAAAGTCCCTAAGCTGAATCCTCTTGCTCTCATTCCATAAATATATTTCATATTCATATCTCCCATTCTCTATTTCTAAGATATTCAATTCTTGCTGCTCTATAAGCGTTCTTTGTAGAATCATTAAGATTTAATTGTTTAAAGTATAATGAATAGTCGTAGTCGTCGTCTTCGTATTCTACATCGAAAAAGCAAGATAGAACGTCGTAATTGCCTTGATAAGTGTTTATTTCATATTCGTGATTTCCCATTTCGTAATAAAATGCATCTTTAGCAAAATCAAAGTCTTTCATTAGGTCGTCTAATTCATCGTTAGCTAAGAAGTTGTGGATTAAGTCCACGTCTTCTTTTAAACAATAAGTGCCAGCGTATATCCTTGTTATCTTGTCAAAACTATCGATATTTCGTTGTTTCATTTGTTCTTTGATTTGTTCCATACTATATCCATAAAATACTGGTAATTTGTTCCATTGTTCATTCTTGATTTTCTTGTACTCTTGATAAGTTTTCATAATATTCTCCTTCTATATTTCAAATGTCTTTTTCTTACATCTTTATTATACGCTAAGCGTATATAGAGTGTCAAGAAGTTTTTTAAAATAAATTGAAATATTAGTGCAAAAAAATAAAGCCTAGGGATTAACCTAGGCCATTTCTCTATCTGTTCTTATTAAATTCTGCTACGACTGATTCAATCATCATATTTAAATCTTTTTTAGAAATCTTAATGCCTTTAGAATTTAAAGTCTTAACAATATAATCTAGTGCCTGTTGTTTTTTCTCTTCTCCATTCCAACCGTTAACTGCTCCTAGTTGTTCTACTGCTTTAACTCCGATTCTAACATATTGTAAAACGTGGTCTACATTTTGTTTTCCATATTTTTGATTTAGTGATGCAAAAATATATACTGCTATTGCTCCAATAATAACTGTAATTGCTTGTATAATTTCAAAATAGTTAAGTTCCATAGTATTTTCCTTTCTTAAATGCTTGTAATACTGTAATTCACTTACTTTAAAGGTGGTGCTTTTAAAATGCCCCCAAATTCACATTTTTATTTTTAAGTAATATAAAAGTATGCTTATATTTTTGATGAAATAGATTATTTACTTAATTTCTTCTAAATAGTCTAAACATGGATAAATTCTATATGAATACTCTCCAAATAAATCGAATGCCGATTTATAAAAATACTCTTCGAAAGTCTTATCGTTTATTAGTTCTCTATTCTTCATTAGAACTACATAAAATCCATTATCTTTCTTTAGACAAAATATATCGTAAGGATATTTGCCCTTTAAAATTTTAATAAACTTATTTAACTTTTTCATCTTATACCTTTTTGCGGATTAAAGTATCGTTGTTTTTTATCTAAACTTTTAAATTCTTCTTCTGTTAGTAGTCTTTGTACCGCTATCTTATAATCTTTACAATATGGATAGACCCATCTATCGATTATATTTCTTACTTTTAAAGCATCTTTTTTAGATTTAAGGTGAGCATGCTGTTCATACTCGCCATTTTCTCTTACTATAAGCCATGGTCTTTCATCGCACCTAGGCTTAAATTTTATACTTAGTTTCATAACATCTGCCTTTTAAATTACACTAACTATCGTATTTAATCTTCTTCTTTGGTCTTTAATAACTCTTCCTTCTGCCACCATAGCTGTAGAGCCGCCACCATCTAGATTAAGAGCACTATAAAGTCTAAATTCTTTTAATAGGTCGTTTCTCGCATCAGTTAATGTTCGATTCTCTTTAGTTATTAGCAATAAGATTTTTCTGTCTTTAGTGTATGCAATCATTGTGTGTGGTGCATACCTCGATATATCTGCCATTGCTTGCTCTAACTTTAGGTTATAGTCCGGATAAAGTGCATTGCCACCTATCGCCCATTTTACTTTTCCTAGCTTTTGTATTTCTGCAAGATTATTAAATCTATCCATGATTACGCCACCATCTTCAAAACATACCATTGTACCTTTTCTAGCACCGCCATAATTATTAGTGTGAGAATTGCCACCTAAAGCTACATTGTCTTGCACTGCTATCTGCCATATACTATCTTTATTTTGTGGATTTTTAGTATCGAAGAATGTTCCGTTAATAGCAAAATCTCTTTTGCATTGTGATAGTGTTCTACCAGCTATGAAATTAATTCTTATGTTTAAAGGGTCTGTCTCTATTACATAGAAATTTCCCTTTTCATAGAACTTAGTCTCATTATTTAGTTTTTTTTTAATAATCTGCTAACGACTACTGCAACTTCTGCTCTAGTTATTTCTTTATCAGGTCTGAAAGTTCCATCATCGAATCCAGTCATTATTTCTTTTTTTAGGACCTCGTCAATCTGTTTTTCTGCCCAATGTCCTTTATAGTCTTTCTCCATCTTCTTTTCCTCTTTCACCTTAGATATTTTATTAGATTCTAATGTTCCAAATTCTGAATCTTTAGATAAGTCTATTTGCCATTCTATAGGTTTTTTAATATCCTCTTTAAATTGCCACCACTTAGACCAATTGTTTTTACTCCAGCTACCAGGACAAATTTTTCCAGTTGCATCGAAGTGCCTAATCACTCTTTCTATTGGAACTTTAAACTTAACCATTAGGTTTTTAGTTAATTCAACTAAATTCTTATATGCTTTTTCCTGGTCTATATCGCTATTTATACATAATTCTATGCTTATACTGTTGCTATTATATGCATTTTTAATCCTATTAGGATTGTTAGCATATCCCCACTTATCACCTATAGACCAAGCCACGAACGAATCTCCTATAGTTTGAATAATCTCTTTATCATCAAGATAGTAGTGTGCTGACCCGTATCTAGTTGCTCCATTAAGATATCTTAAGTGATTTTCTGCATCTGCACCCTTAGAACTATTTCCAGTATCGTGGATAACAATATATTTAATGTCGTCGTAACTTCTTTTTTTTCCTATCTGTTTTTTGTTGCTGATAGGCCTATACTTAAATTTCATTTAAATCAACTCCTATAAATTCTTAGGACCTTTCTTTAAATCTTCAACTTCTTCATAAAGTTTTTCTATTTTATCCAGTAATTCCCTTTTGCATACTTCGTTGTCACTTTGTACCGTTACAAGGACGTGTTTTAATTCTTCGATGGTTCTTTGAATGTCGTCTATCTTTTTATCCATTCTGTTGTGCATCTCCTTCGTGTCCTTTATAACTTCGGTACTGTTTTCCATTGCCTTTATATTCGCTCTAAAAGCATCTAAAAATTCTGATATAATCTTAGGTGACTTTTGTATTAGAGTTATTACTGCATATATAACTACGATAGATAGAGCCATTGACAAGCCTTTTTCTATCATAAAGGTTATAAATTTTTCGTTTGCCATCTCTCACCTCATTTTCATTCAATAATTCTATAATGTAAATCTAAAGCATTAGCTACATTTCCATAAGTATTTTGTAAATTCTTACCTAAAGTTATAATTATGGAATTATTTTTTTTAATTGTTCTATCGCATTCAATTCTAAAAATATTACTTTTTACTTTAAAATCTAAGTATTGTACACCATAAGAACCATCAACCGCACTAGGTGTCATTAATGTAATCTCCTTTACGGCATATATCCTAGCAAAATTCAAATCTATTTTAAATTCTGCTGTTTTCCATGGCCTATCCACTAATGTTTTTGCCCCATAACTGGTACTCATGATTGAATCGCTATAAACTCTATATTCACAATTAGATTTTAACCAAATAATTTTCTCCCATAGAATACCCCCCCCATTAACAATTCGCTTAATATCAACGTTTGAAGAGGTTATTCTTTTTATTTTATTATCTATTTTCATAAATTCCTCTTTTAAATCTATATAAAATGTAATTATTATTTTCAATTTTAAATAAGTAGGGAGCTACCTTTCGATAGCTCCAATCCCTTACTTATTTTCTTTTTCTTCTGTTAAGAAGCCAAGTCCTGAATCAACTAGGATTTCTTTTACTCTAGCTTTTAATACCTTAGGTACTTGTGCATATGTGCATTTTTCAAGAATAATTCTTTGTGCAAAAAACATTGCCATCATGGTTTCACCCCCTTTAAAATAAAGTTTTATCCAATTAATAAAATTAATTAGCCCTTTCATAAAATCACCTCATTAAGTAGTGGGTGAATCTGTATTAGTAGCTTCAGGCGGAATTGTTTCTAGACTTCCATAAACTATAGTTGCCATTTCTTGTATTAAGTCGTCTCTAAATGCTCCTTGTTCTTCTATCGCTTTTATTTTTAATTCCAACTTTTCTGTTTCTGATATTTGAGGTCTAGGCTCTTCCTTAGGTTTAGGATATAAATATCTTTCTTCCTTTTGTATCAAGTCTCCACATTTAGCTACAATAAAAAAGGAAGTCTCTTTATCGACCTCCTCTGTTACTAATTTATTATTTTCAATTCTTGCCTTTTCCGTTCCATCTACTTTAAACTCTATTGTTTTATTGATTATATCTCCGTACTGGTCATAGACTTTGCCAGTTAAATTATAAAAATCTACTTCCATATTAGTTTCCACTGGTCTAGGTAATTCATATTCCTCTATGAGTTCTGAATTACCTTTAAATTCTTCTTTAGGTAAAGCTTTAGATAAAATGTAAGCATCTTTTAAAATGTCGTCTTTTTGTCTGTTTTTGCTTATTATATTCACTTTATTGCAAGTGTTGTTTTTATAAATAATGGTTAATTCTGAACGTTCACCATCATCTATATAATTATATATTTTCAATATGTCACCTCTTATCGAGTTCTATATACTATTGATGCCATTATGGCACATCTAGAGTCTTGTATTAATATTTGTATTTCTCCTAAATCGGTTATTATAACAGTATTAGGATATTTTGTATGGCTAGAATCTTTAGCGTTGTAGAACTTATACTCGCAGGTTGTCTCCTTCGGAATTAAACTGGATTTAAGATTAAGATTCATTCTATAAGAACGCAACTCTTCAGGATTAGTATTGACTATGACTTCTGCGTACTTATTATCAAGTTTCCTCGCATGAATTATATATCCACTACCCTCAAAGACTTGATAATCCAATACCCCCCCCCCAATCTCGTAAACTACGCCATTATAAGCTATTTTATTTATTTTTTTTGCCATTTATATTCTCCTTTTTTATCTTATGAATTCATAATAATAATCTCCCTGGAATCCACTATGAGGATATTGGTTTATGTTTTGATGTTTAATTAGATTTAAGAATTTTCCTTTTGAATAATGAGAAAATACTTGTTCTTCCTCGTTTGTAATACCTATTTCTTCTGTATAAGTATCTACTCCAAATCCACCAAGATAATATCTTCTATATTTATAGAACTTGCCATCATGCTCATAGTAAAATGTACCAGTATCAACAGATTCTACATAGTTTTTACTTACTTCATTATTTAAAATAATTTTATTACCAATTAATTTACAAGTTTCATAGTAGTAATCTATGTTGTTATTATTTTCAACATCACGAATGAAACCTATTGCTCTTTTAGTTATTCTTCTATAAATCGCCTTTTTCTCGTACCTTTTCCATAAATACAATTTCTCCCACAGAATACCCCCCCCACTCACAATTCGCTTAATATCAGCGTTTGTAGAGGTTATTCTTTTAATATTATTATCTATTTTCATGTTTCACCTACTATCTACTGTATTTACTTGTTAAACTAATGGTAATATAAGCATCAATTAATTTTTTTGTGCTTAATAGACTTTTATGCACTTCCAAAGCGAGATACCATTGTGGCTGTGTCGCTAGTTTGTTTTTCATATTATTTATAAAACTGGAACTCATCGTATCTTGCAATCCAAAGTAAATGCTTTCTTTTCTATCAATACTTTTAAATCTGAAAATATCATTTGTGTTAGGGTATTGGATAGCATTTATTTTTAAAGTGGAATAATCTAAATATTCTGGCAAAAGCACTGGTTTAATACAAAAGAAACGTTCATTACTGTTAAATCTTATTGGGTAACCAGGGTTCATAGTGTAATACCCATTATCAATTATATTTTTCTCGTCAAATAGATAGTAGAAATTTTTAAATGGATACTCCCAAACGACGTCATTTTTGCATAAAACTTTATTAATATTTCCATTAATTTTTATATCTTTTATATTTTTACTATTCATAAAATCACTCTTTTATAAAATAAATTTTGCTTTCATCATTCTTTTGAGAAGTAGATAAAGCATTATATTGAGATTCTGTTAAAATTATCTGTTCTTTTAGATTGGATAATTTAGTTTTATCTGCATTTGTATAGTCGTTTGAAGATAGAGCCTTTCCACTTATTTTATCTACTTTATTATTTAACTTAGTAGAGATGTTTGAATCTAAAGAAGATACACTACTTTTATTTTCTCTAGTTCTTTTATCAAAATCCCCTATCCAATCCTCTAAATCTCTTTGTGTATCTATTGATTGCCAAACGTTAGAGGTGTTATAACCATCAGTTTTTGCTCTTGATATATCTTTCCCTGATAGACTAGAAAGTTTATTATTCCAAGTAGATTTTTCTGAATCTGTAACTAGTCTATGCGTACTATCTTCTCTTAATTGCGATAAATTGGTAGGTATAGAACTTGTATCAGCCTTTTTATCTAGCAATTCTTTAATCTTAATTATCAGCTGTTTTAAGCCGTTATAGTCTAATATCTTCATAATCAGCTACCCATTGCTTCGTTAATTTCAGTATTGGTAATTGTCTTAATATCTTCCTCTTTTAGATAGCCAGTTAAATCAACTCTAGTGTCTGTATCTCCTATTTTCTCCCACTTACTATTAATGTATAACCATTCTTCGTAAATGTTGTTTCCACTTCCTTTAGGGCCTACTAGATAAATTACATTTTCTTCACCGGTAGATGGTCTAGTCGCTAATATTTCCTTTTTCATGTGTCTAGCATCATTAATTAATGTTTTAACCTTAGTTTCATTAATAAAAGAATTGTCATTAACTAATTCCGATAACTTTGTAGGTACTTGAATATTTACTTCTGTACCTGAAATATTAAGTAGTGTTCCGTTTCTCTTAATCTTTGTAATTACGTTCTTTTCAGCACCATCTTCAAGTCCATTAATCTTATTTAGGTTAGCACTTGATAATAGTCCAGGCTCTTCACTAGTTGCTACGTTATAAGTTTTTAAGGTCGAAAGTTTTTGTTTTTCTTCATTTGTAAAGTTATTTTCTGATAGTCCTTTTCCGCTTTCCACTTGTACGAATCTTTCTTTAATAAGTCCTATTAGTTGTTGTAATCCTTGTAAATCAAGAAATTTTGCCATTTGTTTCCCCCTCTAAAATAGTTTTAGGATTTCTCCCTCTTCAATCGGTCTAATGTTTATATCTTCTAGCATCTTCTTTTGGTCGTCTTCTCTAAAGAAGTCTATACCTACTATTGGCGTTTTCCCATCTTTGCCATCTTTACCATCTCTCCCAGGCGGTCCTGGTGGTCCTTGTGGCCCTTGAATGTTAGGTAAGAATGGATTAGTAACTATATTTCCACATACTCCACTTGCTAATGTTTCTCTTATTTCTAAATAAAAATCACCGCTTGTAAAAACGGTGTCGCCATTAATTATTTTGATTTCACATTCGCATATGCCGGGTACTGATAATACTGAATCTGTCAAGACTACCTTTAATACTTTTTTATCTTTTGAAACTTCGCAAGGTAGTTTTATTTTTACCTTGTCTGGTCTTTTAATTAAGCAATATATATCTTCGTGTTTTCCTATTGTTATTTCCCTTAGATTTTCAACTAACTTAATATATATAATGCTTGTTTTGTTGTCGTATTGGACTAATCCACTGTAAACTCCGCTGTTGTTTTTTACGTCTACTTTTATATTAAAAAGTTTCTCCATTAAATCACCTACCCTAGTATATTAAGTAAGCTTTTTAAGTCCTCACTAGATGCACTCTCAATGTTTAATTTATAGTTAAATTCTTCTATTTGTTTCTTTATAGTCTCTAATATTTCTTTAGATTCATCTGATATGCCTTGCATAGTTGCGATGTTACTTTTAGACAACTTGTATTGGTCCATAAAGGATTCTACAATGTTCTTTTCAAGATTTATCTTTATGCTAGATTCACTATTGATGTTACTTTGTCTAATAATTATCTTGTCGCCCTTTAAAAGAAATACATCATCTAGAGTTTTTCTTTGAGGATTTAGTGAAATATTTGTTGTTTTTCCATTACTGAATAGGTCTATATTTACAGTTCCAATATCTGCTAACATCTCAATCTTATACATTCCCATTACAAGAATTGGTATTTCTTTAGGAATATCAGTATTTTTTATTGAATAATTAATTTTTTCTTTGATGTTAGGCTTTAATGTTTCGTAAACCTCTTTATTGTTGTTAATCTCTTCAACTATTTCATTGATTCTACTAATGATTTCAACTAAATATGAATGGCCTTTTAATTTTTCCATTTAATCACCTAATTAAAAAGAAGATAGCTTATTAACTATCTTCTTAATCTCTTTTAATTCATTTTTTAATAATTCTACTTCCGTTCTTAACTCAACCACTTCTTTATTCAAGCTTTCTATAGTAGGTTTATCTTCGTCTTTAGGTTTAAAGATTAAAGCTCCTACTGCATCTACTCTATAACTCATATTCGCCTACTTTACAATACATTTTAATCTTCTAACAGTAGGTCTAACTGCCGGATTATTAGTTGTTAGGTCCACTCTAACTCTAAAGTTATTAACTCCACTTGATTCGTTAGCTGTATAAGTGTATTCGATATATCCACCTACTTTTTTAACTTTTCCATCACCATTTTGAGTAAGTTTTTTCCAAGTATTACCATCTCTATCTGTAGCGTAGTAGAATACAACTCCTGCTCCACTAGGTGCATAAACATCGGCTATTACCTTTACACTTGTATACTTAGCATCAGTAACAATATTTCGTGATACATAAGTACTTGATGGACTGTTTAAAGTTCCAAGAAGTAGTAAGCTATCTAGTGCTATTGCTGGAGATACATTTCCTTTAGTTGTCATTTTTGCTCTAACTGTAACATTGTTAATTTTCTTTAATAGGTCTACATGATTTTCTATTGCAAGTGGTAACCAAGTTTTAGATTCATCTATTGAATATTCCCATTTAAGCGTACAATCTAAAGGCACTGATGTATCTGCTAAAAGCTTTATTCCATCGTATTCTACCCCTTTAATTGAGTTAAAATAGATAGTTGACTTCCTAGTATAATCATTGATATAAAGGTCAAATTTAAGGTTAAAGTCTTGCTTAGCACTCCAAGCTATAGCATTAGAAGATTCGAACATCATACCTGGTACATATGGATTTTCTAAGACTATTTTATTGGTAATTAAATCTTTCTTACCTAGTTCTTGTACATAGATACTAGCTGTAGGTGAGTTGGATAAAACAGTAACTGCATATTGTTCATTGGCCTTTAAATAGATAGGGTCATCGAACTTTATGAGAGTTTGAACTGAACTGTCGTTACTAATTTTAATGTCGTTATATCCTACTACTGTTTCTGATAAAATTTCTTCACTAGGATATCCGTTGTCACATTTTCTTATCTGCACTCTTAAGTCGTGCTTATTGTCTTTAGATGCAAAGTAAAGTCCTATTGAAGTTAGCATTTGGTCTGTTAATACTGAAAAAGTTTGAGCTACTGGGTCTACATATACTTCGGTCCACTTAGTGCTATATACTGTTGTATAAGTTGTGTGCGTTCTAGTTGTATAAGTTGTTGTAGTTGTCTTTAATGTACCATTAGCTATGAAAGGTGTATCTCCAACTAGTTTTGGAAATTCCTCTGCATAAATTTTTACATTTACAGTACCGCATCTAACATTATTAGGAATGGTGAATTTACCTTTAACGACTCCATTAGTATCTGCCATTAGCGAACCATTAGAGCCTTTGTATGTTGATGATTCAGGTGTGACGTCTACTGGAATATCGTTAAATATTACTCTAATGTTATCTTGTCTAGGGAAAAATCTTGAACCAGTGACCTTTATTTCGATTGGTCTCATGTACTCTATAGCTGAATCTGTTACCTTAGTACTGGTATCTGTAGTTGTATATGAACTTGAAGTAGTAGATGAGGTAGTGCCTGACTGTCTCCATTCGTACCATCTTCTAGCTTCTCTATTTGGGCTGCTATTATTACCATCTCTAATTGAGTTATAAGATACTGTAGTTCCGCCATTTTCTCTTAGTGTTATATTGTTTGTTTCAATCCAATTATCCACTCTAGGATATATGTCTATGCTAGGTGTTTGAGGGAATACTGTATAAGGATTGATTCTGTGTGCTCTAGTTGCGAAAGGCTGTTTGTCTCCTGCTTTTTCTTCCCCTAAAGCTGTAACAATTCTGTTGTACGCTGAATAGTTTTTTGAATTGTCTTTGTCAATACTCAACTTATTAGTATTTAGCTTATACCCAAGTGTCAATTCGTTGTTTGCTACATCGATACTTGCATTATATTTAGGGTGATTGATGTCTGATTTTGTAAATCCTAAAAATCCATCTGTAAAAATACCTTTAAGTTGTGTTGCATCTTCTCCCTCTAATGCTTCTTTGTCTAGGTCTGTAATAGCTTGATTTACTTCCATATCTTCGATTCTTTCGAACATTTTTTGAATTCTATCCATATCTGACCTAATATTTCTTGAATTTCTAATCTTTAGAGTATCATTAACTGGTGCTACGTGAACATATCCAAGTAATAATACCGCCTGGTCTGTAATATCCGGTGGTGCTATCTTGTCCTCTGTATCTGATTGTCCTGGAACTGCTCTTAAAATACCTTTTTCATCTAAAGTAATACTAGCTATATAGTGAAGATAAAAAGTGTAGTCTATAAGCATTTGACTTCGTTCTACTGGTGTATCTCCATTAAGTAGTTCTACGTAATATTGCCCGTTATCTACTGTTAGCTTGTAATCTTTACTAGGTATCATTGTTTTATTGTAGTTGAATTCAATTTCATAAGTTGAACCTAAATCGGGTTGCTTTCCACCATTTAACCATCTAATAGTATCTGATTCTAATACGTAGTCAACGTTCTTAGTGTAATTAGTACTTGTATTTGATTGTTTGATTGATAAAACTTCGGCTACTGGTGTGTACTGGCTAGGTATAGGGTCTGTACCATTTACTGAACCTTGTCTTGTCAGCCTTGTAGATACCTTAATAACTGAAATTAATCTGTCGATTTTAGATACCGGATTATTGTTTAATGCGTATTTTTTATTTCCACTTTGATATATCTTAGGTTCTGCAACTATTGACCTTGTAGCTTTAGCTCTAGGAATTGGAATAGTAGTTGCTGTTTGCTTTTCTATTTCCCAACCATTTACATAAGCTTTACCAATGGATAAGTTGAGGTATAAGTTGTTTTCATCTTGTTGTGCCTTTTGAGATAGCTCTAATCCTCTAACTTTATAGTGTCCTGATTCATCAAATGTACGTCTAGCAAGTAGTGCTAATAACTTGTTGTACATTGTGTCATCTTCTTTTTTATTATTTGTTACTAACTCTCCATCTTGCAATAGGTATATAGCTGTTGCCTTATCATCGTTAGCTGTTAAGATTAGAGTTTCTTCAAGTCTGTCTGAACTAGGTAATCCAAAGGCTGGTAATCCACTTGCTGGAGATACAAGCCTATTATCATCGGTGTATTTTACCGCTTTAGTTGATAGTCTTACTCCAACTGATTCAAGGCCTTTTCCCTTTATTCTAACTTTTTGACTTTTGAAATCTCTTACAATCCCGTTGATATAGATTTTTCCATCTGTGATAGTGATATCTTTTTCAATGCTACCTTCAATACTTTCAATGATTATTTGTGCACCACTCTTGATGTCTCCGTCTTTAAGGAAACAGTCTGCAACTCCTTTAACTATTCTTTTTGATGTGGATTGAATTTCGTTTAAATCTCTATTTTGAAGTGGTGTTCCTGGTCTAAAAAGAACTTGCGTATAATCGTTATTTAAGTTCGTATCATAATAAGGTGCTTGCGAAATATCCAAGTTTTCAAATTTATCTGCCATTATTTCCCCCTTAGCACTCAATTATCATAATATAAGTGTCTTTAGTATCTGATTGTCTTGTGACTGGCTTTCTGTTGTTTAGGACCTCTAAGATTCCAATATCTTTAATATCTTTAGGTAATAATACATTACTATTTTCTTTACCACTCACTGGCGTTACTCTAGAGAATAGACCTATTTGTCTATATGCAACTGGTGGTAGTTCTTCAAAATAAATTGTAGTTTCTATAAGTACCCACCTTGATTTAAGTCTTAGTCCTTCTTCCTTAGATACAGTTCTAAATCTTTGTTTAGCATACTCAATTCCACCATTTTCGTCAGGTACTACAAGACTTACCCTTTCAGCCTTTTTAAGTCCTACTAACTCTTCAAGATTTTCTGCATCTAAATCAGGCTCTGGTGGAATAAATCCTTCTTCCGTTTCCTTTTCCCAAGGCGAAGTCTTACCAATTCCAAAGAATACATTGCCTTGTTCTACAAATGCAAGTGCCCTTGAACAATGTGCGGTATTTGTGATAATTGGTAGCCTTTCGTGAATATTCGTGCTTACTGCTCTTATTGCCATTTCTCACTAAATCCTTTCTGTTTTAATTTCTATCGGTTTTAAAGATATGTTGAATTTACCTTCTTTTTCTCTAGTTCCTTCAATAGCTTGTCTTTCATATTCTAAAGCATCTGCAATTGTAGGATTTTCTTTTTGCATTATTACCGCTAAATCTTCTAAAGATAAATAACCGCCAGCGTAGTTTCTTATTGTTCCAGTTCCGTAGTAACTTCTAGATAGTTCAACTCCGTCCCAATAGATTATTTGCTTACCTTCAAGTAGTGAGAATCCATCTAGGATAGTGTTTTGTATATCTTCTTCGTTAGTTGCTCCAATAGGTACTGTGTGGAATATTGTGTTGTCTACTTCTTTAACATCTATATAAGTATTTCTGTGGATTTTTTCCCATACATGCGTATTTCTTTCTAATCGGTCTATATCCGTTATAATATCCCATCGTGGTGCAAGTGAAAAAACTATTTTTACTCCACCAGCTTTTATCTTATTAAGATATTTTATTAAGTCTGGTGTGATGTACGAAGAATCTGGCAAACTAATGTCAATTACTGAATATATCCAATAATCATAAGATATTATTCTTGAAGTGCCGTCTAAGACTCCTCTTTCATCTAAGATAATAAGTTCAGTCCAAGGCTCGAATACTCTTATGGATTCCGGAATAAATTCTTCTTTGTGGCCTTTGTTAATCTTTCTTGCTGTTGCTCTTTTAATAGCTTCAATAGTATTTTTAGGTGCTATGATTTCTTCGATAATTCTGAATCTATAATCATCGTCATTTTCTCCAAAGTCTCTTGATACTCCTAAAACATATCCCCAATAGTCCAACCATTCACCAGTTGCGGTATCTAGTGCCATTGCAAGCTTTCCGTTTTGTAGACCTTCATCACCAATTCTTAAAGCTTCATAAATTGCATCAATTAATACGCTTTTACTTCTTCCGTCTTTATCTGTGTTTAGTTTATATAATGCTACTAGAGTTTTGTAATATATACTGTTTAAAAAGTTCATCAATCACTCACCACTATTTCACCTGGTTTTAGGATTTCGTTGTTGAGTGTGACAATATCTTTTTTATCCTCTAGGTCTATATAGGCTATAATCTCTCTAAAATTGTCATTTATTACAGTAATTAAAGTTGATATATTAAGGTCCTCTGATACCTTTAAGTTGTTTATATACTGATAAATAATCTTCTCTATCGCTTGATTGTAAACGTTAGGGTCATAACCTGGTCTATAGACAACCTTTATATCAAGGTCAACAACTTTTTTAACTGTTGGTCTTACGACTACTTCAATACCCGCACTTCTATAGCCTTCAACTTCTTTTAAAACTTCTTGTTTTAATTCATCTGTTAGATTTCCATAAATATCGTGTACATAAGCAATTAAGTATCCTATATAGTTGTCGTCGATGTAAACTCCAGCTACTCCGTTTACTTGCTTTATGCCATAAGCTACAGCATCTTTTGTGCCCCTTTGTAAAGTGTGTACATACTCTCTAAAGCGTTGTTCTCTTTCTGTGTCTGATTCAATGTCTTTGCCATTGCTAAAATCGTTATTGTTAGATATTAGATATATATTAGGGTTTCCGATAGATAGCTTAGATATTTCTCCAGCTGTAACATTTCCTATTGTTCCTTTTTCTGTACATTCTACTGGCACTATAACTGCTTGTGCTCCCTCTTTAATAAGGATATCTTTTGTAGATTTAAAGTATATTTTTCTTAGGGTGTTTTCTCCAGTATGAAATTCTGTTCCCTTTTTTATAACCTTATCTTGTAAAATAGGGTCTTCGTAATATATCGTTACTGTTCCACTTGCATAGCTTGATGCATATTTTTCGAACTTAAAAGCGTTGTAGCATGCGTTTCTTACTGCATATTTAATAGCATTAAATAAGTTATAATAAAACTCTTCTATTTGAAGTGATACCGCTTCTAGTAAAGTTCTTACTGCTGAACCTGGGTTAAAATCTGTTAATTTATCAGTCTTAATACTGGTCCACGTAATTAGTTTTTGTAAAATGCTATCTTTATTTTCACTATTTAGTCTAAATTTCAATTTCTCACCACCTATAAAAGAATATATTCATATTTGAAAGGTGTTCCAGGCTCTATAGGAATCACCGTGCATGATACGTACCTCGCACTACCTTTATGGATTAACTTTATATTTGTTACGTCTTTAACTCTAAAGTCTTCTCTTATGCAGGATTCGACCTCAAATATTACTTTGTTATCTGTTCTACCATTATCAAGTAGACCGTTGTATTTATATAAATCTGAACCGTAATCGGGGTGTTCTATAAGAGAGCCTCTTTTTGTCGTTAGCCTTGTATTAAGTTGTTGTGCGAGGTTATTAACTCCAGCTACTAACTTAATATCTCCACCTTCTCTAATTTCACCTTGAATTGTAGTTGCAACTGGTAAATCTCCGTTAATGTCAATATCTATTCCATAGGCTAAACTTTCTATTTCTTCATTTCTCCTATTAGAGATGTTTATATCATCTCCATTAGGCTTAGGTAGTAGGATTATGTCACCTATTTTAGCTACTTTTGGGTTATCTTTATAAGTATCACTAAAAAATACGCTATCTATATAGGGTTCTTCGAGGCTATTAAGTATTGTTATTTGTCGCCAATCTTCTATGTCGTAAAGTCTAGCTAATTTCTGTAGTGAATCACCTTCGGTTATTCTATGGGTTTTAAGTCCGTGCATATAATCACTTCCTAACTTTCAATAAAATATCTGTTAATGTCATAATTTATCGATAAAATATTCATTAAAAGAACTGATAAATGGTGTGTTAAGTTTATCGTATTTATATTTTCGTTTGATAACCTACACTTAACATATTCAATATTATCTGCTAATTGAGTTATTCTCTTATGTCCTAGTTGCATCTTATCAGGCTTTACATTCTCATAGCAAAACTGATACAAGGAATAGTAGACTGAATAGCTTTCAAGCAAGATATATAAGATATACATATATACATCTTTTGTTTCATACTCTTTTGTCTCTTCTAAAATATCTAAAATTGCACTATCATTAATTGATTTATCTAGAGACTTCAAGAATAATAAGTCCGTTATTTCTTTAATCGTTTTGCCACCTCTTACGCTTTCTAAGATGTAGTCAGTGTTTAGTATTGCAGGACTATAAGAACTAGCTAATTCGTGTATTTTTGAAGCTTGTAGCGTGAGTTTATTCTTAAACTTATATTTGATTTTACCTGAATATATGATGTCACTTTGTAGGTCTAAACATACTAAAGATGCAATTCTTAATTTCTTAGCAACTACTGAACCTACTCTAGGATTCCACCTTTTGCTATTAGGCCTAGCTCCAATAAGTGGTGCTAAGTTATTTAGTATTACTTTTCCTCTTTCGTGTATTTCCATTTTTACCACCACTTAAAATTCTAAAAGTTCTGCTGCTAAGTCTTTAAGGTTTTGAGGTGAGAAGTTATTGTTTGCTCCGTCCTTTTCCTTTAATACTCTATCTTCTACTGTTCTAGGTGCTGTTTTGGGCGTTCCAATGGAATTTCCTATGCCTTGCCCTTCGTTCTGACCTCTAGGCTGATTAGCATCTCGTATTACATAAAAACTCATATCATATTTATATAATAGTGGCTGACTCACATTTCTTAATATTGATAATCTAGTAGGTATTGTTTCGTAGCCTTCACCATCTGTGTGATTATAAAACATTAAAAAATCTTTTACTGGCTTCCCGTCCTCTATATCTTGCATGTTTTCTCTTATTATGCTTTTTAATAACAAAAATTTCTTATAACCATGTTCGGGGTCTTCTGTTGTGCTTTTAAATCCGGTAATGCCACTAACCGTTAATTCTCTAAGTCCTTCACCAAATAAATCAAGGTAAACTCCAGCCTTAGTGTATGTTGCATTTGCCCTATTAGGTATTTTTAGCTCGTACTGTTCCGGATTTATAGTAAATAAATAAGAATGGCCTTTAAACTCTAATTCCATTCTTTTAAGATGGGTTAATCCATTGCTGTTTCCATTCATTTTCGCTATCCTCTTTCTTAGGGTCTTGATATGCTCCGTTGCCTTCTTTTATATCTATTACTGGTGCTCTTACTTTAAAGCTTTCTTTAGAACTTAAATACATAGAGCCTTTACTGTGTAAATTTACATTTCCAGTTGCATTAATTTCAATATCTTCACCTATTACAATATTAGTGGCCTTGCCTTTGTTTTGGTAGTGTATATCAAGTTTTCCATCTTCTAGAATCCTTATATTAGTAAAATCATTAATCTTTTGAAACTCCGGTATTGGCTTAGGCTCTTTTAACTTATTGATGTTAGGGATATCACTTTCTCTTAGTGTTTTGTGTGGATACTTACTTTCTTCATAAGGCTTTTTCGGTCTCCTATTGGAATCCCTTTGTTGCATAATAGTAAACTCATCATCAAGTTCGATGTAGAATAGTTTATTCTTGCTATCTTTAGATACTCTAGTAACCCCTTTTTCACTATCGTGATAGAATCTGTTATATACTGTCTCCTTTGTATCTTCATAAGTATTTTGTGTTTTTATTAGGTAGTTAAAGGGTTTATATCTAAAGAACTTTTTAAGTGCTCTAATGGTCTTATAAGTCCATTTATTCTTAATAGTTAAATCGTTGTATCCAAATCCATTTTCTCTATGGTCTGATATTTTCTCTCTTCTTCCAGTAATAAAACTTCCGTTAGCTTTTACTTTTTCAAAGTTTCCATCTGCATCTACATAATCGTATTCTTGAAGTTTTGATACGTTAAATATCTCTTCCTTTTCTCTTTCAATTTCTCCATCTGCAAAGACTGTAGGCTGATTAGTTAGTGCATTGTCAAAGGGTGCAATAGAGCCTAATATAATAGGTTTTTTCTTCATGGAATCTATATGTGCAACTAAAACAAATTGTCCTTCATGAAGTGGTGTGATTCTTCCATAAGCTACATTTCTTTCATCGTCCCAACCTTGTGAATTTTCTAGTATCAAGCATTGAACGGTTTCTTCATCACCTTTTTTACTTGAACCTATATATGAGCCTTGCTCTAGTACAACTTCTGCTGTGTGGGTCTTATTATTAACTCTTTTGACCTTAGCTAATATTATTTGACCGGTGTTATCTAAATCACCACGGCCGGGATATTTTACGCTTCCTAGATTAGCTTGTAATCTCAAAACATCACTTCCTTTTACAATAAAAAAAGCACTTTAGATTTATCTAAAATGCTTAGCTTTTTTTAATTAATATACTTTAAAAATTATATGCTTTAATTAATTTAATAGCACATATCTATTTCGTGTGCAGCTGATTTCGGTTCATAATTTAAAAACTGCTCTACTGTAATTCTTCCACTTTCTAGTGATTGTGTAGCTGATTTATATTCGAATTTGATATCTTCTTCTATATCTTCAACTTTGTAGAACTTTCCAAATCTTTTATACCCCTTTAAAGCTTCTAAAGTCGCCTTTCTGAATTCGTTATAAGAAGGTGCATTATTATTCTTCATTTTCGTACTCCTTTAATTTATCTTCTCTAACTTTTTGTGCTGCATCATAATCTTTTGACTTTTTTACCCTAGAGAAAAATTCTTCTGCTGTTTCAACTTCTTTTCTATTAATTTTATTACCAGTGTACATATAAAATATAATAGGCTCTTTTTTACAAGTTTTAGGGTCCCAATCAGGCGGTGCAAATTCTTCATCAAAATCGCACCATGAAATAGGCTCAAATCCACATTGTTGATAAAAACTGTGATTCCCACTAAATGAATCTAACTTTTTACCGCCACGCCTTACAGCTTCTTCCATTATATCTTTACCCCTAGCGTTTATGTCGTTTTCATTTTTACATACACTTATTATATCACCATCTCCGGTAATTGCAAAGGTCGAACCATTTTTTTGTGTATAGTTTCTAGTTTTTTCATAATTTTCTACTTGGTGAACATCAACTCTCCACCTAACAGTAGGGTCATTTGTTTTCTTAGTTTCTATTAAAATATTTCTAAATTGCTCTGCTTTAACTCCTTTAAATTCTGCATATTTCTTAGTAAAATTTATAGTATAATATTTCGCAATAAAGTTTTGCAACGATGTTTTTTTATTGCTCTTTAAATATTTCTTTATTATTTTCTTTTCAGTATCAAAGTTACCGGTTTTTTTAGATTTAAAATGTATATTTCTATCCTTGTTTGTTTTATTATAAATTGCTCTTTTAACTATATTTAGTGCGACGTTAGGGTTCTTCCACCTTTTAGATTTATAAGGTCCTTTTTTGCCTTGAACTTCTACATCTATTAAAACTAACTTGGTCTTGTTTAGTCCTTTTATTAAACTTGTATCTCTATAAACTCTAATTTTCATTTAATCACCTTATGTATAACAACTATTTCTAGTTGTTAATTAATCCCCTTAATTCGATAGCATTTTTGCCATTTTCCATTCTTGATTTTTCCACCATATCCAGCCGGTGTTCCTGGCTTATGTGCTCCAAAGCTTCTTCCATTTATTCCTTCATCTGATACGAATTCTGTGTGCCCTGGTCTCCATAAAACATCTCCAGGCAAAGCTTCATTAAATGATATTTCGTATAATTGTTCCCACGAAGGTATTGAACTTGAACTAGGTGCCCATTTTCCTTTATAGCTAATTCCTAGTGCTTCGCAAGTCCTTTTATATACAAAACTAGAACAATCGGAATACCCATCTTCCATTCTTTTACCTTGACTATATGTTTCTCCAGCTTTAGATAAGAATGTATTCACTAAATTTTTTCTAGTACTTGATAGTCCATCTGTATTATTTGATGCTTTATTGTTATCTGAATAATTTTCAATATCTGCATTTGAATCTGCTGGTGTTATGACTCCAGTTATACTTTGCATATCTGAATAATCCATAATCTTATATTGATTCCACGGTGCATCAAATCTAGTGCCTTTTTTCATTCCTCTAGTAACTTGTAGTGAAGTTAACCAGGATTCATTGTAAGTAAAAGAATGACTAACATTTTCTATATAGTATTCCATATCGGTTTCTTCTAGTAGAAGTCTATCTCCGATTTTGTACTTAGCATCTCCAATTAGAGTTATATTTCCATTTTCCATTTGATTATTGTGTATATTCCAATTAAATAGATTTACAACCTTTTTAGATGCAAATTCATTTCCTTCGTTGCTGCCTAGTAACTCATCAACTCTATTTAATCTTTCCTCGACTTGATTTTCGCTTTCTTCAATTACGTAATCTAGATAACTTTTTTGATTAAAGATACTATCCCATGGATTGTTTATAGCATTTTGAATTATCCCTTCTACATAATTCTGTTGAGCTCTATTTATAGATTCTTGTGTAGGTTTTCCGCCAAATTCTTTGATATTGTCTTTTAGCTTTTCTTTTTCGCCTTCTATACTAGGACCATTTAATAAAGTACTCATATCAACTTTTGATATTTCCGTTGTCGTATCATTAGGTCCGCCTTTTCCACCACTTCCGCTATTACCTTTACCCTCTAGATAAGGTAGTGGGTCTACTGCTTTTCCGTTTTTCTTAACCTCAAAGTGGAGATGCGGTCCAGTTGATTTTCCAGTACTTCCTACTTGACCTATTATTTGACCTCTTGTAACTTTTTCGCCCTTTAGTAGTGGTGGTTTTTTTAAGCAATGTTGATATCTGGTAACTAGTCCGTTTGTGTGCTGAACTTCTATCCAGTGTCCTGATATGTTGTTATATCCAACTTGCTTTACTACTCCATCTCCTACACATGGAATAGCTGTTCCAGCATCTGTTGCTAAGTCGATTCCGTTATGTTGTTTACCTTTAGTTCCATATACTGGGTCAGTTCTTTTTCCAAATTTTGATGTTAATCTTGCATTAGGTAGTGGATATAAAAATGTTCCACCTTTATCTGCTGCATTATCAGTAGTTTCTGTTGTTGCTATTCCATCACTTGAAGCTCCGTCTACGCTTATTTGAGGGACATCTCCTACATAGTTATATTTACTATTAACTTGTAATCTTCTAAGTCCATATTTCTTATAGAAAGGCGGATACCATAAAGGTCGACCAAACATTTCCGCTATACCTGAATAGGCTGTTTCTCCTTTAACTACAAAACATGTATAAGTTTCTAAGTCGCTTCTTCCTAGATTTTTTGATACAACTTTTGTATTTTTTACGGTTATCTCTGGTAAATCGTTCCATTCTTCCGGATTAAATGGTGTTGGTCTAACTATTAGAGTTGGTTTATCCTCTTCTATTTCCCAATATATTTCGTAAAATGGAGCATTTCTAAGTTCTTTTAAGAACTCCCATAATCCACCTTGATATTGAGTGTAAAACTGTTCATCTCCTATAGATGCTTCGTTATCTTCCGGATTATCTTTAAATATTGTTCTTGCTAAAGATTTATAGCTTTCTCCATTAGCGAAGTTTATATCTATTCCATTTTCTGTGTAGTGATTATATGCTGTTTCAATTATCTTCGCTGGACTGTTTTTAAACATTACATCTATCTGATGTGGGAAAAATCCGGTAGTATATTCTACTGTTTGTAAATCTGTTATCGCTCCAATACCAAATTGTATAAGTGCTTTATTAAATCCACGTCCACTAATTACTAAACTTCTTGTAGCTATTAAGTCTGGGTAGGATTCTGATTCATATATGCTATCTACCATTCCATAAAATATTGGTTTCTCATTCTCCCCATCGCCTAATCTAATAATAACTAAGTCATTGCCACCTATTGAGTTGTACCACTCTTCTTTATAAACTAGAGTAATTGAAAAAGTTGCACAATCATCGCTCCCAATATCTCTTTTAGTTTCGATACTCAATATATTAAGGTCTAGTTGAGATTCATTTATTTTAGTTTTTTGAAATATTGTAAGTTCTCCCGTTTCTGTTGCAAATTCAACTTTAGCGTAAGGGTGTCTAACAAATGCTTTACTCATTTTCTATCACCTAGTTTTGATATCTTAAATATGATTTTGATAAGTCTATTTGACTTCCATTATTCATTCCCAAGCGTTGTAATGCTTGTTTAATTCCATTTTCTATCATTACTGCTATGTTATCTGTACTTTGTCCGTTAGCGTTGATATTAAAATTTAAATTGACTGTTCCATTTACATTATTAGTTGATTCTTTTCTGTAGTTTTCTGCATCAAATTTATTTAGGACGGCTTCATCTTTGTGGATATATGCTAATTGGTCTCTATCAACTTTATCTGTTCCTATTGCGTAACTTTTTAGTGGTGCTTGATTTAAAAGTGCTAATAAGTCTTGCTCTTCTGTAACAAATCTATTGTTTTTAAGTGAGTTTTGAATTGCCCTAGAAGAACTCTTGAAGAATGAACCTACATTATTTCTTTTGTTTGCAAATGAGGTGTTTATAATTTCTTTTTCGTTCATTCCTGCGTTAATGTTCCCTAGAGCTTTAACTCCTAAACTGCCACCACCAAATTGAATTGATGTTGAAAATGCTAATTCTTGTAATGCTCTAGAACTATTTAGGTCTACGCCTTTTTCTTTTTTAATTTTATTAATTAAAGGTACTGCATAATTATTAAATGCGTATTCTTGTTGTTTTTTTGTAAATCCATTAGGGTCTGAATTATATGCTTTTTTCCAGGCATTATCAAATGAACTACTGCCGGGATTTCCGGAACCACTAAAAAATTTTTCAAATGGTGTTCCTTTAAGACTTCCTACAAATGCTTTAGCACTTCCAGTTGTTGTTGAGAATTGAGGTACTCCATAAGATTTTCCACCATAGTCGCCTTTAGTGTTTGATATTGCATCTCCTCTAAGACCGCCTACCTCGTATTTAGCTGATATCTTTCCTAAAAAGTCCCCTATTTGAGCTTCTACTGCGTTTTTTGCATTATTAATGACTCCACCTTTTGAATCACTTGAACTTTCTGGCAAATCTTCACCAGTAATCAATTTATAGCCTTCTGCTTGATTTCCACTAGCTAAAGCATCAAATAATTGACCTCTAAGTGAATCCCCTTCTTTTAGGCTATCTTTAGGTGTTTCTTTATTCTCTTTAGTCTTATCTTTATCTGAACTTAAACTTAAGATATTATCAAAGATTTCTTCTTCTTTTCTTAACAGTCTTTCTTTCCAGGCTAAGATTTCATTTTCTCTTTTATCGTCTTTAGAAGATTTTGAACTCGCTTTAATTTCATCTAAGTTTTCTGTGGTGTTGTTTCCAGCTGCTTTATTATAAATGCCTTTACCAACTTTTCCACCTAACCAACCACCTAGACCACCTATTGCAAGTCCACCTAACGCTCCTACTGCTGTTCCAACTACTGGGACTGGTATTGCTGTTCCTAGTGCTGCTCCAGCCTTTGCCCCTAATATTGCTCCACCAGTTGCACCTAATCCACTTCCTAGCTGTTCACTTGCTTTTTCGTTTTCACCTTTAGAAAAACTTCCAATGGCTTGAGCTCCACCTATAACTGCAGGCAAAGCAACTCCAACTTTACCTAATTTAGGTGCTATCTTTCCAAATTTCCCACCTAATGAACTTAGTAATTTACCGCCACCAGCTACTGCATCATCTGCACTACTAGCAGCTGTATTCTTGAATATGTTAGAGAAAATATTGCCTAATCCAGTGCCCTTAATTGCTTCGCCATTCATTTTAGATGCAAAGCTTCCAATACCTTTAAGCCCTCTTCGAACTATAGCACCTTGAATCAATCCGCCTAGTACTCCACCGGCTAAATCTCCACCTATCTTTGCTCCCATAGGCATTGAATTATATAAGTTATCCATTGGCCCTAGAGCGTTAATTGCAGCGTCACCAGCTGTATTCTGTGCTTCTTCTCTATTTACATCACGTAATTCTCTAGCATTAGTTCTTGAGGATTCTATATCACTTAAGATTTTGTCTTGGCCGCTTAAATCGATATTATCGTATTTATTGTATATATCTTCTGGACTGTTGTTCTTAAGTGCTTTAATGAGTTCTCCAGCTTCGGTCATACTCATTCCAGCATGTTGTCTTAAGAAAAATTTTTGATTCGTTTCGCTGTATCCTGCAAGTTTAGGTAAATTCTGTTGTATTTGTTTAAAGTTCTCTGGGTCGCTCCAACCTCTGTCGCCTTGCTCCATTATCTTCGCCATTGCTTCAGGTCCTACGTTTCCGTTTTCTCCGTAACCTAGTAACCTAAGCATAGTATAGTCAGATGTATTAAATAAGCCTTGAGTTTTACCTAAGAACTCTGCACCTTTTTCACCTTTTAAGGCTGCATTTTGTCTACCTAGAGCATCAAGAATTCCAGCACTAGCTTTCAAATCCTCTGATGATACGCTTATCTTTCCGCTTGTCATTACATCAAGGATTCTATCAATGGCTTTTACTTGCTCGGATTCTCTGCCTTGCATACCTTGTTTATTAATAGAAGTGGATATTATATCTGTTACATCACTTGCTTGACCTGGTGCAAGACCACCTCTTTTTACAAGTTCTGAATAAGTGCCTATTGATTCACTAGTATTAAGTCCATAAGCCTTAGAAAATCTTTGAATACTTTCTGTATCTTGGTCTAATCTGCCTTTAGAAGAAAATCCAGTTGTTGATAAAAGTTGATTCTGCAAGGACATTGTATCTGTGGCGTTATATCCTAGACTTTTGCCTATTTTATAAGCATCTTTTGTTCCCCTACTAAAATCATTTCCGTAAATACCTAATCTTGCGTATGTTCCCATAGAAGTTAAGTTATTACTTTGAGCGGTAGAAATAGAGTTTGAAGCATAAGCTTTAAGGTTAATTCCAGCTAAAATAGTACTAGCTAAGTTGCCTATTTTATTGCCAAATTCTGTTATATTTTTTTGCTCTTGCTGTTGTTTTTTTCGTTCTCCATTTAACTTTTCTGTAGCTAATTTCTGTTCTTCTCTTTGACCTCTTGAAGAACTTCTACTAGAACTTTGAGAACTTTTATTTTCTCTATATTCTCTTCTTCTTGATTTTCGGCTTTCTTTATTAAGATTATTAACGGCCTTTTCGAAATCCCTCATAGTACCGTTAAGGCCAGTAAGAATATTTGTTAATTCATCTATACTAGAATTAGCGTTAGTTTCTCCATGCTTATTTTTGACCTTACCAGTTCTTTTTACATTAAACTTTCCATCGCCAATATGCTTATTGAGTTTTTCAAATTCTTTTTTCGCTTGGCTTGTATCTGCTGTGATATTTAACCTTATATTTTTGTTACTCATTAGCTTTTACCTCTTCCCACTCATCAAGACCACGTTCATATTCAGCGAAATCATCATCTACAATAGTTCGTTTGTATCTGTCTATGTTTTCAGGGTCATCGAATCGTGTTAACCATTCAATTAGTGATAAATCGTAAGAATTTAGGCTTGTAACAACAGGGTCAAATATTGGTTTTCCGTAAAGTTTACTCGCCTTCCACAACCTCTGAATCACCGGATTTAGAGCTATCTCTTGTATCTTCTGACTTGTACATTTCGTTTCGAAAGGTAGCTGTGAAATTATCCACCTCTCTATAAATATCATCTATAGTTTCAAATCTATCTAGATTGTCTATATCGTACCAATCTGGCTTTTTAACTAGTAAAACATCTAGACTTGCCAATTTAAAGGCTTGTACAACTGCACGGTCGAATATATTTTCGTTATCTGCCCCTTCAAGATATCTACTAGCTAAAACTTGAATCTTAACTGAATCAAGTACACTAGGATATTTACAAGTAAATTCGCCTTCAACTTCTTTTCCAAATACAGTAGTTTTGATGTTAAAAGTGTGTTGTCTTTTATCAATATCTAAGTATTCTTGCATTTAAATTCTCCTTTTTTATAAAAAAATAGAAGTGCCATAATAGCACTTCCTTTTATTTTCCAGTATCTGCTGATAAGAATTGAACTGTTGCATCTTCACCACTTATAGCGTTAGCTCTGTGAGATTCTGTGTAGTCTGTGAATGTGCAACCCCTATAAACTCTTAGAGTTTTATTATCAACTTTGTTTTGAATTTCAATATCTATTACCCCAATTTTTAGGATATCTTCTCCTATACCTACCATTCCAGCTTCTACTAAACTGTCTTTTCTTAATAGATATCTAGATAGAGTAAATGAACCTTCATATCTTAGGTGCACATGTTCTTGTGGCATTATTGTACCTAATTCATAAACTCCCTCTGTACCATATCCAATTCTAGGTTCTAGTGATTGAGCTCTTCCTACTTCTACTCCGTTTACTTTAATAAGTATGAGGTTACCGGATAGCGTTGTTTGTTCATTAATACTTGCCATTAAAAATCACTCCCCTTATAGCGTAATATCTTGAAGATAAAAGTCTTGGTCTATGAAAGTAAAGTTAGTTACAAGTGTAGGTGCAATTCCGTATCTGATGTTTACTTTATCTCTGTGTTTAGTGATAGTTACATCTTTATAAGCTACGATAATACCTTCCTTAATACCATCTTTTAGTAGTGTTAAGACTTTATTTCTAGCACTTTCTAATACTCCAAATGGTGTAAGTTTACCAGTTAGCATCTTTCCTAGTTCTTTTCTAATTCTCTTAGAGAATATATCTGCTATTGCTCCAGTAGAACGTTCTGTTAGTAGTGGGTCGTCATATTCTGTGAATGTAGTATAGTCCCATACTAACTTAGGATAGAATGTTTTGTGGTCGTAATCTGATACTATTTGTTGGAAAAACATTACGCCATTGTTGATAAGCCTTTTAACTTCTAGGTCTGAATATTCGAATTCAGGTCTAATACCTTTATAAGTGTCTGCTGTAGCACTTTCTGCCTTTAAAAAGGCTGCTCTTCCAGCGTGTTGAGCCGCAATAATATAAGCAGGATATAGCTTGATTTCTCCGTTTTCGTCATAATCATACATACCTTGTCCCATATATTGAACTCTTGCATCTCTTAATTTTTTAGCGTTTTGAATTGCTCCACCAGCTGTTATTCCTTTACCTAGTCCGCATACCATTCTACGTTCTTTACCTTTAGTTTTACTCATTTGTAAGCAATGTTCTTTTACCTCTGCAATGATTGACATATCAGTAGTTAAAGGTACGATATAGTCAATATCATAGTTAGATAATAGGTCTAAGAATTTTACATAAGAAGAACTAGAAGTCCCTTCATCTCCACCATTTAGTGGTGTAAATGGATAGTTTTTATAGTTAGATACTTCTTTATTAACTATTTCTGCTTCCACATAATTTGATTGGAATCTTAAAGTCTTTGTAAGGTCTCTAAGAATAGCTGTAATAGGTTTTTCTTCTTTGATATTTTCTTTTTCATAGAAGTCTAAGTCGTTTACTGTTAATTCTGAATTAGCTGAATCAACCATTTCAGTTTCATAGTTTTCGAAAGACTTAATATATTCACTAAGTGATTTTAAGGACTTGAATCTAGTTGCATCTAAATCAATATCTAAATCAACTATAGCTGTTGCTTCATCTTTTCCAATATAAGTTTGTAGTTTGATTGAATCCCCTTTACCATTAGCTGTAATACTCATAGCTGCGTATTGTTCTTTACCAGTATATTTGATAGAGAAGCAACCACCTAGATTGTCGAAAGTTTCGTATTCGTCCCTTTTGCCTTCGTAAACAACTAATCTTTTAGTGCCTTCTGATGTACCATCTTCTAATTTGTGAGAAATCAAGTTTGTTTCTTCCCCATAATCCTTAGAAGTGATAGTATAAACGAATTCACTTTCTGTTACTGGTGCTGTACAAGGAATTAGGAACGTATCGCCTTTGTTGTATTTGCCTTGTTCAAATGTTATAGTTACTCCATCTTCTAACTCTTTGTTAGTAGCGTTTTGAGTGTCATTTAATGCAAGGTTATCTTTTGATTTATATTGTTCATCAGTAGCTAACTTATAGTTAAATGTACAATTTTCAAGGTCATTTAAGCCTTCACTTGTTATAACTACTTTATATGTTTTATTTTCAGTTCCAGTATAAGTTCCACCTACAGTTAGTTTTCCAGTTGTATTTGCATGTACTGTTTTAACAACTTCACCAACTTTAGCTGGTACTTCCTTAGTTTGATAGATTTCTGTTGAGCCTTGCTTAGCGTTATTTGCTCTAATAGCAAAGATTAAATCTGCTCCGCCTAATTCTACGCCAACTTTAGTTTCAGTTACTGGGTTATATGCTCTTAAGCATGCATCTAATAGGTCTCCACCTTTTAGAATCTCTTTAGCATCTTCTGGGTCTTCTAAAAACATTATTTGTCCCGGAATACCACCTTTAGAATCTCCAATAATGGCGATGTTTTGTGCACCGTTTACGTTGTCATCTCTTAAGTGAGATGTTACGTGAGTATAAACATCAGGTATTGAATAATGGTTTCCGTGGAACTTATAACCTTTTCTATATGCCATTTTTTCCCTCCACTTTAAATATTTTCTTCAAATTGTCTGACTATCTTTAACCACTCTTCCCTAGGCTTATATATATCTTGGTCTAGTTCCATTTTTAATCTAGCCTTATACTCTGCCCTAAGTGGATAAGTCGTAAAAAATTCATTGAAAGAAATAAGCTTTTTGCTCTTTTCAACTTTAGGCTCTTCTTTCTTTGTCTCTTTTACAGTAGGTCTAGTGACCTTTTTCTTATTTTCTTTATTCTCCATTGTCTACTCCCTCATAGAATCCATGAGACTTAATATCTAAATCATCAATAGTAGTCTTATAATCGAATTGGTCGTCTTCTTTGCCAATCAGTAAATCTCCTACGTGGTAGCTTGCTGTATATTCGCATGAAATTGTGAGTGCTTTTCTATAAATAAAAATAGGCAAGTAATCCGGTACTGGTTCTAAGTCTCCACCACTTAGGGTAGGTAATAGAATTCCCTTCTTTACTAGCCTTGTCTTTGCTCTTAAAAAACAGTATTTAGCTATTGCGTATAATAAGCTTGCCATCACTGCATTGTCCGACCATATCTCTACTCTTATTTGAGCGTTTAGTTGAATATTCTCTTGTATATACTTTGAGCCTTCCTCTTCGTCCCATTCTAGGTAGTTTTCTTGACCTAAGAATTGTTCAGTATATCTTTCATCAATTCCATCTCCTATTCCGTAAGGTGTTTCATCTTCTCCTGCTATCATTACGATGAAACAAGGTATCTTATTTTCTTCTCTAGGAAATCCACTTAATACGGGAATATTAGTATTGTTTAGTATATACTGAATATCTTCTAGGTGTTTTTGAGGTATCATTGAGAAATATCTTTCTACCTTATCAGAATTGGCTCTTAGATACTCAATTCCCTCTTTCATTAAGTCTTTTATTAATAAGTCTAATACTGGTATCATTTAATCACCTAATGCATCAAAAAAGGCTTTTTCGGCGTTCTTTTTGACTTCTTCAATAGCATGTAGTCCTTTATATCCTGGGTGGATAAATGCTCTAGGGTCTGATGCACTTCCAACTCTTCTAAAAGTCATATAATAACCTCTAGTTGAGCTCTCGTAATTCTTTACCACTCTTCTAAGTCCATCATATTTAGAGTTCTTCCACCTATAGCCTGTTTTTGAAGTCTGTGGGCCAAATCCTAAGTCTCTAACAATAGCTTCTCTTAATACTCCACCATTTCTAAGCTTTCTTGCTGCTTTAAGAATTTTACTAGGCATAACATTTGTTGTTCCACTTGTATAGTGCCTAAAGGGTATTGTTAAATACCATCTTCCGTTTTTTCCTTTTCTTTTCTTGGTAGATTTAGAGAAATTCATTTTCATATCAAAACTAGTAAATCCAGTTTCAATCATTACCGGGAATGTTCCTCTAAGCTCTATATAGCCGCTATTTGTATCTTCTACATAAACATCAGATATTGCCCTAATATACTGTTCTCTTGAGGATTTTAAGCCTTTTTGTGCCTTATCTATCCATGTGTTACGACCTACAATTAATGCTGTTTCAATAGCTTTTCCTATTTCTAAATCAAAATTATCATTCATCAAATCTGCACATCTCTTCTTCGGCTTTTCTTCTTTCAAGTTCTTTTTCTCTTTCAACCTCTAATATGCTTGGAATCTTTTCATTAATCGTGTTGTTATATACAAAGTCTTCTCTCTTGATTAAATACTGATTAGGTAGTTTAGCTGTGTAAGGCTTTACTGAATCCTTGTCAACCTTTGTTGACCTTAATTCATGTATTAAATCCATTACTAAATAAGATGGACTAGTCATATATAAAACACTTAATTTTGTGCCTTTTTTAGGCTTGTCAGCAGAAGTGAATATAAGTGAGTATCTGTCTTCTGATATTTTAAAATCGATTCCTTCTTCATATACGTGGTCGCCTTGAAGTATAAAAAGAACTCTTTTAATTTCTCGATAAAAGTTAGATGTTGAGTTTTCAAGCATATCAACCGTTTGAGAATATTTTGATTCAACTTCTGGGAATATAATTCTATCTCTATATCCCATAACAATTTCGATTTTAGGCGTTATATAGGCTGTTCCAGGTTCTCTAAGTCCTTGTATATTTAGTTCATTAGAGCCTTGTAACGTGGTCGCTATAGCGTTTGTTTTCTTTATAGGTAGATATCTATAACCGCTACCATGACAATATTTACAAGTAGTTCTAGGCTGTTCATTGTAATAACATTCGCATTTAATTGCTTGCTGATAATAAATTGTATAACCTAGTCTTTCTACTAAATCTTGAAATTTCTCTATTGTAAAACTTGCCATTTAATCACCACCTTATAAAACCGCCATATTCCATTTAGAAAATCTTCTTCTTAATGCTATTGCTAATGCATCTAAATCCTTTCTGTATTCTAGGATTCTAGCACTCGCTCCACCATACATTGCTGATTGAGTTGTACCTATACTTTCACTTGCACCATCGATACTGATTGAAGAACTTGCAATACCAGCACCAATTATCTGGTCGCCCCATACTTCAAAAATTGAGTTGGCCGCTAACTTAAAGATGTATTCTATTAAGTTATATGGTATGTCTTTTTTCTCAATTCCTGCTGTATAACTGACCCTAACTCCATTAGGTAGGTAATTAGAGTGTGCCATATACGGCAGTATGAATCCGGCATTCTCCATTTGTTGGCTTAATATTCCACTTGTAGGAAATATTGTAATAGCACTTGCATGAGTTTGAATCCAGTCTTTAGGAATATGAATAAGTTGTCTGTTCCCAAACATATAATCCACTCTCTTGACCTCTTTTACTGGTCTTATATTAAGTGGTGTATAGGAAAATGAACTAAAATATCCTAATTCCACATCATGATATTCATCTTCTATATCTTTAAGTCCTATACTTATATCGAATGTCATCTCTGCTGTTGCTATTGCTGAATTTATTGCTCCTACTAGAAAACTTCTGGTGAATGCATCGCCAGTATAGGTTTTTAGGTCAATACCTTGAAAGCACATATCTAACAATTCATCTGTTGTAAGTCCTTCAAGCTTTATTTGTTTTTCTGCTTCTGGGTCTTGTGGTAAGACAAATTTTAGATTTTTTTCTTCCTCTCTCGCTGGGTCTGATGGATTTTCGCAATAACTAACTTCATTTAACTTTTTCATTTTGCATCACCTTATTTAGTGGTGCTTTTTGCTTTTGAAGTAGTCTTTTTTGTTTCTTTTTCCTTTTCTTCTACTTTTTCATTTTTAACTTCTTCTTTAGATGTTTTCTTTGTTTCGTTAACAATTTCAAAAAAATCAAGGGTAGCTAAATCTTTTGCTACCCCTTCATTTACATCGTTAGAAGTTCCTGTATCATCAAATGAAATTCTTTCATCACCATAAGCTATAGTGATGTTTTTAAATTTTTCACTTTTGAGTTTCATAAGGAATCCCCCTATCTATTAATTAAAATCCTCTCTTTACGTCTACGTTGTGAAGAACTACGAATTTCTTAGGTGCATATACGATTGGTGTACCATATAAGAAGATACCGAATCTCTTAACTGGTGATACCATTGCGTAATCAATTTTAAATACATCTGCAAGTTGCTTAAATGCTACTGTATCTGATGTTCTAAAGTCACCAATGATTACATTACCAGTACCTGGGATTTTGCTATTATCATCGATAAATGTTGTTTCTCCGTTAGGTTCTTGTGTTTTAGCTCCCACTCTTGCAATTTCGAAATATTCATCTGCATTTTCTCTAGTTCTATAAATAATATAGAATTCTGCTGGTACTGTTTGAGAAGCATCATTTTTAATTGTAAGTTTAACTGCTTTCTTAGCTGATTCTGCAGCTTTAGCAACTGGTGCTTGTACCATGATTGGAGCTGTTTCACCTAGTTCGTTAACTGCTACGATAGCGTATTTGTAAGTTCCTTCTTTAAAATCTGCAACTTTTTCATCATCTGCTGTTGTAACTGTTGGTGGTGTAGGTGCTTGTCCTATTGCTGGCTTATCTTTTCTAAGTGGTGTAACTCCTCTTCTCATAAATACATCAGGTTCTACGTCAACTGTTCCACCAATAGAATTAAATTGAGTTACTACTGTACCAGCTGTAATAGTTCCAGGTGCAACATTCATTAATGCTCTTTGCTCTGGGTAGAAGTTTTCTGAAAATAGTGCTGCTGCTCCAATTGGCATATATGCTTTAGAAGGTGTTCCATAGTTGTTTAGAATGATTTCTCCAGCTCTATTTAACACTTTATCTGATAATCCTTCACCTTTAAGGTCGATGTGGTTTTCTTTGTGAACTTGGTTTAAAAGTCCGTCCCACTCTAGTCCTTCTTCTCCTTCTACTGCAAGTTTAGAATCTCCGTAGAATAGATTTTCTTCTGCTTGCCCTAATAGGAATTTAATACCGTTGTTAATTTCCATAGCTTCTGCATTTTCAACTTGAGCTACAGTATTTAGTACTTGTGTTACTGACCTAGTTGTTGTTAGGAATTTAACTTTTGCAAGTTCTCTAGATAGTACTGATGAAGTATCTCTACCTGCTGATGTTTCTCTAGCGAATGCTGTTGCTCCAACTCCATAGTCACTAACTACGTTGTATTGTTCTACTGTTGAGTTAGCGTTTAATTTAGGAATTTGTTTCCATAATTTTAAATTTTCTTCTGAAAAAGTGATGTTTCTCATAGTTGATTCTAGAGATTCTGGAATAAGTACACTTCCGCCTACTCTATCTGCTGGTGCTCCTGCTTGTGCGTAATTACCAGTATTTAGTCCTTTAAATAGGTCTAAGCCCTCTTGTCTTGTTGCTCTGTCGTATTTGTTATTCATCTTTTCCCCCTTATTTTCCAATGGAATTTCTTAATACTCTTATAGCATTGTTGCTAAGTGTTCTGCCTAACTCTGCATTTGTTATATCAACTAAATTGATATCTTTGTTACCAGCTTGAAAAGCTCTTGATAGAATATCTACTCTTTCTGATTTAGATAGGTCTTCTACGTCTCTTTTTTCATCGAATCTTTCGATTACTTCAAGATTTTTATTATTAGAATAAGATTTTCTAGATTTAACTAGTTTGTCTAAATTATCAACTTTTGCACTTAAACCTTTAACAATGTTGTCTTCTTTTCTATCTGCGATTTCTGCATCAATCTTTTCATTAAGAAGTTTAATAATATCTAAGGATTTTTCGACTGTTGTTGCTAATTCATCAACTGTTGTCTCTTCTTCTTTATCTTCTTCTTTGTTTTCTAAGATTTCATTGATGTAGTCTTTGATGTTATCCATAATTCTATTTGTAACTTCTTCAACTACTTCGTCAAGCTCCATATATCCGTCTTCTTCGACTTCATCTACTGGCTCTTCTTCAACTTCTTCCTCTTCTTCTAATGGTTCATCTTCAATTTTTTCTTCTGTTTCATCAGTAGGTTCATCTTCCAATTCATCTGTGTCATCTTCTGCTTTTTCAACTTCATCTTCTACAGTTTCTGTTGGTTCTTCTAATTCTTCATCTTCTAAATCTTCGTCTAGATTTTCTGCTTTAGTTGACTTTAAAAGTTCATCTATAGCTTGGTCTAGGTCTTTATACTTTTTGTTCAATATTATCCCTCACTTTTTCTTCTAAAATATTTGAAATTATATTCGCACTCTTGCCACTTATCCCTTTAGTTAAGGCTAAGTAAAGTTCTATATCGTCTTTATCTTGTGAGTGTCTAAGCTTATTAATGAATTTCTCTAGAATGCTTTCTAGGTCTTTGTCGCCATTTATAGCTTTTACTATACATTTACTAGCATTTTCTAGACTTTCTTTCATTAGTGGTGCTCCACTATCTATGTTTAAAGCTTTACTCATAGACTTATATAGAGCGGTCCACGTTGCTTTCGGATTTACTGGATTAGGTGTAATAGCTACGTTATATATTTTTGCTTTCAATATATTTCCTCTATTATCTTTTTTCAGTATTTTACCTTCAACTGAAAAACCTAATTTCCTATTAGCTCCGGATTTCTCTAGAGCAACTGCACTATCCCAAATATCTTTACCTTTGGGCGTGTCTAATAACGTTCCTTCTACATATAGTCCTCTATCAGTTATCTTTGTCTTTGCCTTATCCGGATAACCTAAAATGACTGAATTATCGTGGTCTAGGTTAAAGAATCCGTGATTAACAAATTCTGATATATCAAGTCCTTTTTGAAGTATGGATTGATTTTCTCTGTCAAGGTCTGGTGTAGAAGCTAAGCCGCATATTCTCATCTCTTTAGGTGATGTTTGCGACTTCTTTATGTCAATAGGTATTGTAAACTTCATCTCTTTTTATCCCCCCTTTCTATAGACTGAAAATAGGTATAAAAAAAGCAAGGTCTTTTGCCTTGCTTGTTGGGTTTCTTATTTTATTGTTGTTTTAGTTTTTAGTGTCTAAGTCTGCAATAATAGGATAAATGAATGTTTCCATAATATCAGTTTCTCCTATTTCTTCAAGTTCCTGTGCTACTCTTATTGGTGGTTCTACTCCATCAAGTATAAGGTCGGTATTTAATCCTTCAAGAATTTCAATAGTTCTTTCTTCATTTTCAGGATTCTTTAAATACTTCAAGCACCTTTCAATAAATTCATAAATATTATTCATAAAAACACTCCCTTTATAATAGACCTAGCATTTCGTCGTCTTCCTCTTCAAGAATATTATACAACAAAAACAACGCTGTGTCTCTATAATGACCGCTTTTTATTGCATCTTCTAGAGTGAAATCTGTATTTTTTATTTTTTCTATCAATCTAGCTGCTGCTCTTTCTTTGTTTTCTAGTTGGATTTTATCAAAATCTGTTAATTCCCCATTTTTAGCTTCTTCATGGAATCTTTTAGTTGCCGATTCTATTTTATTAATATCATTAAATTCTCTTACAGCTGTTGTTAATCTAGTTCCATGTCTTGTTAGTTTTTGAATATTTTTATAAAATTCAATGTCTCTATTAAAAGCTGCTTCACCTAATTTATTCGCAACTTGACTTAGTGTTTGCCCTTCAAATTCTTTAGAATTTCTTAATTTTAAATATGTTTCTATTACAAATTCTGGATATGTTCTTCTTAGATTTCCTCTATAGTCTTTTCCGTATGCTTCCTTAGCTTTACAATGTCCTACAAGTTCTACAATACCTTCTTTTGTTTTAGTATTTGTTGTACCGTTAAATGATTCTCCGTCTATCATAACGCCTGCTAACATTCCGTGCATTGTTTCATGGACTGTTGTTGCGTATGAGCCTATTCTGTTATTAGGCTCGTCCATTATTTTTATATCTACAACTTCTCCGGTGTATCGTAATGATATACATTGACCTATTACTTCGCCATTAAGGCGGCTAAAAGGCTTATCTTGTACTTTTAAAGGTGCTGTGATACCACACATATCCATAGCAGCTCTTCCTACTATGCTACTGTGAAGTCCTTTAAGTTTAGATAGCTTAGTATGATAATCTTTAAAGTCTTTAGCTGGTCTATATTCTCCTGTATATTCAATCGTTCCGTTTTTGCCTTCTGGTGTTGGTCGTTGTTGTTTTTTTATACTTCTGAATTTTATTATTTCTTTTGCTTTTTTATTTATTTGTTCTCTGCCATTTATAACATAATCAAGTAGTTCCGCATCGTTTTTAAAATTCATTTTTGCAATGTCTAAGTAAAATTGCATATTACTTTCGGACCAAATAATTTTTCGAACCTTTTCTTCGTTTTCTTTACTGATTGCCCCACTACTAGATGCATTAAATAAAGCTTTTACAACTTTACCCCTAGAATCATAAGCAGCTTTCTTGATATCATGTAGGCCTTTTTCATCTTCGCTATTAGTATCTGTAGGATAGTTTGTTAGCTGATTAGACCTCATTAGTGCACCATAAACAAATTCTTCTGTACTCCTAATATTTGTTGCTTCAATCCAGTAATAAGGGTCGTAATTGTGTTTTAGTGCATTTTCTGTTATGAGATATTGTCTATAAGTTTCTGCTATATCTTCTTCACTTGCTGAATTTTTAACTTTATTTACATACTCTTCAAATATCTTATTTGCGACTTGAATACCTAATTGTTGTCCTAATTCTGCATAACTAACATACGGCGTATCTGAATCGTCAAATCCCATTATTACGTCTTCTTTATTGTGAAGATAATAATGCTTTTCCGGTCCATTTTCGATTGCTCCTACATCGTTAATTAGTTCATCTGCCATATTGTATTTTTCGTTATCAGTCCAAAATTTACTGTCTGTTTCGTTGTAAATATCGTTTATAAGGCCTGATAAGAATTGAGCAATAGGATTGTTTGAATATATTTCAAGCTCTCTTTCAAATCCTTGCCTTAAAGGTTCTAAGTCATTTATTGCCTTTTCTCTTGCCTTATATGCCTCTTCTAGGTTATTGCCTTGTAATTCAGGTAGACCATTAGTAATTCCATTTATTTCGCTTTTATTATCTGATAATATTATCTCTTCTTTTTTTTGTTTTAGGCTTTCATTTCCGCCCTTATTTTCGACTTTTTGACTATCAACTATCGGATTGTAGTTCTCTGCTATATATGCTTGTAGAGTTAGGTTTTTGTTTGCTGGGTTAGAAATATATCTATTAGTGATTTCATCTTCACTTACGATATTGCCGGTCCTCTTATCTTTAAATGTGATGTTAATGTCTCCATCTACGCCTTTAACTTGTCTCTTAATATCATTTTTAGCTATTTTTAAGGCTGTGTTAGCACTTTTCCATCGTTTAGATTTATAAGCACCAGTTCTTCCGTTTACCATAACATCAACCAATACAAGCTTAGTCCTGTCTAAGGCCTTGTTTAAGTCATTATTTCTTGACACTCTTACTTTCATCTACTACCCCTTTTAAAGTTAAGCATTAAAAAAGCAAGGGTTTAACCTTGCCTTACGCTCCTATTCTTTCTCTCTTCCATTATCTAGTTCAGCTATTAATGGATTGATATATATCTCTACTATATCATCTTCACCAATATTATGAAGTTGATAAGCTACGTCGATTTCTGGTGGAACTCCATTAGTTATTACATCTATATCAAGCCCTTCTAAAATCAATATAGCATCTCTTTCATTTTCTGGATTCTTTAACTCTGTTAAACATCTTTTAATAAATTCTTGTATATTTTCCATATTCTACTCCCTATAATAGACCTAGTATTTCATCGTCTTCTTCATCAAGTATGCTATAAAGAAGTGCAACTGCAGCTCCCATAGTTGCGGAATTATTTAATGCTTCTTCAAGTGTAAAGTCGGTATTTTTAATTCTATCAACTAGTTTTGCCATTTCTGTTTCTTCAAAATGTGTCATGTCTCCATTATTCTTTTCTGAATAGTCTCTTTTAGCCGCTCTTTCCATAGTTTCTACGTTATCATAATCTTTGGCTAACTCATAAATTGTATCACCATTTTTGAATGATTTTAGAAGTGCATTATTTACGCTTTCTAGAAGTTTAGAATCTTTTGTAAAAGCCGCTGCTCCTATAGTTTCACCTATTTGGCTTAAAGTTTGCCCTTTAAATCTTCTGGTCTTTTTAAGTCTTAATAATGTGTCTACTACATACAATTTATATGAGCTTCTATCATTTTTAATATATTCTTTTCCATAAGCTTTTTTAAGACTTGTACAAGCTATAACTTCTACTAATCCTTCTTCAAATCTTATAGGCATTTTAGTTATTATAGGTTTTGAATCTTTTTTACTTTTTGTTAGTCCAAGTAAAGCATGCATTGTTTCGTGTATAACTGTCTTATAGGATTGAGCTCTGTCTCTAGGTCTATCAACTACATCAATTTCAAGAGGTTCGCCACTTACTATATTTCTGTTACAAAATCCATTACAAGACCTCCTGCCTAATGTGAATGTTTTACCATTTCTCTTTACGTATAAAGGGATATCGAGTCCTGCCATATCTAAGGCAGCTCTTCCTACTAAATCTGTATGCATACCCTTTAGATTGGATAAGTTTTGATTTAATTCTGTGAAGGTTTTAACTTGCTTATGTTCAGACTGAGATTCGATTTTTTTAGTTCCAAATCTTATTTGAGCATACCAATTATATTTTTTAGGCTTTTCTAGGCTCTTGTTTACAATCTTTTGTTGTTCTTCGTGTATAGTTTTCACTAAATCAACAAAATCATTAAATGGTAGTTCTGACCCTATATTATTATATATACTAGGGTCTTTAATGCCTTTGAAGAAATTAGTCAGAATTTGCTCTGCTTCATCTGTTATAGAATCAGTTTCGCCTTTTTCGTATTTCTTGCCTTTCTTTTTTGTCATCTCCCATACGTAATGTGCTCTTGTTTCATAAGCTTTTAGTAAATCGGGGTTTAACTCTCCATTTTCGCCTACTTCTTCACTTCCATTTAATGATGGTTGTAATTCATAATCTTCCGGCTTTAAAAACCATTTCTGAACGGACCAAAAATATTCATCTTTATTATTTTCTATATGCTTTTGGTAACCAACTATCTTCGGTAGCATTTGTTCTCTTTCTTCGGTTCGTGCTATCTGATATTCGTTGTATTCTTCTCCCTCAATTTTCTTGTTTATTAATCGTAGATAATTTTCTGTAGTTTCGTTTAAGTAATAAATTGCTTCATCTCTATTTTCATTTGCTTTTTCATTTTTTAAATCTTTTATGTTTTCTATATTAAAAACAAATTTTCTTTTGTCTCTTATTCCTCTTGGTAGTTCTTCGTATTGTATTCTAGTATTTTTTGAATAAGCTTGTACTAAGTCTTTGCATATTAATATATGCTGTCTATCTCTTGTATTTATCCAATATTCGCTACTATCAGTTTTTAGATAACTTTTCATTGTTTCGCTAAGTACTTTAGCTACTAGATTATCGGGATTTTTCTCTAGAATCTCATCTACTCTACTCATATAAGGCTTTAATTCATCTATTGCTTTATCTCTAATACTAATTGCCCAGTTTATTTGTTTTTCTGAACCTTTTAGCTCTGGTAAGTTTAATTCTTTAGCTACTCCCTTAGCTTTTTCTCTCTCTATTGCTCTTTGTTCATCTATCTTTTTTTGTCTACAGTGAGGACACTCATTTTTTAACTCATTTTCAAGTTGATTTTTTCTATACTCATAAGTATAACCGCCTATTGTTATGACATCTTCGTGGCCACAACTGAAAGTCCCCGTAAATTGTTGTTTTCTATAAACATTTCTAGAATAAACTCTTTGAACTTGATTTTTATTAACATTACTAGCTGGTGTTTTATCTTCAACAACTGTATTCTCGCTTTTGTTTTTGCCAGCATTTTCAGTTTTCTTCCCATCTACAATGGTTTGATAGTTTTCTGCTATGTACGCTTGTAAAGTTAGGTTTTTGTCGTTATTTGATAGGTATTTCTTTGTTACCTCTTTATCTTTTATTACTTCACCAGTATTTTTATCTTTGAATTTGATTTCTTCATCTTTTCCAATGTTTTTAGCTTGTTTCCTAATATCGTTCTTTGCAATATTTAAAGCTGTAGTTGGATTTTTCCACCTTTTAGACTTGTATGAACCACTCCTGCCATTTACCATTACATCAACTAGGACTAAGTTTCTACGGTCTAAAGCTTTATTTAAGTCTAAATTATCAGTTCGTTTTACTCTTATATGCATACTAAATCTCCTCAATTACAATAATATCTACTGATTTATCTATTTCGTTATCTTCATCAGTTTCGGTATCATCTTCTACCTGTTCATTAGTATCGATTTCTTCGGTATCGGCTTCATCTTCTCCACCTTCATCAAATCCATCTCCAAAATCAAATTCAGGTGCTCCACCGCCGCCATTTTGAATAGATTGCATGTAATAAGGGTTAAGGATTACATCTCCGCCCTTAATAGGCTTTAAGCCTTGCTCCATTCTTAATTCATTTACAGTGATATAAGTTGCTACTCTGTCTTTATCAACTTGAAGTCTCTCTTCTTCAGATTTTTCATTAAGACCAGTAAATTTAAATACATAGTCGCCATTAAATTGACTTATTATATATTTATTTATGATATTTTCGATAAATTGTAGTAGTGGATAAAGTCCTTTATCTCTGGAATTCTCATACTTAGATTTATTGCTACCTTCGAATACTCCACCACCGTTTCCACCAACTCCGCCATTGTTAGGAAAATTAATTTCTGCTGGGTCTATTCTGTATACCGCACATGATATATTGATTAGGTAATTTACCCATTTTTCAAATACCATTTCACCACCACTTTGACTTACGTTAATGAATTCTACATCGCCTGGTAGTTGCAATACCGGTATCTTCCATGCCCCATTTTGACCAGTTACTTGAGTTCTCCATTGTCTTTTAAAGTCTTCTAGTGTTCTTTGGTCTCCTATTCCATTAGGGTCATTTTTGATATTTAAAATACCTTTAGTCATTCCACCTTGCTGAAAGAATCGCATGTTATAGTCTTCGGCTTCTAGGTATGAGTTAAGTTGCTTTAATATGGTTTCTATTTCTGAATATCCATAAGGATAAGTATCAATATCTGTTCTAGGATTTCTAACAGCTAAAACTAGTTCGTTTTTTTCGAATTCTGCTACGACTTTACCGTCTACTATTTGAGCATAAGCAAATTCGCTCTCTAGGTCATCTTTAGCTACTCTTATTGTTGATGCATCTACCGGATAAAATGCTATAGGCTTGTTATCTTCATCTCTTACTATCTCAAAGTTCAATTGGTCTAGTATAAGTGAATCTCGCATTATCTTTCTTAAGAATGTATCAAAGCCTTCTCTGTCTGCATCATCTGCACTTCCACAGTTAGCGATGAATTCTTCAAGAAATAAGATATCTTTTTGCATTTCATCTGTTATAGTTACATTTAAATCTTTAGGTCTTACCTTAAATCCCCTATTATCTTCATCATACCTAGCTTGCTTAGTAAATGAGCCTATTTGGTCTATCCTAGTGTTGATAATAGCGTTTATAGGTGCAACCTTTTTTGCTATAATCTTGAGATTTTCAAAACTTAGGCTGTTTCCCTTTTCTTTATATCCACCTAAGCCTACAAAGGTATAATCTGAATTGTCTACTTCTCTTTTAGGTATTGCTTCTAACCACCTATTAGCGTTTAGACTATTTCCTTTAATTTTTATTTTTTTACTTTCAAAATCTGCCATCTAATCACCTTTTTATCGTTAGATTACCTAAATCATCAAATTCATAGTTATCAGGTATTACTTGCCATACGCATTGGCAATGAGGGTGAGTTGCCCCAATTACTGGTTGCCATTCACTAACTTTTTTCCCTACATTGCTACCGTTCTTTAGTATTTCCTCAATAGTAAATACTCTTGGTATTGTTCCGTTAGTTGTATATAACTTTTTACAATGTTTACAAGCATCAGGATTCGGTCTTCTGAATATTCTTGTCTGTTCTCTCTTGCTTGAATACATTGATTTATTCTGTAATATGGAATTTATAAAGCCTTCTTCTTTTTTGTTTTGAAGTTCTGTCCTTACGACCATTTCCCAATCTTGTCTTTTGTCCCTAGTAATATTTCTTAATAAGTTTGCCATTTCCCTTTCCGGTACTTTCTTGCCTTCGAATACTGTATCTAGGACCTTAAATTCTTTTTTGAGTTCATCTGTTACAGCTCTATATAATTCTGTTTTGTTTCTAGTGATAGCTCCATCGAAATTCTGACTCGCTTCTTGAAGCGAAAATCTTGTACTTGGACTTAGCTTTTCTTTATTATCATCAAAAGCTTTTTCAATCTCTTGTACTGTAATAACTCTATCTGTGTTGCCCCTTTTCTCTCCGTAAAATAAGGCTCTATTTAATATAGGCACTACTGTTTCATCAATACCTAATCTTCGTGCTGTTTTTCGGTCGATTTTGCCACCAATAGGTATTAACTTAAGTATTCTGTAATACTTTTCGAATATTTTATTTATTAATTGCATTTTTTTATTTGGTGTCAATCTATCACTACCTTTTATGTATCTTGAAATTAATTAATACAAGCTTTTATTCCCACCCCTGCGTTTAATTTCAACAGCTTGTAAAACTTTCCCGTATAAACCTTATGGTGAGGAAGGAAGGATTCGAACCTTCATATTTCCTTTTTTATGTCGCAATGGAAGAACGAATTGTATAGTATCTTTTGGCTGGGTATGTCTAATTTTATATCTATAATAAATTAAGGAGCGAAATGTTTTACCCGTTAAACTACTTCCTCATAAGTCCCTACCACGTTATATAGGGACTTTTTCAAGTTATCAATTAGGAGATGTTGATATGACTGTAGGCTATAGGATTCGAACCTATAAAACTCCATCGCCTACACATGTAACGCTAGTATCTTAATACTAACGTTATAAGAATCTCCACCTACACGTGGTAGTTGAGTCCATAAAAATAAGGCGATATATAACCGCCTTTAATCTTGATACATTACTTCTAGTATCTCATCTATCATTCCCGCCATTACTAAATCATATAAATCATTTGATTCTTTTATTAGTTTTTTAATGTACGGGTCTCTAATTTCTGTTTTTTCTTTATCTTTTAAGCCTTTAAGTGCTTTCTCTAACACTTCTTCGACTTCTAATCCACTGTTTCTTTGGACTTTTATTTTAATCATAAGCAAATCCCCCTATGGATTTATAAACTCCATTTTATAGCCTTGTGAGACGTTTATTCCATATTTAGTTAGTCGGTCAATGCCTATAAGTGCATAAGACAAACAACAAGCTAAGTGGTCTGCTCCTACTCTAGTTGCTGATTGATATACTAGACCGTCTTTTTCATTGTCTAAGATTCTTACATTTTGGAGATGCTTCGCTAGGGTCTGTGTCATTTCATCATTCCAATTATAAAATCCTATGTAACCTCTTTTAATGGATTGCAATGTTCTTTGCATCTTTGAAGTCTTATCTACTGTTACCATTCTTGAGGATTCATTCCATCTGTCCGTAAAATGTATTAGACTGTATGGACTTGTTATTGTTTTCCAGTTACATGTATAAGTCGCATTAGGAAATGCTCTGAATAGTTCTGTATTCTTATCTGCTCCATATCCTGCATCGGCTATTATTAGATTAGGATTAAAGGGTTTCAAATGACTTATTGCACATTTAACATCATATAAAGGCTGACTTTCACTTCTATAAAATGCTTTAAGTGATACCACTTGAAGTCTATAGTTACGTGTTAAGCCTAGGATTAATATCCAACTAGGTTCACCCCAATCTATACCCGCTACATAACCTATATAGTTGTCATTTCTTGATAGTTCTTCATCTTCTAGTGTTATCATATCTCTTACGTCTGATTCATTAAGAATTAATGATGTATTAGCATAAGGCATTCCCACTACGTAATTATAAAATAATTGCTTACTTGAATATGAGTATTCTCTTTTCTTTATATCATCTGCTGATATATGAGTAGAATTTAGTTGAGATATGAAATATCCTCTTAAGTCTCTTACGTCTTTATTCTTTGCTACCCATTGTCCTTTATTCCATCTGTTGAGTTCCCTTTTACATTTCTTACATAGGAATTTAAATGTTCCAGGCTCTATTTCGTTTGTTAACCTATTTATTCCATTTTGCTTTACTTGAAATATACTATCCATTGTTATTTCTTGCCATGTATTACAGTGTTCGCATCTATGCAAGTAATGTTTTTGGTCTGATTTTTGAAATAAAGCATTTATACCTCTACCTGGTATAGTTGGTGTAGACCATCTTCTCATTAATCCGTATTTACTAGATTTTAAAGATTCAACAAATGCAAGCTCTACTCCTTCTTTCATTCTGTCGTACTCATCTGCACAATACATATCAACGTCTGCACCTTCACCTTGGCTACCATCTCCTGATGTTCTCATAAAGATATTCGATGTTCCTATTGCTTTAGTTGATACGTTATTAAGCATCTTATTAAGTTTCTTACTTAGGTGTGGAGATGCTTTAAGTACTGGGTCTATTCTAGTTTTTGAGAAGTCTTCCATTTGAGCTTTTGTTGGGAATGTATACATTACATTTACATTTTCGTGAGTGTCTGCAAACCATAGGGCCTCTGTTGCTGCCATTTCTGATAATCCTAACTGTCTTGATTTTTGCACTATCTTGTTAGGGTGTTTATCATTTAATAGTTCTTCTTGCCACGGCCTATTAGCAAATGGATTATGGCTTGATGAAAAAGTTAAAGGCTTACCTTTTATAGTCTTATGTTTCATCGCCCATAGAGCAGGATATTTCATTGTCATTATGTCAAATATTTTCTTTTGCTCTTGGTCCATATCATCACCCTATATCCAACGCCTAACCTCGAACTCGTTTAATCTATTATGATTTATTTCTATTTCTTGAAGTCCATTTTCATATGATAATTGATTTATATCTAATACAATGTATTCTTTATCGAAATACTCGTATTCTTCGTTTTTTAGTATCAATCTGATGTTATTAGAACGTGTTAGACTTATTTCGTACTCTCCGTAATACTTTTCAATGTCTATAGGCTTCATAAACTCCATAGGTTCTATAAAATTTATTACTTCAACATCTTTTATTTCTAGTATTGGGAATTTTACATCGTCTACTGTTACAGAATATTCTTTATAATCTATCTTACAAGGTAGATTCTCTTTTATAGTTTCAACTATATCTTCATACTTCATGACTTGTTTTCCTCATCGTGGGTGTCATTAATTGTATTAATAAGGCTGTTATATAACTTATCCATAATCTTTTCATCGCTATTTGATATATCAGGCATTCTTATAACTTCTTCTGTTACTATTTCTCCTCGCATTTGTAACATTAATGTTGCTAATCTTGTAAACTCATTAGTTGACTTGATTTCAATGTTTCCTTTTTTAAGTTCACTATTAAATTTTTCTACTAAAAGATTCATTGTTTCTTGCAATAAGTCTTTATTGTTGTCTTCTATTTTATTTATTAGTGGATTTATTGGATTCATCATTTTTTCTCATTCGCCTTACTATTTCTTCTTGTTTATATCCTCTTGCTTTTAAATACTCTTCGTAGTATTCAGTCTGACTGTAGAAGTCTTCTTCTGCAACTTCTATTATGCTTATTACTTCTTCTTTCTTTTCTTTAGGTATATATTCCATTAGGATTGATATTATTCGGTAGTATTTTTCTTCGGTTAACTGTGCAAGGTATTTCACCCCGTAATTAGTTAATCCATAGCTTGCACCACCTGTAATTTTATCTTTAAGGCTTATTGCTTGGAATACATCATATAGAGTTATATCTACATTCTGCATATCATCTTTGAATCTCTTAGCTCCCTCTTGTATTACATCATCTATAAAGTCTAAGTCTGATTTCAGCTTATCTTCTTTGGTGACTAAACTTTTAGGACTTCTAAAGATTCTATCACTAAGTCTTCCCTGGTCTAAGAATTCTAATAAGTATTTATCTTCGGTATTGTTTTGATTTATATATTCTTTAAACTTACCTATATATCCAGTTGATATTTTAAAGCCTTTACTTACTAGATACACTCTTATCTCCTTAAGTGTTTTTTGAGCCTTTATCATTTTTATAACGTCATCTGCATAAGGCAGTTCCATAAGCTCTTGTACTTTAGGCGGTAAGTCTTTTTTAGTTATCGTCTTTTTGTTATCTGTCAATTATCTATGTAGAGTGACTTAAAGAATAACTCTGTAATTGCTACCGCTCTTTTAAATCCCTCTCTTATAGATTCACTGTCCTTACTGTTATATCCATCTAGTAATAAGTCACTATTTTCTTCTAGGAACTTTCTATAGCTTTCAGCAATTTGTATAGGCTCATCTGATGTTAGTTCTACATCATATTCAAATTGATAATCAGGTAACATATCTTTAATGCTTAAGTCTTTTTTAATGACGATAACTGACGGTTTCTGATTATTCATTCTCTTTGGTTCTATTGATTTACGCTTCATAAGTCACCCCCCCCACCTTGAACGTATATTTATTGATTACTTGAATTACACATAAAAAAATCATCAAGTTGTTTCTTCTTGATGACTGATTTTTATATTTTTAATTGTTTTGTATTTCAAGCCTTTTTACACACATACATTATACCATGTTAGTAGGGAATATAAATGAATGTTATCGCATATTTACGCACATTTTTGCATATTTACGCATATTTTTACATATTTTAGAATAAAATTAGATACCTCTTAAATTATTGATAGCTAGTTGTAAAACTCCTTCTTTTAATAGAATCCTAACTCTTGATGCTGTCCTATCCACTTCTCCCGCAATATCATTAATATCTAACATTTCTAAATATCTTAATTCTAATACCTTTGCTTGCATACTCTTTATATATATTAACTTTTCAATTAATTCATTTTTAGCTAGTATATACTCGAATTTTTTACCTTTTAGGTCTTGTTCTAGGTCCATTAACTTATCTGATAGCTTTTCAAATCCCGATAAATTAGAAGTCTGTACTCTATCTTTGCTGTAGTCTATAGCTCCTATGCTACCGTTTAGCTCCCTTAACTCTTCTTCTAGACTTTCTTTACCTTCTATGTATTTAGATAATCTTACAAGCCTAGTGAGTTTCTCCCTCTCTTTTTTAATAGCTTCATTTAGCGACTTCTTGTCAAATACTTCTCCATTTACTGTTACTATTTCTTTATCTTGCATTAAGTCCCCCGCTATATATTTAGCACTCCATTAATCAGTGTGCTAATCTTCTTTCTCAACTTCTTTAATTAACCATTCTAAGTAGTTTTTACTCTTTTTTAGGTCTTCGGCTTTATTTTTGTGCCTATATCTTATTAAGTACTTAAGAACATTAAAAAGATAGACTCCTTCGTTTATTGATTTAGCGTTATTGTTTACTATGTCTTTAATAATATCTAGTGTATTTCGTCCGTTGATGTAATAGTGGTTAGGATATTTTTTTGAAATTGTTTCTTCATTTATCTTTTTTTCTAATAATTTATTTCTACTTAACTGATTCATTAAAGCTAATACCCTGTTCATTATTTCTATATGTTCATCGTTCCTATAGTCAATGTCGCTATAGATTATTAACACCATGTTTTCTTTAGTATTCATTTCTAACACTAGTGTTATATCCAGTTCTTTATGTTTTACTACTGTTAAGATTCTATCATTTCTTTCGTATTCATCATTAAATTCGAATCCGTAATCTTCCATTTTATTTTTAAAATCTTCTATAGTTTTTATTTTCGATTGATTATCTTCTTTATTATCTTCATGTTCATTTTCTGTTGTTTTGTTTGCTTCACTTCCCTTTTTATTTCTCATTCTCAATAGTGTTGATAAATGTAATATCTTATGCATTAATCTTATATGTGTTGTATTTTCAATATCGTAATCGCTATAAACTATTAAGACAGCTTTTGTTTGAATATTAATTTCTAGTACTACCGTTAAATTTTCCTCTCCATTTTTTGCTATAGTTAAAAGCCTTTCATCATTTTCGTACTTATCATTAAAAATAAATCCATCGCCCATTAATATTTTTTTAAAATCCTCTATAGTTTTCATTGATTTTTGTTCCTTTATTTCATCATCTGCTTTTTCTAAAGCTTCCAGCAATCTTTTTCTCATTTTTTCTTCAATCTTTTCAATATCTGCTTCTGTTGGTTCTTTGTTTTCTACTGGTCTTCTTTCGTAGTACCATAAAGGAGTATTATTTATATAAGGCTTTTGCCTTTTGTCGACCTTATATGCATCATACAAGATATATATAGCACCAATAATAACTAATCCATAAACTAATAATATTGTTATATCTAATATTCCCATATTCACCCCCCCCTAAGCTTTTAATATTCCAAATTCTTTATTAAGTAAATCATTTTTTAAGACTGTAAAATCATAATTCTTGCTTCGTAATACATAAAAATGAGGGTATTCTTTTACAGCTTTTCCCATCTCAATTGTATCTTCTACAGTTCCTTTATTACTTGTTACAATCTTGTATGTTTCACCAATATTTATTTTCTTAGACTCTTCTTTAGGCTTCTTTTCTTTTTTTATTAATCCTACTTGCCATTTATTTTCAATCTCATCTTCGAATAGGTTATATAGATTTATTATTTTGTTATAGTTTTCCTTTGAAATTGTTTTAGTTGCCCCCTCTGTTAAATTCCTTACTGTAGCTACACTTAAGTTGGTGTGCTTAGCAGTGTTTCTAATGGTTTTATAATAAAATCTTATCTTTTTGCATTTTTCTATAAATTCTTCACTTAAGTTAATTCTGTCACTTTTACATTTCATAGGTCTTCCTCTTTAATAAATTGACCGTCAATAGTTTTTCCTTTTCTATTTGCAATTTCATTATATGCACTTTCTACGCACTCTTTGAATTCTAAATTATATATTATCGATATACCTATCAAGTTTCCTAAGAAATATTTTAAACCAGAAATATTATTATAATTGTCTCTTAAAACATCTTGAATATTCCTTGCTAAAGTATTAATTATAGTTTTTTTATTATTTTCTTTTTTAATTTCTTCAACAAATTTTAATTGCCATTTTAAAACCTCTTCATATATGCCATTTAATTCTATGTTTTTACTTAACATGTTCCCAATAACTAATGTTACGTAGATATCGCCAATACTATCTTTTATCATCTCTAAATTTTCTTTAGATATGCCTTTTATAAGCTCTGAAATTTCTTCTGCTGTTTTTATGGATTGACCTTCTACTGTTCCTTTAGTGTCTAAGTCTCTATCTTTTGCCCATTTAATAATTTTTTCATTTAATTCTTTCATAGCTCTATATTTTCTCCTTTTTCTATAGTTTCCATTAGTTTATAAAATAGACTAAATATTTCTTTTTGGTCTTTAGGTCTTAATTCTGCAAATCCCTCAAAGTCTGTGTTGATTATATACGGTGTTCTATAATTTGCTGTTAGAACCGTTTCATCATTTTTATTCTGTACAACTATTGATTCTGATAGACTTGATTTATATACTCCTAATTTCTTTCTTACAAGTTCCACGAATAAGTCATTTAATTTCACTTTGTCCCTCTATATTTGTTTATAATGATAACAATCTCTTTATATCTTTAGGCTTATGACCGTCATATTCAGGTGCTTTTTCCAGTGTTTTTATATCTTTGAATAAGTCCCAGTATTTTAGATTATAGTGATAAGTATATTGACCTTCAGGTGTTTCTATTCCACATATGAAATCTCCATCAAACATTGTACCGTCGTGATGCTGCTTAGATTTCCACGATATTTCTTTATGGTCTAAAAGAATTCTAAGAAATAAAATCATTCTATGATAATAAAGTTCTTCAAATGTATGATAACCATCTGATATACCTTTTCTTGATATACCTTCTTCTTTTAGGCTTTCTAATATCTCATTTATCTTGTCGATTTCAATTTCCCTTTCACCAAATATATTTTTATATTCTTCGTCGTTAGTTTTTATATATACTGTGCATTCATTTAAATCTAACGTAAATTCCTTTGAGCCGTCCCAAGTTAATAAGCATATATACACTTCATCATTTGTAAAATCTATATAGCTTATCTCTTCATTTGAATAATAATTCCCAGTGTTTAAATCAGTAACTTCTATAATATTCATTCTAACCCGCCTTATTTTCTATCATTCTTTGCTTGCATTGCTGCCCCATATATTTGTAAGTCTGTAATATATTCTAGCTACATCTTCTCTTGATAATGTTTTTGAGTGATTTATATTATTTAACCAATCCTCAAATACACAAAGGACATCTCCTAAATCGTCATATGACATTTTTATTGTTACTATTTTTTCTGCTTTAGGTTCTTCTGCCTCTGCTGCTTCTATGGGTACATCAAATTCTTGTTCAACTTCGCAACATTCTGGCTCATTTAAAACTCCAGTCTCTATTAGTCCATTGCTTCCAAGAGCACCAGCAATATTTTCAATCGCTTTAATAAATCTTTCTTGAACTTCTACAGCTATCTTAATTTCCATAAATTAGTCCTCCTTAATTTTTAAAAATTTCCATGACTCTATCCACTGCCTTTATAGGAGAATCAGCTTTAACTAAAATAAACACATCAACAAATCCATGTTTTCTAACTGCATATAATTCTTCTTGCAGGTACGCGTATACATAATCTCCATACTTTTTATCCAATTCATCAAGGCAAGGTACTTCCCAAAATCTTTCATTATCTATATCTCTATAGCATTTTTGTATATTTTCGTAATTCATCCTTCCACCTCTATAATTTCATAGTCTGATAAGTCTGTTCCAAATCTTTCTTTTATATCTTCGATTTCTGCTTCTTTAAATTTACAATTTTTACTAGAATTATCTGTCATTAAACTTAGGTCATTATAATCATCTTTATATAAATATAAGTCTCTAGTTTTACCCTCGTAATGAATTTTAGATATATTGTTAGAAAACGCGTTTCCTCTTGTATAATAAATATCTCTTGCACTAATTTCAGTTAATAACCCAAATTTATGTTTTAAATAATATTTCTTTTTTTCTTCTCTTTCTTCTACTGGTGTTGTTGTATATTTGTAGATTAAACCAAATAATATCTCCCTGTCTTCAACTGGTAATTCCGTAAAGTCGTTATTGTAAGTATCAACAAGAAACTCTTCTCTTGTATCTACGCTAAAATAATATTTACATTCTTCTGAATCGTAAACTTCAATAAAATCATCATCTATTTTTACTGTGTAATCCCAATCTTTTAATTGTTTTATGAGTTCTTTTGTTGTCATTTCAATATGCTCTCCATTTTTTTATTCATTTCTTTCATAAATATTTCTTTCATATCAACACTATTAAACATCTCTTTAAACTGTTCTGATATGAAGTCATCTAAATTATCATTAATTCTATTTTCTACAAGTTCTACATCTATTAAAAATCGTTCTTGCCACATATTTTTAAATTCTTCTACAATAAATTTTTTTATATCATCTTTTACATCTTGCCAATCTTTTTCTGTAAAATCAGACAACATTACATTAAATAGTTTTTCCATTTTTACTCCTCATTTATTTCATCAAATAATTTTTTGTATAAATCAATTGTTTCGACACAATGTTTTAATTCTAGTTGCATTATCGCTCTTGCGATTTTTCCAAGGTTTTTATTTTTTAACAGTTCTTCAAGTTGCCCTTGTTTATAAGACAACTGACCTATCTCTTTTGATAACCACAAATTATCCAAATTTATTACATTTCCCATTTCTCACCACCAAAAATAAAGAAATACTTTAGACCATAGCTCCCAAAATTCTTTTTCTTCTTTGTATTGTTCAATCCATATATCTTTATCGTCCTTTAATGCTTGTTTTGATAAGACTATCAACCTATTTAATACTTCATTTTGCGTATATGTTTTTCCTTTATATTCAATCTTGTGAAAATCAAGGTTTATTATTTTTGATGCTAAATCTTTGTACATTCTTAATCTTTCATAAATAAGCTCCAACATTAAATAATTTAAGTTCCTAGTTTCTCTTTCATCAAAGCCATAAATATCTCTTTGCTTTTTAAATTTTCTTCTTCTTTTTTTTGATACTTTTAAATCTCTAATACTTTGATAGTTGGGTTCGACTTCTTCTAAATATTTTCTTCTATTTTTATATTTGATTTTTGCCATATTTGCTCCTTAAATCCCTAAATCTATTTTGCACTCTTCCCTTAATGTTTTTGCTATATCTTTAAGGTTTAAATAACCTTTTTCGATGCTGTCGTACATATCTTCAAGTGCTAAGTAAAATCTTTTTAGCCTTTCACCACCAAATCCGAAGAAATCTCTTAATACCATCATTGGAGCAAGCATACTCCATAAAGATGCTTGTTCTATTGCATCTTTAAATCCTTGATGATATGCTTGATTTTTTAAGTTTTCTATCTGTTCGTAAGTGTAGTTATAAGTTGCTACTTTTTTAACTTTTTTCTTTTTCACCAGTTCTCTAGCCTTTCTTTTAAAACTTTAACAGTTGGAATCCTAGTTATTCTTCTAGCGTCCTCTGTATCGCATGATAGGTCTATTATTAAAAATATATTTCTAGTTAAATACTTTTCTATGCTGAAACTTGAATCACCAGTAGCTGATACCAAAATATCTATATCTGTTAAAGCTAACAAATTCTCTAAGCTTTTATATTTGCTATTAGCACTTATAGCATTAGCTCCATTATCGATTAAAGCTTTTGCAAGCGGTGCTCCTAAATGCTCTGATTGATTAATTATTAATATCGTTTTGTCGTCAAGGTCGTAACCTGCGTGTTGATATATAGTTCTTAAAATTGCTTCTGCTGTTATTGTTAATTGCTCTGATTGTACTCCCTCAATGTCTAAATAAGGACGTTGCCTTAAAGAATAGTTATAAGCTGCTCTATTCTGTTGGCTTAAAGGCTCTAATACCAATAAAGCATCACATTCAGTTATTGCTTCTTCGCCCTCTATGCTTTCTATTTTTGCTGTTGGTATTTCTTTTTCTATAGCCTTTATATAGCTATCTCTATTCTTGTCTTTTATTTCTTTTTCGTATTTAACTAATAGCTGTTTCATGTTCACCTTCTCAAATAATCTTTTAATTTTACTTTAAAATCTAACCATAAATCTATATCGCCTTCCATTCCTAAGCGTGATACATTAATGCTTTCTATTTCTTCAATTTCTCTTATCATTTCTTCAATTGTTCCTGATTCTAATTCTTTTATATTATTTAAAATTATTTCAGTTATAATACCAGACATTGCCGTCATTCTGCCTAGCGAATATCTAAAAGCAGATATCACTAAGCACTTAAATTCAAATTTATTTAGAGTCATTTTTTATTTCCTTCTCCATTTTCTTAAATTCTTCTCCTATTGCCTTGACTACATTTACGGTTACTGCATTACCAGCTTGCTTATAAAGTTGTGTGTCTGATGTCCCTATAGCTTTTGCTCTTTCAAAGGCCCAGTCCGGAAATCCTTGGAGTCTCCAGCACTCTTTAGGCGTTAATCTTCTAATTCTATAACCCAGCTCTTTTTGTTTATTGTTAATTATTACTCCGTGTTGGTCTTGTGCTGTTAGTGTAAACATAGGCTCTCCATTAGTTTTGTATCTTCTTCCATGTTGCCTTTTCTTTAATCTATTAGGTGTAATTATTGGTATAGCATATAATCCAGTCTTAGCACCTTGCCCGCCACCGTTAGCCGATAAAGTAACCGATAGGCCTTTAGGTGAGTAAACTTTGTTTCCTTGACTTTTACCGCCACCAACTGAAATTATTTTATTTTTATTGGTGTTGTTATTACCTTTATCAATTATGTGTGGATTCAATCCCCCACCTTGTGCTGTAGTAATAGTTGGACTAATTCCAGTTTCATCAAATACTCTATATCTAGATGGACTTTTTCTGCTACTTTGAATGAATTTTCCTATTTGTTTAATCTTCTGTTCACTCTTAATATATGTTTCTCCGCCACTCCCTCTGAATCTTGTAGGGACTGTGTTTGTGTATTCATTCCCATAATCCTTTCCGCTTGTTTGTCTGATAGGAAATATTTCTCGTCCACCTCGTCCTCTAAGATATCCAGTAATATAGACCCTTTCTCTGTTCTGTGGAACTCCGAAATCTTTGCTGTTAAACAAATTCCAGGACGTGTTGTACCCCAATTCATCCAGCGTGTTGAGGATAACTTCAAAGGTGTCCCCTTTGTCGTGTGATAGTAGGCCTTTGACGTTTTCAAAGAGAAAAAACGATGGTTTTGTTTGTTCAAGGATTTTGGCAAGATAGAAGAACATTGTTCCTCTAGTGTCATTAAATCCTTTTCTATGTCCTGCAATGCTGAATGATTGACAGTTGTGTACTCCGATATTGTTAACTGTGTATGTGTGTTCATCTTTCACCTCTAAATCATAAACTTTGTGTGTATTGTAAATTCTTTCTTTGGATTTTAATTTAGTCCATATTTCGCCCTCAATTTCTAACATGTGGCCTTTGCTATCTGAATCTATTCTTGAAGAAAATATCCAATACGGATTCTGATTAACCTCTCTGCCCTCTATAATTTTCTTTTTAGGTGGTATGAAATTAGATATTGAAAAACTACTGTTATAAGCTATCGAATGAAGTATTGAGATGTCATAAATAAGTCTTTTACTTACACTACTGCATTTAACTTTATTGTCTTTTAAATAACCATCGCCAGCATAATATCCCTTTAAGAACTCTTTAATAATTTCTATAGACTGTGTGAACATGAACCCAGCTTTTTTATTAGCACTACCTTTACCAATGTTATATGCAAGGTTTTTTAATCTTTCGCTACAGAGTATAACTTTATAAACTGTTCTTTGTTTGCTAATAGTATAATGATATTCTTTTATGTGCTCTAAATCCTTGATTTTGCTTTTACCTATGCACAAAACTATCTTATTGTTATAAGTATTAGAATCTGTTCTTTTGTTGTCTTGAATATAACCATCTGCTGCGTATCTTCCTAAAATCCATGCTTCTTCCAATGAAATATGTTGTACACTTTTACCAATTGCATTTTTTATGCTAGGTACTATTAAATAATCTAAATCAGTATCTAAGTCTTTACACTCTTTCCAATAAGCATCAGTAAATCCGTTTTCTGTTTTAGACCTAACATAAAGTTTATGATTCCCAGTAACTCTTAATCCATCACTACCTTGATATTTTATTTTATATAGGTCGTCACTTTCTTTTTTCCATACGTTCAAAACTTCTTTAAACTTACTATTATGTGTTAAGACCCTTTCTCCTACTTTAATATCTTTAATAGGTTTTACTCCAGTAATAGTTGTCACTAAAGTATCTCCACTAAAACACGGGAATCCACCTACAAGTAAATCATATTTGCCTTTAAGTTCAGTAAAATCTTCAATTTCTGTTACATCTTTACCTTCATATTCATCTTCTTTTATATCGTATATGGCTTTATAACTAGCTAATGCATACTTATCTTTTTCTATATGCCCTATACAAGTATGACCAGCTTGTTCAAGTCCCATTCTGAATCCACCTATGCCACTAAATACATCTAAAAATTTCATTTTTCACCCACTTGGTTAATATAACTTCATAATAAATTCTATTCCCTCTAGAATTCCATAAGCTCTTATGGTCTCTTCTGTTAATCTCATAACTTCATCGAAAGAATTTTCTTTACCGGTTGATTTCATTCTTTCTAAAATTGCTTCGTTTCTAATTATTAACTCGTTTTGTTCAGCTATTTTAGATTTTATTTTTTCCCTTAATTTTTCTACTTCTTTATAATTTATGTTGACCATAGTTACCTCTTAAAAAGGAATATCATTGTTGTCTATAGGAAAAAATCCAGGATTTTCAAAATCATCTTGAGTGTTATTAGTGTTGTTAGTATTGCTAAAATTATTGTTGCTTTCGCTCTTGCTATCAATAAAGCTAATACTATTAACAACTACATCTGTTGTGTAAATTCTCTGCCCGTTCTTTTCATAGCTACCAGTTTGAATTCTTCCTACTATTCCGATTCTGCTTCCTTTACTAAAATAATTGCTTATTAGTTCTGCGGCCTTTCCCCATGCTATGCAATTAATAAAATCTGCTGTAGGCTGATTATTTGCTTCTGCTTGTTGTCTTTTCTCTTTGCTAAGTCCTCTATCTACCGCTACTGTAAATCTAGCGGCTGCTGTTCCTTGCTGTGTTCTTCTTAACTCTGGGTCTTTCACTAGACGACCAAGTAAACTTATATTGTTCATTTATTTCTCCTTATTCAATAATGTTAAAATTAACTTTGCATAATATATTCCTGTTTTAGTTATATTCGGGTCTGTAGAGTACCATTTGTTTTTCGCTAAAATAACTGATATTCTTCTATTTATGCAATATAAATTTTCAATGTTTAAATTTTTATTGTTGCAATCAAGAAATATAACCATTTCATCTTCGCTTACTTCACCATATCTATCCTGGTATATTTTTTTCTGTATAGGTAACCAATAAGGCTCTCTATAACCTGTGTATTTAGGTCTACAATTTCCTAGTAATTTGACTTTTATATACGTTGTTCCATTACCACATTCTCTTATTGTTCCTATTGGTAACTCCTCTTTTTTATATACATTTGAATACTGACCCGAATTAAAAAACTTATTTAGTTTTAATTTTTTTGTAACTGTATTTGATATACCTTGTTCAGTTCTTTTTTCATTAAATCTTTCGTTAAATGCAATTGTCATTTCTTTGTAATTTTCAAATTCATTTACATTCTCTTTAATCCAATCTAATTGTGTTTGGGTATATCTCTTATTTCCCATTTACTTTTCGCCTATCATCTCTCTAGTATTTTGCATTTCATATCCTTCTTGCATTAGCTTTTCACTTCTTAAAACAATGTCTGCATTGTTTATCATTTGTTTAGCTATTTTTGCTATATATTCAGCATTTGTTAATGATATTTTATGTTCTTCATCACTTTTGTTTTTATCTGTAACTTCTAAAATTGTGTTTCCTAAAATATCTTGTAACTCTAATAGGTTCATGCTTGCTCCTTAATATTCGTATTTATCTTCATACTCTTTAATCATTTTCATTATTAGCTCATCTCTTGATTCTTCTTTTTTATTCAACGCATCTTCGAAAAGTTCATCAAGTTTGTTTTTGATTTTTATATATTCTTCGTTATCTTCTATTCCTAATCTTTTTGCATCATGCTCCATAAGTTCTATAAAGTCCCATGATTCAAATATTTTTCCCCAGTATTCATCTTCTTCTACATCAAATTCCAGTCCATCATGTTCAGTCCCATACATTCCTTGTATATTTAGATAATGTAAACCACCATCTTTTCCTAAAACATACAAATCATGGATATTCTCGCCTAGAAATCTATCGTATGATTCGTTTTTGATTTTTAATACTGGTAATCTAGTTAGTGTAGCTTGCCTTAACATTCTCATTTTCAAATCTCTTTATAAAGTCTATTAAGTTCTTCTTCATCTACCATGTATTTTTTATCATTTTCATTATCTACAAATACAAAAGTTCCATTTGCATAAATCTCTAATTTGTAGTTATATTCTTTTAGCATCTTGAGTAGTGTTGTTAAAATTAAATTAATTTCTTGTTTTGCTTCTTTCATTCTTCCACTTCAATCATTGCCCAATGTTTTGGATTTATATAAAAATCTTTTTCTACTTTGTGTTCTTCTCCGTGTAGTTTAATTGTTGTTATATTTTCAAGATTTATATTCTTTATTCCATTTTCCCAATATTCCTTATTTTCAATGCAATTTATTGTTTTTGTTATATACGGATTGTTAAAAGTTATTTTCATTTTTCCACCTCAATCATTTCTAAATCTGCTAAATCTGTATCAAATTTTTCTTTAATCTCTTCTATTTCTTTTTGTGTAAAACTTGTTTTAACAACAAATCCCCCAATGTTGTTGCTTAGAAAATAAGATTCGCTTTTTTTGTTATAATTTAAATATTCTTCAGATTGCCCATCATAAAATCTAGGCTTATACTTCAAATAATATTTCTTTTCTTCTTTAGTTTTCATTTCTGTACCTCTTTAACTTCTACAGCATATTTTCTATATTCTTCAGGTATATACTTTAAGTGTTTTTCTTTCCACGCTTGTCTTAATCTATCATCCCATCTACTAGCAAACCAACTACCTTTGTTGTGGCTTAGGTATTGTTTGCTTCCATCATTTGTTTTTAGATGAGGTAATGGTATGCAATATCTTATTTCTTCTTTCATTTTCTCACTCCACGTATACTGGCTCGCTGATTCTAGCTAATAGAATCAAGTTATAACTTTCAATTTCTTCCTCTGTTAGTTTTTCTTTATACAGTAGTCCTCTACTGATGTCTATAGGCTTTTCTATTAATTGTTTTTTACTTTCTGTAGAATGACCTTGTAAGTCTTCTTTCTCCATTTCCCTATCTAGCTTTACTATTGGGTAGTTGCTATCTAAACTTCCGTATAGGTACTTATATTCATAATGGTCTACTTCTTTATCCGCTAAAGGACTGTATGGTATTAATGTATCTTCCATTTAACTTCTCCTTATTCAAATTCCGCCATGTTTATTTGTGATAACTGCCAAATGTCTTTTTTATTTAACATTTTTTCCACTGCTAAATCATAAAACTTTTTTTCTACCTCAAATCCATAGGAATTTCTTCCTAATTCAAGTGCTGCTCTTAAAGTTGTTCCACTTCCTGCTACTGGGTCTATAACCACATCTCCTGGGTCTGTAAAAATCTTGATAAGTTCTTTTAATAGGTTTACTGGTTTTTGTGTTGGGTGTATTTTGGGATATTCTTTTGAATTATCTCTTCTCCATTCGAACCAATTAAAAATCATTTTTCCTTTTCCGGTTTCTTTTTTCCCGTTGTTAAATTTTGGTAGCTTATCTCTATATAAAACAACGGCGTGTTCTGTTGCTCCTACAATTTTCATATTTGCTTTTAATACTTGTGCTGAATAATTTTTTATAAAAAATAGCGGATAAGATTTCATAAATCCATATTTTTTCCCATAATCAATTACCATTGGCATTTGTTCAAAACTACAAAATACTATCATTGCAGGTGCTTTATTTCTTTCTTTAGGTTCTTTAATTAACAACTTAGAGCAAAAGTGCATATATTCTGCAATTCTAAAGGTGTCATCTGTTTTAAAGAATGATTTTTTAGCAAATTTGCTTTCTCCATTTTTATTATCTCCACCTTCATACCACATAGGATTGCTTGCAAATGCATCTTCTCCAATTCTATAAGGTATATCTGCTATTACGAGTTGTGCTTTAGGTATGTTGTATCTTTTAAAGTTTTGAAAATTATCTCTGTATAATTCGCATTTCAATTCTTTTTTTCTTTTTTGTATCTTTAACGCTTCCATGTCTTAATCTCTCCAGCTCTATATTTCTTCTTGTATTTCTTGTAATTCCAGTACTATTCTAGGATTGTCTTTATCTAAGTAAAAATAGTGATGTATGTATCCTATTTCGTTCCAACCATCGTTTTTAAGTATTCCAGCTTCTTGAAGTCCATCTAAAATAAATTTAATGCCTGTTGAAACATTATCCTTATCTGTTCTTTTATCTTTGCAGTACCAATTGCATTTAATATCAACTTTTTTAGTTATCTCTTTTTTCATCTGTGCAAGCGTGTAGTATGCAATAAGTTTAGTGTATTTCTTCTTTTGACTTGCGGCTGCATATTTATTACCTCTGTTAGATTTAATAACTTGATTCATCGTTGGTAACTGTATTTCATAAGTAAGTGTATATTTCAAAGGTAACTCCTTCCGAATATTTCAATAAATTCTTTTCTAGGGTGGTGTTTCTCAAATTTCTGTTGACCCCATTTTTTGCTAATTTCTAAGAACTCTTTATCGTGATGTATCATATGGTGACAATTTCTGCATATGTTTATAGTTAAGTGGTATTGGTCTGACAACTTTCTAAGTCCTCTGCCTGGTATTAGATGATGTTCTTCTAAATACTCATATCTACCACATACTTCACATTCTTTTTTCTCTTTCATTTTTTCGCCTTAATAAATAGTTTTAACTCTGTTTGATTCATCTGCCATATATGCTTCCATTTCTTTAATTAATTCGTTTTGATATTTTATGATTGCTATTAGTGCATCTTTAGTAATAAAGTTGTGGCTGTCTAAATGTAAAACAGTCTCAATAATATTTTCTTTTTCTGCTGTATCACTCTCTAAAAAAATTATTTTTGTTAGTTTCATTTAATTCTCCTTATTTATAAACTCTCAAAATAACTTCGCATATTCTAATCTGTAGTCCACTATCGTTATTCCTAATTCACTTGCTTTTTTTATGAAATAGTCTATTAGGTCTCCCATCTGTTTAGTATCAAATTTGCTACTGCCTATAAAACATCTTAAAAGTATTCTGTCGCCTTGCTCTTGCAATACCTTGTAAGCTCTAAAAGCACCTTTAAATATCTTTAAACTCTTACTAGGTATAATCACATCTTCAAATTCTGCTCCTACTTCTTCTATACCTTGCACGTATAGCTCCCATCTTGTAATTTCTGATGGAATACCGTTAATCTTTTTGTCAATATCTGAAATAATCGCCCATAGAAGATTGTTTTGTCTTAAGGTTCTTGAGTCTTTAGCGTTTGATAAGTTGATGTTTAATAGCTCATCTTCTTGTAAATCATTTATTCTGTTTACATCTAGATACCTTTCAAGCTCTAGCGTTATTAAAGGCTTTCCAAACTTGTTATAGCTTATATTTTTTAGTTTCCCTTTAAGTTTCATCTGCTACCTCTGCTTGTTCAATTCTACATATAGATACTGAATCTGCTTGCATATCTTGTAATTCTAGCTGTATGATTTCTAGGTTTTCTGTTTTTCTGAAAATTATTGCATTTATATGCTTATATACAATTCCCTTTAGTTTAACCTTGCACCTAGATTTCATCGCTTGTTTAGCTTCTTGATATGTCATATTAACTACCTATAGCTTTAAAAAGCTCTGCTACTTTTCTATCATTCCCATAACCTAGTTCTAGAAGTTCACTTTTTGCTTTTTCTCTATTTTCAATCATTCGTTCTCTAACATCAGGTGGTAATTGTACTTTAAATTTATTTATTTCTAGCTGATTATTATAAGCTTGTCTAAAATTCGCTCTAAAAGCCGCCTGGTCTTCTGATTCACACAAAGATTTATATCCCATACGCCTTATAGATTCTTCCGCTATAGGGTCTTGATTACCTATCCACCTTAAAGCTTCTGCTTCTCTATAAATTCCATATTTCCCTATAGATTTAAGAACTAGTGACCAGCCGTTAGTCCAGTCCTTTTCTTCGGTAGTTGTCTTTAAGACCATCTCTCTTATTTCTGCTGGCTTAGGTGCAAATTTTTGAGTAGTTGTATACATCTTTACAGCTAATAGTAAATTCTCACCGTCTATATCTCTTAATAACTCATACCAAACGGATTGAGAAATTTGTCTATTAAATGTTTTTTCCATTTCAGGATAAACTGCTATTAGATATTCAACCGCTCTTATAAAATCTGTTTTACTAAGCATTTAAGAATCCACCCCATCGTTTTTCTGCATCTTCTTTAGAATCTTTAAAAGATTTTATATTACCGTTACTTTCCTTTTTAGCATTTTCAACCCATGCTTTTTCTACGCTTAACCAACCTCTAATGATTGCCATATCTATTGCTTCTAACTTTTCATCATCTGTTTCAAATTCTCTATTAAGTTTATTTATAAATCTTTTAACAGCATTTACAGTCATTGGCTTTTTTAATAGTTTTCTATGTTTAATAAATTCTTTTACTGCATCATCTAAATCTATATTTTCATAATATGTTGTCTTATGTTTTTTGAACGAATCGCTATACGAATCGATGGACGATACGATAGACGAATCGTGGTACGAATCGTTGCTACTTTTATTTTTAATGAAATTATTCAAAGTATTGGAATTACTAGATTCTAACGAATCGTGGTACGAATCGTTATACGATACGTCTACGAATCTGTCATTGTCATTGTCATTGTCATTGTCATTGTCATTGTCATTGTCATTGTCATTGTCATTGTCAGTTTCGCAAAATTCAAAAAATATATCTTTAATCTTCAAATCAAAATCCCTAAGGCTGGAATCCCAGATTTCGACCATTGACTGATAGACCATATTTATTAAACTTGTATCAGTAACTTCTCTTAAATCCTTACGTATACAGTCTTCGACTGGTTTGCCGCCCTTTACAATACTAAAAGATGTATATTTCAATATTGCTATTTCTTGTGTTTCATGATTGTACTTAATTTTTTTGTAAGTATTTTCAAATCTATCTAAAAGAACTTCGACCACTTCTTTATTGAATCCAGTTTCAAACGATATATATTTTTTAGGCAACTTATAAATACCTGCTTGCTTAGTGTATTTGTTAGTTAATAAATACAGTGCAAAAAATTTATCATCTATCGTATAATTGTCTATAACATCAATATCAGTCCAAAAATCTGTGTCTACTATTCTCTTAACTCCCATTTTTAATTCTCCTCTACCAATTTGCTACTTCATTTCTTACCGTGCTCAATTGTTGATTATTTAATTTTTCAACCTTATCTACTCCATAAGTTGTTTTTAACCAAGCTATAAATTTATCTCCAGTTATCTTCTTAATGTTCAAAACTTGTGCTATTTCGTTTCTTATTTGTTCGATAGACTTATTCCCTTCATTTTGTTTAAAGTCTTGTTTTTGACCCCATTTAAAACGTATAGCACCTTTATTATCAATTATCTCTAAGTATGTTATTTCATTTTCATCGTTATACTGGATATCTTTTACGCTGAATCGTGTATATATTGTAAATTTGCTTCCTTTTTGTTGTACTTCTTTGTCATTAGCTTTTATATAAATAAAGGGTGATGTGTAAAGTTCTCTACCGATTCCAAAGTTAGTACAAGCTCTTTTAAAAGCATCAGATGCTTCACCTTTTTCTTTTTGCGTATTAGAAGGTATTCCAACGTCTTGCTTAGATATCCATTGTTGTTTATCTTCATCAAAAACTGATACAGTACAAAATAGATTATTGTTTATGACCTCATGTCTTCGTTGCCAATTCATAGGTCCATAAGTTTCATCTAAAATTTTCATGTCAACTCTAGCGTCCTTATAAAGCACTAGGATTATATAATCAAGTTTCAAAGACTGTACTCTAGCATCAATTTCATTAGGTTTTAATGTTCTAATCTTTTTCATTCCGCACCTCTTTCATAATCAATCAATATATATTTATCTATCAGTTCTTGAAGAAGATAATAGCTATCACTTTTTATATCTTCGCAACTTTCTTTATTTTTTATTAGGTCATTTAAAGCTTGTTGATATTTATTATTTGGTCTTTCTTTTGATAAAATAGCTTGTTCATTGGTAACTTTTTTAATCATCTAATCACTACCTATCTAATCCTTAAACTTTCAGTAGATACAAGTTCTACTCCCTCAATTTCAAGACCGTTTTGTACAGCTTCTTTTAGTTCTTTTTTCATTACTTTGGTTTCAGTCTTAATAAATTCTACTGGTATTTTTGTTTCATCTTCCCACTTAACCGATGCAGGGTTTTTTTGAATATTAAAGCTAAATAAATTAGTTTTAAATTTTCTTTTATCTGTAGCTATCATAGAAGTTTCTATATAATCCTTAAGATAATTTTGTCTATTTTCTATAGCTTTCCTTTTATCTGCTAATCGTTTTTCCTCTTCTTTTAGTAGGTCAATATATCCGTTGTTTTCTTTAATGACCTTTGCTATATTTTCTGCCTTTATTTCTATTTCATCTTCGATGTTGTTTAAACTCTGTTGTAATTCTTCATCAGTTAAATCTAAATCCTTAAGATTTCTGTACATATCAGTTAGTTCATATAATGTAAATTCGCTCATTCTATATCTCCTTAAATTTCGTTAGTTTCGTAAATATTTATAATGTCGTCTATCTTATTCATTAAATTCTTAGTTGTTTGTTCGATGTAAAATGACTTGTCGTAATCAAATACATTATTTAAACAGCTTTCGATTATCTCTTGAATAAGTTGTTTTTTATAATCTTCGATAAGTTCTTGTTTTGTGCTGTAGAACTTTTTATTGTCTAAAGTGTAAGTCTTTACTTCTTTTATTCTGTCGTTTAAGTTTTCTAAATTTCGCATGTTTTTTCTCCTCTTAATTGATTTATCTTATTCTCTATATCTTCCATGTTCTTTTTTATTTCTTCTTTTAAACCTTTGTCTTGCAGCTTGTAATAAAGCATTTCTGCAAATTTATAATCATTTTTTAATCTTTCAATTTCCATTTTTGATTCCTTGTGGTATAATAAAGACAATCTATATTTCAAATGTTTTAATTGCTCTATCGCTCTTTGTAGTGGTAGAGCTTTTACTTTTGCTCCCTTCCATTTCAAATCCCCATTAAATATCTAAATAGGCTATCCATTAGTTCTGTTCCTAAAAACATGGCGTAACAAACGGATTTTATAAAGAAATTAACTACCCAATACCCTAGGATTAAAGCTAAGCTAATACCTATTAATCTTCTTATTGTCAAAATAATGTTTCTTGTACTAAATTTAATTGCTCTCATTCTCCACCTCTTGAATTATTTTTAGACTATAATTTAATCCCTAACTTATTACATTCAACCAACCAATTTTCGACTTCCGACCTAATAAGTAACAATCTGTTACCATTTCTTAAGTGAGGGAAGTTTTTATATCTGTTAGCTAAAGTTCTTAATTTGTGTTCTCCTAGTGGGAAGTCTTCTTCACTTGCCAGCTCTTTAGGCGTATAAAATCTAACTCCCATTTCTTATCTCCTTAATTGTACGTTTTGTACTTTTTTATTTCAAAAAAATATCCTCTATCTGTACTCTAAAGAAATCTGCTATTCGTTTCGCTATCCTTAATGATGGCGTCCTTTCGCCATTCTCTAGAAAACTGATGTATTTAGGACTTACTCCGACCGCTTTCGATAACTCACTTTGAGACATTCCTTTTTCTAATCTCAACTGTTTAAGTCGTGTCAAATTCTCACCTCGTATTCTTGTTTCTCTATCTGTACATATTGTACAGCACGTTTTGTACTTTGTCAATTGTTTTTTTTAAATATTTTTTATATAATTTATGTACAGAGAGTTCACATTAAGGGGGTAGAAAAATGGTAGGTAAAAGATTAGCTGAATTAAGGAAAAGAGAAAAAATGACTCAAAAAGAATTAGCTGATAAGTTTGGCCTAACCGCTAAAGCTATATCTTTTTATGAATTAGAACAGAGAGAACCTTCCGGCGACTTATTGACACAGTTTGCGAAGTTTTTTAATGTTACAACTGACTACTTGCTAGGTGCATCAAGCAATCCTCAACTGTCCCGAAAGAACGAATTAGATATTCAAAAAAATTTACAAGAAATGAAAGAAAATTTTAGTAATGGTATGTTGCAAATGCAATTAGATGGCGAAGAATTAGACGATGAAATTATTCAATATATTTTAGATAATCTAGAAGATGCTTTAACTATTGCAAAGATTAAATCTAAAGAAAAATTTACGCCTAAGAAATATAGAAATGATAAAGGATTATAACGAAAAAAACACCAATTTTAGTAAATAAAACTGATGCTTATTCCGAAATAATTCAATAACATGAGGTGGTTCTATGTGTAATTCCATAACTCAATAACTATATTATACTACAAAAAGGCGAAGTGATAATATGCAGAAGAAAGAAATTATTAATTTAGCGAAAAAAATTTATAACAAATACAATACTACTGACCCTTTAAAGATAGCGTTTAATATAGGCTGTACTGTTATCTATTCTAATATGCCGGCTAAAATTAAAGGTTATACTTTAAAGATATATAGGTCTAATCTTATTTATATCAACGAAAATTTAAATGAAATTGAGACTAGAAATACAATTTTACACGAATTAGGTCATATATTTTGCAAGCATGACGAAAACAGAATCTTTACTAGTCTTAAAACTCATCAAGTGACTTCTAAGTTAGAAAACCAAGCTGACCTATTTACTGTTGCGATGCTGATAAATGCTTTAGAGGAAGAAGAATTAGAAAGATATAATTTAAAACAATTATCATATATGCTAGGAATTAGTGAAGAGTTGTTAAAATTATATTTTTTTTAAGAAAAAAGAACGTAAGTTTAAATACAAAATCTATCTATAGAGGAGAATCTGTATGTATATAATATTATTTTTGTTATTTACTTTTGCCGTTTATTGTTTATTAGTTGCGATTGAATATTTCTACTTTAAAAGTGAAAAATTTATTTTATTAAAAGGTAGGATTTCAACTTTTGTACAAGAATGTAATGAACTTAACGAACATATTGATAATTTAAAAGATTTTTCAAATATTTATAATAAAAATGATTATGGAAATGCTTTAATAGAAGATGAAAGTATATATAAATTTAAAAGAGATTCATTGCATGACTATTCAAATTCTGATTTAACTTATAATTGTAGTTTAAATATATGCAGAGCTGCTAGAAATAAGCCTTTTGATTATTTATGTAAGTATTTCAATATAAGCAAAGATGAAGAATCTTTAGGTTGTTTTGAAAATATGCTGAATGATTTTATGGCTATTGAAGAAGGTAAATCTATCTTGATTGAGAAGAAAAATATTATTTTAGATTCTATAAGAAATTCAATACCTAAATATATTTTATTCTTTTCTCTTGAAAAATTAGTATATGAACTAGGTTTTGAAGAAATTGATTTTTCTGATTTATATATCCCTAAATATTGTTTTCACTATATAAGTGCTGGGGGTAACTCCTCTTTAAAAACTATAATCGAATTAAATCCAGGTACTTTGGATAGTTTTATTAATTATTTAGATACTCATATCAAATGGAGAAAATCTATAAAAGGCCAACGTGCTTTAATGACTTCTAAATTAAGAGAACAGATAAAAAAGCGTGATGATTACACTTGTTGTAAATGTGGCAATAGCATATACCTTGAACCTAACTTATTGTTAGAAATAGACCATATTATCCCACTATCAAAAGGTGGAACTAGTGAGATTTCTAATTTGCAAACTTTGTGTTGGAGATGCAATAGGTCGAAGGGTTCTAAAATAGAATGAGAGGTCTTAAATGGATAGAATTAGAAAAGTTGTTTTTTCAGTAATTGTATCTTTAATTCTTACTTTATTAATTTTTCTTATTGTTAGTAGTTTTAACAAAGAAGAATCAAATTCAAGTATTCAATCTTATACTCAAACTAGTAATAATAATGAAATTAATCTTAATGAAAATAGCGAAAATGAATATGAAATTTCTCGTAATGTGAAAAACTCTAATAATTCTTATAATTATATGAATCAAGATTTAGAAGATAATTATGTTTATGATGGTAAACCTATGGAATATGTTCCTAGCGACGAAGAACTTGAAGAAATGGAAAAATTAGATGAGTATAACTCTAGTCAAGTTTCACCTTATAAAAAGGGTCAAAAGCTTACTGTTATTAGTGACAAAGCTTATAACAGAGCCGAACCTTCTACAAGTGCAAGTATAGTTGGTTATTGGATAAAAGGAGATGAAATAACCGTTTATGACTATATTTTTTATGAAGATAAGTGGTGGATAAAGACCAGTGAAGATAAAGAATGGTGGACTAGTACAGATGATTTAGAAGTTTAAAATTGAAAAGTCCCTAGTTTCGCCACTTCTCTGATGTTGAGAGAGCTAATCCTAGGGACTATGCACCTATAGTGCTTGATGTATATATTATAAATAAATCTTATATAAAAATCAAATTTATTATACGGCTAAAAAAGTCCCTTACTCAACTGCAATAAGTAAGGGATTGAGATTAATTTTTTTGGTACGGAATTGAATCTCACTTTTATTATATCAAATAAATGGTGAAAGTGGTGATTATTTTAATTTTAAATATAAATTAGGGGGTAATTATGGCAAATGGAATTGGTGGTCTAGGCAGTTTAACCTATACCATAAGAAATGGAAAAAAGTATTGGACTGGAAGAATCACACTTGGTAAAGATATAAACGGAAAGCAAGTTAGAAAGTCTTTTTCTAGTTATAAAAAATCTGATGTTATAGATAAAATGAGAGAAGCAAGCAAAGAAGAAAATTTTGCAGGTATTATTAATACCGATTCTTGTCCTCTAGGCCAATCTCTCGAATCCTGGCTTTTAAAAACTAAGGCTAAAGAAATTAAATCAACTACACTAGATGCTTATATAGGCTCTATAAGGAAATACTTATTAGACTTGCCTTTTGCGATTGTAGATGTAAGAGACTTAACGGTTATTATGTTGCAAAAATATTTTGATTATATTGTGGAAGAAATGAACTGTTCACATCGTAGCTTAATGAATATAGTAACTGTGATTAAAATGTTTTTGGATAACTGTATTAAGCTTGGAATTATAAACAAAAATATCTGTGAATATGTAGATTTACCTAAAGTTGAAAAAAGAACTAAGAAAAATAACATGAATAAATATAGGGTATTCTCTAAAGATGAACAGTCAAAAATTATTAAGAATCTTGATTTATCTGACCCAGTTGAACAAATGATTTATACTGACTTTTTTACTGGTCTAAGAAGGAATGAGTTGAGAGGTCTAAAGTGGAAAGCATATAAAAACGGGAAAATATATGTATCAGAGCAAGTATCTAGAGATTATTCTTTTAGTGACAATGGAAAGAAAAAGATATTGGATAAAAATGCTTTAACCACTCCTAAAACTGAAAATTCCGAAAGAATAGTACCTTTACCTGAATTATTGATAAAGTACTTAGACAAGTGGAAAAATGAATCTATGTTAAAACATTTTAGAATAGATTTACTTTTTAATGATGAGTGTTTTATCTTTACTGATGATTTATGTAATATTATTGAGGAAAAAAGAGCGAATAGAAGATTACAGAAAATTTGTAAAGAAATAGGTATTGAACCACGTCCTTTTCACTCAATTAGGCACTCTTACGCCACTAGATTATTTGAAAATGGCGTAGAAATTAAAACGGTACAAATGTTATTAGGCCACTCTAACTATGAGACTACATCTAATATTTATACTCATGTTATGCCTGATACTAAAGAAAAAGCGATTCAAGTATTTGATAAAATCTACAACTCACTTTAGATACAAATACAGAATCACTATTCTTGAAATTAAGACAATGCTTGTCTTAAAGCAACTTAAAAGTTGGCTAAAAGTTGGCTATAAAGTTGTAAAGATATGTAAAAATATGTAAAAATAACATAATTTCACAAATTACAAAATCTCTATAAATAGCTATTTTTAGCTAATCTGTAAAGATATGTAAAGATACTATATAGCTTGGTGCAGGTGAAGGGACTTGAACCCTTACGCAATTTCTTGCACATGGCCCTCAACCATGCCTGTCTGCCAATTCCAGCACACCTGCATATAAAAAAAGACCTCGGTATTCGAGGTCCATGGCGTATCCTAGAGGATTCGAACCCCCGGCCTTCTGGTCCGTAGCCAGACGCTCTATCCAGCTGAGCTAAGGATACATGATTTCAACGTTTGTAGGCTATTTTAAGCCATTTTACAAAATAGGTTAGTTTTCCCTAGTAGCCATACCATATGGTTACAGGTTTGAATACATACCCTATTATATGGTTCATATTTAATTTTGTCAATAGTTGATTAATTTTTTAACACTCTTTAGATATTAAATCTATAGGAAAATCGTAAGTGAATCTTGTTATTTTTTTAGTAAATGGTATTTCTATTCCTATTGCTTTTGCCTGCTCTTTATGAAGTGATTTTTGAGTTTCGTATACTTTTTTCATATTTTCTATTGGTATAAAATATGTTTCTGGTAATACTGTTTTTGTTTTTAATTCTCTACCTCTATAATTCAATAAGAATCCAGCAACTATGTTTTCACTCAAGTGTTTGGCTTGATATAGTTCTTGTATTTGGTGTTCTTTTACTATTTTCTCATCCATTGATATTTGATTTGCTTTTGTTGATTTTAGTTCTAATAAAATTAAATAAGGCGACTTAAATAAGATAAAGTCGCACATATTTTTTGTTGCTTGATAGAAATTTGATGAGTCTTTTATTCTATAGCAAAATACATCTTCTGGTATTGAGTTTCTAAAATCTTCTTCAAATTTTTTTCCTTCGTTTTTCTTAGCCATTCTTTGCGTTTTCACCCCATGTGTTTACAAGACCACAATATATTTTGACTACCTCTTCTCTCGAAATACATTTTGAATTATTTATATTATTTAACCAGTCCTCAAATACGCATATAATATCTCCTAAATCATCATATGACATCTTTATTGTTACTATTTTTTCTTCTTTAGCTTTCATCATTCTACTCCGTTAATTTCAAGTTCTTCTAGCTCTAAATTTAAATAGCTTTCCATTTCTTTTAACTTTGAATTAGTAAGCTTTATTTTAAACAAATCATTTTTATTAATATAAAGATAATTCCATAATTCAGTAGATATTTTGCCCTTTAGCGTAATTGTGGCATTATATGTTCTTTCTCTTTTTCTTTCTTCAAGGAGCGTTTCTGCATATTTTGTGGCTGTTTTTATCATATTAAAGTCTTTTACACTGCTTCTGCTATTATTTATAAACAGGATGTTTGGATTGTTTTCTGAAATCTCTATTGTATTTATTCCAGCTCCATGCACTTGTCTTAAAATAGTTTTAGATTTTTCTCTTATTATTTTATAACCATACATTTTAGCAGTTGTTTCTAATTCTTTATATTCCATTTTATTTCTCCATTTCTTTTATTGATTGTGTGATATAATCTATTCCATTTTTAAGTTCTTCTTTTGTCATTTGGTATATTTGTTCTGGTTTGTAATCTTTAGTCATTGAAGATATTAAGAAGTCTTTTTTGTTTGGTGTAAAAATATATATTGGCAAACACAAAAACAAAACAGTACCAGTGCATATTGTTGACTTCTTATACATTGTAATTGCGTTATTTATTTTTTCTTGTTTAAGTTCAATATCTTCTTTTGAATAGAGATTGATTTGTTCCATATTTTTAATTTGAATGCTCCCATCAAACTTAGCTATTGCACAAATAACCAAAGCAAACAAAAAACAAATCCCAGCAATTATAGAAACTGTACTAGAAATCTCAGAAATCTTTTCAAATATTGTTGCTAGATAATATATTTTTCCTATTGTCATTTAATCACCTCAATCCTTAAAATTTCTTATATATCTTTCATAACTCATAATTCCAGTGAGCAATAATTGATTGTCCTTTTTATTTCCCACTAAGATATATCTTTGTCCTTTATCTATTTTGTATTTTAATGTCTGCCAAGAGTTTGCAAATGCTAAAGCTCTAACTTCTCCAAATGGTGAATCTAGGTCGAGTATTGCCATTTCTTGTCCTTTTGATTTTCCTTTTTTGATTTTCTTTTTATCAATCTTATTTACTATACAAGGTAAATCTATTTCCTCTACATCTTCATCATAGAAGTTTTTAAACTTATCTGATTTCTCAAATAGTTCACCACTTATGGTATATCCTAACAATTGATATTCCCATATTGCATAATCACCAGCTATTACGTTTTGTTTCCATTCTGTCCATACTTCTAGTTTGTTTTCTTTATTGATTATGTTTAATATTTTTTCTTTCCTTTTAACATCATTTTTATCTTTTGGTATATCTTCTAATGTTATCTTCTTTTCCTCCAAGAGCTTTTCATAGTGTCTTTTGTTGACTGTTTTAAGATTCTTTTTCTTTTCCATCCCTTTGCTGTATCTATAAGCTAAAAGTTTGATTAGCAAGTCTTTTCTTTCGCCTAAATAGTCTAATGCTCCAGTTTTAATTAATGGAATTAAAGTGTTTTTTGAACATGACACTTCTAAAACTTCATCAAAGTCTTTAAAGTCATATTTGATTAATTCCTCAAGCTCTGATTTATTGCAACCCTTTATCAGTTCTAATCCATAAGTGATTTCTTTATCTCCAGTTACTTTAAAATCAAAGTTTTTTTCTCTTAAATCTGGGTTCTTGATTGTTATTCCCATTGCTAAACATTCTTTTAAATATTCATTAAGAGATTCCATATCAGTAGAGCCTTCTTTTCTTTGATTAGTTAATAAAGAACACATAAATTCTGTTGTATAATGAGCTTTTAGATATGCTGTAATATAAGTAAGCATTGTATAAGAAACTCCATGAGCCAATGCAAACGAATAACTTGCACTGTCTTTTATCATGTCGTATACGGTATTTACTACTTTTTCTGCAAATCCATTTTTTAATGCCATCTTTTTGAAATCTTGCATAACTTTTTCAAATTCTTCTACTTTTTTCTTTGATGATATTTTTCTTGCATGGTCTGCTTCTCCATCAGAAAAGTTTGCCATTATTTTTAATAATCTCATCATTTGTTCTTGATAGATAAGTTCTCCTCTAGTTGTTGACAATACTTCATCTACTCTAGGCTCTAGTGATTCTATTTCTAGCTCACCATTTTTCTTCTTTAAATATCTTTCAAGTGCCTTTAATGTTGCTGGTCTGTATAAAGAAACCAAGTTGGTTAGCTCATCAAAGTTGTTTGGTTTAAGTTCTACGCAAGCATCAGTGATTCCTTTTGACCCTAATTGAAATACTCCTTTGGTGTGACCTTTTGATAACATTGAATACGTTTGCATATCATCAAAAGCTATTTCATCAGGTTTGAGTTCCAAAACCACCCCTAAATGCTCTTTAATTATTTTATAGGTATCATAAATCACATCTAAAGTTGATAAGCCTAAAAAGTCCATTTTTACTAAACCAACTTCTTCGCAATTTACCATATCTAATTGAGTGATTTCTTCATCTCTTCTTGATATGCACATTCCACAAAAGTCACTAATTTTCTTATCTGCTGGCGTGATTACAACTCCCCCTGCATGAGTTGATATATTTCTTTCTAATCCCTCTAGTTTTAATGCGTACTCAAATAATCTAGGGTATAATTCTTGATAATCCTGTAGGTCTTTATTAGACTCTAAAGATTCTTTTATCGACAGCCCATCAGTTATACCTTTTTTTATTTCTTCGACTGTATTGTATGGAATGCCTAAGACTTTACCAATAGATTGTATTGCTGATTTAGATTGTAGCGTTCCAAATGTTGAGATTTGAGCCACTTTGTCATGCCCATACATATCTTTTATTAAATCAACTAAACTATCTTTGTCTTGGGTAGCCACATCTGTGTCGATGTCAGGGAGTCCTTTCTTTTCAATTGTTAAAAACCTTTCAAAAAGCAAATGATATTTAATTGGGTCTACATTAGTAATTTCTAAAACATAACATATTAATGAGCCAGCTCCAGAGCCTCTCGCTGTTGGGGAGATTATTATTCCTTGTTTTCTAGCTGTGTGGATAATGTTATATTCCAGTAGGAAATAATCTATAAACCCTTTTGTTTTCAATACTTCATATTCAGATAATATTCTATCCCAATATGTTTCTTTTTTCTCTTTGTCAAATTTACTGAAACCTCTTTTTTTACAGCCCTTAATTATTAGTTCCATAAAGTAATTTTCTTTATTTTTATGGTTTTCAAGTTCAGCTGATGGTATATAAGATTTGCCTAGTTCTAATTCAACATTGCAATCGTTTGCAATTTCGTTTGTAACGCTCAAAATGGTATCTATTTCAAGTTTTTTTATTTCATTAGACTTGTCGTATGACCCAAAATAGTTTCCATTCAACATTTCATTATAGGATTTGAGCCAACAATTTTCATAAACTTCATTATCTCTATCTTGAGATATTTGTATGAATACATTGTGAAGTTCATAATCTTCTTTATTTGTAAAATGACAATCTGATGTAGCTATCATTTTGGTGTTTGTTTCTTTAGCTAGTTTATATATTTCATAGTTTACAAATTGTTGTGTTTGAGTTTGCTCGTTATCTGCTGTATTTGTTGGTTGTAATTCTAAATAAAACTCTTCAAAGGTATTTTTATATTCTTGAAGTTTATTTAATATATCTTGATGAGATTCTTCTTTTAATATCATCTGACACAATTCCGACCCTAAACACGCAGAGGATGCTATTATACCTTCTCCAAGTTTTAATTCTCTTATTGTTTTTAAATCAACTCTTGGTTTATAATAAAAGCCCTTGACATGACCTAATGTTGATATTTCTAAAAGATTTTTATATCCTTTATTGTTTTTTGCTAATAAGATTATATGATAAAATCCTTGTTCTCTTTCATTGATAGTCATATCATTTGCTATATAGCCTTCCATTCCAAGTATTGGCTTTATATTATTTTCCTTACATTTTTTGTAAAACTCAACATGATTAGAACAATAGCCATGGTCTGTTATGGCTATTGATTTTAATCCTATTTCTTTTGCTCTTTTTATTAGACTGTCTGGTGTATTTGTACTATCTAATAGCGAACCTTTTGATGTGTGAACGTGAAGTGGCGTGTAATTATTCATCTAAATCACCACTCACCACATACATAGTAAGGCGACTTGATAAATAAAAATAAAAAGTAAATGAAATAATTGCACAAATAACCATAAATGCTGTTGTTAAAACATTTCCAGTTGGGTATATCATGTCTACTGCTATTCCAATTAAATGTATTACTCCACTAACTAAGCTTAATGCTTTTAAGCTATTAAGAATTAAATCATTAATAAAACTATCTGTTGTCATTTTTATTTTTTCCTTTCTTGCTCTTCTGATATTTGTATTGCTGTTAGTGATATTGTAAAAAATAACAATATTGTTATCATTATTATTCCAGCTGTTCCAATTGTTTGTGTTTTAAATAGTAAAACCCAAAGCAACATAAAATCTATTATTATAAATATTAACCTCTCTAAAATATCTAATCCAGCATATATAAATTTTTTCATAATTATCTCCTACCTAACCATAAATAGCTTTTCATATTTAGAAGAATGTTGTCCACTTTGCATTGTTGATTTTGCTGTTTTAAACTCAAACACACATTCAAATTCTTTTGGCATTTCATAACCACTAATTAAAACTATGTTATCTTTACTCATCTTTATGCAAAAATCATAAAACTCATCATAGTTAGTTAATTGGCAATTATACTGTTTTTGTCTCGTGTTTTTATAGGGTGGGTCTAGATATATTATTGAGTTAGACACATTAGAGAAAAACTTATAATCTTCGTTAAAATAAACTAAATTGTCGGCTTTTGTAATATTTTGAATAGACTCCAGCTGTTGCACTTGTTGAAGTTGCTGTATCTGCTCTAGCTGTTGTAATCTTTCTAAACACTCTAGTCGTGCTTTAGAAAGATTATTCTTATATGTTTCTGTTTGTTTATAACCACTGAAACAGTTGTGTCTTTCTATTATTTCTCTAGCTAAGCTGTATTTGACATCACTATTTTTTTTTGAATATAAATAGTCTCTAAAATTATTTCCAAATGAATTTACCATCAATTTAATATAATCAACTGTTGTTTTGTCTTCTTTTTCTCTTATTTTGAAAAACTCATCTCTAGACATTATAAGTGTCTTTAAAAAATCCCTATCTTCATTTAAAACTTTAATCAATATATCCATTGGTATATTATCTTTATCGTTATAAACAACATTAAGTCCATTGATGATACACTCAAGCGTTATAGCTCCTCCACCACCAAATAAATCATAAACAGTTTTTTCTTTTCCAAAATTCTGAATGATTAATTGAACTATCTTTTTAGATACTTTCTTTTTACTACCAATGTATGGCAAGCCTACTGCTCTACCTTTTCTTATTTGTTTTTCATCTAATTTTAATTGCATTTATAAAGAGATAGAAATAGCTATTTTATTGTCGACAAACTATCTATCCCCTTTCTTTTAATCTTTTAATTCAAATTCTAAAACTTTATAGTAATCGTTTTCATATAACTCATAATTATCTTTATTTAATTCTCTGTTTAAATAATAAAGAGTTTCACCACTATAGCTAGTTTTTTCTCTGCTATAAGTCTCAATTCTGTTATCATCTTCAACTCCAATATGTTTTATATAATCTATTGCTTCATTTTTGCTTTTAAATAAAATATTTAAAGTGTAATTAAAACCATCTTCCCATGGCTCTCCGTTGTCATATTCTATTCCATATAGTTTCATTAATTTTCTCCAGTGCTTCCTATTCCACCACGATTTTTATTTTTTAATCTATCAACTACATTAAATTCAATTTCTGGTTGATTTTTCATTATTCTAAACTGACATAGTCTTGTTCCCTTTGGAATAGTTACATTTCTTGTTCCTAACACTAAGAACTTCCAATAATCATCATCACCACAATAGCTGTTGTCAATAATGGCTATTGAGTTTGCTTGTAATATTCCATATTTTAAGAAAGTAGAACTTCTTGGAGCAACCCACGCTTCATAGCCCTTTGGTAGTTCCATTGCTACTCCTAAATCAATCATCTTAAATTGACCTTCTCTGATTGTTATAATATCTGTTGTTCTTAAATCTATCCAATCTCCTACTTCTATATGATTAAATTCTTTATAAACTTTTTTATCAGTAAACTTAATATTTATTTTTTCTTTATTCAAGGATTTGTCCATACTCATCTTTTAATCTCTCCTGTGCTAAGCCTTTTTCCATCAGTAATATACTTCCATCTTCCAAAAAAAATATACATATAGTGTCCATATATCCTGCCCCCATATGTTCAGATATTATTTTTTGGGGGATTGTGAGATTTCCACTTTGGTATATTTTCTTTTCCTTCATCTTTTCAATTGGTGTATTCATATCATAATTTCTTATGATTTCTCTAATCTTCTGTTCCAATTATTATCTCTTCCACTTCTATGTTATGACAATAGAGAAAATTTTTTAATGTTGTGGTTTTATGTCCATTATGTTCCATTAAATAGTAGTTTTTAAATTCTTTAATTACTGTGCCTTCACCAACTAGAGATGATATTTTTCTATCTCCCATAGTGTAAAATTGGGTGATTTTATAAGTTTTGCCTATCTTTAATGGTTGGTATCTATCCCTACATTGTTGTCTAGCTCTAATTGCCTCTTGTCTTTTGATTTCTTTGGTTGTGAGATAGTCTATTTTCTTTCTTTTCTTCCCTTTTTTAACTTTAACTTTACTGTTTTGGTTGTTTAGTATCTCCATATAATGGTCTAAATAAAATTGATTTATTTTATCCATATTTTTGAAAGTTATTGTTTTTGCTGTTCCATATTCTAATGATTTCATAGTTGTACTAGCAATCCCTATATCTCTATGAAAGTCTTTTTTTATATCATATAAGCCTGATAAGTCTTTTACTTTTTGTTGTAAATCATCAGGTACTAACATTCTTTCCCTTGCAATATCTCTTTCCATGTAGCTTCTAAGAGTTTTATACTCACCATCAAAAACTATTATTTTGCTAATATTTGTATCAAGAAGTGTTTCAGCTGTTTTGTGAGACAATTTGTATTTATCTGCCAATTCATTTCTAGGCATTTTGACTTTTTTAAAATAGTTTCTAAGTTTTTTTGTATTACCTTCTCCTAGTTTTTTCATTCATTTATTTCACTCCCAACTATGATTTATTATACTATGAAAACGTTTTCTTTTCTAGTATTAATTTTCTTTTAATCTTAAATCTTCTATGTGTAAATCATTTTTTGATATAGTGAAATAATAGTTATCACTTTTTAATCTATAAAAGTGATTGTATTCCTCAACAGCAACTCCTGATTCAACTAATCCATATCCATCTAAATCTCTGCCTAAAGACAACTTATATGTTTTTCCAATAAGTATTTTCTTTATTTCAGGTTTTTTGTTTTCTCTTTCTTCTTTGGCTTTCCAATTTTTCTCTATTTCATCTTTATTTGTGTTATATAGATTAATGATTGAATCGTAATTTTTTTGTTGCAATTTACCAGTTATTCCTCTATTGATGTTAGACAAAGACATTGAAGATATATTTGTTAATTCTGATATTTTATTAAGTGTTTTAAAATAATTAAATATTTTATCCCACTTTCTTTCAAATTCCACATCAATTGCTATTGTGTTTTTAAGTTTGCTCATTTTTCATTTCTTGCCCTCTGTTACTTCTTTATAAAGCCTATTAAGTTCTTCTTCATCTACCATGTATTTTTTATTAGTTTCTTTATCCACAAATACAAATGCTCCCTTTGCATACACTTCTAAAGCATAATTATATTCATTTAACAATTTAAAAAATGTTGTTAAAATTAAATTAATTTCTCGTGGTGCTTCTTTCATTCTTCCACCTCAATAATTTCAAAATCCTTTAAATCTGTATCAAATTTTTGCTTTATTTCATCTATTTCTTTTTGTGTAAATTGTGTTTTAGCACGACCTATCTCAAAGTCGTCATTTATAGAATACGCGTCATTTGATTTGTTTAAATATCTGAAAGAATTATCCACGTAATCACAAAGCCACCTATGTCTTAAATAATATTTCTTTTCCTCCTCTCGTTCTCCTACTGGTGTTGTTGTATATTTGTAGATTAAACCAAATAATATCTCCCTGTCTTCAACTGGTAATTCCGTAAAGTCGTTATTGTAAGTATCAACAAGAAACTCTTCTCTTGTATCTACGCTAAAATAATATTTACATTCTTCTGAATCGTAAACTTCAATAAAATCATCATCTATTTTTACTGTGTAATCCCAATCTTTTAATTGTTTTATGAGTTCTTTTGTTGTCATTTCAATATGCTCTCCATTTTTTTATTCATTTCTTTCATAAATATTTCTTTCATATCAACACTATTAAACATCTCTTTAAACTGTTCTGATATGAAGTCATCTAAATTATCATTAATTCTATTTTCTACAAGTTCTACATCTATTAAAAATTGTTCTTGCCACATATTTTTAAATTCTTCTACAATAAATTCTTTTATGTCATCTTTTACATCTTGCCAGTCTTTTTCTGTAAAATCAGACAACATCACATTAAATAATTTTTCCATTTTTACTCCTTATTTATTTCATCAAATAATTTTTTGTATAAATCAATTGTTTCAACACAATGTTTCAAGTTCAATTCCATGATTGATTTAGAAATTTTATCTAAATTATCATTTTTTAACAATTCTTCAAGTTGTCCTTGTTGATAAGACAGCTGACCTATCTCTTTTGATAACCACCAATTATCAAGATTTATTACATTTTCCATTTTTGTTTCCTCTTTCTCTCCAAGTTTCTATCGTTGAATGTATCAATACTGATGTTGCTCCATGTAGTATATATGCCATTGATAATAAAAATATTATTTCTAAAATTGTACATGAATGTATTGCTTGATAGGCTAACAGAAAGACCATAATTTCAGACAATATAATCATTAGAATATATTTTAATAATTCTTTAATTTCCACGTTTTACCACCAAAAATAAGGAAACACTTTAGACCGCAGCTCCCAAAATTCTTTTTCACCTATAATTTCTCGTGTGAATGGTGCCTCTTCTCTTGTTAGTGCTTGTTTTGATAAGACTATCAACCTATTTAATACTTGATTTTGTGTGTATGTCTGTCCTTTATAATCTATCTTATGAAAATCTAAATTTATTATTTCTGAAGCTACATCTTTATACATTCTTAGTCTTTCATAAATAAGCTCTAACATTAAATAATCTAAATTCCAAGTTTCCCTCTCATCAAAACCATATTTATCTCTTTGTTTTTTAAATCTTTTTCTTCTTTTTTTTGATACTTTTAAATCTCTTATACTTTGATATTTAGGGTCGACTTCTTCTAAATACTTTCTTCTTTTTCTTTTATATCTGATTTTTGCCATATTTGCCCTCGAACATATTATCTTCCATAAAAAACTCTTGTGTTTCTTCCATTGGTTCTATTCCCATTTCTTTACAAACTTCGTTTAAAATTTCTTCATCATAAGCATCACAAAACTCATCTATTCTTTTTGACATTTCTTCGCTTTCTTCTACTGTCATATTCATTAATCTTTCTTTAGTTTTTCTCAAAATCCTCAATGATTCCTCTTTTGTCACTTTTATTCCTCTATCTTCTCATAAGATTCCAAAAATATATCTTCTCTACAAGGATAAAATTCTCCTTTTATCCCCTTGATGATGTAATCCCCATCTTTTAGAAGTATTGCCCCTTCAAGCGTGTTTATATAATATTCATTTCAAAAGGGTCATATGTCATTTTATTGCAAAAGTCTAATAGTTTTCCTATATGGTCTTTTTGATATTTTACAGCTTCAATAATTATTGGTTTTTTTATATTTCATTTTTTCTCCTTTTAAAATACCTCTATATATAATTTATACTTATCTTCTAGCTCTGCTGGATTTTCTTTTTTAGCGTATCCCAACAGATAGTCGAATACTATATAAAACTGATTCAGTGGTTTTTGTCTATTATTGATTAGTTGCATATATAAAATGGGTGCTATTTTTAAATCATCAAAATCAACTTCAAGAAGCACTTTAACAACATCTGGACTAACCACTTTTGATAAAAATCTAAACCATTCAATTATAAAGTTTTCTAATTTTATTTCTGTTCTTTTAAGTCTTTGATTATCTAAATCTATTTTTAATTTTAGATTTCTATAAAATTCTTCATCAGCAAAACAATTTTCTTTAAATATTGTTGTATGATAAACAACTTTTGTGTCTAGTGTTTCTATTACTAAATAATGTTTCATAATTACTCTCTATAATAATCGTAAATCTCTATAGTTGGAAAATCATAACAGAAGGTGGTTATAATTAACTCGCCATATTTATTCTCTAACTCTAATAACTCTTCTATTGTTTTTATTTCAATTAAAAACCATTCTTTACCCTTAATTTTTCCTTTGTACGCCTCTTTAATTGGGCATTTATCTTGATTGTGTTTTACAAAATCTGAAGTTCTTTCTATTTTAAAAATCATTTTTCACCTTTATTTTCTTATAATTTTTATTCCAGTCTCTTCTTTTATTGTCTGTTGCATATCATCTAGGCTTAGATAGCCTTTGTTATAGCTATCCAGCATACCTGATGAATATTCAGCAAAATCCTCTAATCTTTTTGCTCCAAAGCCATAATAATCTCTCAAAACCATCATTGATATTAATATCATTTGTTTAAATGCAAAATTAATAGCTTCTGTTGTTGCTTTCTTCTTTATCCCTTCCATTTGTTCATAAGTTAAATTATATGTTGCTACCTTCTTCGGTTTTTTGTTTTTCATCTTAGCCACTCATCTAACCTCCACTTTAATACCTTAACTGTTGTTATTCTAGTTATCTTGTTGTCATCTTCAAGGTCATTAGACAAATCTATTTTCACAGGTATATTTCGTGTTAAAAATTTTTCAATTTTAAACTCTGGATTTCCAGTTGCTGAAACTATAATGTCAACATCAGTTAAGCTTAAAATATTCTCCAAACGCTGATACTTGCTATTTATAGATATGACATTAGCTCCAAGTTCAATTAATCTTTTTGCTAATGGTTTACCTAACACATTTGATTGGTTAACTATTAATATAGTTTTATTATCTAATAAAAAGCCAACTTTTTCTCTAATTGTTCTTATTATAGCCTCTGCTGTTAATGTTAGTTTGTTTGTATAAGCTCCTTCAATGTCTAGAAAGTTTTTACTTGATAAAGTCCACTTCATGATACCCTCCCAGTTCTGACTTAATGGCTCTAATGCTAGTAGTGCATCATAGTCTTGTGTTCCACAGTAGTTATTCACATCAACTACATCAGCTGTTGGTATTTCTTTTTGAATTGATTCTATATATTTATCTCTATTTGTGTCATTTATTGCTTTCTCATACACAACTAATAATTTTTTCATATTTCTCCTTTAAAAAGTCTAAGACTATAAGTTCACAAGTTTCGATTAAACCATCAGATAAGTTTTTTAAATTTTTATCATCTAAAGAATAAGGAGTTGAAATGTTTAGGTCACCATCTTGAAAATCAATAAATAACTTGCCTAAATAAGTTTCAGTTTTAGCATCATAAAAACTTAACTCAATGTCACAAAAATCTGGCTCATCTCCAAGCTCCTCAACTGATAGATGTACTTCTATATCAACGTTATAACTTAAACGTGCTTGTTCATCTTCTGGAAATTTATTGATTATCTCTTTGATTTTGCTATACTTCATCTTATTCTCCTAGTTCTATATCTTCAAAAAATACTGAATAGTTTTCTTTCATTATTTTTAATATCATGTTTGCTACTCTTCTCATATCTGGGTGAGATGCTTTTGCTGTTCTTAGTTTTAGAAAATGTCTTAATTCTCTAATATTCATAGTCATATATAAAGTTGTTGCTGTACATTGAGGTAGTACACTTCTTGCATTTTCTGGTTTAATTCCAATTTTTAGCATTGAATTATAAGTCTTACCAGCCACATCCATAGCTAAATCCCAAAGTTCTCTTTTTTCATCTTCATCAGATTTCTTAATTTCTATTGGCATAATTACTGGTATTGCATCATTAAATTTAAAATATCTAGTGCTTAGTTGACTAAAGCTGGCAATTCTATGTCTTACCAATTCATTTGCAATAGCTCTGTCAGTTACAATTTTAAAAGTAAATGAATGATGTTCTAAAACTGATTCGTGTCCTCTTTTGATTATCATTCTTATAAATTTTAAAGCTGATTCAAAATCTTTTGATTTAGAGTTGTAGCAATTTCTTCCAGCTTGTTCAATTTTAGCTACTATCTCTCCGTATTTGTTGTTTGTTTCGTTGATAAGAAATACTTCTGGTTGTATTTCTCTGTAGTATTTTCTTTCTGTCATAATTACTCTCCTTTTAGTTTTTCACTCAAATCTAGCATGAAATAAAACATATCGTATTTTCCATAATCGACCTTCATAAGCTCATCTGTTCCCCACATTCTGAAATATGGAGGCTCAAATTGCTCTGATTGATATATTTGAGTCAAATAAGCGTCTTGGTTTTCAAATACTCCAACAAGTTTTGATTCATCTATGTTTTTACCTTTTCTTAATTCAATCATCTATTCCTCCTAGCTCATTTTCTTCTTCTCTCCTTGCCTTTTGATGCATTAAGTTTGATATTTCATTTCTTACATAATACGCCCCATTAATTTCTCCATCAGAAAAACCTTGTTCGTATGGGTCGAAAGTTTCAGGCTCGTTTTTTATCTCTTGTTCTAATTTTTCTATAATTCTGTCTACTAAAAACACGATATTTTCCATTATTTTTTCTCCTTTGGTTTCCAATTGCTTGCATTGGTGCAAATAGCTTTATAATCACAAAAATAACATAGTGGACTAGGATTGGTAGTTAATCTAAATTTTTTGTTATTCATATCCTTAAACGTTTGTATAATTTCTTTTTTGGATTCTTTTATTCCTTTCGCCCATATTGTTTTTGGATTTCTTTTGTTCATTAGCTCATTTTGCTCATCAGTTATTTTTTCTGTGAATAAACTTTCTTGAAAGGTGTTTAGCTTTGTGAAATTATATATTCCTGACTTTGGATATTCTCCAAATTTATCAAAAATAGCCATAAAATATATTGGTATCTGAAGATTATTTCTCCTTTTGTTTTTATCGAACTTCTTTTTTGATGTTTTATGGTCGACAACAACCAATTTGTCATCATCATCTCTATAAATTAAATCAATAAAACCTTTAATGTTAATGTCTATATTTTCTCCACAAAGCATTGTTGGAATAACTAAATTAAACTCCTCTTCAATACCAATTATTTCTTTATTTTTTATTTTTTGATAAAAACCCTCATAATTTAACAATCTTTCCATATCTTTTATGGCTAGTGTTTTTAATTCACCATCTTTATCACCATAAGCATAATCTAAAGACAAATCTGCAATCGTTTTCATCATTTCGTTTTTATTTAATGTGTTTGTATCTTTCAATTCCCAAAACGCAAATTCAAGCCCTTTATGGACAGCAGAACCATAATCTAAGTAAATACTTTTTTGTTCTGTGTCTATTTTGTCTATATATTTAAAAGTCCACTTTCTAGGACACTGATGAAATAAATCTATTTGAGAATATGATAAATTATTGTGAAACTCACTCATACAAACTCCCTAATTTACCATTTCTAATTTTTGTTTAGCTAATTTTAAGTTTTTGGCTGTCCTTATTTGCCCTTGTGCTTGCGATAAAAGCTTTTGTATTGTTTTATCTATTTCAAGTGGGTCTTTAGAATAATAATAGCCTTTTGAGCTTATACAGATTGGCTCTCCCAATTCTCTAAGTCTTTCTATAATTCTTCTAGTTTTTCTTTCACTTGAAAGATTGAAATATTTTGTCAATTCTCTAACACTAGCAAAATCTCTTGATTTGATGTATGTTAAAATAGAATCTTCTTGGGATATTTTCCCATTATTTTTTTTGTCCACTCTTCAAAATCACCTTTCTTTATTTCAGCTATGGAATCGTTTTCTTTACTTGTAATTTTTTCTATTGGAAATTCTTCTACTGGAGTGTATCTACTTAATTTCCCAACTACTTCTCTTTGCAAATTTTTACCTGCCTTATCATTGTCTCCTGATATGAGAATTGGTAAATTAAACTTCAGAAGAAGTTTTAGCTGCTTATCTCCTAAGCTCGCTCCCATTAAGGCAACAGCATTGTCATATCCCCACTCATGTAATCTCCAAATTGACTTATATCCCTCAACAACTATTAAATAATCGCTGTACCTATCAGCTCTACTTATGTTGTATAACGTATTACTTTTTTTAAGTCCCTTAGAAAAGAAATATTTGCTCTGCCCTGTTAGCTCCAATAACCTAAAATCATAAATTGACCTACCAGCAATTCCAATTATTTTTCCATTTTTGTCATCAATTGGAATCACAACCCTATCTCTCATAATTCCTTTATCACAAAATCTTAAATCAAAAAACTGTCTAGTTTCATCACTAAATCCCTCATTAATAAGATATTCATGAGTTATTTTTTGATAGGTTGCTAAGTCATTTAAACAAAATTCTGTGTTTTCTTCCTGTTTTTGACTTTCTTTCAATTTTTTAAAATCTTGAATAAATTTCTTATTTTCTAAATTTTCATAAGTTATTTCACTTGTATCTTCATTTTCTATCTCTTGTCCAAAAAGTTTTTCTAGTCTTTTTTTAGCCTCTGGATAGCTTAGGCTGAAAACTATCATCAAAATATCTATTGGACTATAATTTCTATCACATTCACTAAAACAAGTGAAATATCCGTTATGATAAGAAAAAGCTGATGAGTTATCGCCACCATGAATTGGACAGCAACTTCTAAAATTATCACCAATTTTTCTTATCTTTTCTGCTCCTACATATTCAAGAAATCTATCAATTCCATAATCTTCTAATAGTTCCTTAACATTTGTCATAGTATTAAATCTTCAAATTCTTCTTGAAATTTACTAGCGTTGAATGTAACACATTCTCTATTAAAATCTAAATATATTCCCTTATTTTCATCTTCCATAGATGCTCCATTACGATTGTATTTTATATAAATATAATCTTTAGTTTTTGGATAACCCCATTGTTTCATTCTGTTCTTGGCATCATCAGAAAGTGGCAATATAAAACCTACTGTTGAAGCATATCTATTGATTTTGTCACTATCTGCAACTCTAATCTCATAGGGCGACATTTGAGCAAGTGTGAGAACTGGAATATTTAGCTCTCCAGCTAAATCCTTTAAGGCAATAGTCCAATTTCCTAGTTCATTATGCTCTTTATTTCTACTCTCATTGACTTCTTTGACTTTTATATAGTCATAAACAACCATTTCTATGCCCTCTTGTCTGACAAGTGATATAACATCATTTCTGACTTTTTTGGTAGTCCAATGGGTGCTGTATTTGTGAATTAAGGGTGCTTCCTTGATTCTCTTTTCGCTTTCTTTATATTTTTTGTATTTTATGGGGTCTATTTCATATTGAAAAGTTTCTATTTCATGAATTGGTATTCCAGAATCAATTGAAATTAATCTCATTAAAAATGTCTTTGTTTGCATTTCTGTGTCAAGATACAAAAGAGGCTTTTTGTTAACCACTGCTATATTGTGAGCCTCATTTATTGCAAAAGCGGACTTTCCCAGTATTGTTATCCCATAGGCTTTTTATCCTATGGTTCTAGCACTTCTTTGTTTGTGCTAGCTCAGCATATATTTTCATCTCTTATTTGAGATGGGGAACACTCGTGGGAGAATTATATTCTACAAAGTAGTTTCATCTCCTATGCGTTACGATACTAAGTAGCCTTTACTCTACTTAGTTATCTCGGTATCAACATCACAGTCTTTACCGATATTGCTCCCTACTCTTATGTTATCACTAACATAAGGGGCGTTAAGTGCTTGTATAAAAATATCATGCTTGCGTTCTAAAAAATAGTTAGCATTTTTATATAAATAGCTACAAATGTTTAATACATTTTCTATCCCAGTAGCTCTCAAATAATAAGATTTTCCTTTTTCTCCATAATTTTTATGAAAAACAACATTCGGAAGATTTTCACTGAAATGATTTTTAACAAAATCCAATGTCGCTTTTGTTCCAACGAGAGTTATTGACAATTGAAAATATCCAGTATTTTCATTAACAACATCACTCATACATAAAGAACCATCTGCATCATAAAAACCTCTTATCATGTGCCTTTCCAGTTTGGTATTTTGCAATTTTGGAGGTTCGTAAATCAATGATTTTGCTTGAACACAATTTAATTCTGCTAATCTGTTTGAAATTCGAGGAGAATTAAAAACCATCCTATAAGATACATATTTGTTCTTTGTTACTTTTTTTGTTATGTTGCTAGTGCATTTTAGACTTTCTTTAAATTTTTCCAAATGGTTTAAATCTTTTTCTTAAAGAGAAAGCTCTAGCTTTCCACTATCTTCAGAATTATAACCATCTGCACTAAAAAAACCTAACCAATAAGCTTTTTCTTCGTTGTTAATGTTGTCAAAAAAGGAATCATCAATTTTAATTTTTCTTTGTCTTTGTGGTTTTTTATAAGAACAGTTTTTTGCCACTATTCTTTGAACATGAGTATAGCTAACGTTCAATTTGTCGGCTATTTCTTGTCTTTTCATACCACTATTGAATAAAGAAATTATTTCATTTTTATACAATTGGGTTATTGTTACATCACTCCTAACTATCAAGCACTTATTCGTTCACCCTTTGCCCTACCTACCAAAACAACCAACTCTCCTTGTCTATAAGTATAAAATTTATTTAAAGGTTCGATTTTTGTTGGTATTCCAATTTCACCATTCTTGACATCTTTTCTTACTTTTTCCATTACATCATCAAATAAATCACCAATATACTTATAGTTATCAGCAATAGTATATTTTGATATGATTTTGTCAGTATTTTGTCTTAGAGAATCGATTACATCTTCTCTTGATTTACTATCTCCGTTTTCAATATATTCCATTTGATTTTCTAAAGATTGGTGCATATCTCTAAAAAATGACATTTTAGTTACTATTTCAGCTTGAGTTAGAACATCATCTTTCTTGTATTCTTGTCCTAATTCCATCAATGTTTGTAAATAGTCCAATCCACCATTTTTTTCAATTTCTTTTTCAAATTCAATGTTTTCATTTTTTGCTGTAGATAATATCGTAAAAGGGTCAATTTTATCACCCTTAAAGGTTTCATATATCTTTCTTAAAATATAGTAGATTATCTTATGAACTGATGAATAGAAGTGTTCAGGTTCAAGATTTTGTAACTCCACTATAATATCTGGATTGTTCATTACTCCAGAAATAACCATTCTCTCTGCTATTATATTGTTGTTGACTGTCAATTAAACTCTCCCTTAATTGTTTGATAACTTTAGTAAAATAAAATGGGAATTGAGAATAATGCAAACCCTGAACTTCTTTAATGATATTTAAAATTTCTATAAATTCATACTCATCTTCTCTTTTTTTGAAGTCATCAAACACAAATTTTTCTTTCTTTATTTTGTATTTCCATTCAAAATAGAGTTTCAAGAAAAAGAAATCATATTTTTTCTCTTTTGAGAAAACATCCATTAAATTGTTTATTGTTTCAGGCGTTTCATCACATAGTTTTGCAATTTCCCTTTTTAAATATCTTCTTGAAGTCCATCTTGTTTCGCCACCAGCTCTTGGCTGTCCTAATAAAGGAAATTCTCTCATAATCCTAAAGATACCTTTATTTTTTCATCAATATCTTTCATAGTTTCAACATCAAGTGATGCTATAAAAGATATAATTCTTCTTCTGTCTATTGTTAAGATTTGCTCTAATAGGGCAATGGACTTCTTTCTCAATTCAATTCCAATCACATGAGTTGGCAAATCTATATTGTTTTTCTTTCCTGCTGTAATTGGTGCTATAATAACTGTTGGTGAATATTCATTCCCTATATTGTTTTGGATAATAACTGCTGGTCTAATTCCATCTTGTTCATATCCAAATCTTTCTCCTAAGTCTACCATTACAACATCACCACGTTTAAGTTTTAAATCAAATTCATTTGTCTGACTCATCAAGATAAGACTCCATTTAAAAACTTATTTAATAAATATTGTTGACCTTTTGGTGTTACTTTTGATACCATTCCAATTCTGTTGTTGCCATATTTATCAATAAATGATGTTTCTTCAATTGTCAACAAGCCCATTTGAACAGCTTTTTGAGTTGGTATATTAGTAAGTTGATTATTTTGATATTCTCTAGTGACAAACTTTCTATCTCTAAGCCATTTAAACAGTCTGTTTCTTCCAATATTAATTCCATTAAGATGTAATATTTTTGCCATTGCATTTACTGTGATTGAATCATCTGAACTTTTAACTTGTTTTGCAAATTTAACATCATCTTTTTGATTTTCCAACAGTTCTTTTTGAGTTGTTATTATATCTTTTTGTTTATTCAGCTCTTCATTTAACTGGTCTGTCTTTTTCATCATATTTTTAATAAGTGCTATATCCATTTCATCTTTTGTTGAGAAATAGTTTCTAACAAATTTATCTTTTTCATCAATATAGCCACCAGTTTTTCTAATTGTTTGTAGAACATTTCTAACCCACTGTCTGAACTTATCTGCTTTAGGTTGTCTTGATAAAAATGTAATTTCGTAAATGCCATCTTCATTATAGAGAAGTGTGTTTAGATTTACTTTATTTAGTTCGCTATTTTTAGCCGTTTGTCCCCTACCACAATTTGTGGTATGGTAGTTAAACCTTGAAATTTCAACACTCATTTCATCTAACTGCTTATTCCTTTCATGCAATCTAACTATCGCACTTTCTGCCTCATAATCTAAAGCATCTGATATTTGTTTCCTTGTCATATAGACATTGTCATTCATGTCTTGATAAAAATCACATTTAGTGCCTAAAAATTCACCCTGCTTTACAAGTTTTAATTCCCCTAAAAGTGCTTTATCTTCATCATTCACTTTCTCATCAACTACCCTAAATTCATTTTTAAAGTATTCTATTCCCTCTTCTGTTATAGCCTTTACTACTCTTCCTTGATGGTTTTTAGCAGTTGTCATTGTCTTTTTTGGAAAATTCTTCTTTTTTGTCTTTTTTAATATTTTTTGTGGTGTTGTATTAAACATTTCTGCAAGTTCTTTATAAGTATAAGCTTTCATCTTTTACCCCTCTCTTTTAATTTCATTTCTACTCTTAAATACTTCTTAGAGCTTTTTCTAAAACTCATAGTTTCCGTTAAATAGTACCTATCATAGTTATAATGAGTTAATAGAAAATCAATCCATAATTTAAAATTTTTAGGCAAAAAATCTATTTGATATTTATTAAAAGTATTTTCTATTTTCCTTGATAGGTATTTCCCACTTTTGCCATTTTTTAAATCTCTTACAAGATTTTGGAAAAATCTATAGTTGGAATCATAAAATAACTCACATATACAAGTGTCATACATTGTATGCTCTATAATACTTTTTGCTGGAGTATAATAACTAACCTCTCCAAATAAATAAACTTTATCTTTTAAGGATATAAGATGAGTTACATCTCTTATCCTTAAAAGTTTTTTATTATTTTTATATAAAGTCATAGTTACAGGACTACCAAAGAAGCTTTCGGTACAATTTTTTAAGTCAAACTTATAAATTCTCAATTAGCTCTTTGACCTTGTTAAACTCATCTGTATTTGAAATCTCATTCATGAGTTCTACTGTAGTATTTTTCTTAATTATTTGCTGAATATCTTCTGGAGTGGCTTTCTTCTCTTTTATTTTCTTCATGGCTTGATTTAAAAGCTCCTCAATTTTTGCTTTGGTAACGTTTTCCACATTTGCAGGCTTTTCTTCTTTTAACTCATCTTCCACATCTTTAACTTTCGGACTATCTTTTAAGTCTTTTTCGATAATGGGTTCTTCGCTATTCACACTTAGCAACTCTTGTGCTTTTTCTTTGAATAGTGACTTAATTATATTTGCAGTTTCTTTTGCTGTGTTGCCAGCATATATGAATTGTGGAAATCCATTAATTCTTGCCTTAGCTTCGTAATTTTCGCCACCATCAAATCTGATTACTCTTTTAGCTGTCACATTTCCTTCTGAATCTTTCTCAAATTCCTTGTCAAAATAAAGGATAAAGTCAACTTTTTTAATTACTTGATTGACTGCTGTAGAGCCTAATTGAAGTGTAATCTTATCATATTTGACATCTTTTCTATCAATTGTTTGAACTTTATCATGTGCTATATAGTGAAATCTAAGTCCACAAGCTTCAATTTCTGAAATTCTTTTCTCAAATTCTCTTGTAATTGCAGCCCAACCAGCTCCATAAGCTCCATCAGCTGGACTATCCCAACCATTAGCCATACAAACATACTCTTCACATTTAGTTCTCATAATATCTACTGTGTCAACAACAATAGACTTAAAAGGATATTGCTTGCCTTCTTTGTTTATCTTCTTAATTTCTTTAACAAACAATAAGAAGTCTTTCCAAGTGAACATATCTTGTACATACACTTCTAGTGCATTTTGACCTTGTTCCCATGCTAAAAACAATGGGTCATCAAATAGATAAGAGGCAACTGATGATTTTCCAATTCCTGGTGAGCCATATAATGTGAAATTGTATTGATTTAAGTCCACAATAGGTTTTCTTTTTTGTAGATTTAATAAATCCATTTAAATCACCTTAAATGTTTTTAATGGCATCTTTTAAGCCTTTTCCAGCACTAAACTTAACTCTTTTCCCTGCTGGTATTCTAATAGTTTGTTGTGGGTTTCTAGGATTTACTCCATCTCTTTCTGGTGTGTCTTTTACTTCAAAAGAACCAAATCCAACTATTTGAACTCTTTCTCCCGCTTTAAGTGTTTGTTCAATTACTTCAAAAACACTATCTACATATTGAGCTGTTGTTGTCTTAGGTGCGTTCATTCTGTCTGCTACGTTTGCAATTAAATCTTTCTTATTCATTCTTTAAAATCTCCTTTAATAACACGTTTTTTTTATTCTTTCTAACAAAATATCAATATAATCTCTCATTGATGATGCTTGCTTTAAATATAGCGCAGGTACATCATCTTGAGCATTGATATAAAACTTTAGTTTTTGATAATTACTTATCAAAACTTCTAGTTCTTTAACTAATCTTCTTCCACGTTCGTAAATTTTTTGACTTTCAATATCCATGGACTATCTCCCTTAAAATGGAATATCTTCATTGTCTACTGGAAATGGAAAATCTTCTTCATCTTCTAGTTCTGATTCTTCTGCTAAGATATATCCTTGAACTACATTTATTTTGTTGATATATTTTCTGTTAACTCCAGCAGGTGCTACATTATCTATAGTCTTTCCATAAGACTTCATTGAGCTTGTATCAACATCTGCTACACTTCTGCTAATATATTCAGCTGTTACTGATATATTATCTCCCATTTCAATATCATCAAAATAACCTTCCATTGATTCATCTAAAGATACTTTATAATTTTCACTTTTACCTCTAAAGTCATCATAAACTTCGATTGTTATTTCTTTTCCTCTTTCAGTTTCTGTATCTATTTTCTTTTTTAAGATGCCAGCAATAGTTATATAAGCCTTTGGATTGTCTATTGGCTCTATATGTTCTGTTACAAATGCAGTATAATTGAGGTTTTCTCTTAGATTGCCTTGTTTGTCTTCATACTCATTTATAGATACAGTACCTCTAGCTTTTAGAAAATCACCTTTTCTAAGTTCAGTCATCATTCTTTTAATTCTTTGTGGGTCTTTTTTAGTGTTGAATGTTGTATAAGTTATAAAATCTTCTCCAGCTTTTAATGTAATTTTTAAAAGCTCTTTAGTTCCGTTAGAGTATTCTACTCTTTCAATTTTTTCTAGTGTTCCACTAGCTAAAAATCTAGCATCATATTGTGCTTTAATAAAAACCATCTCCTTTTCATTTTGATTTAGGTACATATTAGCATAATCTAAAATTTAATGCAAGCGTTTTCATGAAATTATTTTATTAAATTTTGTGATTATTCAAAGAATATTGGTATACCAATATCTTTGGCTTTCTTAATCTCTATTTTTACCCCTTTTGAAGTTTCCCAATTTTTCAACACAAACAAACAATCACATTGATTAATTTGTGCAATCGTTTCTTCCATTGCTTTTCCCCATGGTGTGTTTATATCAATTCTTGCTGGATTGTAACACTCAATGCCTAAACATTTAAATTTTAGTTCAGCGTTATCAAAAAACATTTTATAGGTGTCAATCCTATTTGTAATCGCTCCCGACAAGAACACTTTTGGATATTGTCCATTTTTATAATAAAAATCAACTATAAAATTAAATAGACTTGGCTTCATAAATATATTTATCTTAATCACCCCCTTATAAGTTTTTTTAACTGTATGTCCAATTTTAAAGAAAACGTTTTTACATAAGCAATTCCTCTCATGGAATTTAAAAACTTAAAATAGATAGTGTTTTGATTGTCTAATAAGGCTTTAAACTTACCAGCTTGTGTTTCCTTTGTTTTTACATTTCTGTATATGGCTTCACAAAATTTTTATATTCTTCAGGAATATACTTCAAATCTTTCTTTTTCCATGTTTGCCTTAATTCTTCATTCCTTCTTGATGCAAACCATGTATTATCTTTGTGAGTTAAATATTGTTGCTCTCCATCTGATGTTTTTAAATGTGGCAGTGGAACATAATATCTTAATTCCCCTCTGTTCTCAATTGGTGTTTCGGCAAATTGTATTGCTTTTGAAATCATTTTTAAATCATTATCAACACAATAATTATTTTCAATAAATATCACATTTCGCTCATCTTTATCAATTCTTATTAAATTTGTGCCAAATTGTCTACTGTTTCTTAAATCATGAAATATCATATCTTCTTCTAATTCATAGCCATATAGTTTTGCGTACCTTTTTAGTTGTGTAATTGTCATATTTAAATCTCCTTAATATAATTCTAATTCTGGCTTCACCCAGTTTTGATAATAGTATTTTATTTCCTCATCACTAAGAGTGCTAAAATCCATATCTTCCTCTGGATAACCATCAAAAAATCCTAATTCTTTATTATTTTCAAGCCATACAATAGTTAAATCTCTAATTAGTTTTTTGCTGTTTTTCAGCTTATGCTCATACATTTCAACAAACTGTCTTACATCATCTTCTGTTGCACAATCTTTATATATATCATCATTTTCGTAAATTGTATAATATTCTCTGGTAGAGTCAAAATCATACTCTTCTGTACTAGATATTAAAGGTTGATTTACTAAACAAAAATCTGGTCTATCTACATTCTTTTTTGTTATATTTTTTAAATCTATTATCCCCCTTTTTTCAATGTTGCAAACTACTTCTTGAATTGCTACGTTGTTAATTCTAAATAATTCTTGTAATGTCATTTTTTACTCCTTTTCTTTTTTTTAATGAGTATTTCAGTCGAGGCACTCATCTGTCTATACCCCCTAGACATTTCAGTGCCTAATATAGGCACTCATTTGTCTACCAATAAATAAAAGTATAAATAAAAGATATATAACTAAAATATATATAATATATAATTAAATATAATTTATAATATTATTAATAATATATTTTATAATTATATATATAATATATATATTATTTATTGGTGGACATTTCTGTCTTTTTACTAAATACAAATAATCTTCCTTTGACTTATTCCTTGAATAATTTCTGTTTCAATTTTAATTAAATAATTGTCTTTTAATTTTTTAATTAATCTAGTTACTGTTCTTGGTGTTGCATCAATTAAATCTCCTAAGTATTTGTTGGAAGCCCAACAGTTACCTTTACTGCTTAATCTATTAATTTGTCCGTATAATATTTTTGCTTTATCTGATAAATTTTTGTTTTCTAAAACTTTACTTGGAATATTAATATAATATTCTTGCATTTTTCTCCTTTCATTTTTGTTTTTCTAGGAAAACGTTTTATTATATCTATAATATCTTATCCTAAGACTTAAAATAATACTTAATTTTATTTTTTATTATTAACTTGATTAATTCCTTTAATAATAGACAAAACTTAATTTTGATACCATTTTAAGTCTTAGATAAGATATGCTGTTTTTAACTAAAAATTAGTTGCAGTAAATAATAGATTTTATAGCCATATACTGTAATTATTGTTATCAGTGTTAGTAAAAATAATGTGATTCCAAATAAAGTCAATGTAGACTTTGTGAATGTTTTTAAGTTTACAATAAATTCATTGTCTTTTGTGTATAATTTCCAGTTTTTTAGTTTCATATCTTATATCTCCTCAATTTCATAACTTATATAGTCCGTTCTTTCATCTTCCCACATTAGGTCAATGTATTGATTGATTTCATTTTTTAAATCTTCTTCTGAAGCATCTTCAACTATAGAAATATTAGTCCACAATACACTTACTGTGACTATTACAGTATCTCCTGTATATTCCTTGTCAAGAATGTTAATTTCTGCAACTTCAAGCTCTTCAAGTTCATATTTATCAGTAATATTTTCTTTAAAATTAACAATATAGTCATCTAAGTGGTCTATATAAACCTCTTCAATAAGTGATTGCTCAATGTAATAATCATATTTTGTGTTATCTAATTGTTCTGCTCTGCAATCATTATTTTTCCAGCTGTCGTAATTTTCCATTCCTATGTTTAACATTTTTTTTGTAGTCCTTTCTTTTGTTTATTTAATGTCTTTTATTGAAATTTTGTGATACAATTAGATATATCTCTTATTTTTATGTTTAATTGTTGAGTCGCAAGTCAACCACATAACTTTAAGGGATATTTTTCTAATTGTATTCATAATTAAAACTCCATGTTTATTGTTGCTGTTCCTACTCTTTGATTTTCTTTATTAAATGTTTTTTCTAATTCATTTTTTAAGTAGTTATCCATATGTTCTTTCATTTTTTCATACCCTATTGATGTTAGTGTCTTTTCAAAGAAATCATTAGGTATTTCAACTGTAAAGTTGATGTTTAGTTTCACATTTGCCCCCTTGCTTTAGAATGTTTGTTTGTTTATATTCTATTCTTTAAAATCTTTACTGTCAATATAAAATTGAACAAATATTCTTTTTTATTTATTGCTTATTCAATATACCCTAATTTTATTATTTTTTTTGATTTTCTATAATTTTTATATTATTGTTATTGTTTTCTTTAAAGTAATTACTTCCATATTCAGCTAATTTTTTTAAATTTTCATTATCTCTCTTCTTTCTGAAATAGTTATCTAAATATTTTGCTAAATATATGTCATCATTCACTTTTGTTTGATATTTGCCATTTATATAAATTTCATATTTCATTGTTTATTCCTTTCTTAATATTGCAATTCTACGATTCCTCCATCTCTCAATTCTAAATAATCACTATTTAGTAATAGGTATTCTTCTATTTTATTAATTATTTGTTTTGTTTTCATTTTTGCTCCTTTCTTGTTATATTAATCTAACTGGGAGTAATAGTGCCAACAAGTTATCTTTTTGTAATATCATTGGATTAACATCATTTTTCATTGTTACAATTACATCATCTTCATTTTTAAATAATTCCAATAAGTCTTTCAAATACTCTCCATTAAAGGCTATTTTAAATCTATCTTTGGCATCTGATTTTTCTTTCAATTCAACTTTTGTAGAATTATCCTTTAATTTAAATATTCTTTGATTATCGACTATCTCGCTAGTTATCATTGACGGTCTGACTTTGCCTCCTTGGTCTTTATCTTGAAGTTTTAAGCATTTATCAATATATTTGATATATTTACTTATCATTTTAGAATCTATTTTTGTAACATATTCGCTATCATACTCATCTCTTAATGTAGATTTGTAGTTAAAGTAATCTCCACTTGTATGATTATCATAAAGAAACATATTGTTTAATTTTATTACAGTATCTTCAATCTCATTTTCTTTAAAATTTATTTGTATTTCTATTTCTTTTGAGTTTTTGTTTTTCATTAACCTTTCTATTGTTTTTTGATTTAATATTAACTCGAAATCTTGATTTATATTTGTGTTTACATCTTCAATCGTATAAACATAAATTTTATATCCATCTAATGCAACTACATCTAATGTATTTGAATTGTTATGGTATTTTAAAAGTTGTCCAGTAAACAATATTCTACACTTATCTTTTGACCTAAACTTCTTGCTATCCTTTAAGATTTTTATGAACTCTTCTGCATCTAGTCTTAAATAATTTTCATATTTTTTGATATTTATTTCATTTTCTTGTTTTTCTACTATTTCTGATATTTCAACTCCATTGTCATTTATTATTAAATCTGTTTTATTGTTTTTTTCTTTAAATTCTAACTCTATTTCTTTGCTATCTAACACTTTTGTAATTTTCTTCAGTTTATCTAAACTAATCATATAACTTGAATAATCTTTAAGCTCTACATTACTGTTTGATGTATATATAAAATCTGTATCACATTCTAGTATTAAATTTTCATCATCAATGTTAAACACTGCATAATTGCTTATATTTTTGTTTAATACGTTTATAGCTTCTTGTAAATTTTTTGTATTTAATTTCATTTTCTATATCTCCTTTTTAACAAATAAATTGTTCCATTTTCATTTCTTCAAATTCTTTCATTATTGCCTTAATATTTTCTTCTGTTAATTTTATTTTTTCTCCATTGTATATTTTTTCATCAACTATATCACAGCTTTCTAGTAAAATTTTAGCTATAATATAGTGTGCAGTTACATCAAATAGTTCTATGTTGTCTAGTGGATTGAGGTTATCATTCCAATTTCTCTCTGCCCAATCTTTAACGCTTTTGTATTCATTCCAGTATTTAAATAATTTATCTTTTGTCAATTCTGTATTACATTCAATTGAGCTGTCTTGATAATAGGTATCCATAATTTCATCAACTAATATATCTGCAGGTATTTCTTGATTTTTTCTTTCTTCTAATTCGTTGATTATTAATTCTTTTACTTCCTTAAATAATGTATTCATTTTTTACATCTCCTTTTTAATATGCTAATTCTACAATTCTCCCATCTTCTAATTCCAAATAATCACCATTTAGTAATAGGTCACTGCCTATTGCCTCATAATCAATGTAATTTTCCAATTCTGCTGGTATATTCATAGTGTTATAACAATAATCTTCACCTAGTTCTTCTCTATCTCCATAAACGTATGATATGATGCTTCTGTCTTTGTAATCTAATCCATAACAACTTAATATATCTTTTATATCTTCATCATTAAGATAATATTCATTTTTTAGATATTCCATTTCTTCTTCTGCAATTTCATCAAATAATTCTTGATTTTCATTTGATTTTAGTTTTTCATATATTGGCTCTATATCTTCAATTAGTTTTAGTCCTTTATTGTATCTTTTATCTCCTTTTTCTATGCCAAATCCTAAATCTTCAATATCTTGTTTAAATTGCAATAGTTGCTCATATTCATTTTTTGTTAATATTGTTTTAATATTTTCATAATCTTCAAATTGACTTATGGAATAGCAACTTCCTTCAATGTTAATACCTGAAAAATAATGATTACATTCAAATTTCGAAGGGGTACTGTCAATATAAGCTATACAATCCCTATCATTGCTGTCTTTAATTTTATATAAAAATAATTCCATAATTTATCTCCTTTTTTATTTAAATTTCTTCTTCATCTTCGAAATTTTCCATATATTTAATTTCATCTTTATTGAATGTATATTGCAATTCACAAGCTAAATCAATTTCATCAGTATTGAAAAGATATAGGAAAAATTCTTGATACCAACCATTATATTTTGAGTTAATAATAAACATTGCATAATCAGTTTTTTCAAAATCTTCAACTTGCACTGACTCAATTTCTATTTCTTTATCGGTTGCAAAAAGTGTATCATCAGTTAGTCCATTTTCTTTTTCAAGAAATCTGAAATTAACTCCAAATTCACTATCTTCTAACTTGTTGTAAATCTCATTGTAAATATCATGATATTGTTCACAATTTAATTGATAAGTTTTCATCATTTCAACTCCTTTTTACATTTCGCTAACTTCTGTAATTCTTACAATGCTATTTAGTGCTGGCTCTTTAATTTGAATTACATCAAATTCTACTAATATCCATGTTTCAGTATCTCTAATATTTAATGCTATATTGTTATTGTTGAATATATTGTCTTCCCAGTCATAGTCGCATAAATCATCTCCAGTTATTTGATGTAAAATATTTGATATTCTCATGATTGTATAATTTTCATTTAGGTATTCATTAATTTTATCGATTATTGTTTTTGTTTCCATGTTTTTCTCCTTTGTTGATTTTTAATTGTACATATGTTATAATTTTTTATGCAAAAAGAGTGCAAATAATGTTTTTCATTTTTTGTTTACTCTCTTTGTTTGATTTTTGTTTGAGGTTATCATTCGCTTTGGTCGGTGGATTGATAACCTCTATTCTTTTATTCAATTATTTTCTTCAATGTCTTTTTTAACTAAATTAAGTATATAATTACTCATTGTTCTATTCTGTTTTTTAGCTTTTCTTTTTATCACTTCTCTTTCATTTTCTGTATAATCTTTCAACAATTCTTTAAATTGTAACATTGTCTTTGTTCTTAATTATTTCTCTCTTTCTTTCTTTATCTCTTGTAACCTTTCTTCGAACGTAGGTTCTTCTTCAATCCAGTTTAAATAATCTAACATCTCACGCCTCCTTGTAATTTCTATTTATATACTCAATAAATTCTTTTAATAGTGCTTCCAGTTCTCTCTTCTTTTTGTCCCAGTCTGTAAATTTGCACATCTCATTTATTTCTTTGGCTCTTTCTTCAAAGGCTTCTAGTCCTTTAATTCTCTTCCCTGTTTGATTCCTATAGCCTGTAACCAGTGCAATGTCCCAATCTAACTCATAGCAATCCCAATTCCAACCGTATATACCATTGTTATAATATACTGGGTCTAGTCCTCTCAATAGTGTTTGAAATTCACAATATCCTGCTCTTATAACTTTATCGTATCTATTATTAATATCTCTTCTAGTTGCTTTTTGTTTCATTTTTTATTTCTCCTTTTGTTTAATTTTTGTTAAGCGTATAGCTTAATTATTGCTGCAAAAAAAACTACCTGTATTATTTTTTAGGCAGTCCAAATGCGTTACCAAATCTAATGTAGTTTTTTATCTTTCCATTAACTATATCATTATATAACTTGTCGTATGTTAAATTATTATTTTGAGCATATTTCTTTAAGTCCTCATAGTCATCAAGGCTTACATTTTTTTCATTGTCCTTTAATTGTATACCCTCCCACTTAATACCACGACTTAAACATTCCGACTTTACCCAGCTGACTGGTATAGCCTTATTTCTTCCAAATTGCTTATAGTATGGAATTTTACCTTCATTTATCCAGCGTGTTATCTGTGGAGTTGATTTTTTTGAAATTCCTATAACCTCACATACTTCAGCTGGTGTTAAATAATCTATTACTTTATTTATTTTGTTATTAATCATATAATTACTCCTTTATATAGAATAATTATATCACATTTTATTAATTTATTTATTTTTTTATTGTTTTTTTCCTCCTTTATTCTTTTACTATTTCGGTAAAATCTGACCAGTCCTCAACTTTAAAGGCTCTTATATCTCTCACACTTTCTTTAAACCAGCTTATTTTAGATAATTTATTAATAGCTTTATAAACGTGAGTTAAATTGTCTTCATTCGAACTATTAATGTAAACACTTCCTTGAGTCCATTCAAAACCTATTGCCTCCAGCTCTTGCCTTAACTCATCATAAGCTTTGTTGTATGGCTCGCCGTATGTTTTTTTTAAGGTGTCTATCTTTAAATCAAATGCTATTGCATACATCTTTATCACTCCTTGTTTATCGTTATTATATCATATTTTTACAATATGTATAGGATAAAATTTATCCTATTTTAATTTTATTTTACAACTTGTACGCTCTCTGCTTACTTGTATCAATCAGCCCACGCCTTTACAAGTAACTTAAATTGTCATCTTTAAGCCTCTAGAATTTCCACCACCAACGATATTACATTTATGTAATATCTCAATACATTACACTTTTAAGGTAATTTTATATCTTTAAGAGTTTATATTAAATTATCAAGTTACATGGTAATTACTTCAAGTTCTGTTTTATTACCTTAAAATAAGTATTTATTGTTGTATAAATTTAAGTCTTAACTTTATTTAATATCTTTAAAATAATACCACAACCTGACAGGGTAACTGGTTTTTTGCAAGTTTTCTTAATTATTTTATTTTAGATATTTTATAAAGCGTTACGCTTAATTTTTACTCTAAAAAAATATTTATTTGATGAACTTATTATAACAATTAATTTTTAACTTGTCAATACTTATTTTAAAAGTTTTTTAATTGTTACTCTTTAAGCTTGTAAACATTATAACAATTAAATTTTAATTAGTCAATAATTATTTTTAAATATTTTATAATTAAATTTAAAATTGTTAAATTGTTTAACTTGTTTATATTGTACTATAAAATAAATAATATTGCAAGCACTATTTTAAAACATTTTAAAATTCATTTCGATTTGCCCCATAAATGGCTTGATTTCAACGGTTGTAGTCGTTAAATTGTTTCATTGTTGTTAAATTTCTTCTATTAATAGCAAAAAAAACTTTTTAAATTATTTATAATTTATCTAATTATAGATAACTTTATTATAATAAAGTAAAATAAACCTAGTATTTATCACATTTGTAATCGTTGTCCCGTTTCTATTACGTTTTTATTTATTTTTAATACTCTTAGTTGTTAAGATATAATAACGTAAATTTGGTACTATTTTAAGCGTTACAATACATTTATATTTTATAGATTAGATATTTTACTATATTAGTTATTAATCTATTAGATAAAATTATTTAACAATTATTATACATTTATATTTTATTAAATATTATTTAATTAATATATTTTATATTATATTATTATATAAATAATATTAATTAAATTATTTTATATTAACTAATCATATGCTTAGACTATAATTATTTCATTACTTATAATCATTTCATTAGAATATAATCAAATGATTATTTTATAATATTTGCTCTAGTTTAATATTTTATTATAATAATATTAAAGTATTTAATATAAATACATTTAAATATATCGTATATGTTATATTAAATAAAGTGTAATAAGAATATATAAATTCTAGTATATAAAGGAGTTAATATATAATAGTTTAATTATAAAGATAAAGTATAGAACATAATAGAACATAAGACCTAAAATGCAACTAAAAGGATTTTAAAAGGGAGTTAAAATAAGACCTAAAATAAGACTTGCCAAAATCTCTGTAACCGTTGCAATTACTAGTGTTGAAGGTGGTTTATACCGTGTTTATTCGTTAAATGGTCAAATGATTAAAAATTAATTAAATGATTAGATTATTTATATAGAATCTAGTAATTATCACCATTGCAGCTGGTGGGGGTATTAACTAAAATGGAAGTGAAATCGTTCTCTTAATCGGGGTGAGGTAGCTCCATTCTATAAAATTATATGAATTTCTATAAACTCATCATTCTCTATAAAATAATCACTCAATATGATTTTGTATAAACTGATAAAATTAATATAAATACCCCTTTCTATAAATTTTTATAAATTTGTTTTTGAAAGAATTGGTGTAGATTTACCCTTTTCTATAAATTAACTTTTTACATATTTCTGCTTTTCTTTAGAACTTTTGTAAGCTACTCATTTCTATAAAATTTCAACAAATTTTAATTAACATACTATCTATATCTTTAATACCTGCTTTGAGACAAAAAATAAAGATAAGCTCTTACACTTATCTTTAAAATAAATATATGATTTATTGAATTTTCATTTCTAAGTATGATATGTTTATATGTATTATCTTTAAAATCAATTCTAAGTTCCAAAATGGTATTATATTTAAGTTTTTATTTTTAATTAGTAGATTTACTTATTTATTAATATGTTTTACTTGTATTGTCTTATATTTTATTGATATTATGGCATATTTCAATTATAACAAGGGTATGTTATAAAAGCATTAATATGGGGGTGTTTTAAGCTTTATATGATGACATAAAAATAGACCCTATTGAATAGGGTCTTATAATCTATTATTAATTATGGTTTCTTTTGAATGACAATCTTTACATATATCAGTTTTGCTATATCTAGCTAGTTTCTTTCCACATATTTTACATATTTTTAAATCATGCTTATTCCAATTTATTATTTTTTCAGCTAAATCTCTTCTTGGTATCTCTACTTTTGATACTGGAGCTACACAATTGACATATGTTGAATATGTTCCTTTTATCCATATTTCATACACTGTTTTGTTATTTAATACAGCTTCTAAATATTTGATTTGTTGTTCTTTATTTTTTTTGGTATCTCCACTTAAAATAAAATCATTGGAATTGTTTCTGTAATTAGTATATATAGTTACTACTGTGATTATGTCATAACATTCTTTGAGTTGATTAAACTCTGGATAGATTACTAATGTAGCATTTTTTGGTGTGATTCTATCTTGATATGGTCTATATACAGTTTCCTCTTCAATGAGATAAGATATTACTTTATTACCTCCTACGCTATTAGATTCTGCTATATTTCCATTTTTAAATAGTTCTTTACCAATTTGTTGCATCAATTCATCTTGCTCAAAATTATATCCTATTTTAGCTTTCATTGATTGGACTTAGCTCCTTCTGTTGATTTCATATAAGCTACTGTCATTATTAGATAGTTCGCCATATCAGTCATTGTATCAATCATTGATTCATCATTTGGGTCTAGTTTTGGGTTTTTAAATAGTGTTTCCATACGATTGAATTTATCGCTGACTCTTACTATTGATGCTACCATTCCATATTCATCTAATGTCTGGGTGAAGCTATCTCCATATCTTTCGTTTTTTATTCTAAATGTTTCCACTAAGTTTTTTATTACTTCTTGATATTCTTCTTTAAAGTTATTCATATTACATTACTCCTTTTATTAGTTTTAGTGCTGGGTAGTTTTCTTGAGAACTACCTGATAGTTGTGAGAAGAAATCTTCTGCTGGGTTGTTGTTAAATATTCTGAATGTGTGGTCGTATCTTCTTGTTGTGTCCACACTAGAGTGTCCTACTCTTTTTGAGATATCATATATATCTAATCCCATTTCTATGGATTTTGTGATATAAGTGTGTCTTAAATCGTGTATTCTAGTTTCTTCTGGTAGTCCTACTCTTCTATATGCTTCTTTAAATATATCTGTTGTTCTCATTTTTGTAATTGGAACATTAGATTCTGGCTTGGCTACAAATAGGGATTGTTCTCTCATTGTGTAATCCCAGTCACTCCTAATTATGAATGAATGTAGTATTTGTTTTACTCCTTGAGGTATTTCTGAAATATTTAATTTATCACCTTTTCCTGTAAATTTAACTGCAAATTTATCGCCATAGTCAAAGAAATCACCTATTTTGATGTGCAATACTTCACTATGCCTCATTCCTGTTGTTACAAATATTAAAAACATTAAATAATTCCTTTCACCAATCCAATCTCTTCTTTTTAGAAAGTAGTTATTTAATTCTTTTAATTTGTCATCAGATATTCTTATTCCATCACTGTATCTCTTTAATTTCAATCTATTTGAACCTAAATCCGTACTAAATGGATTCATTGATATGTCATACTCATTAGATGAGATTAGGTGTTTGTAAAACCATAGTAGTCCTCCAGCTTTTTTATTTATTGTGGAGTTACCTAATCCATCTTTTTTCATTTGATATATCCACTCATTTCCATCTTTGACCGTTACTTCTTCTATGTCTTTTATGGTAATGCTATCTATTTTTATGAAATCAAAGAAAAATGATTTTACAGCGTTTGAATATTCATCAAATGTTCTATCTGAAATATCATATTTCATGTCTTCTAGTAAGTTTTCTATTGATGTGTTTCTATAATCTACATCTATTTTTTCATTATCTTTCATTGTATCTTTACTCCTTGTTTGATTGATTAAATTATACCATAAATAAGGCATAAAATCAACAATGAAAATGTTTTTATAAAAATCACCACATTTTGTATTTTGGAGTTGACAAAGAAAATAAAATTTGTTATAATCATTCATGAAAATATATAGTTTGGTAGACTATGTGTTTTTATTGGTTTCTAACCTAGAGTGAAATTTAATTGTTCGCTCTATATTTTTTAACTTGTTTCGATTTTTTGATTTTGTTCATAGAATCGTCTCCTTTCTTAATAAAGAAAAAACCTCGCAAGGTGTGCCTTAAAAGTTTTAGGCTTTGGTATTTATTTTTAAATACCCTCCTTGTTCCCTTGCGAGTATTGCTTGAGTCGCAAATGCAATCAAAAAACAACGAGCATGACTTACCATCATGACATTGTGGGTTAGAGCCACTAGCACTCTACTTGTAAGGAAAGCAAGGTTCGCTACGGCGATTTAAGAGTATAAATTGTTAGACTTCATTATGAACTTTTGTAATACTTTTTGTTTGTAATGATACTGTCCTAGTTGGAGAAATCCATAGGGGGAATGTTCAAGTGCTGAAATGCCAGTTGATAATACTAGACCTAACCAACTTTGAGAACATTATGAGAATATAATCTCATTAGAAGTTTTTGACTTCTACCTTGTATTGATGTTGTTATTTTTTTTAACTTCACCAATACAGGGGGGAGAGAAAAAGATGGGTGGTTATCCGATTCACAAAAACATTCTTATTACTAGCCTCCCCAATACATAAAGATATATTAATTATTATTATATATATAAATATTATATAAAGGAGCGATTGAAATATTAACTTAGAAAAACATCAATATAAAAGTAAAAAACAGTATAAATCTTTCAATATTACAGGAAAAGGTTATCTTGAGTTATCTGATAGTGTTGAGAATGTTAATTATGATGATTTTTATTATAGTTTGAAGAAGATTAGACATCTAATATCTAATTATTATTCACTAAAAGAACATATTACAAGAATCTATAATATAGAACTTCAAGTTATGATAATTGATATTGGCATGGCATTAAATAATATTGAATTGTCTCATCAAGATAAGATAGTTTTAAATGATTATATGATGGGATTATCTTTAACTGAAATTGGTAAGAAATATGATTTTACACGTTCTAATGCTGATTTCATTATTAAAAAAATTACTAAAAGAGTTCAAGATTATCTAATTGGTGGTGATGATAATTGAAAGTTTATTATGACAATGAATTAAGCTTTGATTTGCCAGCTACATATGATTTAGAGGAAAGATTAACATTAATTAATTGTCTATTAGAAGATTATGCTGATAAGTTTGAATTAAGTCATGAAGCTAATAATGTTCATGATAATAAAATATATAGAGTATTGGATAAGTTTGGATATTATTTATGTACTTATAAAACTCATCACCCTGATGGTAAGGCTCTATATAAAGATAGTGAAATAATCAGAAAAGGTAGAGAATCAATCATTAAACAAAAAGAACTACCTTTGTTTAATTTTTATAAGTAGGATTTATATGGCGTTAGTTGTTTATAAGGATAAGAAATATACAGTCAAAAAGAATAGATATGGTTTTATATTATGTAATAATCATGGTGATTATGATAATCATGGACATTTCAAAAGATTTAATACTTGTATGTTACTTATTGGTCTTATGGAAAGTAATGTTGTTCCTGATTCAGAATATTTAAGACAATCAGTATTAAGAATCTCTATTGATGAGAAGTATCTTAATAAAGTTAAAACTAAAATGGATAAGGGAACTAAGAAATATATAAACATCAACAAAGGTGTCAAAAGAAAGTGAGTGATTTATTGGAAGAACATCTTATAAGAGATATTGAATCTCAAATTAATGAGATTAAAGGTATTGAGAAAGTATTAGTCTTATCAGACTTACATATACCATTTCATAAAAAAGAAACTATTTTAAATATTGTCAAAGAAAACTTAGATGTAAAATTAATTATATTTGCTGGAGATATATTGGATTGTTTTAATGTTTCATCTTTTCCTAAAGAGCAACATATTCCACTTCATCAAGAATTAAAGATTGCATCTTCTTTTTTGAAAAAGATTGATAAATTAACTCCAAACATAAAAAAAATTATGTTTAGAGGTAATCATGAGTTTAGATTTAAAAGATATTTAATGAAATTTAAAAATGAATTCTCACCATTTGTTTCTGATGATGTCTTAGAAATTGTTAAAAATGGCTTTAGTTTTAGAGATGAAAGAAATATTAGACAAGTAGTTGAGCCATTATCTGATAATTTTGATGTTATTGATTCATGGTACTTTATCTATAAAGATTTAGTTGTTGATCACCCTACTTCATTTTCTAAAATACCAATGAGAACTTGTCTATCAACTTATGATTATTTTAAAAATCAAGGTGTAGATTTTAATGCTATTACTATTGGACATACTCATAAGACTGGAAATGTATTACATGGTGGCACATTGTTATCAGAAATTGGTTGTTTATGCGAACAAATGGATTATGCTAACAATGGTAATGTTAACTACACTCCCCAATCAACAGCTTATGGACTATATCAATTTAAAGATGACAAAGTTGATGTTTATAATTCTGGTGCTAAGTTCGTTTATACAGGAAGTGATATAAATGTCGAGACCCTTAAATGTTAATTCTAAAGCTGGACTTGTAAACTACATTGAAAATACTCCTAGTGAGCTACCCTTTGTTGAGGAATGCTGGGAAGTCGCTGTTGCAGAAGCTAAAGTTAGAAATGAACAAGTAGCTGAATTTAATAGATTAAATCCCAGTAAAAGAAAAAGAGTAGCTGTGTCAAAAGTTTACTTTGAATTTCTTAAAGAACCTAGATTTAAAAAACAAGCTGAAGCTCTATACAGAAAAAAGAAAGGTATAATTGAGCCTAGTGAAAAACTAGAAGAGTTCAAAGAAGAAATTGAGAAAAATAAAGCTATTGAAGAAGAAAAAGAATCATTAAATTTTGAAGATTTTATTGATGATATTAATTCTAATCAAGGACAATTCATATTAAAACTACTTAATATGTATTTTGTTGAGCTTTATGATGCTGATTCAATTAAATTTATTATATCAAGAATTAAGTCTTATTATGGCGAATATGAACTCAATTCTGCTAGTGATGAATATTTAGTAATTACAGCTATATCTGATGAGTTAGTTCTTAGAAAAATGAATAGAGAAAGAATTAGAAGTGGTTCTTTTGATGCAAAAGAGATGAAAACTGTAAGAGATTCTTATATGTCATCTCTTGATGGACTTAAAGTTTTAAAGAAGTTTAATCAAGATAATAAGGATAAGGAAAATCTTTTTGCTATATGGTCTGAAAAATTAGTCAAATCTGGTGATGTTGAAATGAAAAAGAAAGAATATACAGAAGACCAGATTGACTTTATTTTAAAAGATAATATAGATGCCATAAGGAGGTCTTTCAATGGCTAAACAAATTGACAGAACCATTGGTATGACTTCAAGAGAAGTATATGATTTAAAAAAGAAATTATTGGCTGAAAAGATAATGTATTATCGTGAGCATATTGATGTTTTTTGTGAAGAATATTTAAATATTCCACTTAACTTATATCAAAAAGTAGCTTTAAGAGCCATGTCAAAATACAACTTCTCTGTATTGATATGGTCGAGAGGTTTAGGGAAAACATGGATAAGTGCTATATATTGTTGTTGTATGGCTATCCTCTATCCCAATTTAAGAATTGGTGTAATTGCTCCATCTTTTAGACAATCAAAGATGCTTATTGAAGATAAAATTGACAATGATTTATCTATAAGGTCAGAAGCTTTAAGGCAAGAAATTGTGGATTCTAAAAATGGTACTGATTTAATGCTTAGAAAATTTGCTAATAATAGTCAAATAATAGCTATGCCTGTTGGTACTTCTGGTGGAAAGATTCGTGGTGGTAGATTTTCAATAATAATAGCTGATGAGTATGCACAACTTAATCCCAATATAGTTCAAAGTGTAATCAAACCAATGATGGTTGCTAAGCTAGATTATAAGGTGGATGCTAAAGAAGATGATGATTTTTTTGATATGAAGTTTATTGCTATATCTTCTGCGTATTTTAAATTTAATCACTTATATGAGCTATTTCAAGATACAGTAAAACAAATAGTAAATGGTTCTAAAAAACACTTTGTTTCTTGTTTGGATTATAAGGTTGGTCTTGATGTAGGACTTTATAATCAATCTGTAATTGATGAAGCTAAAAGAACTTATTCTAAGCTTGATTTTGATATGGAATATAATGCTACATTCCCTGATTTGTCAGATGATAACTGGATTAGTCCTACTGACTTAATGGCTTGCTCTAATTTAATGGAAGTTGATTTAAATTTTGATGATGATTATAAATACATCATGGGTCTTGATGTAGCTAGAATATCAGGAAATGACAATACAGCCATTGTAGTTCTTAAATTAGTTCCAGATAAAAAGAAAAAGGTATTAGAAAAGCATTTAGTGTATCAGAAAATCTTAAATGGAAAAACATTTAATGAACAAGCCACCGAAATAAGGAAAGTATTAAATAAGTTTCCTTGTGATGAGATTCACATGGACACTACTGGTTTAGGTTTGGGCTTATCAGATGAGCTAGCTAAGCCTAGTGTAGATATATTTTCAGGAGAATTAGAACCTCCCCTATGTGATGTTAATAATCCTGAACATAAAACAGATATTCCAGATGGTAACTTTATAATTCATGGACATAAATTTTCATTAGAATTCAATCATCAAATTGGTATGAGTGTAAAACAAAATACTCAAAAAAGACTTCTTAGAATGTATTCTCAAGAGGCTTTAGATGGTATTAAAAACCCAACTGCAGAAGAAGTGATGGTCTTAGAGGAAGCTGAAAGGACTCGTAGGGAAATTATGAGTATTGAAACTAGACCTCGTGGTAATTTCTTGACATTTGATGTTCCAAGGGGTGGAATGAGTGAAGGAAGAAAGGACAGATGGACTGCTACTGCCTTAGCATTATGGGGTGCTGATGAGCTTGAAAAAGATATGTTTAGAGAAACTAAAGGAGTTGTTACATTTGGAATTATAGGAAGGAGGAATTTTCATTGAGTGAAGATAAGTTTTTGGAACTCGGTCAAAGCAAACAATCTACATATAGTAGATATTTCAAAAATAAATTTACTGTAAATGGCGAACCTAAAGGGTATGATATGCAGAAATATGCACAAGACCCACAAGGTAATATTGTTGAGCTTGCTGGTCTTGCTAAATATTATTATATCAGCGAAGGTATGATAATGAGAACAGTTAATATTATAAGAGATTATTCTGTTACAGATATAAAACTAGATTACTCTAAGGGAAAAGGAAAAACACAAGCTATTGTAGATAGCTTTCTAAAAAGAATAGATATTACAAAATTTTGTAAGGATTTTATGTTTGAGATGGCAATGACAGGTAATTGTTTTTGCTATGACAGAGATGGAGAATATATTGATATATACCCTCTTGACTTGATTGATGTTTCTAATGTGATTATTGATGGAAAGCAACAAGTGTTCTATGACAATTCACAGGTTGAAATATCTTTAGAAAATGACACAGATGATGAGAAACTCATGTCAAAAGCATATCCCCCTGAAATACAAAAAGGGATAAAACAAAACAGAAGTAAAATTCCATTTGATTTAAATAATTCTTATTTCTCAAAAATGAACTCAAGTAGATATGATAGATATGGCATATCTTTCCTAGTTCCAGCTTTTGATGATTTATCGAGAAAAAATTTGTTAAAAGAAGCTGAACGCTCTACTGCTAGTGGAATTATAGACCAAATACTTCATATCAAGGTTGGAGATAAAGACCACATACCACAAGAAAAGGAAGTCTTATTTTATTCAGAGCTTTTCAATGGTAAAACAGGCTCTATAAGGGTTACTACCCCTCACTATGTTAGTCTTGAATGGATAAGTCCTAATGCAGAAATATTTGGTGAGGAAAAGTTTTTAGAGATTGATAAAGACTTGCTGTCTACCTTAGGTGTGTCGTTAACTCTACTTCGTGGAGAAGGTGGAGGAAATTATAGTGAGGGTATGTTAAACATAACAGGACTTATAAGAACTATAGAATCTATTAGGTCTTTCCTACCTCCTATCATTGAAGATATGCTAGTAAAAGAATTAGCAAGAAATGGAATTAATGCAGATAAAGCCCCAAAAGTGTCCTTTAATGAAATTGTTATTGATGAAAATGCTAGACTAGGTTTAGTTCAATGGTTGTTTGAACACGCTGGATTGCCATATAAGGTTCTTTTTGAAGAACATGGGTACGATTATGATTATATGAAACTTGAAAGAATTGATGAAAATAAATCAAAAGATGATGAAATATTTGAATTAAGAAATCAACCATTTCAAGGGAATGTTGTAGAAAAGAAAGAAGCTGGCAGACCAGAGAAAAATTTGTCAGAAAGAAAATCAGACAAAAGCCAATCAAATAATGAACAGCCTAGAAGTGGAGTAAAGGAGTTGTGAAATGAAATTTAAAGTTAAAGAAAATCACAATTTAGAGCTTGCTGGGTATAATGCTGATGATTTATTAGTAATTGAGGGTGTCGCCTTCCATAGTGGCACTAATGCTAATGGAGCTGTAATTTTTAAAGATGATGCTAAAAAAGACATTGGAACTATGGTTGGAAAACCCCTTAGAGTTTTATGGAATGGAAATCCCACAGGACATGGATATGATAAAGTTAGTAATACTTTCAGCAAAGATGTTTTAAATATTGGATATATTCATAACGCCAACATTGAAGAAGGCGAAAACGATAGCTACAAAGCAAATGTTCAAGCAATTATGTGGAAAAAATATTATCCTGAAATTGCTGAAAGATTAATAGAGCTAGATAAAGAAAATAACCTAAATTTCTCAATTGAGGCAGAAAGGGAGATAGAAATATTGAAAAACGGAGATAGAAGATGTTTTAATAATAATTTTGTTGGACTTTCAATGGTAGCTAAGCCAGCATGGAATGAATCTAAATCATTTATGGTAGCTGAAGATGAATCAGACAATGTTAATGCACTGGACACTCAAAATGGTGCTAAAAACAAATCAGAAGATAACAGCAATGTAAATGATAGCATTAAAAGCAAAGAGGCTTTAATTGATGCTAAATTGGAACTTGTGAAAGCTCAAAAAGAAAATGAAGACTTGACAAAGGAACTTTTAAAATACAAAAAGATAGCAGAGGGCTATGAAATTAAAAATAAAGGTCAAGAAAGATTTGACAGACTTTCAAAATATGGCGAAGTCAAAGATGATATTGAAGAGCTTGGGAAATTAAGTGATATAGATTTCGTAAACAAACTAGAGGCTTATGTAGATGATTTTGCCAAAGGTTTAAAGGAATCAGAAAAAAATGATGATACAGATAAGACTAACTCAATATCAACGCTTATTGATACTAGAAAGAAAGCAGAATCTAAAGAACCTAAAGAGGCACTCTTAGACATTTTAAGAAGAAAATAAGGGAGGAAAAAAATGTTATCAAAAAGAATTGATTTAGGGTCTATTCCTTTCGGTCTTTACAAAACTAAAGATGAAATGGTAAAAGGAAGACTTGTAAAATTCAACCAAAAAGATGGATTATTAGAATACGCTACTTCTGATGATGAGGCAAACGCTTTCGTAACTTTAAGAATTGAAACTAATGCTGGTGGAGATATTAAAGACCACGACAAAATCAAAAAAGATACTAGAGCAGTTGCTCATACATTAGTTAAAGATAATGTATGGGCTACTACAGAAGTTGAAGGTATTGATGCTCTTAAAGTTGGCGACAAGCTAACTTGTGGTGCTGATGGAAAACTTTCTAAAGGTGAAGGAAAATTTGTTGTTACTGATATTTCTCACTTTGGTTCAACTCCAGCAGTTGATGTTATGTATTTAGGATAAGAGGTGAAACAATGGCAAAAACATTTTTAGAGATTGCTGAAGCTTATAAAAATAGACAAATCGACAGCAATGATAAAGATATTAAAAATATTGAAGAATATTTAATGGAACTTGCATCTACCGAAGATGGAAGAAATGAAATCGCAGAAATTATTGGTGTATATCTACAAGATTCTATGAATACTATTGACATTGCTCCAATGATTACTGATTCAAAACACTTTAATCTTGGCGATAGACCAGAATTTAGATTAAAGAAAAAAGGAATTAAGGCTTATTGGATAGCTCCTAATTCTACAACTCCAAAGACTAGAAACTATCAAGAAACACTTTCTATGGATTTTGAAACACTTTCTGTTAGACCTGAATGTTTACTTGATGAGCTAAAAGCTGGTAGAGTATCTTCCCTAGCTGAACTTCTAGCTGATGGACAAGAAGCTTTAAGAAATGCAATTGTTGCAAAAATCTTCACAATTCTAGGACAAGTTTACAACGAAACTAATAATGCTGAATATTTAACTGTTTGTACTACTAAACTTGAAAAATCTGCTATTGAAGAAGCGATTGATAAAGTAACTTATAGAACTGGTAAAAAAGCAGTTATTCTAGGAGATAAGCTTCTAACTAACCAAATCATGGGATTTGAGGGCTACACTAATGAAGCCAACGAAGAAATTAGAAAAAATGGTACTCTTGGATATTTCAGAGGAGCTAGAATTGTAGGCGTTAATGATGTGTATGATGAAGCTCTTGGAAAATCTTTAGTTCCAAAAAATAGATTATTTATTGTTTCTGACAAAATTGGATATTCTGCTACTCATGGTGATGTTAAAACTGGACAAGAAAACTCTATCGAAGATTGGTCTTGGAACGCAAGAATAGACATGGAATGGGGTATCGCAATCACTAATCCAAAAGGAATACAAGTAATCGAAGTAAAATAATAAGAGGTGCTAAATGAAGAAATACAAAGTTATCAATGACTATGGTATTAATATCTCTTTAAATTTCAACAACTTAGATGGGAGAGTTGTAAAAATTCTCCCTCATAGTTTTGTATATATTACAGAAGACCAAATGCTTTATCTGTCCTACTCTTCTAAAATATTAGAATCTGGAATTATTAGAGTTGAGGATTCTGCTAAAGAGATTCCTGATGTTAAAGAAAAGATAGTTGAAGAAAACATTTTTGACAAAAACAAAATTCAATCACTACTTTCACTAACAATTAAGGATTTAGAGGCTGAAATTGCTAAAGTAGATAATATATTAGGTCTTAAAGAGTTATTAAAAGAGGCTGAAAAGGCTGATAAAACAAAAGGGTTCATACAAGCTATAAACAATCGTATAGATGAATTAGTGTGATGCTATGGCTAAAGAACTCATTGCAATTAGAACTATTTTGGATAGATTAGTTGCTGATGAAGAGTCAGAAGAATTAAAACCAGCCTTTAAGAATTTAAAAACAACTAATTCTTTTGTCATTATGGGTGTAGCACAAGCTGGTTCTAATATAAGGAAGAATTTTATAAATCTTTCAGATTCAATATCTCCTGATTTAGAGCTGGAAAGTATTGAGTGTAAAAAGATGTCTAATAGAGAATTAATTCTTGCTTCAAGATATGCTTATAGAGAGCTTGTTCTTAGCGTACATCACAGTTACGCTAAAAAGGCTGTAAACTTCTCTATCAATACTCTTTCTGTTAAAGGTTTGACTGAACGTGCTAAGGAGATTATGAGAATTGTTTGGTGGTGTGACACTCAAATCAAAGAAATCTTAGCAGACATAAAATCCAATCCAGAAGATGAAAATGGCAACTATTTATCTTCATTTAGTGGTTACGTTGAAGAAATGAAACTCATAAATGACACAATAAGGTATTAGGGTGATGGTTATGCGAGATGATTTTAATTCTACCGTTGGTAGAAATAGTGAAGAACACAGAACCACAGCTGATGTTTTTGATGCTGTCTACTCTACCCCATCTACCTTTGATTTACCTCTTGATGACATTAAGACTTATGTAGATGACTTGTTGATACATCAAATTGGTACTAAAGTTCTGGTTGATGGAAATCCAGAGTTTGTAATAACTTCTGACTTAAAGAAAGTCTACACAAACATTCAAGGACACATGAAAGATGCAACTTTTCTTCATACAACAGCAGCAAAAAGAGGCTCAATAGTGGAGTTCCCTAATGGCTCTCTTGCTATTGTTTATACTATTCCTAATGATGACATAGTCATTAAGAGTGCTAGAATTGTTATATTTAATAATTACATTGATTTCTTTAGTCCTAGAGTTGAGTATGATGAAGACCCTAACTCCCCTACTTATGGAGATGTTAAAGAGTTTTTAGTAATCACTGAAAAGAGGATGCCTGTATACATTGAAAAAACAGGAATTGAATATAGAAATCAAGATGTGGGATTGCTACATGATACAGTTTATAGATTAGTAGGCTCACAAAAAGATATGACAGCAAAAATAGGAGATGTTGTCTTAGTTGAAGGTGGATATTATGAAATATCAGATAAGGACACACTAACATCAGGTATTTGTAATATGCAACTTAGAACAACAAGAGACAACTATGATAAGTATGTCATTAAATAGTTTGGGATTAAAGTTTGATATTTTAGGTCTTATAACTGATTTAGAAAAAGCTCTTAATTATAGGGTCTCCACTCTGGTTGAAGAAATGGTTCAATCTTTAAATAGTGTTGACTATGAATATTCAGGTGGGACATATAAGCAAGAGATGATTAAATGTGCAGAAGATGAAATCAAATTTATACTTGGTTCAGACCACTTTTATGCTTGGATAGTGGAGTTTGGTAGAGGTTCACTTTTAGATGAATCCAACCCATTCTTGGCTGAATATAAAGCTAGTGATTATTGGAATGATAAAAGACCTGATAATCGCATTAGGTCAAGACAAAGAAGGTCTAGTCCACATATAATCCCTGATTGGCAAGGTGGACATGGCACTACAGAAATAGTGGGTTCTAATTATGGTGGTAGAGTTTTGGAGCATCAAGGAAATCCTATGTATGACCCAATTGCTCCTAGAAAGCCTATAAGAAACGCTATTGATGATGGTAGAGATAAAATGATTTCTGCTGTTAGGGAAGTTTTTAGGACTTTCCCCTATTCTGATTACATTAAAGGTGGTGGTTAATATGAAGCTAAAAAGTATTGCTGTTGAACTATTTTCAACCTTAACTAAAGATGAAAAGCTTTTAGAGTTAATGGAAGTTCCTAAAGTATACACAAATGGAAAATATAAATATTTAATGAAAGACATAAAAAAGCAATTCTTGGAAGAGAAAAATCCAGGCGATTTAGTTGATACAGACTTTATAAGGCTTTGTGTTTATGAACTACCAGCAACTAAGTCAAGATTTTCTATATTAGAAAGGTCTTATATTCAGATAGATATTTATGTAACAAAAAAAAGAAATGTACGAGATAGGCGTACACTTATGATAGCTGACAGATTAAGGGAATTACTTCATAATTCAAAAATATTTGATTATGATATTACCTATTTCAATAGAAACCCTGATAGTGAAGCTCAAAATGCAGAATGGACTAAATATGGAATTACATTCTGCTATAGTAATATAATAATTTAAGGAGGAAAAAGATGTCAAAATCAATAATTTATGGTATTGGTGAGGCTGTATTAACAGACTTAAAAGATGAAAGTAAAATTATAGGTTTTTCTAAACTACAAAACTTAACAATCGATATGAGTGCTGAAACTGATGAAGTTCGTGGTGGTGATGACCCATATCCAATTACAGAGTTTCCTAGAACAAACAATATAACAATCACAGCACAAGATGCCCTATTTGATATAGATTATATTGCACTTGCTCAAGGTACTAAGTACGAACAAAAGGCTTCTGTAGATATGACAGAGTTTTTAAATATTGTGATTCCTGCTGATGGTGTTGTAGAGTTACCTGAAACTCCAGTTGAAAATTCTGTAACAATTAGAGGATTCGAAAAAGCTGAAGCTCCAGCTAAAGGTAAGTTCAAAGTTGAAGGAAAAACAATTACTTTTCATGCTGATGATGCAAACGTTTCCATTAATGGTATCTATAAAGTTAAGAGAACTCAAGGCGTTAAATCAATCGCAGGACTTAAAGGAAAATTCCCTAAACCATTTAAGTTCACTCATAGAGTTCCAATCTACAATGATGAAAACCAAATTGTTCAACAAATGGAATTTACAATCTTTAAATGTAAATCTGATTCAAACTTTAACTTTGATTTAGCACAACAACAAGCATACGCTCCACAAGTTTCTCTTAAAGCTCTTGACCCTAAGAGACCAGATAAGAAACTTTGGGATATTGTAGTAGTTGATGTTGAACCAGAAGAAGGAAACTTCGGAACAGTTTAAGGTGATTAAATGAGTAATAAACAATCCGTTGATTTTGAAAAAGAACAAAAGGATATTGTTTCTGCTCTAGGATTAGGAACAGAGGTTTCTTGTTTTATTGATGAGAAACCTCGTGTTGCCTACCCTATCACTCTAAAAGACTATCCTGAATTTGTTCGTGCTATATCAACAATTAATCCAATGAATATAGCACAATCTTTTTTTGTTGATAATGGAGAAGGACTTAAAAATGCTATCTCTATGACTTTTGGTGCTGAAGCAGTTGAAGAAATCCTTGAAAATGTTGATGCTTCTAACTTTGAAGAATTTGTAAAAAAAATGTTTGAAATTAATGGTTTAGTTCTTAGTAACGATAAAAACTTGGATAAGGATAAAAAAAAATAAGTTTTAAATCTGGTATTCATGCCATTATGATTTACACTCATTTACCTTACTCTGAAATACAAAATCTAACAATTAATCAATATTCAGACTTACTTTCTATGATTCAAATGAAACAGATATGGGATTTGCAAACTAACACCGTTGCAATGAGTGGTGAATTTGATGAGGATGTCAATCCACTCTACACTTTTACTGAACAAGTTGAACAAGATAGAAAAATGACTGTACATGAAGCTAGCCAATTAGTTTCAATGCTTAAATAAGGGGTTTGTCCCTTATTTTTTTTACTTAAAATAGGGGGATTTATGAGTGAAGAATTAAAATTGTTTGGTGAGGTCGGTCTTGGCTATGAGCAGTTACTTAAAGATGCCTCTCAAATTGAAAAAATACTTAAAGATATAGATAAAAACGCAAAAGACCTTGGTGAGTCTTTTAAGAAAAATGGAATTAATATTGATACTAAAAAATCTCAAAAAGAACTTGAGGATTTGTATAGAACAGTCGACAGGTTTGTTGAAACTAATAAAAAGGCTGGAAATTCTGTAGATGGATTGACTAAAGATTTTGTGGATTTATCTACTGTTATTGGCAAAAACATCTCTGATGTCGACAAAGCAACCAAAACACTTCAAAGCATAGACTTAGGTGCTGATGCTTTTAAAGTTCAATCTTCTGAAATAGAAAAAGCTATTGCAAAACAAAGAAAAGAGCTAACGCAATGGGCTAAGGAAAGAAGTAGATTAACTCAAGAATTTTCTACTAGAGATATAGCTAAAATGGCTATTGATGATTACAAACAAACATCAAAATCAGGTGGAATAATTGATACAGCTGTTTCACTGGAAAGAATGCAAAAAGCCATTAATGTTGTTAATTATGATTTGGATAGAAATAAAAAAATCATAGCTGATACAGAAATCGCTTATGAGAAAGCTAAAAACAAAGTTAGAGAATTTGTAATCGAACAGAAGAAGATTGGCAAAAACATTTCACCAGATGAATTAAGGGCTAACATCAATAGAGCTACATCTTTAAATATGGGGCTTGGTTACAAAGAAGAGGCTCTTAAAGGTGGCATTACAAAAGTAACGACTAGGTATTATGATAATGCCCAAAATGAAATAAAGAAAATTTATCATGTTACTACAGAGGGTGGCATTAAGGTTATAAATGCTGTCAAAAAAACAGGGGTTCAAGCTGTCAAAGAAGTCAAAGGTTCTCTAAGTGAAATAAAAAGAGAAAATAGACTACTCACTACTCAAGCGAGAAATCTTGATAAAGAACTTAGTAAGCCTCTTGGAGATACTTTTAAAGGCTCTGGGAAAGCATTAGGAATGATGTTAGGACAGCTATTTGCTGTTAAGCAAGCTGTTGGGTACATTAATAGAGAAATGATGGAGTTTGAGAAGAACTCTGTTGAGATACAACGTATCACTAATTCAACTAAGCAAGAAATGGAAGACTTGAATAAAGTTTCATTCGATTTTGCTAAAAACATGGGTCTTAATGTGAATATGATTCAAGAAATTGAAGGCTTGTGGGCTAGAGCTGGTCGTTCTGGACAAGATTTAATTGATGCCACAAAAACAACTGCATTAGGTTTTAATGTGGCTGAATTTAAGGATGCTGAATCTGCTGTTGCATCCATTAACTCTATTGTCAATCAAATGTATCAAGGAGATGCTTCTAAAGCTCCAGAGATACTTGATGCTTTAGTTAAAGTTGCAGACAAGACTGCTGTTAGAAATGTAAATGACCTTGTAGAAGTAGTTTCTCGTTCAGGTGCTAATGCAAAAGAGCTTGGAATGAGTCTGCATGACCTTAATGCTGTTTCAACAATAGTAATGGAGCGTATGAAAGTTACTGGGGATGTTTTAGGTACACAGTTCAAAACTATCTTCGCTTACATGACAGATGGCAAAAGGATAAATAAGCTAAAAGAGTATGGTGTTGAATTTACCAATATAAATAAAAATGGTGTCGAATCATTAAAACCTTTCCCTGAAATGATGGACAATCTTGTGGCTAAATATAAAGAATTGAAAGCACAAGGTAAAGATGTTATAGCAAATAACATGATTAAAGAACTTTCAGGAGTTAGGCATATAGCTGTATTGAAAAATATGATGGAAGGTTGGAATTCCTATAGACCTAGAGTAGCTTTGTCAGAAAATTCCAAAGGTTTTGCTGAGAGACAAAATGAAAGAATAATGGATACTTATGCCAAAAAAGTTGAGCAATTAAAAGTTTCACTTCAAGAAATGGCTGTTGCTATTGGTAATTCTGGATTATTAGACACTATGAAATCTTTTGTTGATACTCTTGCAAATGGCTCTGAAATTATAGGAAAATACCATAAACAGATAATAGCTGTTGTTATTGCATATGTAGCTTTAAAAAAGTCAATAAGTGGACTAAATGCAATAAAAGATTTGGCTGGGCTTGAGAGTCTTAGCTCTTTATTGGAAGCCATTTCAAAGAAAACTGGTGCAGGAAAAGCACTATCTTCATTTAATGATGTTCTCAAAAAGACTGCTACTCAAACTGCAACAACTGGTGGCAAGCTTGCTGGACTGGGAACTTCCTTTGGGGCTTTAAAAGGTAACATTGCTACTGTAATATCATCTCTGAACCCTCTAACTATTGGAATTGTAGCTGTTGGAGCAGCTATTGCTGGTCTTGTTGCTTATCAAAAATATCAAAAAGATAAGAGATTGGCTATCCTAGATGATTTTACATCTGGAAGAGCAAAAGAAGCTCAAGATAATATAGCAAATTTAAGAGATGAGCTTAATAAGTTAATAAATAGCGAAGCATATAAACAAGGCGACACAAACGCATTAGAAGATTACAAGGCACTTACAAAAGATTTAGCTGATGCCTTAGGTATTGAGCATTCTGTCATTATTGAAAGTAAATCTTCAAGAGAAGCTTATAATGAAACATTAAAGCAAACTATTGCCCTTAAAGAGCGTGAGTATGAACTTAATGCTAAAATAGCAAAAAATGAAGCAAATACAGAAATTCAAAACAAATTAGGTGGTTCTGACTTTGCTAGAGAAAATGGTATCAGTGATGCTTATGCTTATGTCAGAAACTACATGGAGGCTTTAAACAAGGTTAAAAGGCTTCAAGAGGAAATTAAAAATAACCCAGAAGATGTAGGGCTTGGAGATAAGTTAAGCAAGGCATCTGCTAAGCTAAGCGAAAGAGAATTGTCTTTAAATAAATTCATTCAAGATTTAGCTAAGCTTCAAGCTCAAGCTGGACTTACTGATGAAGAATTAAGAAAAATGCTTAGTGGACAAGATTATGAAGGCACTCCTATTTTTGACATAATTAACGAAATGAGAGATGGATTTCCTAAAGCTAAAGAAAACGCAGAAGGTGTTACTGGCAGTTTAGAGAAAATGCAAGAAAATGCTGAAAAAGCACACGAAGCAGTTGAGGCTTTAGTAAAAGAATTTAATGATTTCGATAAATCAAAAAGTGCTATTGAAGGTGCTTTTGAAGAGTATAAAGAAAATGGAAACCTAAGTGATGGTTCTGTAATTAAACTACTAGATGCCGATTCTAGTATGGCTGAATACTTAACAAAAACCAAAGATGGTTGGGTACTTCTTGCTGGAGCTGTAGACCATTATAAAATGGTTCAAGAAGAAGCTACTCAAAAAGCAGAAGAAGCAGTTAACCAATTTAGAGAACAGCAAGGCTTAATTACAAACTTTGATGGAACGGAAAATGGGCTAGCTAAACTTGCAGACCCTACTGAACTTCAAACTAATCTTAGTATGACTGAAGCTGAAATACAAACAGCAATGAGTAATATTAAGACTACTTTTGAAGATGGAAAAACAAGTGTAGATGGCTTTGTTCAAAAGTTAAAAGATGCAAAAACTGATGCAGAGTTTAATGAGCTTGTAGTTAACCTAGACACTTCCCAATTGGAAGCACTTAATGAAGGGTTTCAATTGGATTTGGCTAGTCAGCTAAATGAACTTTCGGCTCAATTTAGTTCTGGAACAATTAATGCTGATGATTATTCAAGAGCTATGGTTGATGCAAAACAAAGAACTTTAGAGCTTTATGTCGAAACAAATAATCTATACAACTCTGGAGATGGAGTGTTTAGAAATCAAGCTGGTGAAGTTGATGAGTTCGCATCTGCTTTATACAGGTCTATTAGTGATATAGATTCTGCAAAAACAGCTTTCGATTCTTTAATCAAACTATTTGAGGACACTCCTTCAATGGCTTCATTTTTAACTGGTGCTGATTTTGATGTGCCTAGAGAAGATATTGAGGCTTTTGCAGAGGATTTTACATCAATAATGAGTGCAATGCAAACTGACAACGAAGAGTTGTGGAACGCAATAGTTGATGAAGTAGCTGAAAGTTCAGGAATAACAACAGAGCAAGCTACAGAAATGCTAACTAATACTCAGTCTTTTGTGGAAAATCAAGATGCAGTTGTTAAAAGTGCAGTAGGCTCTACTTTTTCTGTGTTGACAAGAGCGTTAAGTATGACTGATGCTCAAATTGCTAAGTATGCAAATAGCATTTTAGGAAAATTGCAATCTCTAGTAAATCAAGCACTTAATGCTGTAGATTCTATTAGCAAGGCAACTGGTGGCTCTGGAGTTAATTTCCGTTTTGGAAGTAAAAAAATAGAAAGTAGTCCATTTTATGAAAGTCCAATAGATAAATATAATAATCCAATTATGGATTTAACAAACCCTACTAAAATCCTTAGAGAAGGTGCTGGACTTTCAAACTTTAGAATCAATAGTGCTGGTGAAGATAATTTTAGTAATTACTTGCAGCAAAAAGCCAAAGATTACAAAGATAAAAAAACTTCACTGCAAAGAACTATTGATGATTTAGCTAAATCTCAAAAAGAATTACAAAAAACCACAGACAAAGGACAAGACATTTTACAACAAGACAAAGTTCCAATTACTCCTAAAACCCCTAGAGGTGGTGGAGGAAAAGGTTCTAAGGGTAAAAAATCAGGCTCTAAGGCTGACATACCAAAAGCTGTTGAAGAAAAGCTTGAAGATTTAAGACATGAACTTGAAATGAAGCGTATATCAGAAGAGGAATTTTATAAAGGTGTAGATAAACTTTATAAAGCTAATTCTGGTTCAATGACTAAGCGTGGAAAACAAAAGTTTGAAAAGATTTTAGCTGATGCTAAAACAAAAGCTGACAGCTCCATTCCCCCATTTGTCAAAGTTTTAATTGATGAATTAGAAGACCAATTGAAATATGATGAGATAGACCAATATACTTATGCTAGCAGATTAGATGATATAGCAAGAAAGTATAAGGGTCAACTTGGAGAGAAAGCTGTTAAAGAGCTTGAAAAGAAAATCTCTGTTGCCAAAGTTGGTGGAATTGACAAGTATTTCAAAAGTCAAATTGGTGAATTTGAGGATATTATAAAATTAACTGATTTAGCAATCAAGAAGATTGAAGCTGAGCAATCTTTATATGAAGCTCTTAATATGGGCAATACTGCTGGAATGTCTTTACAAGCTACTAAGATTGATGTGTTGAACAATAAATTGATGGCGACTGAAATACTAACAAAGAAATACGAGGTTGTTTTAAAGGCTGTCAATGATGAAATTAAGAACTTAGATAAATCTTCTAATTCTTACCAGTCTACCCTTTCAGGTCTTATTGAAAAACAAGCTGATTTTACAAATAAGTTAGATGAAACCAGAATAGCTGTTATTGAACTTCAAAAACAAAGAATTGAAGAGCAAATGAAAGTATATGATTCTATGCAAAAGCAATATGATGATTCTATAAGTGTTATCGAACAAATGGAGTCTAATCTTGTAACTTTTGTAAATCAAAGAAATCAAAAGTTAAGAGAACAAATTGATAAAAATCATAAAGCTCGAATGGACAGTATTGATAAAGAATCTAAAGCTAGAGATAAAGAGCTTAACAATGAACGCAAAAGATTGCAAGAAGCTTTAGAAGCTTACAGAAAATACACTCAAGGTAAAATTGATTCTTTAAATAAAGAGAATGAAGAAGAAGATTATAATAGAGAATTAAATAAAAAACTAGAAGAAAGAAATGAAATTCAAAATAGGATTAATTCCCTATCTCTTGATGACACAACTACAGCAAGAGGCAAAAGAATTGAGCTTAAAAAACAACTAGTTAATAAAGATAATGAAATTGAAGAGTTTCAAAGAGAGCGTTCTAGGAAATTAACTCAAGATGGGTTAAATGAACAACTCAAGGATTATGAAGAAACTATCAATAACAAAATGAAACTCCTTGATAATGAGTCTGAACATGAAAGAGAAACCATGGATAATAGGCGTAAAATGCTCGAAGATGAGTATAAGCGTGAAATGGAAATCATGGATGAAAAAATGAAAGCATCTAATGTTTATGCAGAAGTAAAACAAGCAATACTTTCAGGATATGTTGAAGACGCAACTGGTGCTTCTATTACAATTAGAAATGCTATGATTCAAGGAATGGAAGAACAAGGAAAAGCTAGTGGTATTTTAAGAGAAAAATATATTAGAGACCTTGATGAAGTTATCAGAAAAGCGAAAGAAGCTCAACAAATACTTGGAATGGCTAAATCTTCTGCCCAAAGTGGAAGCTTACAAGCAAGACTTGGTTTAACAGATGAAGGTTTTAGGCAATATATCAGCGAAAAAACTAGAGGTTTAGGATTTGCCAATAGTAATGATACTGAAAGATATTTAATGAATAAATTAAATTGGGAAACATCTGATGCTGCAGGTAGAAAAAGATTAGCACATGAAAATCACCTAATAAGAGATAATCAAATGAAAGCTCTTGGTGCTGATAGAAATAATCCTAAATACAATAGAGACAAAGATGGTGCTGTTTATGGAAAAAGTTGGGTGTTAGATACTGGTTCTGCTATGAAAGTAGGTCAATCTGGTGGGCAATTTACTCCACTTGGTGGCAACTATGGTCGTGAAGAAGCTCGTAATATGGTACTAGCTGACTTAGGGCTTTATAATGACTATTCAAGAAGTAGTAGTGAGGCATTTTTCGCTAATCAAATGAATAGGTTTAAGAACAACGGATATAGCTGGACACAACCTAATTTAGGTGGTTGGACTAATCAGAACTACTATGACAAATGGAAACGTGATAGTCAAACATTAAATAGTTTTCACTATACTTCCCCTAGCAGTAGAGATTATGATAATGCTTCTGCATATATAAGAGATTACAGAAAAGCACTTGAAGATGGCTATAATAATAGAGATACAGATTTCTTTTCTGGAGGTTCTCAAAATGGTGGGACTAATAGTAATGTTGAAAATCTTATGTCTAAAGCGAAAGAGCAAGATGGTATGCCATATTCTCAAAGTGGTTCAAGACTTTCTACTCATAGAGATTGTTCTTCTTATGTTTATTTTGCAACTAAAAATGCTGGACTGTATAGTGGAGACCCATTTTACACTGGAAATCAAAAACAAGCTTTAGCTGGTAGTGGTTGGCAAGATTTGGGACAGATTCCAGAGACAGAAATCAGGAGAGGCGATATTCTTTGGTATAGGCAAGGCAATTCAGGTCACACTGAAATAGCCACACAAGATGGAACTTTAAAAACCACAGGAGCACACAAACCAGGTACTCCTGCTGGTCCTAGTATGTGGAGTAAGCCTTGGTATAACGTTCTTAGACATCCATCTTTGCAAGGATATAGACATGGTGGAATTGCTGATTATACTGGTGTTGCTATGTTGCATGGCTCTAAGTCATCTCCAGAATATATTTTTAACACTCCACAATTTGATGCTCTAGGTAGAATTATCGCTAATTATGTTTCTGCCCCTAGTATATACGGAAGAAATGTTTATAGTGGTGGTTCTTCTACCCTGCCTGAAATCAACATAGATACATTAATAAACATTGAAGGCAATGCTGATAAGGACACAGTTAGAGAAATAGAACATCAAGCAAATAATATTTTAGATGAATTAATAATAGGTCTAAAGAAAAGAGGTATTAGGGGGTAAATAATATCCCCTATTCCCCAACATAACGTTTAAAACCTATCCAAATTTACGATTTTATATTTTAGATAAGTAAATGGATTGATAAATAGAAAAGAGGTGCTAAAATGCAATCTAGTGAGTTTTCCTTTAATGGTATTCAATCATATGATAAGGGTTTCATGAATATTAGAATGGGTTCAGAAGTCGCAAAACGTCCCCTAGTTGGCACTAGAAAAATCAATACATCAAATTATAGCAACAAAGGGATTCACTTCATTCAAGGTGTAGAAAAAGAGCCTATTGAGTTCGATTTACTTATAGCTCCCACAGAAGATAAAATATGGACTAGAGATTTATATAATGAACTTATTTCTTGGTTAGTTTGTGATGAATATAAGGAGTTTTATTCAGGATATGACCCTCACAAGGTTTATTATGCTGTATGTAAAGACTATGTTTCTTGGGAAGGATTAAATGACTATGGCTCTATTCCCTTTTCATTTGTTACAAATGCCAATCATGCTTGGACTGTCCCTGAAAGAATTAGACATAAAATATCAGGAAGTAAAACAATTAATATTCTAAACAGGTCTGTATTTTCTGACAGATATTGTTATCCACGAATGTCTATTGAAAAAACCAATGGAAGTGGAAATGTTGTGATTGAAAATCTATCTGATGGTGGCTATAAATTTGAACTTAAAAATTTGACAACTAATGAAGTTATATTTGTTGACAATGAATATAGAATAATATATTCAATTGATAGTCCTAGAAATGTTTATGGAACTTCTTTCAATAAAAAATGGCTATATTTAACACATGGAATGAATAAGATAAAGATTACAGGTGATTGTGAAATTATAATTGATGTACAATTCCCTACTGCATAAGGTGGTGATTAAATGGATATTGCTATTAATGGTGTAGATTTTAATAAAAAGATTAGACTTCATCTTTGCAAACCTGATAGAAAACCTTTCATGGAAATTCATAATATTAAAGAGCTTAGAAGAAAAATATCTATTGTCGGTGTAGATGAGATTTCATTTTCAATACCACTTTACAGACCTGACTTTAAAGGTAAAAGAGTTAGAAATGAGCTTTTTGATAAAGTTGTTGGAGATTATTATATATACTTAAATGATGGCAAAGATGATGAAAATGGACAATATTTTATAATTCAAAGTCCAGAGGAAAAGAAAAGTAGCAGTGGTGAGGCATATAAGTATGTAACTGCTTATTCTGCTGAATATGTTTTTTCAACTAAAAAAGTTGGAGATTTCGATAGAGAAAGTAGGCTATTATATGACCCTAACTACCAAAAAGATAAAGATGGATATGATATGGGTTTTCTTAATTATGTTGAAAGCAGAACATCTTGGAGAGTTGAATATGTAGACCCCAAAGTTCAAGTTAAATATAGAGAGCTTAAATTCTCAAACACTTCTTTTTTAGATGCTTTTAAGGTATGTCAAGATAAATATAATTGTTTGTTTCAATATAACACAGCGAAAGAAACTATTAGAGTTGTAAACGCTTCTAGTGAGTCAAATGTTCTTGGTGGAAATAAAGGGATTGTAATTTCTGATAATAACTTTATAAGCTCTATAACTAAAAAGATTAATACTGATGATATAGTTACAAGGCTATTTATGTATGGTGATGATACTATATCTTTTCAAAATCACAACATATTAGGGCTTTCTTATGTTGAAGATATATCTTTCTATAAAGATTTCAATTACCTTTCTGATAGCCTAACAAAAGCTCTAAATAAATATGAAAAAGCTGTTGAGGAACTAACGCCTAATTTTAAAACGATAGTTAAAAATTTAGACAATATTAGCAATGAAAGTGCTAGATTACTAACTCAAAGAGTTGAAAAACAAAATGAGGTTGATAAGCTAAAACATCTTGTAGACCAAAATATATCAAACATAGCTATTAATGTTGAAAGGTACAACAGTATTGAAAGTATTAATGAGGATTTAAGAAGGAAAATCTCCGATTCACAAAACAAACAACATCAGGCTGAAAAACAAGTTGTTGATTTAAGTAATCGATTTAATTCTAAATTAAAAGAACTTGAAGCTGAAAATGATAAATTAATGGAGCTTAGAAAGAAGTTAGATAAGACTAAATTCTTTAGTACTGATGATTTAAGAGAATATGAGAAGTATATTAAAGAGGGCATTGTTCAAGATTCATCTTTTAAAAGAACTGATGAGGCTAATTTGTATGAGTATGCTAAAGATGAATTAAATAGATTATGCTACCCTTCTATTTCTTTTGATATAGATTTAGATGATTTTAGAGATATGGCTCAATTTGAAACTCCTATGGCTAGACTTCAAACTGGCGATTTAATAAATTTAGAATCTGATGATTTGGATATTAAATTTGAAGCTAGATTACTTGAAATGGAACTTAATTACGACAAAGAGGGTATTACACTTATTTTTGGGAATAAGTTCTCAACTACTGACCCAACGATGTATTTAAGTGATTTAATTGGCAGAATACAATCAGCATCCAATCAAGTTGCTTTAAGAAATAGTGAGTGGAATAAGTCAATTGAAAAATACTCTTCAATTGCTAAGAGGTTAGACAGTGATTTAGATTTATCTAAACAAGCCATTGTTTCAGCTAAAAATCAAAAGCCTATTTTAGATGAAAGAGGACTTTGGCTTATCAAAGAGAATCCTGATGGAACAATTGACAATAAGCAAGTTAGAGGTATTAATAATGTTATAGCTTTTACTGATGATAACTGGGAAACTGTTAAAACAGCCATTACAGGTGATGGAATTAACGCAGAAGTTATTAGAGGTAGGCTTGGTGAGTTTGTTACTGTTAATGCTAATCAAATCATAGTCAATGAGTCTGGCGACATCTCCCCTCTTGAAAGAATAATGAATGAACTCAATGAGCGAACTAAAAAAGAACTTAATGGAGAAATTTCAAGTAGCAAAACTGATTTAAACAGAAAGATTGATGATAGCAAAGCTGAACTTTCTGGGAAAATTAATACAAACAAAACAGAATTGAGCGACAAGATTGTTGCCAACAAAACTGAACTATCTAAGGCAGTTAATGAAACGAAACAAAGGCTTGATGATGAAGTAAGAAGGCTTGAGGCTTTTGCCAAAGACTATGTGGCTAAATATGGTGGCAAGACTTATAGGCAAAGAAGTGAGCCAACAGATACTGACATATCTGATGGTGCTTTATGGATGAAAATTGATACAGCTAATAAGCTTGTCGGTGTATATAGATATAACGGAAATTTAAAACGTTGGCAAGAACTTGATGATTTAATACTAAAAAATAGTTCTTATGGTGGTGCTAAACTTACTGATGATGGTTTGGTAACAACATCTAATGGAGTTAAAATCAACAAAGAAGGGGTTGTGGTTTCTAACATTAGTGACACTGGAACAAAGGTTACATCAGTTATGAACGCTTATGGCTTCTTTATTAATGCTGAAAAAGGTGGGGAAAAATCTACTGTATTCTATGTTGATAAAGAAGGAAACTTATCTCTTACTGCCCCATTCACTAATGAAACTATAAGAATGAATAGCAACGGAATATCATTGCCAGCTACATCAAAACTAGAAATTGGTACTAATCCTGATAGCTTTAATTATATAAGAATTAATTCTAATGGAGTTATTTTTGGTAAAAATGGATTTGAATATGATACTAACTCTGGGAAACTTAAAATTGGTGGCAACAGTGGTCTTGTATGGGATGGAAGGGAATTAACCATTAGTGGAATACCTGTTGCCAATATGAAAGAAATTATTGAGATTAAAGACAAACTAAGATACTTGGCAGACCAACTTAATAACGGTCGTATGCCAGCTTATGTTCAATTTGGTTGAGAGGTGATTAAATGGCATGGGCTAGAATTAATAGTTATAACAACAATCAAGCAGATGTTACTATCGGAGGGTTAGAATATAGTGCAAGGCAATATGATGGATTTTGTTTATATTTAGATGGAGTAAAAATGGGTTGGCGTGACCCAGTATCTTATAGTACAACTGGAACAGCTAATGTTGTCTTTGATTTAAGTCAAAAAAGAAATGGTGGAAGTACACAAGCTGGTTATTATACAGCTAGCATTTACGCTATATGGAGAGGCGTTGAATACAATGTCCCTATAAGTGGGAATTCTGGCATTAGAATTACTTCTGGTGGTGGCTGGAATCCAGAGCCATCACGACCTACTGTAAGACAAATGACAAAAATAAAAATTTCAAAAATAACTGATGCTAGCGATAATTATTTTAATGTTAGTTATAAGTGTAATGGAACTGGGCTTATTAAATTTGTAAGTGTCACAAGGAGACAAACTGGGAATAAGGATATACTTGAAGAACACTATGTTTCAGAGAGTGCAGTTAATGATGATGGTTGGGCATATTTAAACACAACTTTTTCTGCTGGAGATAATGGGGTCTATAGTGCAAATTTAGAGAATTTTGGAGAGCTTCCACTAGGTACTGTTCAAATAATTGGAGAGCATAATTATAATGTTGGATTTGCCCCATCTTCGAACCCTTTTCTTTGTATAAGTCAACACTGGTTTAGTAGTTACAACAGAACCTACGAGGCAACTATAACATATCCTTATTCGCAGGGTAGATATGATTACAGTAGCCCTAGAATTGCTGTTGCATCTTTTAGGGGATTAACTGCTGAATGGAACAAACTAGTAAATCTGGCTTATTATTTAGAGGCGACTACTAAAGACTCTCTAAATCGAAGCAAATATTCTAACTACATTCCTAGAAGTGGAGATTTTGTTACTGCTGATATGTATAATTCTTTATTAGATTCTATTGAAAGCTGTGCAAGAAGTATTGGCATTTACGATAGGATGCCTAGAAGAGTTAGCTCTGGAGATATTATACCATCTAATTTCATATCAAAACTTGGCGATATAATAAATAAGTGTACAGAAGACCAAAAGATGGTTAAAAACTCCAATGCTATAGACTGGTAAAGGAGCGTGATTAAATGTATTATAATTCTTATTCAAACCCCATAATAACTAATTATCGCTATTCTGCTGATGGTGATAAATTATCGCAACAAATTACAAATGAATCTCATCAAATAAGTCATTCCTGTGTTCCTTTAAATGAGCTTCCTGATGAGAAGTTTCTTCTTAAAGTTGTTATTGGTGGCTTTGAATTAATTGAAATAAAAGACCCTGAAGCTCAACTTAAAACAAATGAGTATTATGTGGATTACACAAATGGTTTTATATATTTTAATGATAGTAGAAATGGTAAGAATGTTACTGTTAGCTATAGTGGAATGGGTGTTACCTACTTCCCTGCATCTAGAGTTTGGCTGAAAGTTGATAATAAAAACACAGTAGTTAAAACTCTTGCTGATATTGAGGGAGAAATCGAAAAATATCAAGAAGTTCAAAGTGTTAGCGACCAAAAAATAGCTGATGTAAACAATGTAATTTCTCAATTAGATACTAAAACAAAAACTGGCGAGCAAACAGCAAAGGATTTAGACAACAAAACTAAAGAGGCTAAGTCTGCTTATGATAATTTCAATAATTCAAATTTTAAAGCAAATTTAAAGACAGCTAGCACAGTAAATCAAGATTTAGTAAACAATACTAATAAAGCTAAGTCCACTGAAAGTTCTTTAAATAGATTGAGCAGTCAAGCTCTCACAAACAAAACAGCTCTTGAAGAAAAGAACAATGAGGCTGTTTTAAATCTTAAAAATTTAAATCAAGTTAAGAGTGCATTGGACAGTTCAATCGCCACTTCACAAACTAAAAAAAGTGAATTGGATGGCTCAATATCAAGTGCTAAAATAGAGAAATCAAACCTTGACAATGCTGTTGTTAAGGCTGGTAATAGTAGAAATGAACTTGAAAAATCTAAGAGTGATGTTAATGGAATTTTAAATAAAATAGATACATCAAAAAGTGAATCTAACCAAATATTAAGTGGCTTGAATGAAGAAAATACAAAAGCAACAAGCAATATTAATTCATTAAACACACTTAATACTCAAGCTCAATCCAATAAGAAGATATTAGATGAAAGTGTCGCTAAAACTAATGGACTGAAAGAAACTTTAACTCCATTAATAGATAGTGCTACTAACATCAAAGGTGGGCTTGATGATTCTATCTCAAAAGGACAATCTCTAAAGACTGGGTTAGATAGTGCTATTGAAAAAGGAACTCCACTATCAAGCACATTAAATACAGAAAACACTAAAGCTGAAAAAAACATAAAAGATTTAAATGCTAAAAATCAAGAAACTAAAGTATATACTGGAAATTTACAAAATGTTGTTGATGCTGGAAAGCAAACACAGAAATATATTGAGGACAAAGTCTTAGAAGTTTCTAACATTGTTCCACTTGTAGATAAAGCAACGGAAAATGCTAAAACAACTTCAAATAAATTGGAGCAAGAAAATACTAAAGCAAAGACATTAACTGATAACCTTGTGTCAGAACAGCAAAAAGGGAATTTGTTAAAAAATGAGCTTGAAAAAGTTAATAATGGTGGACTAGAAACTCATGCTAAGTTAGTTGAGTCTAATAAAAATGCTTCAAATACTGATGACAAATTATATAAAAATCTAACAGAAGCTAAAGCATCTATTCAAAGACTTGATGAGGTAATTGCTAGTGCTGACTTAGATAAATATATTACTGAGCCTAAGTTAAATGTTGCTTTGAAAAATTATATTTTAACATCCGAAATTGGCTCAGTTCCTTTAGATGAAATTAGAGCTTTAGTTTAATATAAATTAAAAGATAGGGGAGACCTATCTTTTTTTTATTGGAGGGATTTATGAAACAATTTATAGATAAAGAGGGATTGAAAGAATTTAGTGAGGGTGTGAAAAAGAAATATGCCCTCAAAATTGATTTGGATAAAAAAGTAAATATTGAAAATGGCAAAGGACTATCTACAAATGACTTTACCAATGAGGATAAGGCTAAGGTGGGTAAAATTCCAAATAACTGGCTTACTGTTGGGCGTGAATTGATTAGAAATTTTGAATGGAGACAAGAATTTTTTAATAGCTTTAGCTATATAATAAGCAATGATAGACCTTTTTTGTCTGGTATCGTAAATTTAGAAGAACTTGATGATACAAAGGAAACTGGAATTTATTTTTTTCTTGCTAGACCTGAAGACTTAAATAGTCAATTTATGTTCACTATACAGGATAAAAGGTATTTAGCTCAAGGTGGTTTATTGTTTGTACAAGCAATAGCCAATAAAAAAGAAGTTCATCAGACATTGCTAGTTCACTCTTCAGAAAAAAGAAGAGGGGCATATATTAAACTTGATTCAGGAACTTTTATTAATAGAGCATACTCGAGGGATAGCAGGCAATGGAGTGAATGGAGAATATTAAAAACTCAACTCGAAGGCTTGGTCAACACTAAGGCAGATAAGTCTGAACTTCCTACTCAGCTATCCCAACTGGCAAATGATTTGAATTTCAAAACAGAAGTTGAAATCAAAAAATTAATTAATGATAATGCTAGTCTCAAAAAAGAAATCGTTACTTCCCTACCTCAATCTGGAAAAGACAATGTTATTTATTTATTAAAAGACAATAATGGAAAAGATGACAATAACTATTTTGAATATTTGTGGATTAATAATAAATGGGAATTAATTGGGAATACCAAGGTTGATTTAACTAATTATGTTAAAAAAGATGAGTTTGGAAAACAGGAAGTGTTATTAACTCCTTCTGACCCTAGTGGTCAAGTTCCTATAGAGCAAGCACTTCAAAGTGTTTATGAAATGGTCGTTAGTTTTTCACAAACTGCAAGTAAAGTTCTTACAAAGGAACAGGCTGATGTTTTATATACAACTAAAAATTTTGTTGAAGATACATTAAAAAATAAAATTGAGTCTACCAAGACAAGTTTAATACAATCTTTTAATGAATCGGTTGAAACTAGGGTTGCTAAAAATAATGTTGTAAATAATTTGACCACTGGTGGAGTTTCTAAAGTTTTATCTGCTGAACAAGGCAAGATTTTAAAAGCTAATTTAAATAATAAAGTCGATAAAATAAATGGCAAGGGTCTATCTACAAATGATTTTACAAACTCTCATAAACAAAAGGTTGATGCAATACCTAACAATCCAAAATACACAGATACCACTTATGATTTAAGTCCTTATGTTAAAAAGACAGATTTACCAACTAAATTATCTCAACTTGAGAATGATGAAAATTTTCAAACTTATGAAGCTTTGCTTTCAGCCATAAACTCTTCCTATACCAGCTTAGAAGATAAGCTTGCAAATAAAGTTGATAAAGTTGAAGGCAAGAGATTAAGTGCAAATGATTTTACGAATAATTGGCTACAAAAGTTAAAATTAAGTTATAGTAATAACGCAATAAAAATCACAACAAAAGAAGATTTTCTAACTTTCATAACAGCAAGAGAGGAAGAACACAAAAGAGGAATAACAATTGTTCAATTGGCTCAAACAGAGAACCTCAAAGACACACAGTCCAATGTTGTCTTTGGGCGAGGTTTTGCTATAAAGGACAATCGCACAGTATGGTTGTTCATTGGCAATCCTTTTGATGAAGATGAATATAAAAATCAATTTAAAGTCTATATGATTACCAATTATGGGAATGAGAGTTCTATTAAAATATATAAGGTTTTTTCAACAGAAAGTATTGATAACAAAGTAGACAAAATTTCTGGCAAATCTCTATCCACTAATGATTTTACTAATGAATTGAAAGCAAAATTAGAAAAAGATATATCAATTTATTCTTTAAATAGTTCGGATTTAGACACTATAAATAAAGCTGGTTTTTATTCTTGTAGAAGTTGTAAAAACAAGCCATTAGATGGACACGCATATGCCACTTTAATTGTTTCTAAAGCTGATTCCACAATTGATAATAGTAATACCGATACAGTTCAGATTTATATTGATAAAAACAATGATGTGTTTATTAGAAATAATATAGACTCATCTAATTGGGTGGCATGGAAAAAGATTGGTGGAGAACTTCCTGCGATTTTGAGCAAAGTATCAAGAATTGAAGGCAGTATGTCTTCCCTATCTCCTATTCCAATTTCAGAAATAGAGGAGGCGTTTAAATGAAATATGTAGATGAGAATGGTTTAATTGAAATTAAAAATAAAATAGATGAGGTTAAAAACTCATCTTCTAGGACAGCTACTTATGTTATTGCTTCTTATAATTCTTCTGATATATCTAAAGCTGGTGCTGATTATGTTCTTGGCGAATATGAATGTATAGCACAAGCAATCAATAAAATACTCAAGCAACATGAAGAGAAATATACAGGTGGTTTAAAAATACAGCTTACAGAGGGTGAGTTTAATCAAATAAGTGAAGAATCAATTAATATAAACAAAGATTGTGTAGCAATTTGTGGATATGGTCAAAGCACTTGTATTAAAATTGTTAGACAATCAAAATTGCTCTCAAATGATTATCTTTTCAATGTAACAGCTGACTATGATTTTTTTTTGAATGACATTTGCTTAGCTACATCTTATAAAAACTCAAGCGTAGGGTTTGTAAACATAAGAACTTCATCAACACATTTAACAAACGTTATTTTTGAGGCTCTTCATATTGAAAACAACATCATAAATATTGGTGATAGTTCTTCTAATGTTGAACCTATTCTAAATATAACTATAACAAATTGTGTTTTTTCAAATGTTTCCAGAATAAATGCTAAAGAAAACAGCTCTGTCATTAAAATAAATCCAAATGTTAAATATGTTACCATTAACAGTTGTAACTTTGACATTAATTATTGTAATAATATTTTTGACGTATATGGAAAAATTTGCAAGATAAACAATTGTAACTTTAAGCTAAAAGAAAGTTCATTTCTCCATTGCAAAGGTAATGCAAGTGGAAGTTATTTAACTTTAAGTGACAATCACATCTCTTTAGAAAAAAACAAGGATAGCAACACAATTATTTCAATAGAGGGACACTTTAACTCCATTTCCAATTGTTGTTTTTTTGTTAGCACTGACGAAAGTTCTGAATTTTACAAATATGGTGATTTTATAAACATTGACGGCGACAACAATAAGTTACTAAACTCCGAAATATTTTTAAAAAATGTTTGTCTTAGAAGTGCAGTTTGTGTTTTATATGGGAATAACAATATTATACAAAACTTTTACAACATATACACTAACTCTAGTCCTCATTGTGCAATTTATGGAAATCAGAATCGCATCGATGGATGGTGTGTGATTCCATCTAGCAATGATGGGGAGACTAGTACTTCGCTTAATTTAATGGGTGATTCAAACACAATCTCAAACTGCTCGTTATATTCTACAAACAGTTTTGATGTAATGGGTAAAAACAATAAAGTGATATTTAATAACTTAACAACAGAATCAGAAGATGTACCAAATTTGAGTGAAAGTACCATCAATGTCGGAAATATAATTATTCAAAAAAACAATCAATGAGGTGATTAAATGGCTTATTTAGATAAAGATGGACTATTAAAAATAGCTTCTTATTTTAAAGATTTGAGAAGTAAATTAAATAATAAAGTTGATAAGATAAATGGAAAGAGTTTAAGTTCTAATGATTTTACAGATACACACAAAAACAAAATAGATGCTATTCCCTCTAACCCTAAATATACAGATACTGTTACAACTGTTGAAAACGTTTTAACTTCTACTTCTACTTCTAACGCTCTTTCAGCTAATCAAGGAAAAATATTAAATGATTCATTATCAAATAAAGCTGATAAGTCTAATGTCAGTAGGTGCAAGACTAAAGGTTACCCTAATGCTTCTTCTTGGCAATCTGTTTCAAATATGAGAGATGTAGAGGATTGGATTGGAGATTTTGATAAGAGAACTAGAGAGCTTAAAGACAGTGGAGGTGGAAGTGTGGAGACCGACTCTTTCAGAGGTGCAGTTTGTATAAAAATGGGGAAAATAGCATCCTTATATGTTGACCCAGAACAAGCAGACAGCTCTTTCATGTTGCGTTCTAAATTTTTACCTTCCAGCTTATATTGGGAAAAAGCAAGATACGCAGGCAGTATTCCAGAAATAGGTTTTAATGTTTCAGGCAACGCAAACATAGGAATTAGGAAAGATGGAACTGTTCGTATGTATGGTAGTGCCAATGCTGCTGTAATGATAACATATTTTACTGATTAATTTATAAAAAAAAGAGGGTGATAAAATGCTAGAGCTATATCAACCTATTGTTAACTTTGGTGTTTTGGTGGTTATTGCTGGTATGTATTTGTATCAAACCCCAAAAACCATAGAAAAGGTTACCAAGGTTATTGAATCTAATACAAATGCTATTAATGATTCAAAGATATATCATGAAAGAATGGAAGATTTTATGTTAAACATGAAGAGCGACATTGAGGCAATCAAAACAACTCAAAATGATGAGGAGATAAGAGAAATACTTCTTAGAATTGAAAAAAAGGTAGATGAATTGGGAAAATAACTGGGGTAGGCTTTTGACCTACCCTGCTTTATTGGAAGGTGTTTTATGAAAAAAATATTTAAGGTAGATTTGGATATTAAACGTTCTGCATCTACTCTTATTGGTGCTGTTCAATATGATAAAAACACTTCTGTCTTATCTGTAATTCTAACTGATGGTGGAAGATTAGTAGAGATTCCTGATGGTTATAAGGTTGAACTTATTTTTAGAAGACCTGATAAAAGGATTTTAAAAATTGAAGGTGAAATAGTCAAAGGCGAACGTGGACAACTTTTAAATTTCGTACTTAAATCAACAGCTTTAGCTGTGTTTGGTGTTGCTGATTTGGAAGTTAGAGTTTTTAATGCTTTTGATATTTTGACAACAGGAAGATTTGCTTTAGAAATCAGAGAGTCATTATTATCAGGACAAGTCATTGATAATGAGGAATCTGATTACACTACCCCAAAAGGGTTTACTTTGGAAGAAGTTGTTAAGGCTTTAAATTTTGAGCCTATTATGGATGATGTGATTAGAAAAATTGTTTTAGGAGGAATTTAAAATGGCAGAACAAAGAAAGTATTTAGATGAACAAGGTTTAAGAGTATTATCAGAAGTTAATAAGGAATTATTTGTTCAAAAAGAATCTGGAAAATCTTTGACTGATGAAAACTATACAAGAGCTGAAAAAGAAAAGTTAGCTACTTTACAGCCATATTCTGTTGCTACATCTACTGCTGATGGACTAATGTCAACAGTTGATAAGGCTAAAATTGACAAAATAGCAGAAGGTGCAGAAGTTAATGCTATTAATAAAATTAAAAAGAATGGCGTTAATGTTCCAATTCAAGACAAAGAAATTGATATTAAAGTTCCTGTTAATGTATCAGAACTTGTAAATGATAGTGAGTTCATGAACAAGGCTGATTTTGATACAGCTGTAAAAGAAGCTTTGGCGACTATTGGTAGCTTTAAAACAGAAGTAGTTGCTGAACTACCTGCTACTGAAACTGCTAAAGAAAACACTCTATATTTAGTTAATTCAAACACAGGTGACACTAATATTTATAAAGAATATCTATTTGTTAATGGTAAGTTTGAACTTATTGGAGATACAGCTGTTGATATTGATTTGTCATCATATTTAAGAAAAGATGAGATAACTGCATTTTCAGCAGAAGAAATTAGAACTATTTTAAATGCTTGATGAGGTGGTATTTTGAGATTTAGATATAAACCTATATCAAATAAAAGACAAATTGGAAAGAAAAGAAGCTATGACAGTATAAAATATATAGTAATTCACGATACTGGCAACCCTAGTAGGGGTGCTAATGCTGAAATGCACTATAGATATTTAAATAATGCTACTCGCTATGGCTCTGCTCATTATTATCTTGATGATAAGGAAATCATTCAAACTATTGGTGATAGTCTTGTTGCATGGTCTATTGGTGATAAATGGGGATATAAGAACAATCCTAATAGGATAGTTGATGCTTTTAATTCCAACTCAATTTCAATTGAACTTTGTGTTAATTCTGATATTGACAAAGAAAAAGCATACAGAAACCTTGTTGAGCTTACTAAAAATCTAATGGTGAAGTTTAAAATTCCAGCTAGTCGTGTTATTAGACACTATGATGCTACTGGTAAATCTTGTCCAGATAGTTGGAAATCTAATAATTGGTCTAAATGGAAACAATTCAAGGAAGATATTCAAAAGCCAATAGTTGCTAAAATTGATTTATCTAAAGATAGTGAGTTTAATTTTAATGATATTTCTAATGAGGTGAATAACAATATGACTGAAACAAACAAAAACAACACTCCTTCTGATTGGGCTAAAAAGGAATGGCAAGAAGGTATTGATTTAGGTATTACTGATGGCACAAGACCTAAAGATACAGCTACAAGAGAAGAAGTCAATTCTATGATAGTTAGGGCTTTAAAAAAAAACTAAATAATAAGCTAGCTTCAAAATCAACTACTGAATATTTTGAAACTGATAATTTAAAAGTAATCAAGACTGACATAGATAACATTTATGTTCAGCAATTAGGTGGTAAAACTTTGAGAGATGTGGGTGCTTATGGTATCAATGGAACATTTTTTGATACTGCCTCCCCACAACTGTCAAGGTCTACTTGGGGAATTTCAATTAATGATTATAAGCCTATAGGACAAAATGCTAGTGTCAATCATTGGAAGAGCAATATTAAACGTGGAACTTTTATTTATGATGGGGAGAGAATTGTAGTTGAGAGAATTAATAATATCAATGAATCTAAACTTAAAGCTAAATTTGCTGTTGGTGGTGTTGGTCTTATCCCTGACTATGACCCTGTAGTTGAAAAAGTTCCTTCTGATATTTTAAGAAATACTCATCATACTGCCATTGCATTTAAGGGTAGAGATGTTTATTTAATAATTACAAAGAAGGAATGTTCTATGAATATATTTAGAGGTCATATTAAAAGATTAGGTGTTGATGGTGCTGTTGCTCTTGATGGTGGTGGTTCTACTCAAATGTTATATAAAGATAACAAAGGCAGACACACTTCAAGAAAATTAAATACGATTATTGGAATTAAAAATGTATAATTTTTTTGTCACAGATACAATATCATATTTGTGACATTTTATTGTAATTTATAAAATTGTTTTATAAAAACGCTTTCATTTTGGTATCTTTTTTGGGTTTTAATATTTATTTCATAAGATAAGTTTAGTAAATATTGCAAACTCAAATATGATACTATTTTGAACGTTAGATAAGAAAGTGGTGAAATTTATAATGGAATTTAATTATACGGATATTGCTCAAGCTGTTGCAGTCATTATTTCTGCTGGTGCTGTTGCAATATTAAGTTATTGTATGTCTAAATATGGCAAAAATAATGTTAATAAAGTTTTAGATTATGTCAGAATAGCTGTAAAGGCTGTAGAGCAACTTGGATATGTGAATGGCTGGGATGGTAAGCAAAAGAAATCTGAAGCTTTAGATTATGTAACAAAAACACTAAATGGAAAAGGAATTAAGTGTGAAAGAAAAGATTTAGATATGATGATTGAGTCTATTGTAGCTGAATTTAATAGATTTAATAATCAGAAATAAATCAAGGGAGGGTTGATACCCTCCCCTATTTTTGTTTTTAGTTTTCTTTATTTTTATTTTTATAATATTCCAATTGTTCTCGCCTTAATTCATCAGCTTCTTTCTCCTTTTGATTTCCTTCCTTTATTGCCTGTATCGTAATATATATTAACAATATTAAAAATGCTACAGCTCCAAATATAAAATGTTTTGCAAGTCCTAAACCAGCAAAAACAAGGAACAGTAAAATAAATAAACACATTGTTGTTTTCTCCTTTTAGTCTAGTTTATCTATTGGTGATGCTACTTTATGATTTCTAGCTAAATCTTCTGTTTCTATTTTAACATATCTTCTAGTCATTTCAAGTTTTGAATGTCCTAATATCTTTTGTAAATATAATAAATTACATCCCTCATTGCGAGCATATTCTGTTCCAAAGTAGTGCCTCAATTGATATGGTGTTATGTCGACTCCAGTATAATCACTATATCGAGCTAAACGCCTTCTAAATCTATCTGTTGTAAATTGTTCACCTTTGATTGTATTAAACACATAAGGGCTACTTATATTGTATCTTAATAATGCTTTTAAATATATCATAACCTTAGTTGATGTTGGCAAAACTCTTTCTTTTGATGTTTTTGATATTTCCTCTCTAATATATATTAGGTTTTCTGGGAAAACTAAGTCATCAACTAGTAATTTGCAAGCTTCATTGGGTCTTATTCCAGTATCAGCTATTAAGAGTATCATTGAATAGTCTCTAAGCCCAGCATAAGTTCTAACATCTATTCCTGATAGCAATTGTTTTAAATCTTTTGTATTGCATGGGTTTGGATTGAACTCTTCTCTTCTTGTTTTAATTCCAATTGTTTTTATTGGATTGCTATTAATTACTTTAGTTCTAATTAAGTAGTTAAAATAACTGTTGCTATATTTTATCATTAAATTATATGATGTTGGCTTGTAAAATCCTATTGCTGTAAAAAAATCTAATATTTGATTGCATAAAATATCTTCATCTTCATAATTTAATCTTTGGTTAATTTTACTATCAATTCTTGAAAAATATGAAATATAATTTTTGATTGTTACTTCTCTAACTTGTTCTAATTTTTTTAATTTAAGAAATCTTTCTTGATACTCATCTAACATAAAACCATTTCTACCTATTAACATTTTTAACCCTCCTATTAGTTTTTATCTATATATTATTTAATTTAATAAATAAAAATACAGACCATATGAATGATAAATAACTTGTATTTAACCTGTATTTCATACGGTCTGCTAGGAAAATATTATATAGTTGAAATTATGTGTTTTACATAGATTATCTTAAATCGTTTCTGGTCCGTAGCCAGACGCTCTATCCAGCTGAGCTAAGGATACAAAATAATAAAAAAATGGAGCGGATGACGAGATTCGAACTCGCGACCCTCGCCTTGGCAAGGCGATGCTCTACCACTGAGCCACATCCGCATAAAGTAAAATATTTTATTAAGTTTAAATGGAGCTGGTGGGAGGACTTGAACCCCTAACCTACTGATTACAAGTCAGTTGCTCTACCAATTGAGCTACACCAGCACATTTACTAGTTAAACTTATTCATTGTTAATGTAGTTTAATAAATAAGCTTTTAAAAGCTCAAACACTCTCGCCCTTACGAGCATCCCGACCTATCATCAATTTGTTTTACATATTGGGTTAGGATCGTCACTACACCAGCACGTTATTCTAGTTAAAATATTAATATGTTGATGAAGTTTGATTAAAATGGCGACCTGGAAGGGACTCGAACCCTCGACCTCTAGCGTGACAGGCTAGCATTCTAACCAGCTGAACTACCAGGCCACTTTGGTGGACACAATAGGGCTCGAACCTATGACCCCCTGCTTGTAAGGCAGATGCTCTCCCAACTGAGCTATGCGTCCATATTGGTGACCCTGCCGGGAATCGAACCCGGGATACCACCGTGAAAGGGTGGTGTCTTAACCGCTTGACCACAGGGCCTTATAAATTTTTATGGTAGCGGGAGAAGGATTTGAACCTTCGGCCTTCGGGTTATGAGCCCGACGAGCTACCAAACTGCTCCATCCCGCGTCATCTATACCCGGCTACATATTTTTGTGGTGCCGAGAATCGGAATCGAACCGATACGGTGTTTAACCACCGCAGGATTTTAAGTCCTGTGCGTCTGCCAGTTCCGCCACCCCGGCATATTTTTTCTGGCTCTCAGGGTGGGACTCGAACCCACAACCTACCGGTTAACAGCCGGGTGCTCCACCATTGAGCTACCTAAGATTATTTGAGGGATCTTTCATCCCCCTTTTTCTAAACTGGCGATAACTTACTCTCCCAGGCCGTCTCCAGCCAAGTACCATCAGCGGATTCATGCTTAACTTCTGTGTTCGGTATGGTTACAGGTGTGTCCATGATCCTATTCTCACCAGA
>NZ_JAHLQO010000005.1 GCF_018919265.1 Peptoniphilus ovalis
ATCTGTCATGTAGTGTTTTTGTTATTGCTGCTGTAAGTGTTGTCTTACCGTGGTCAACGTGACCGATTGTTCCAATGTTAACATGTGGTTTATTTCTTTCAAATTTTGATTTAGCCATTATAATCCTCCTAAATAATTAGTCTTTCTTTTTATCTCCAACTACTTCTTCTGCAATTGAAGCAGGTACTTCTTCGTAGTGATCGAATTGCATTGAGTAGTTTGCTCTACCTTGTGTATTTGAACGTAAGCTTGTTGCGTAACCAAACATTTCTGCTAGTGGTACATAAGCTGTAACAACTTGAGCTCCAGCTACAAGTTCCATACCTTCCATTCTTCCACGTCTTGAGTTGATGTCTCCGATTACATCTCCCATGTATTCTTCAGGAGTAGTAACTTCAACCTTCATCATTGGTTCAAGAAGAACTGGGTCAGCCTTAGCAAGTGCATCTCTAAGAGCCATAGAACCTGCTATCTTAAATGCCATTTCTGAAGAGTCAACTTCGTGGTAAGAACCATCGTAAAGAGTTACCTTTACATCAAGAACTTCGTATCCACCAACAATACCTGATTGTAGTGCTTCTTCAATACCTTGTTGAGTTGGTCCAATAAATTCTTTAGGAATAGCACCACCAACAATTGCATTTTCAAATATAAAGCCTTCACCTGGTTGATTAGGTTCGATTCTAATCTTAGCGTGACCATATTGTCCACGACCACCAGATTGACGAGCGTATTTAGCTTCGCCTTCAGCTGCTTTTCTAATACCTTCTCTATAAGATACTTGAGGGTTACCGATATTAGCCTCAACTTTAAATTCTCTTAGAAGTCTATCAACGATGATATCAAGGTGAAGTTCACCCATACCAGCGATAATAGTTTGTCCAGTTTCATCATCAGTATAAGTTTTGAAAGTTGGATCTTCTTCAGCAAGTTTTGCAAGTGCAATTGCCATCTTGTCTTGAGAAGCTTTAGTCTTTGGTTCAATAGCTACTGAGATTACTGGTTCTGGGAATTCCATGTTTTCAAGAATTACTTGAGCTTTTTCGTCACATAGAGTGTCTCCAGTAGTAGTATCTTTAAGACCTACAGCTGCAGCAATTTCTCCAGTATGGATTTCGTCAAGTTCTTCTCTCTTGTTAGCGTGCATTTGAAGGATTCTACCGATTCTTTCACGCTTACCTTTAGAAGCATTCATTACATATGAACCAGCTTCAAGAATACCTGAATAAACTCTAAAATATGCTAACTTACCAACATATGGGTCAGTAACAATTTTAAATGCAAGTGCTGAGAATGGTTCATCATCTGATGGATGTCTTTCAACTTCGTTGCCATCTAAGTCTGTACCTGTAATAGCAGGGATATCAAGTGGAGATGGTAGGTAGTCAATAATCGCATCAAGAAGTAATTGAACTCCCTTATTTTTATAAGAAGATCCACAAGAAACTGGAGTCATCTTAACTGCAAGAGTTCCCTTTCTAATAGCCTTCTTTAATGTTTCATTATCTATATCTTCACCTTCAAGATAAGCCATCATTAAATCTTCATCAAATTCAGATGCCTTTTCAATTAGGTTTTCTCTGTATTCATTTGCTTGATCTAGGTAATCATCTGGAACATCAGTGATTTCAATTTCTTTACCTAGTTCATCCTTGTAAATTTCAGCTTTCATTTCTACAAGGTCAATCATTCCAATGAAAGTATCTTCTGCACCAATTGGAATTTGGATAGGAACTGGATTACCTTTAAGTTTCTTATCGATTGTATCAACAGATCTAAAGAAATCAGCACCAGTAACGTCCATTTTGTTAATATGTGCAATTCTTGGTACACCATATTTATCTGCTTGTCTCCAAACAGTTTCTGATTGTGGTTCTACCCCTGATTTAGCATCAAATAATGCAACTGCACCGTCAAGAACTCTTAGAGATCTTTCAACTTCAACAGTAAAGTCAACGTGTCCTGGAGTGTCTATGATGTTTAATCTATGATCTCTCCAGTGAGCTGTTGTAGCTGCAGAAGTAATAGTAATACCTCTTTCTTGCTCTTGTTCCATCCAGTCCATTTGTGCTCCACCTTCGTGAGTTTCTCCTATTTTGTGGATTTTACCAGCGTAAAATAGAATACGTTCAGTTGTAGTAGTTTTACCAGCATCAATATGGGCCATAATACCTATATTTCTAACTTTCTCTAATGGATAATCTCGAGACATTTCTTCCTCCCCTTATTACCATCTATAGTGTGCAAATGCCTTGTTGGCTTCTGCTGTTCTATGCATTTCATCTTTTCTCTTAACGCTTCCGCCAAGACCATTAGATGCATCTAGAATTTCTTTTGCAAGTCTTTCGTGCATTGTCTTTTCGCCTCTAGCTCTTGCATATTTAACTAGCCATCTTAGTCCTAGTGTTTGGCGTCTTTCCGGTCTAACTTCCATAGGAACTTGGTAAGTAGCACCACCAATTCTTCTACCTTTTACTTCAAGTACAGGCATTACATTATTTAGTGCCTTGTAAAATACTTCTAGTGCGTCCTCTCCTGTTTGTTCAGAAACAGTTTCAAGTGCTCCATAAACAATTCTTTGAGCAGTACCTTTTTTACCGTCAAGCATAACATTGTTTATAAGTTTTGTGATAACTACATCACTATACATTGGATCAGCCATAACTTCACGTTTTTGGATATGTCCTTTTCTTGGCATAACTTCCCTCCTTAACTATTTTCAGTCGATTCATTGGTACTCAGGTTGAGCCCGTAAGCCAAAAAATCTATAATAATCATAAAAAAATTCTATCAGTTCTTAGGTTTTTTAGTACCATATTTAGATCTTGATTGTTTTCTATCAGTAACTCCTGCTGTATCTAGAGTTCCTCTAACAATATGATATCTAACCCCTGGTAAATCCTTAACTCTTCCACCACGTATTAAAACAACACTGTGTTCTTGAAGATTGTGACCAATTCCTGGAATGTAAGCCATTACTTCGTATCCGTTAGTTAAACGAACTCTGGCAACTTTTCTTAAAGCTGAGTTAGGTTTCTTAGGTGTTACTGTTCTTACTGCAACACATACTCCTCTTTTTTGTGGAGAATTAACTTCTGTTTCAACTTTCTTTAAAGTATCGTAGTTTACATCAAGAGCTGGTGATTTAGATTTACTGTGAATTTTCTTTCTACCATTTCTTACTAATTGGTTAATTGTAGGCATTCTTGCACCTCCTGTTTAAAATAATGATATTTGCACATTACTAAGACTACCTAAAATAGGTAGTCTCGTCTCAAATACTGTTCAATTTTACCATTTAAAGCAAATTAAGTCAACTAAAAATTTGATAAAATGGGAGTTTCTTCAAACTTTTTTAAACTTTAATATTAATCTAAACTTATAAAAATAAATCTATCAAAATTAAAAATATTATAAAAAGTTACAATTACAAATAATAAAATAAAAATAATTTCACTTATAAGAAATATTTTTTTATAAATATCATTATTTACAAAATATTTCTTCAAAACTTTTTTATCAACTATATACTTAAAAGCAAAGTGAATAAATAAAGCGAGAATCAGCGTAATAAAATAATCTCTAGAACTAATTCCATAAATTTTTATTTTTTCATCATTAATTAAACTAAAGGGCATGGAGCAAATAACTGCGACAATGGAAATAAATATAAAACTTATTTTATCAACAACTGGGTTATTTATTAGAAATTCTCCCCTTTTACTTTGACTAGCAAGTGTAAGTATTGCCCACGCTACAAATATAACTGCTCCAAAAACTAATATTTTTGGAAAATCATAAAAAGAAAAAGGATCATTATACAAATTTCTTTGAATGTCCATTAAAACATAGGAAGTGAAAATAAAATAATATTTAAAATCAGATTCATCTTTATTTCCATAAAAGATTTTAGAGAAAACCAAGAAAATAAAAATAGCTAACACCATGCTTATAGAACTTCTATAATCTTTTAAAATCATATCAACCACCTCATTGACCCCAAATCTTTAAATTTTCTAAATTTACATATAAATATACTTTTTCTGCTACATAGATAACTAGATATATAAAATTAAGTGCAATAAAAATTTTTCTATACTTATCTTTTTCTACAAATACTTCTTTTAACGCTCTTCTAACAGTTATTAATACAAAAAAGAATACTAAAATCGCTTCAACAAAAATATATTTTCTAAGTTCATCAAGATGATAAAAAATTTCTAAATCAAATATTGAGTTGAAAATATAATAACTTAATGCTGAAATAATTAAAATTATTTCTGTATAAATCAATATGTACTTATTGAGATTAATGTTTTTCTTAAAAGTTTTTCCACTTTCTGTCATTGAATAAAATTTGAATAAGAAAAAGGATGCAAGCATTGTTATAAAAAACACTTTTGTTTTAAAAGTATCAAAGAACAATCTGTCTTGAAAAACTAATATGTATAGCGAGCTTCCTGCAAATCCATAAGTAGGACTCACTTCATCTTTTCTCATATAACTTATTGCGACAAGAAGTCCAACTGCAACTAATACTAGGTAAAAAATTAATTTTACACCTTCATTCATAATCCACCTCTATAAATACATTTTACCATTCTAAATAGATAAATAAAAGTTTACAAAAAAAGATGCTGCATAAAGCAACATCTCTTTTCTAATTTATTTATTCTTCTTCAACTGTTTCAAGTTCAAGTTTTAAATCTTTTTTAGTAACTACTTCAGAGTTTTCTAAAATATTATATTCTTCTCTTAACTCATCATTAACAGCAATTTGAACTCTAGAATTTGATCTAGTACCTGTACCTGCTGGAATTAATTGTCCGATAATAATATTTTCTTTTAAGCCTTCTAGCTTATCAACTTTTCCCTTAATTGCCGCATCTGTAAGAACTCTAGTAGTTTCTTGGAATGATGCTGCTGATAAGAAGGAATCTGTTGCAAGTGAAGCCTTTGTTATACCAAGAAGATTTATAACACCAATTGCTGGTTGTCTTCCTTCTTCAATAGCTTCAGCATTTGCTCTCTTATAATCAACTACATTTACAAGTGAACCTGGAAGTAAGTCAGTTTCGCCTGGATCTTCGATTTTGCATTTTGATAGCATTTGTCTAACAATGATTTCAATATGCTTGTCGTTGATATCTACCCCTTGTAGTCTGTAAACTCTTTGAACTTCTTTTACAATATATTCTTCAACGCCCTTAGGTCCTTTAACACGAAGTAAGTCTTGAGGATATACTGAACCTTGAGTTAGTTCATCTCCTGCTTCGACTTCATCTCCTGTTTTAACCTTAAGTCTTGAGCCATAAACTATATTGTAAGTATCAACTGAACCGTCTTCTGTTGTAATAACAACTTCTCTTTTCTTAGCAGTTTCCTTAACTTCAACAACTCCTGCTCTTTCAGCAATTATTGCAAGTCCCTTAGGTTTTCTAGCTTCGAAAAGTTCTTCAACTCTAGGAAGACCTTGTGTGATGTCGGCTGCAGATGCTACCCCACCAGTGTGGAAAGTTCTCATTGTAAGTTGTGTACCTGGTTCACCAATTGATTGAGCAGCTATTACACCAACAGCTTCTCCAATGCTTATGTGAGAACCTGTTGCAAGGTTTTTACCATAGCAGTGTGCACAAACTCCATTTTTACTCTTACATCCAAGAACTGATCTAACCTTTACATCAGTGATGCCTGCAGCTTCAATTTCAACTGCAACCTCATCAGGGATTTGTTCATTTGCATGAACCATAATTTCTCCAGTTTCTGGATGAACTATATCTTCAAAGGCATATCTTCCTTCGATTCTGTCAGCAAGTGATTCGATTAATTCCTTGCCATCTTTAAATGCTCTTGCCACAAGATATTCATCAGTTCCACAGTCTTCTTCTGAGATTATAACTTGTTGTGAAACATCTACTAGTCTTCTTGTCAAATATCCTGAGTCGGCAGTTCTTAGAGCAGTATCGGCAAGACCCTTTCTAGAACCATGGGCTGACATGTAGAATTCAAGTACTGATAATCCTTCTCTAAAGTTTGAAGTGATTGGAACTTCTATTGTTCTACCTGAAGGTGATGCCATAAGTCCACGCATACCTGCAAGTTGTCTAATTTGATTCTTAGAACCTCTGGCTCCTGAATCTGCCATGATATAGATATTGTTTAGCTCATCAAAGCCATCCATTACATCATCAGTTAAGTCATCAGTTGCCTTGTTCCAAATTTCAATTACCTTTTCATATCTTTCTTCATCAGAGATAAGACCTCTTCTGAAAGCTTTTTCGTATTTAGCAACTTCTTTTTCTGCATCTGCTAAGATTTGTGGTTTAGACTCTGGAATTTGAACATCACCCATTGATATTGAAATAGCTCCAATAGTTGAGTAATGGTATCCATTAGCCTTAATATCATCTAATAGTTTAGCAGTTTTAAGGTTGCCGTGTTTTTTATAAGTTTTTTCAATTATTTTACCAAGAAGTTTCTTGTCAATTACTTGATCAATTTCAAGAGAATATTTATCTTCGTCTCTATTTACAAAGCCTAAGTCTTGTGGGATAAATTCATTTACCAAAAATCTTCCAACAGTAGAAGAAACAATTTTCCCTCTTTTGTCGTTTTCATCTGCAAATCTTCTCACAGAAACATGAGATTGTAGATGTAAAAATCCTGACTCATAAGCGTGGAACATTTCATCATAGTTTCTATAAATTGATCCATCGCCTGGCATTTTATCTTTTCTGTCTAATGTTAAATAGTAAGAACCCAAAACCATATCTTGAGTAGGTGTTGTAATTGGCTTACCATCTTTTAGAGCTAAGATGTTATTTGTAGAAAGCATTAAAAGTCTAGCTTCTGCTTGGGCTTCTGTTGAAAGTGGTAAATGGACAGCCATTTGGTCCCCATCAAAGTCGGCGTTGTATGCAGTACAGCTAAGTGGATGAAGTTTAATAGCTTTACCTTCAACTAAGACTGGTTCAAAAGCTTGAATTCCAAGTCTGTGAAGAGTCGGTGCACGGTTAAGTAGCACTGGGTGGTCCTTGATTACATCTTCAAGCACATCCCAAACTTCTTCTCTTCCTCTTTCTACCATTCTCTTTGCTGATTTTATATTATAAGTTAATTCTCTAGCTACAAGCTCTCTCATTACAAAAGGCTTAAATAGTTCTAGAGCCATATTTTTTGGAAGTCCACATTGATAAAATTTAAGGTCTGGACCAACTACGATTACAGAACGTCCAGAGTAGTCAACTCTTTTACCAAGTAGGTTTTGACGGAAACGACCTTGCTTACCCTTTAACATTTCTGAAAGAGATTTAAGTGGTCTGTTACCAGGACCAGTTACAGGTCTTCCTCTTCTTCCATTGTCAATAAGTGCATCTACAGATTCTTGAAGCATTCTCTTTTCGTTTCTTACAATGATATCTGGTGCATTTATATCCATTAACTTTTTAAGTCTGTTATTTCTATTTACAATTCTTCTATATAAATCATTTAAATCACTTGTAGCAAATCTACCACCATCAAGTTGAACCATAGGTCTTAAATCTGGTGGGATTACTGGAATCGCATCTAATATCATCCATTCAGGCTTGTTGTCTGATTGAATAAAAGCATCAATTACTTCTAGTCTTCTTGTGATTCTGATTTTCTTTTGACCAGTTGCATCTTGAAGCTCTTCAGTTAACTCGTCATTTTCCTTTTGAAGGTCAACTTTTTCAAGTAAATCTCTAATAGCTTCTGCACCCATTTTTGCAGTGAATTTATCTCCGAATTCTCTTTTAAATTCTCTGTATTCAATTTCAGTCAAAAGTTGCTTTTCATAAAGTGTAGTTTCACCTGGTTCTACATGAGTAACTATATATGATGCAAAGTAAAGCACCTTTTCAAGAGCTCTTGGACTCATGTCAAGGACAAGACCCATTCTTGAAGGAATTCCCTTAAAGTACCAAATGTGAGAAACTGGAGCGGCAAGTTCAATATGACCCATTCTTTCACGACGAACCTTAGCCTTAGTTACTTCAACTCCACATTTTTCACAGACTACTCCCTTATATCTAACTCTCTTATACTTACCACAAGAGCATTCCCAATCCTTAGTAGGTCCAAAAATCTTTTCGCAGAATAGACCTTCCTTTTCTGGTTTTAATGTTCTGTAGTTAATAGTTTCCGGTTTTTTTACCTCACCATAAGACCATGATCTAATCTTTTCTGGTGAAGCAAGTCCAATTTTTATTGAATGGAATAATTCATGTTCGCTCAAGGAGCACTTCTCCTTTCATATTACAATTGAATATTAATCATCAATTGAGTCATTATCGTCATCGTAGTCGTCTTCATCATCACTATCTTCATCTTCATAGTAATGACTGTTTTCAAAAGACTCTACTTCATCATTAGATATAGTTCTAATTCCTGCAGTAGGATTTGAGCTTGAATGTTCAATTAGCTCTTTAATGTCATCTTCAGATTCAGTGTTTTTGTCATCTATATTGTCAATCTTTGTTAATTCATCTTCATCAACTTCAAGATCAACTTCATGTCCATTTTCATCAAGAACTTGGATTTCTAATGCAAGTGATTGAAGTTCCTTAATAAGAACTTTAAAGGATTCTGGCACTCCTGGTTGAGGAATATTTTCTCCCTTAACAATTGCTTCATAAGTCTTAACACGTCCTACTATATCATCAGACTTAACTGTAAGCATTTCTTGAAGTGTATAACTTGCACCATAGGCTTCAAGAGCCCAAACTTCCATTTCTCCAAATCTTTGTCCACCAAATTGAGCCTTTCCTCCTAGTGGTTGTTGAGTTACTAGTGAGTAAGGTCCTGTTGAACGAGCATGGATCTTTTCATCTACTAAGTGGTGAAGTTTTAACATATACATATATCCAACTGTAACTGGATGGTCGAATTCTTCACCTGTTCTACCGTCACGAAGTTGAATCTTGCCATCTCTTGAGTATCCTGCTTTTTCAAGTGTGTCGAAGATGTCATTTTCATTAGCACCATCGAATACTGGAGTGGCCACATGCCATCCAAGTTTTTTAGCAGCAAGTCCCAAGTGAACTTCAAGTACTTGTCCAAGGTTCATACGAGATGGTACCCCTAGTGGGTTTAGTACTATTTGGATAGGTGTTCCATCAGGCATATATGGCATGTCTTCTTTAGGCATTACTCTAGAAATTACACCCTTGTTACCGTGACGACCACACATCTTATCTCCAACTTGGATTTTTCTCTTAGTTGCAACAAAGACTCTAACCATTTCGTTTACACCTGGTTGAAGTTCGTCGCCTTCAGATCTATTAAATGTTTTAACATCTACGACAATTCCATGTTCACCATGAGGTAGTCTTAGAGATGTGTCTCTTACTTCTCTTGCCTTTTCGCCAAAGATTGAACGAAGAAGTCTTTCTTCTGCAGATAGTTCAGTTTCTCCCTTTGGAGTAACTTTACCAACTAGGATATCTCCTGGTTTAACTTCTGCACCAATTCTAATAATTCCACGAGCATCAAGATCTTTTAACATATCTTCGCCCACATTTGGAATATCTCTTGTAATTTCTTCAGGTCCAAGTTTTGTATCTCTTGCTTCTGATTCGTACTCTTCAATATGAAGTGAAGTTAGTACATCGTCTATAACAAGCTCTTGACTTACAAGCATGGCATCTTCATAGTTATATCCTTCCCAGTTCATAAAGGCAATGAGGATATTTTTACCTAGAGCCATTTCTCCCATGTCTGTACTTGGTCCATCTGCGATGATTTCACCAGCTTCTACCTTATCTCCAAAGCTTACAATAGGTCTTTGGTTAATAGTAGTACCTTGGTTACCACCCATGAATTTATGAAGTTTATAATTGTCAACTCCAGATTTATCGTCTCTTTCAATTTCAATGTGGTTTGAGTCAACTTTTTTAACTACACCAGCATTTTTAGCTACAATTACAACACCTGAGTCCTTTGCCGCTCTGTATTCAATACCTGTACCTACAACTGGTGCTTCAGTTTTAAGTAGAGGAACTGCTTGACGTTGCATGTTGGCACCCATTAGTGCTCTGTTGGCATCGTCGTTTTCAAGGAAAGGAATCATGGAAGTACCTACAGCTACAATTTGTTGAGGTGAAACGTCCATGTAGTTTACATCTTTTATATCAAATATATCGGCATTACCGCCATGACCTCTGGCTGCAATTCTGTCTTCTACAAATTTGTTATTTTCGTCAAGCTTTTCATCAGCTTGTGCGATAATTTGCTCCCATTCGACATCTGCTGTTAGATAGTCGATTTGGTCAGTTACAACTCCGTCTACAACTTTTCTGTATGGAGTTTCAATAAATCCGTATTCGTTGATTCTCGCATAAGTTGTAAGGGAAGTTATAAGTCCAATATTTGGACCTTCTGGCGTTTCAATAGGGCACATTCTTCCGTAGTGTGAGTTATGGACATCACGCACTTCAAATCCAGCTCTATCTCTGCTCAACCCACCAGGTCCAAGTGCAGATAACCTTCTTTTGTGAGTTAATTCTGATAGAGGATTGTTTTGATCCATAAATTGTGAAAGTTGTGAAGAGCCAAAGAATTCTTTGATAGCTGCTGTCACAGGTCTAATATTAATAAGTGATTGTGGAGTTGTTGCATCTACATCTTGTACAGTCATTCTTTCACGAATAACTCTTTCCATTCTAGATACACCAATTCTAAATTGATTTTGAAGAAGTTCACCAACTGAACGAATTCTTCTATTGCCTAAGTGGTCTATATCATCAACTTCTCCAATATTGTTTAATAAGTTAAATTCGTAATTGATACCAGCTATAATATCATCTACTAAAATATTTTTAGGAGATAATTCTCTATGAGCCTTTACAAGTTCTTCTTTAAACTTTTCAGTGTCATCTGAAAACTCTTCGAATAGCTCATCGAAAAGAGGTCTATACACCTTTTCTTTGAATCCCAATTCTTCCATTGAAAAATCAAGTTCATAAGCATCTACAAAAGTAAAGTTATTTCCTATAACGATAGTAGTTTCACTTGCGTGGTCTTGGTTTAAATCGGATTTTAATACAACCTGATTTACACCTGCTGATTCAATTCTATTTGCCATTTCTCTGTCGATATATCCATCAGTTTCAACTAGAACTTCTCCAGTCATTGGATCGATTATATCTTCTGCGGCAAAATTGTCTTCGATTCTAGCACTGATTCCCAATTTTTTGTTGAATTTATATCTTCCAACTTTTGCAAGATCGTATCTTCTGTCGTCGAAAAACATATTTTCAAATAGAGATTGTGCTGATTCAATTGTTGGAGGCTCACCTGGTCTTAATTTTTTATAGATTTCAAGTAGAGCTTCACCCTTATTAGTTGTAATATCTTTTTCAAGAGTTTTTAAAACAGTTTCATTTTCACCAAGAACGTCAATGATTTCGCTATTAGATTCAACTCCAATTGCTCTTAAAAGAATTGTAATTGGAATTTTTCTAGTTCTGTCGATTCTTACATTGATTACTCCTTGAGCATCTGTTTCAAATTCAAGCCACGCCCCTCTGTTAGGGATAAGAGTTGCAGAATAAATCTTTTTACCAGTCTTGTCTCTGTCTTCTTTATAATACGCTCCCGGACTTCTTACAAGTTGCGAAACGACAACACGTTCTGCACCATTGATTACAAAAGTTCCAGTTGGAGTCATAAGTGGGAGATCTCCCATGAAGACTTCTTGCTCCTTAACTTCTCCAGTTTCAGTATTTATTAGTCTAACTTTAACCTTTAAAGGAGCACTGTAATTAGTATCTCTTTGCTTTGATTCGTCGATATCATATTTAATATCTTCAGATAAATGATAGTCAACAAATTCTAAAATTAAATTTCCAGAGTAGTCCTCGATTGGAGAAACATCATCAAAAACCTCTTTCAACCCTTCATCAATTAACCATTTATATGAAGAAGTCTGCACGTCTAAGAGATTTGGAAGTGACATTACCTCATCTACACGAGAAAAACTCATTCTCTCACGTTTCCCATATTTCACAGGATGTACCATTAATTTTTCACCCTAGCCTTTCAAATGAGTGTACCGAATTAGAGAACACTACGCCACTCTAATTGTTATTATGCAATTAATCATTTTATCATTTGTATTATTATTTTTCAAGGCTATAAATAAAAAAATCCTGCCAAATTTGACAGAATTTCTTTACAATTAAAGTCTTATATAAGCATATCCTTCGTTTTGAAGTTTTGCTATCTTTGTTATTACTAAATCTTCAATTTTTATTCCAGAAGGAATCATATCTTCAGATAATTTATTTTGTTCAAGAGCGGTTTTTCCAATAGTTATATTAACTTTAGGATTTCCCAATACTCCGTCAAAATCAACTCCTGAATATCTGTTAAAAAGTGCTGCTGCCTTTGACATTGCAATGATTTCAATCTCTACATCATCATAAGTTCTTAAAATATCTTTGACATTTGAAAGAACCGCTTGCCATTTGTCTTGTTCAACTACGTGAAAAATTACTTTCATTAAATCACCTCTGTTAAATAATATTTTACACTAATAAAGAGGAAAAGAAAAGTCTTATCTAAATTCTCTTTTTCCCAATCTTTTCAAAAATTAGATTAAATATTTCTTTAATCTCATCTACTCTTAGAATTATTAAAAGTAAAAGATAAATAACTCCAGCCATTACGATGGAAATAAGTAGAGATAAATTACTTCCAAGCCTGTCAAATAGCATATTGTAAAATACTTTTGAGCCAACTGCCATTATAATAGAAGAAATTGTAATTTTAATAATATTTGTTACGAGTTTCTTGTCAAAGACATTTCCAATGTATTTAATAGATGGAAGATAAATTGTAATCGCTCCAATTATAAAAGAGATTGTAGTTGCAAGGGCAAGTCCCTCTATTCCCATTAATTTTGAAAGAATAAAACTAAGTATAATATTTATTCCAACGATTAAAACAGAATTTATTAGGGGGGTCTTGTTATCAGAAATTGAATAAAAAACTCTTGATAAAATTTCTCGAACTCCAATTCCTATTACTCCAAAGGCATAGAAAGATAGTACAACTGCAGTAATTCTTGCATCATCAAGTGTAAACTCTCCACCTACAAATAATAAATTAACAATTGGTAGAGAATATGCGTAAAGTCCAAAGGCCGCTGGAATTACAAGAAGAAGCATATTTGAGAGCCCTTCTCTAAGTGATTTATTTAAATTCAGAAAATCTTTTTTAGATCCAAAGTTTGCCAGCTTAGGATATGTTGCAGTAATAATTGATGTTACAACAATTCCTGTAACAAATCCCTGGAGCTTATATGCGTAGTTAAGAATTGAAATTCCACCTGCAAATAATCCCGATGAAAGGGAACGAGAAATCATAAAGTTAATTTCAATTGCAGATGTTGAAATTAAAATTGGAAGAATGAGATAAAACATCTTCTTAATATTTTTATCTGCAAAATTTATTTTTAATCTATATCTGTAACCAGTACTTTTAATTGGAAGAATAAAAATTACATATTGAAGTGTGAAAGATAGAAATATTCCAATTGCAAGATAGTTAATTCCAAGCTTATACGAAGCTGCCATTGCAGCAATTATAATTACATTCATAAGAATTGAGTGAAGAACTGAAACTATAAACTTCTCATGAATTTGTAAGTATGCTTTATAAATTGAACTTGTTGCAGTTACAGATATAGAAAGCATTGCAACTCTTGAAACAAAAACCGCAAGGTCTAGCTTCTCCCCTGTAAAACCTTCAGCCATTAACTTTACAAGAGGTCTTGCAAAAATTATAGAAATAATTGTAATTATAATAAAAATTAGCATAATTATATTTGCAAGATTCGATGTGAAATCATCAGCGCTCTTTTTGTTTTCTCTTTGTCTAATTTTGTCATACATTGGAATATAACCATTGGCAACAGCTCCACTTATTACATTAGTAAAAGTCATTGGAAGCTGAAAAGCGATTAAGAAAATATCTGCAATTATTCCAGCTCCAAAGAAGTATGCAAGAGCCTTCTCACGAAGAAGACCAAAAACTTTTGATAGAATTGTAATAATCATAAGTATATAAGAAGTTTTCATTTAAAATCTCCATTCATAAAAATTAAAAAGACTTGAGCCTTTTACTCAAGTCATTATATATTTTATTATATTTAATTACAAGTTTTGAATATTAAAAAATCAGCCCCTTAGGACTGATTTATTTTACTTCAACTTTATGAATACTTCCCCTTGATACAATTTTCACTTCTCCAGTGAGTTGATAGATCCAATTTGATATAAAGGGTTCATGTGACACAAAGATATAATTTTTTTCCCTTTCAAGTGTTTTGATTATATCTTCAATTCTTCCTCCTGCAAGGAAGTTTTTAACTTCATAATCTTTTTCTAAATGGCGAGATAAAATTTCTGCAGTTTCCTTTGCTCTTCTAAGTGGTGATGAGTAAATCACATAGCTTTCTTTATCTTCTAAATCCTCGGCAAATTCTTCAAAAGTTGCTTCTAATTTTTGCTTTCCAGCAATTGTTAGTTTTCTTTCGAAGTCATCATCTGCAAAGATTTCCGCTTCGCCATGTCTTATAAATATTATTTTCATTTTAAATTATAAAAGGCATCTTTGCCCGGATATTTTGCCATAGTGTAAAGTTCGTCTTCAATTCTTAGAAGTTCATTGTATTTTGCAACTCTTTCACTTCTTGCAGGTGCTCCAGTTTTTATAAATCCAGCATTTGTTGCAACTGCCAAGTCCGCAATTGTTGTGTCTTCAGTTTCTCCAGATCTGTGAGAAATAATTGCAGTCATATTGTGTCTCTTTGCAAGTTCAATGGCATCAAGAGTTTCTGTGAGTGTTCCAATTTGATTTAACTTGATTAAAATTGAATTTGAAACTTTTTCTTCGATTCCCCTTTGAAGTCTCTTTGTATTAGTTACAAATAAATCGTCTCCAACAAGTTGAACTCTATCTCCAATTGCATCTGTTAAGATTTTCCAACCTTCCCAGTCATCTTCATCAAGTCCATCTTCAATTGAATAAATAGGATATTTTTCTACAAGTTCTTCATAATATTTTGCCATTTCTTCAGAGTTTAACTTTCTATCTTCGCCCTTTAAGAAATATTCTTTTTTATCTTTATCATAGAATTCACTTGCTGCAGCATCAATTGCAAGAACTATATCTTCTCCTGATTTGTATCCTGCTTTTTCGATTGCTTCTACAATTACATCAAGTGCCTTTGCGTTAGAATCAAGGTTTGGTGCAAATCCACCTTCATCGCCTACTCCAGTTGAAAGTCCAGCTTCTTTTAAAACATCTTTTAGAGAGTGATAAACTTCTGAACCCATTCTTAGTGCTTCTTTAAAAGATTTTGCTCCCACTGGCATAATCATAAATTCTTGAATATCCACATTATTGTCGGCGTGTTCGCCACCATTTAATATATTCATCATTGGAACTGGAAGTGTCTTTGCGTTAACTCCTCCAATGTATTGATAAAATGGAAGTCCAAGTTCATCTGCTGCTGCACGAGCTACTGCAAGTGAAACTCCTAAAATTGCATTTGCTCCAAGTTTACCCTTGTTGTCAGACCCATCAAGTGCGATTAAAAGTTCATCAATTGCAACTTGGTCTAGCACATCGTATTCAAATACTAGTTCTTCAGCAATTATTTCGTTAACATTTCTTACTGCAGTTTCAACACCTTTTCCAAGGTATCTTTCATCTTTATCTCTTAATTCAACTGCTTCATAAATTCCAGTCGATGCTCCTGATGGAACTATTGCAGATCCAAAACCGTCAAATTCTGTTAAAACTTCTACTTCAATTGTAGGATTTCCCCTTGAATCAAGGACTTCTCTTGCATAGACATCTGTGATTAAGCTCATTTTACTTCCTCCTCAAATAAACTTCTTCCAGTCATTTCCTCTGGTTTTTTTATATTTAAAATTTCTAAAATTGTAGGTGCAATGTCGCATAGTGCTCCGCCACTTCTAAGTTTTCTATCCATTCCGTATAAAAATAGTGGAACTGGATTTATACTGTGAGATGTAATAACATTTCCATTATCATCTATCATAAGCTCACAGTTTCCATGGTCTGCAGTAATTATTGCTACTCCACCAACTTTATCCAAAGCATCTAAAATTTTTCTAAGCTCATAATCCACTGTTTCAACTGCTTTTATTGCAGCATCTAAATCTCCAGTGTGACCAACCATATCTGGGTTTGCAAAATTTAAAATTATGGCTCCATATTTTTCCGATTTAATTCTTTCAACTACTTCTGCAGTAACTTCAATTGCACTCATCTCCGGCTTTAAATCGTAAGTTGCAACTTTTGGAGATGGAATTAAAACTCTGTCTTCCCCTTTAAATGGAACTTCGCGTCCACCGTTAAAGAAAAATGTAACGTGTGCATATTTTTCTGTCTCTGCAATTCTAAGTTGATTGATGTGATTTTTTTCTAAGATTTCGCCCAAAGTATTTTTTGGAATTTCATCTTTAAAGGCAACAACTTTATTTTTAATTTCCTTATCGTACTCTGTCATTGTTACAACTTTTAAGTTTCCAATTTTTTCTCTTTCAAAACCGTTAAAGTTATCATCTACAAGAGCTCTTGTAATTTGTCTAACTCTATCTGGTCTAAAATTAAAAATTATAACTGAGTCGCCTTCTGAAATTTCTGAGCCTTCTACAAATTTTGCTGGCTCTAAAAATTCATCAGTTACTTTTTTGTCGTAGGAATTCTTTATATAATCTAGAATATTTTCTTCTACAAGGTATTCATCAGAAACTATGTTATCATAGTATTTCTTAGTTCTTTCCCATCTATTGTCCCTATCCATTGCAAAGTATCTTCCACAAATTGTGGCAATCTTACCTACTCCAATTTCTTTAATGTCATCTTGGAATTCTTTTATATCTTCTATACTTGCATTTGGCGAAACATCACGACCATCTGTAATTGCATGAATATAAACTTCACTTAGTCCTTCTCTCTTTGCAAGTTCCACAAGTGCCTTTAAGTGATTCATGTGTGAATGAACTCCACCCTTTGAAAGAAGTCCAATTAAATGAAGTTTTGAATTATTTTTCTTTGCATTTTCTGTAGCTTCTAAAAATTCACTATTTTCATAAAATTCGCCATCTTCAATTGACTTAGTTATTTTTGTAAGATTTTGATAAATCACTCTACCTGCGCCTATGTTTAAATGTCCAACTTCTGAGTTACCCATTTGGCCATGAGGAAGTCCAACATATTCTTCGCTGGCAAAAATTTCAGTGTATGGACAAGTTTTTCTAAGAGAGTCAATTGTTGGAGTGTTAGCCATTTTTACGGCGTTTCCATTTACTTTATCTCTATTTCCAAATCCATCCAAAATAATTAGCATAGCTGGTTTCATAAATTTTCTCCCGCTTTTATAATTTCAATAAAATCTTCAGATTTTAAACTAGCTCCTCCAACAAGAACTCCATCAATATTTTCCTTTGATAGAATTTCAACTGCGTTTTCAGGTTTAACTGATCCGCCGTATAGAATTCTTGTTGAATCTGCTTCTTCAGTATATTCTTCTATCAATGTATTTCTAATTTCTTTACACATTTCTTCAGCATCAATAGAATTACAAGTTTTACCTGTTCCAATTGCCCAAATTGGCTCATAGGCAATTGTAATGTTTTCAAGAGTCTTTATATCTTTTAGAGATGCAAGAAGTTCATCTCTTACAAATTCAACTTCTTTACCTTTTTCTCTTATTTCTTCTGATTCTCCAAGGCAAAGTATGACTTTAAGCCCCTCAGATATTGCTCTTTTAACTTTTTCATTTACTATTTCATTTGATTCTTTGAATATCTCGCGCCTTTCTGAATGTCCTATAATTACAGAATTTACATCAATATCTTTTAACATTTCTGCAGAAACTTCACCAGTGTAGGCTCCATTTTCGTATTGAGAGATATTTTGAGCTGCAATTTCTATTTCGCTTTTTAATTCTTTTCTTAAAGATTCTAGTGTCACAAAGGAAGGTGCAATTAATACATCTACATTTTTAAATTCAGAATTATTTAAATCTTTAGCAAATTTTCTAGCTTCAGATGAAGTTTTATTCATCTTCCAATTTCCACAAATATATTTTCTTCTCATTCTTTATCACTAACTGCCTCTATACCTGGTAAAGTTTTTCCTTCAAGCATCTTAAGACTTGCTCCGCCTCCTGTTGAAATGTGAGTTAGTTTATCTTCAACTCCTGCCTTTTCAACTGCAGCAACAGAATCTCCTCCGCCTACAATAACTGTAGCATCAATATTTGCTAAGATTTTTGCAAGTTCAATTGTTCCATGTGAAAATTCTTCAATTTCAAAAACTCCACAAGGTCCATTTAAAATTACAGTCTTTGCACTTTCAAGTTCATTTTTTATGTCTTCTAAACTTTCTTTTCCTATATCTAAAATCATGTCTTCTAAATCAACGTCTTCAACTTCCTTAAGTTCTCCCTTGGAATCCTCCGAAAGTTCAGGTGCTACGATAACATCTTGAGGTAGTATTAAGTTAACATGATTTTCAATAGCCTTTGCCATAATCTCTCTAGCAAGATCTAACTTGTCATCTTCTACAAGAGATTTGCCAACTTCAAGACCCTTGGACTTTAAGAAAGTATTTGCCATTGCTCCAACAATTACAAGGCTATCAACTTTTTTAAGAAGTTCTTCAATTACTCCGATTTTATCTGAAACTTTTGCACCGCCAAGAATTGCAACAAAAGGTCTCTCAGGATTTTTTAAAGCCTCGTCAAAGTATTTGACTTCCTTTTCAACTAAAAATCCAACACATGATGGTAGTAACTCTGCAACTCCAACATTAGAAGCGTGAGCTCTGTGAGCAGTTCCAAAGGCGTCATTTACAAAAATATCTCCAAGTGATGCAAGTCTCTTAGAAAAGTCTTTATCATTTGCTTCTTCACCTTTAACAAATCTTAAATTTTCTAGAAGAGCAATTTCTCCACTTTTTAAATTTTTAACTTCTTCTACAACTTTATCGTCTACAACTTCTTTAGATGCAATAAATTTGACGTCTTTATTTAGTATTTCACTTGCTCTTTTTGCAACTGGTGCAAGAGATAACTCTTCTTTGTATTCTCCCTTGGGTCTACCTAGATGACTTATAAGTACAACTTTAGCTCCAGCATCAACTAGAAAATTTATAGTATCAGCCGCTTTTATAATTCTGTCGTCACCAGTAACTTTTCCATCCTTTATAGGTACATTAAAATCCACTCTTACAAGTGCTGTTTTATCTTTAAAATCAAAATCTCTAATAGTATTTTTCACATTACACCTCTTAAATGATTTTCGTCTTTTTTATCAATTAGATTATACCATAAAATAATTAATGTAACATTTATAGTAAGTATTTATAATAAATGTATATTAAATTATTTGATTTTAGTTTTTTTTGTAATATACTATGATAAATCAATAAAAAGGTGGCGAGATTATGGCTAAAATTATTAAATTTTTAACCTTTCTAAATCCCTATGTGATTTTTAATATAATTGAAATAATAATTTTAATTTTAATATTGCAAAAATTAAAGGAAATTTATAATGATAGGTGATTTTATGGAAAATTATACAGAGGTCATGAGAATACTCAAGAGTATTTTAATATACTCAATCCCACAAATTATAAAAATATACCTACTCATCAGAATTTTATACATGCTAAATAAGATAAAAAATAAACCCAGCGAATAATGCTGGGTTTTCTACTATAGTGAATTTTTAATTTTTTCTGCTCTTTCTATAAGTTTATCTTTTCCTAGTAGATAAATTATATTAGACATATCTGGTCCGTGAACATTTCCTGATATTGCTGCTCTTGTTGGCATGTAAAGTGCCTTGCCCTTTACTCCAGAATCTTTTTGAACTTCTTTCATCAGTCCCTTGGCTACTTCTAAATCTATTTCATCGTGAGATTTTACAATTTTAATAAAGGAATCTAAAAGTGCCGGTACATGCTCTGCTTGAAGTTCTTCTTTTGCTGCATCTTCTGTGATTTCAATATCTCCAAATAAGAAAGAAATATGTTCTGGAATATCTTCTAACTTGTCAATCCCCTCTCTAACAGTGTCGATTAAAACCTTGTACCATTCAAAGTTATTTCTTATTTCTTCTTCAGTGATAAGACCTGATTTTACTACAAATGGTATTGATAGTTCTGCAAGTTTATCTAAATCGTAGGATTTAATATAGTGTGAGTTAACCCAGTTTAATTTATCTGTGTCAAATATTCCACCGCTCTTACCAACTCTATCGAAGCTAAATTTTTCAACCATTTCATCAAGAGTCATGATTTCTTCGCCATCTTCTGGAGACCAACCAACAAGGGCAAGATAATTTACAAGGCCTTCTGGCAAATATCCTCTATTTCTAAAGTCTTCAACAGATACATCGCCTTGTCTCTTTGAAAGTTTCTTTCTATCTTTATTTAAAACTGTTGGAAGGTGAACAAATTCTGGTGCTTCCCATCCAAAACATTCATATAGATATACGTGTTTTGGAGTTGATGCAAGCCATTCTTCTCCTCTTACAATATGAGTTATGTCCATTAGATGATCGTCAACAATTACTGCTAAGTGATAAGTTGGGAATCCATCTGATTTCATAAGAACTTGATCGTCAATTTCATCAGTGTTAATTGTAACTTTTCCACGAACTGCATCATTGAAAGTTATGTTTTTATCCTTTGGAAGTTTAAGTCTAACTACATATTCTTCGCCAGCTTCAATTCTCTTTTTAGCTTCTTCAATTGGAATGCTTCTGCAAAGTCCGTCGTACTTAGGAACTTGTCCCTTTATTCTTTGTTCTTCACGAAGTGAGTCAAGTCTATCTTTAGTACAGAAACAGTAGTACGCATGTCCTTTCTCGATTAATTCATCTACATATTTTTGATAAATTGGAAGTCTTTGAGATTGGATATAAGGTCCTGCATCTCCTACGTCTACGATTTCTCCATCTTTTACAAATACACCTTCATCATGAGTGATGCCAGCCCATTCAAGAGATTCAATTAAATTTTCAATTGCCCCTTCAACATATCTAGTTCTATCTGTATCTTCTATTCTAAGTAAAAACTTGCCGCCATTTTTCTTTGCATATAGATAATTGTAAAGTGCAGTTCTAAGTCCTCCAATGTGTAGATATCCTGTTGGAGATGGTGCAAATCTAACTCTTACTTCTTTCATTTTGTTCATCCTTTCTATTTAGCAGTAATTTCTAAAACTTGATAATAAAACCATTGTTTTCTATTTACATCTTCAAAGGTATTCTTTGCGTATTTATCAAGAAAACTTTCGTTAATTTTTCTATCCAGTATTTTATTAAAAATAGTAGCAGCTTCTGCTCTTGTAATGTTCTTGTCTGGATTAAATTTATTTTTATCTCCAACCATTATTCCATGGCTTGAAAGAGTGTTAATCGCCTTTGATGCCCAGTGATTTTTCTTAACATCAGAAAAGTTCATTGGATTATTTCCCTCTTCAAGTTTTAGATAATTATTAATTAAATGAGCAAATTGTGCTCTAGTCATGGCATTTTCTGGTTTAAAAGTTCCGTCCTCATATCCAGAAATAAGACCTCTTTTTTCAATAAATACTATATCATCATAGTACCATGCATTCTTTTTTACATCTCTAAAGCTAGTGCTATCATTGGCCTTTGCATTAGGATCAATTATTCTCTTTAATACTGATGCTGCTTGTGCTCTTGTAATTTTTTCATTAGGAGCAAATTTTTTCTCAGAAATTCCTGTCATATAGGGTCTTCTTACAATATTTATTGATTTTGTCAGTTCATCAAGAGATTTTTCAATTTCTTCAGTTGAAACTTCTGTCTTTACAATTACATATTCAGCTGAAGCAATAGCTGCCTTTAATCTCTTTTCATTTTTATTAGTTGCCTTTGCAGTTGAAAGATTTTTTGCAAAATCAACATAATCATTTAATTTTTCTAAGCTTTTAATAGTTGAATATATGTCTGTATAATTTTCTTCCTTATTATTAACTACTGAATTATTTTCATTTTTATTTTCAGTTTTGTCAGAATTATCTTCTTTAACAAGCTCTTTAGACTTATTAGCTTCTACCTTTGGTTTTACAATATACTCTAAAGCTGCATTTTTATCTTTAGTTTCTGAAACTATTCTAATTAGAGTTCCTTCTTTGAGATTATTAATCGCAACTTCAAAGTTTCCATTTTTGTCGGCTTTAATCTCATCATAAACTTTTCTGTCAATGGCAATTCTAACATTTGCATTTTTTTCAGTTTGACCTATTATGCTTTTAGAATCAGTGTAGACATCCTTTATTTTTAAAACTCCATTTTGAGTTTTAGTAGATGATTCTAAATTCTTTTGATCACTTTTAGAATCTCCACCTTTATCAACATAACTAATTACAAAGGAATTTTTAAGATTTGAGTTTGTAACATCTTCCTTTACCTTAGTTTGAATTTCAAGATTGAGCTCATTATCTTTTATAATTGATAAATCATTGGCATTTACAGTTACAATATTTTGTCCCTTGCCCTTTATAGTAGTAGTTCTAACATCTAACTTTCCTTTAACTTCTTCACCTTTAACCATTTTAGTTTTTTCAACATCAAGTGATTTATCTAAAAGGAGAGTTACAGAAAAAGAAGAATATTTTTCCTTGAAATTTTTAGGAAGATTTATAACTAGATTATATTTAAGTACATCCCCACTTTTTGCCTGAGAAACAGCGGGCTGTTCAAGGACTACTTGAATATCTTCTGCTGCAAAAACATTTATAGTAAGCAGAGAAAATAATAATATAGATAAAAATATTTTTTTCAAATTTTTCATAAAAAAAGACCCCCTCAATATTAATATTATACTAAAGGGGGCTTAACAATTCAATAAATCAAGATTTATGAATTTTTCAATTTAATCCTTAAAATGGTAAAAGTGGTCTTAAATATCTTAGCGTAAATATTAAAGCTAAAATATACATTACAGGGCTCACTTCTTTGTGTCTTCCTGTTGCAACTTTTAAGATAACATAAGAAATCATACCAACTGAAATTCCTTCAGCAATTGAATATGCAAAAGGCATAGTTACAATTGTTAAAAATGCTGGCACAGAATCAGTATAATCGTCAAGTTTTATTAAGTTAATTGGACTTATCATAAATAATCCAACCATTACAAGTGCAGCTGATGTTGCTTGAGCTGGCACTATTGAGAATATTGGGAATAAGAATAGTGATAAGAAAAAGAAAAATGCACAAGATATTGCAGTAAGTCCTGTTCTACCACCATCAGCAACTCCTGATGCAGATTCAACAAATGTAGTAACTGTACTTGTTCCAAGAAGTGCTCCCACAACTGTACCAATTGCATCAGATAAAAGTGCACGTCCAACTCCGGGAAGATTTCCATCTTCATCAATTAAGTTTGCCTTTGTAGCAACTCCTGTTAAAGTTCCTACAGTGTCAAATAAATCAACAAATAAAAATGTAAACATTACTGAAAACATATCAAAAGTGAAAATATTTTTCCAATGAAGTTTAAAAGCAACATCTTTAATTGATGGTGGTAATGAGAATAATATTCCTCCTTCTGGGAAATGAGTTACTCCTAATACAAGTGCTAAAATTGTACCAGCAACAATTCCATATAGAAGTGCTCCTTTTACATTTTTTGCAGTTAAAAATGCCATTATCATTAAAGTTACAATAAATACAAGAGATGGTCTTGAAGCAATTTCTCCAAGAGCAATAAGAGTAGCATCATTGTTTACGATAATACCTGCTGAAATTAGACCAACTAAAGTAATAAATAGTCCAATCCCTACAGAAACTGCATTTTTAAGTGACATCGGTATAGATGTAAATATCGCTTCACGAATGTTAAAAAAGCTCATTACAATAAAAATAATACCTTCTAAAAATACAGCAGTAAGTGCATAAGACCAAGGATGACCCATGCTAAGAACTACAGTGTATGTGAAGAAAGCATTAAGACCCATACCAGCAGAAAGTCCAAAGGGAAGATTGGCAAATAAACCCATAAAAATCATTGCAATAATAGATGCTAAAATAGTGCCTGTAAAAACTCCGCCCTTGTCCATTCCTGCTTCAGCTAACATATTTGGATTTACAACTAAAATATACGACATTGTCATAAAAGTTGTAAGCCCTGCCATAAACTCAGTTTTGGCATTAGTATTTCTCTCCCTTAGAGAGAAAGTCTTTTCTAAAAAGCCTGAACTAGAATTCAAAATAAAACCTCCTTATAAATTCAGTTTTAATTCTATCACAAATGAAGTGAAATAAAAAAGACTTCTTTAATATAGAAGCCTTTTCATTAGTAATTAATTTAGAAATCTTTGTTATTGATTATTCCAAGAGAGATTACATAAATCAAAATTAGATACAATATCAATAAAGCAAAAGGAATTATTTTATTTGTGTTTTCATAAAACTCGATTACTTTTGAAACTGGATCTAATCCAATTTTATCCATCCAAGGAATAAGTGCTGGTGCAAATGTGATTAGTGTTGGTACTGCACTATCTTTTGCAAATTTCATGCTCAATGGAATTAATATTAAATAATAGGACATGAATGTCAAAATTATTAATAATCCAAGAGATTTATTTAATCCATGTATATTTATATCATGCATTAGATAAAATATTGTCAAAATATTAATAACAAAAATTATAAATGTCTCAATAAATTTCCAGTTTAATAAATCTCTTCTTGAATTTTTTAACATTAGTAGATATGAATTTGAATTATCTACGATTAAATTATTATCTGCTATTAAAAATAATGCAAAATGCAACAATGTTATAGTTACAAATACTACAGAAAAGTTCTCTCCTGCTAAAATATTAAGTGAATCTATATTCATTCCCAAAGTTTTTATTAAGATTAATAATGCAATGAAAATAAAATAATATATTATTTGTTTTTTCTTAATTTTATATGAATTTAATAATAAAGTTTTCATTCTTTCCTCGCCTTCAATAAGTTTGTAGAAAATTTATAATCTAAATAAATTGAAAATATTCCAAAGATTATTGAGATTATAATAGTCATGTATTTATACTCAAGAAAATTTTGCCAATTAAATACTAATATAGATCCTACTAAAACCAATAAAACTGTATAAATTATTACTAATATCAATTTAATATTATCTGTATAAAGTATGTGAAAGAAACTAATTAGCATAATATCAAGTGCCATAAAAGCCATTGCTGCTGGAAAGTAATTTTTATTAGTTATAAATACATAGGCTATGAGAAATATATAGCTTATGAAAAGTACCTTTGAATTTTTTAATATTTTAGCAAGTGAATATTCTTCAATTGAAACTGGCATGGTCATAAACTTTTCAAAATCTTCAAACTTTTCATCAAATATAACACTATTTCTCATGCTTAAAATCATAATTGCAATCCAATTTATAAAAAATACGCTATCTGATGTTCCTATAATAAAGAATGATAATATAAATATTAAAAATATAACAAATAAATAACCTGCAATTGATTTTTTTAATATTTTAAAGTCGTTTAAAAGTACGGCTTTCATTCTTTCATCTCCTTTAAAATTTCTTTAGAAAGTCTATAATCTAAATATAATGAAAGTAATATAACTAATGCTGATATTAAAACTGATGTTAATCTATAGTCTATTAAATTAAAAAACATTAATGCAAATCCAATTAAATTCAATAATAAAAAATAAAGTAATCCTATAAATCTTTTTTTAAATTTTACCAGCAATATGTGAAAAAAGGTCATTAATACAAAATCAACTGCTAAAAAATTTAAAAAATAAAAATTTATTAGAGATTTAGGCATTTCATCTAATGATAATAATATAATTGCAAAAACTACTGATGATATAACAAATACAACAGTATTTTTTATTATCTTTGACTTAATATATTCATTTATTGATATTGGCATTATCAAAAATTTATCTAGATCACTATAGTTATCTGAAAATACTATTTCTGCTCTAATTATTAGAGTCAATATAAAAATATAATTTATTAAACTAGATGAAATTGTTAATCCATGAAGATAAAAATTTATTATAATTACAAAAATTGTGATTAATAAGAAGGATATAGCTTGAGTCTTATATAATTTTAAATCATTTATAAGTACAGCTTTCATAACTAACTCCTACTTAAAAATATCATTATATCTTCTATATTTACCTTGTCTACTACTTCATTTGGATAAAATTCTCTAAAGACATCTACGTTTTTAATTAATGCCTCTGTTGAGTACTTATTTACTCTTGTCTTTACTACAAAATCTCCAAATTTTTCTATATTTTCTTCACTAGTCTTTAATACTCCAAATTTTTCTATTAATTCATCTTTTTCATCGTAGAAAACTACTTTTCCATCGTGGATATAAATTATATAATCTGCAATTTTTTCAATGTCTGATAAAATGTGAGAGCTAAATAATATACTTCTCTCATCAGATTTCATATATTCAAATAAAAACTGCATTATCTCATCTCTTATTACTGGGTCAAGTCCTGCTGTTGGCTCATCTAGTATTAATAAATCTGGATTGTGCGAGATTGCAGAAATTATTTTTAGTTTCATTAGATTTCCAGTAGAAAGTTCTTTTATCTTTCTATTAGTTGGCATTTTAAATTTATCTGCAAATTCATAAAATTTATCTCTAGAAAAATTTATAAATGCAGCTTCTAATATATCCGCCACATCTTTAATTTTAAATTCTTTGTTAAAAAATGAATCTGTGAGAACTGTGCCTATTTTTTCAAATAATTCCTTGTGTATTTCTTCTCCAAATACTTTAATCTCTCCATCATATTTAAGTAAATCAACTATACATTTAAGTAGAGTGGTTTTGCCCGCACCATTTTCTCCAATGATTCCTATGACTGCACCACTTGGAATTTTTAAATCTTCTATATCTAGACTAAAATCTTGAAATTCTTTTTTTAAATCTTTTATCTCTATAATATTCATAGTTCACCTACTTCATAAATTGTCTTTAAAACTTCTAAAAGTTCATCTAATTTAATGCCAGCTGAATTTGCAACTACTATTGCATTTTCAAAATGCTCTTCAATTTTTGCCATTGCATTTTCTTTTACAAATTCTTCATTTAACTTTTTAACAAAGGATCCCTTACCAGGAACAGAATAAATATAACCTTCAGCTTCTAAATCATTGTATGCTCTTTTTGTTGTGATAACAGAAACTCTAAGATCACTTGCAAGAGTTCGCATTCCAGGAAGAGATTCATCTTCCTTTAAAGTTCCTTCAGCGATTTGCTTCTTGATTTGATTTTTTATCTGTTCATAAATTGGAATTCCACTGTCATTTGAAATAATTATATTCATAATATCACCAAATCCCTTAATATATACTGTATATATTTTGTATCTACAGTATATATCCTATAGATACATTTGTCAATAAATTTTATAAAAAAACAACTGCCAAAAAGGCAGTTTTAATATTATAATAAATATAAAAATCCCATATACACTGCTGTTCCCAGTGCAATAGACAAGAAGAAGTTTTTAATAAATTTAAAACTTAAAATTATCACCGCAAAGGATGTTGCAACAGGTATTACTTCTGTAGGGTTTAAAAAATTAACTTTTCTAATGCAAAATACTAGGAGAAGTCCCATTAATGAATAGGGAAGTTTTTCTCCAAGATATTCAATAAAGGGTGTTAATTTTCTCTTTCTAAAAATTATTCCTGGCAGAAATCTTGCAATAATCGTAATAATTCCCGCTATGAAAATATATTTTAATGCTTCCATCTTTTATCTTCCCCCTTTAGATTTTTATAAAGTTGTCCAACCACCATCTACGCCAATTAATTGGCCATTTGTATAGGATGTATAATCAGATGCCAGGTATAGAAGTGTTGTGTCAAGCTCGCCTTTTCTGCCAGGTCTTCTCATTGGACAATTAGTCTTTATTAATCTCTTAAAAGTATCAGTTTCTAAAATTTCTTCAGTCATTTCACTTTCAAAGTAAGCAGGTCCTATGGCATTAACTGTAATTCCATATTCTGCCCATTCTCCTGCAAGAGTTGTAGTAATTCCTCTCACGCCAAATTTACTTGTTACATAAGGAGAAATCATACCAATATCAAGTGATACAGTTGAGTGAACAGATCCAATATTTATAATTCTTCCGTAATTATTTTTCTTCATAACTTTTGCAACTTCTCTTGCCATAAAGAAAACTGCATTTAAATTTAAATCCATCATCTTTTTCCAATTTTCTATGGAAATTTCTATTGCCTTAGCTCCAATTGAAAGTCCAGCATTGTTTACTAAGATGTCAATTTTCCCAAAGTCTTTTTCAATTTTAGTGACAGTGTCTTCAATTTTTTCAAATTCACTTAAATCTAATTTATAATACTCAACTCTATTGTTAAATTCTTTTTCTATTTCTTCTTTAACAGACTTTAACTTTTCTTCTCTTCTTGCGATAATTGCGAGGTCAGCTCCTGCTGATGCAAGTGCTCTTGCAAATTGAACACCTAATCCTGATGATGCTCCTGTAACTACTGCTACTCTACCTGTTAAGTCAAATAAATTGTTCATAATACCTCCAAATATTATTATTGTATTTTAATAGTTTGTGTCTTTCTAAATTCTAAATATAAGAAAAATAATATAATTATCATTGCTGGAAGAATAAAATTTTCACCAAATACAATTAATGAAAATACTGATGCTACAACTCCAAGCACTGCTGGGAAGTGATCATCTGTCTGCTTCCACTGACTTAAATATATTACTAAAAATAATGCCGTAAGTATAAAATCTATTCCAAGAATTTCTGTCTTTACAAAGTTTCCAAGAAGTCCACCAAGTGTTGTAGCCAAAAACCAATATGCTTGAAGCAGAAAAGTTATTGAAAAATAAAAGTCTTCTTTTTTCATATCATCTGGCACTGGCACACCCATAATCATTGAATATGCTTCATCACAGAGAGCATAATTTGAATAAATTCTTCTTCCTTCGCTCATGCCACTAAATTTTGTAAGACAAGTTAGTGCATAGAAGAAATGTCTAATATTCATCATTGCAACAATTAATATAAAGGAAAGTAAATTCATTCCTGCATGCATAGCTTCAACTACAACAAATTGTATTGATCCAGAGAAAATTACAACTGATGTAAGCGGTGAAACCCAGGGTGCATATCCCTTTGACGAAGTAAAAATTCCAAAGGAAATTCCTATAAATAAAAAGGAGATAAATATTGGAATAGTATAGGGAAAGGTCTTTTTTAAATTTTTAATCATCTCATCCCTCCAATTTTTTAAAATTATAACACAAAAGGGAGAAATAATTAATAAAAAACCTCGAAATTAATCGAGGTTTACAAAAATTATTTATTATTTTCTTCCAAATCTTATAACTTTTTGAATTTCTCCAACTACAAGTGGAATAAATGATGCTACTACAACTACGGCTATTTCTTTTGTGCCAAGTCTCATTAGTCCAAAGGCATCGTTTAATACTGGTACATAAACTACAACAAGCATCAATAAGAATGAGAATATTGTAGCTATTACAAGTCTCTTGTTAGAGAAGATTCCAATTTGCATTAAAGTCTTATCTATTGATCTTGATGTGTAAGATCTTAAAAGTTCGCAAAGTATAAGTGTTACGAAAGCCATTGTTCTTGCATGTCCAAGTCCTTCGCCCATTCCATACCATTTTATTCCAATGAAATATGCTCCTAGTGTTGCAACTGTAATTGCTATTGATTGAATTGCAACTGTAAGTTTAATTTCACTGTCAAGTATTGGCTCATCTGGATCTCTTGGTGGTTCATTCATTATGTCTTCTTCGCCTTTTTCAACTCCAAGAGCTAGTGCTGGGAAGGAGTCAGTTACAAGGTTAAGCCATAATAATTGAATTGGAATAAGTGGCACTGGAATGTCTAATAGTATTGAAATTAATACGATTAAAACTTCTCCAAGGTTACAAGATAGTAGATATGCAACGAATTTCTTTATATTAGAATAAATAATTCTTCCTTCTTCAACTGCATTTACAATTGTTGCAAAGTTGTCATCTGTAAGGATAACTTCTGCAGTGTTTTTCGCAACATCTGTACCTGTTATACCCATTGCAATACCAATGTCTGCCTTTTTAATTGCAGGTGCGTCGTTAACTCCATCTCCAGTCATGGCTGCAATGTGTCCATTTTCTTTAAGTGCAGTTACGATTTGAACTTTGTTTTCAGGAGAAACTCTTGTGAAAACTGTCTTTTCTTTTACAATTTCACGAAGCTCTGCGTCACTCATTTCGTTAAGTTCTCTACCCATTATTGCTTCATCATCAGATGTTGCAATACCAAGGTCTTTTGCAATTGCAAGTCCTGTTTCTAGGTAGTCTCCAGTAATCATAACTGGTCTAATGCCTGCAGTTCTACATTCTTCTATTGCAAGTTTAACTTCTGGTCTTGCAGGGTCAATCATTCCTGTAAGTCCAACAAATACCATGTCTTTTTCAATATTTTCTGAAGTTATTTCATTTGGTACGCTGTCAAATTTTCTATAAGCATAAGCTAGACAACGAAGTGCTGCTCTTGCAAATTCGCTGTTCTTTTCAAGAACTCTATCTCTAAGTTCTTTAGTAAGTTCAACTTCTTTTCCATTGATTAATATTTTATTACATCTTTCAAGAACAACATCAGGGGCTCCCTTTGTAAATGAAGCTATGCCATCAAAGAAGTTTTTGTGGAAAGTTGTCATCATCTTTCTGTCAGAATCAAAAGGTATTTCTTCAATTCTTTCGTGATTTTTATTTAATTCATCAACTGGATTATTTGCCTTTTCTGCAAAAGTTAAAAGTGCACCTTCAGTTGGATCTCCTGTAATTGAAGAATCCTTGCCTGTAATTTTAAGCTTTGCATCATTTGTAAGTGCTGCAATAGAAGTGATAAGTTTTAGAGTTTCGTCATCCTTTGCAGAAACTTCCTTTCCTTCTATTTCGATGTGACCTTCAGGATCGTATCCAGTTCCATTGACATCATAAACTTTGTCATTTGTAAATACTTTTGTAACAGTCATTTCGTTTTGAGTAAGAGTACCAGTCTTATCTGAACAAATAACTGTAGTTGTACCTAGAGTTTCAACTGCAAGTAGTTTTTTTACAATTGCATTTCTTTCAGCCATTTTACCCATACCAATTGAAAGTACAATTGTTACAATTGCTGGAAGTCCTTCAGGCACTGCCGCTACTGCAAGAGAAATTGCAGTCATAAACATTTCAAGTGGGTCATTCTTGTAAAGAACACCGATTAAAAGTACAAGTGCACAAATTACAATTACAAGAATTCCAAGAATTTTTGAAAGTCCTGCAAGTTTTCTTTGAAGTGGAGTTTGTTCATCTCCTACAGTTGCAATTGAAGTTGCGATTTTACCGATTTCTGTTTCGTGACCAGTTTCTACTACAACTCCCATTCCTCTACCATAAGTCACAATAGTTGAAGAATATGCAATGTTTTCTCTGTCTCCAATTTCCATTTTGCCATCATAGGTAACTTTATAATCCTTTTCTACTGGAACTGATTCACCAGTAAGTGAAGACTCATCAATTTTTAAATTACTTGACTCAATAAGTCTTAAATCTGCTGGCACAATATCTCCTGTTTCAAGAACTATAATATCTCCTGGGACAAGTGTAGTTGAATCAACTTCAATTGTCTCTCCATCACGAATAATTTTTGCCTTAGGCGATGACATTTTTTGTAGTGCTTCAATTGCCTCTTCTGCTTTTCCCTCTTGATAAATTGATAAAAATGCATTTACCACTACAATTGCAATAATTATAGTTGCATCAAGTCTTTCGCCAACTGCAAAGGACACTATTGATGCTATTAAAAGTATGATTATCATTGGGTCAAGAATTTGGTCTTTAAGCTTTTGAATAAAAGGCTTTTTACTGTCAGCCTCTAGTTCATTCTTGCCATACTTTTCAATACGAGCCTTGGCTTCAGCCTCAGTAAGTCCAGTTTCTTTAGAAGTGTTTAAATTTTCTAAAACTTCAGAAACTTCCTGATTGTACCAATTTTTTTGTTCTGCCATTATTTCCTCCTTTTAATTTTAAATATAAAAAGAGACCGAAAATAATCGGTCTCACAAACTTAAAATTAAGTATTATCAGCCGGGCTGTGCCGTAGTGACGACTGATAATTTTATGTTACTCCCCAAAAGTATTTATCTGAAAATTTACCGATCTCTTACTTTAAATTGTACCCTAAAAACCTATAAATTAATTATATATTTTACTTTTTAGGAACAATTTTATCAGCTCCACCCATGTACATTTGTAGTGGTGCTGGAATTTTAACAGATCCATCTTCTTGTAGCAGATTTTCTAAGAATGCAATTAACATTCTTGGTGGTGCTACAACAGTGTTGTTTAATGTGTGTGCAAGATAAGTGCCATCTTTGCCACGAAGTTTAATATTAAGTCTTCTTGCTTGTGCATCTCCAAGGTTTGAACAAGATCCAACTTCAAAATATTTATTTTGTCTTGGAGAAAAAGCTTCAACATCAAGAGATTTTACCTTAAGGTCTGCTAAATCTCCTGAACAACATTCTAAAGTTCTCACAGGAATTTCAAGTGAACGGAAGAAGTCCACTGTGTTTTGCCATAATTTAACAAACCAATCTTTAGAATCTTCTGGCTTACAAATTACAACCATTTCTTGCTTTTCAAATTGGTGAATTCTGTAAACTCCTCTTTCTTCGATGCCGTGAGCACCAACTTCTTTTCTAAAACATGGAGAATATGAAGTTAGTGCAAGAGGCATATCTTCTTCTGGAGTAATTGTGTTTATAAATTTACCAATCATTGAGTGTTCAGATGTTCCAATTAAATAAAGATCTTCGCCTTCAATTTTATACATCATGTTTTCCATTTCAGCAAAACTCATAACGCCTGTAACAACATCTGATCTAATCATAAATGGAGGAATGTGATATTCAAATCCTCTGTCAATCATAAAATCTCTAGCGTAAGCAAGGATTGCAGAGTGAAGTCTTGCAATATCTCCTTTTAGATAATAAAAACCTGCACCTGATGTATTTCTAGCAGAATCTAAATCAATTCCGTTAAAAGAATCCATGATGTCAACATGATATGGCACTTCAAAATCAGGAATTACTGGTTCGCCAAATCTTTCAACTTCAACATTTTCCGTGTCGTCCTTACCGATTGGAACAGTGTCGTCAATCATTTGAGGAATAATTTGCATTCTTTCCTTAAGTTCTGCTGCAAGTTCTCTCTCATCATTTTCAAGCTTAGCGATTTCTTCGTTAATTTCATTGACTTTTTTCTTTGCTTCTTCAGCCTTATCCTTTTCGCCAGCTTGCATGAATTTTCCAATTTCTTTTGAAGCTACATTTTTTTCTGCACGAAGGTTGTCGCCCTTAGTCTTTGCATCTCTTAGCTTTTCATCAATTGCAATTGCTTCATCAACTAGAGGAAGTTTGTCATCTTGAAATTTTTTCTTAATATTTTCTTTAACTGCCTCAGGATTTTCTCTTACAAATTTAATATCTAACATATATCCTCCCTTAAAATAAAAAAGAGCCCCTCATCCCCTAAAGGGACGAGAGACCCGCGTTGCCACCCTAATTAACCGTAATGGTTCACTTAAATAAAATAGGCTATGAGGTGGATTTGCAATAAACTATTTACAGATTTACACCTTCCATCTGCTCTCTTTAAAACACTTTAAAGCTACTATTCTCAATCACTGCCTTATAAACTTTTTATTCATTATAACATAATAAACTATTTTTTCAAATTAACTTTTTAAATATTTAATTAAAGCTAATATAATAAGTATTAATATTATAAAAATTAATAAATAAAATATAAATACAAATCCCATTGCTAATGGTATCCTAGTCATAATAACAGCCTCCTATTAATATAGTATATCATTAATAAAATAATAAAAAACTATTTTTCAAATTTTTGTTATAATACTTTAGAGGTGATTAGATGAGAGAGTTTTTACTTTCACAAGGAGTTTCACAAGAGCTTCTAGATGAGGTGCGTGAATTTAAAGAAAAATATAGTCTCAGCGACAATTTATTATATAGAATACCTAAAATTAAATATAAATACTATGGCAAAAATACTTTGGAGAAAGCAATTGCAGCTATACTTTCTGGCAACAATATTCTTCTTTCAGGACCTAAGGCTACTGGCAAAAATGTACTGGCAGAAAATCTTGCATACATTTTTGGAAGACCTCTTTGGACAATTTCATTAAATATTTCTTCTGACCCATCTAGTTTAATTGGATCAGACACTTTTAAAAATAATGAAGTTACTCTAAAGAAGGGACCAGTTTATGAAGCATCAGAGTACGGAGGCTTTGCTATTTTTGATGAAATAAACATGGCAAAAAACGAAGCACTTTCAGTTGTTCACTCTGCACTTGACTATAGAAGGGTCATAGATGTATCAGGCTACGACAGATTAAAGATTCATGATGCAACAAGATTTATTGCAACAATGAATTACGGCTACATTGGAACTCGTGACTTAAACGAAGCCTTGGTATCAAGATTTTTAGTTATCGATATGCCCACTATTTCAGAATCAGATTTAGCAAAATTATTTGAAGAAAATACAAACTTGAATAAAAAATCCATTGATAGCTTTGTTAAATTATTTTTAGATTTGCAAGAAAAATCACTTAATTCTGAAATTTCTTCAAAGGCAGTGGACCTTCGTGGACTTCTTTCAAGTATTGAACTTATGGAAAGAGGACTTTCCCTTAGAAATTCCATTGCTCTTGGAATAACTGACAAGACTTTCGATGCTTATGAAAAGGAAATTGTAAGCGATGTAATTGACACACTTTTTGTAAAAGATGTAAGTCGCTCTGATTTATTTGATTGATATGAGAGACGAAAATAGAATTAAAAATATTTTTTGGACAATTTCAAATGATTACGACTACGACCTTTCAAACTTTTCTATAAGGGCAAATGATTTTTATGAAGGCTCACTTCTCGGATTTGCTTCTAAATTTTATAATTTTTATATCTTAGATGAATTCTTTAAAAAATTTGTAAATGGATTAAATAATAAAGATGAACTTTTAGAAATTGCAAAGATAGTTTTGAGAAATGTATTTAATGATGAATTAATAGGCTCTCGCAGTGGAGTACTAGATTTTAAAAAATCTCATGATGAGGAAATTTTAAAAAAATTAAAAAGGCAGAAAATTTTATTAATTGATGAGCTTAAAATAGGATTTGTTAGAGCTAAAAAGGTCGAATATCCAAAGATTCAGAAAGTTTTAAATGAAATGCTAAAAGAAATTTTAGCTTTTGATTCTAAGGACACTTTCGAATATTTAGACTTTTTAAAAAATCTCTACAAAAAATATTTTCACATCAATAAGAGCATTAATCTCGACATAGATACAGATTTCGAAGAGTTTAAAGAAGAGTCAAAGAAAAAGAAAAATCCGAGAAAGAAAAAATATGAACAAAATAAATATATGGACAACACTTTTCTCGAAAGATACAGCATAGAATCTGCAGAGTTTACATTTTTTAACGATGACTACAGAGATGTAAATATTATCGAAGAAGATTTATTAAATAAAAATCATGGAGACATTAATATTTACGACAGGACTTGTAAGAGATATGGTGTGGAGAAAATTCCAAGATATATTTCAGATAAAATTGCAGCGGAAATTTCCACTGGAATTCACAAAGACATCAAGCTATTCTTCCCTTCAGGCGAATTTGAAAATAAAGATTCCTATTACGCAAGAGAAGCTGAAAGTAATCACGAGGATAATTTACAGTTTTACAGAGAAAATGAATTAGCTAACAAGAGAGCAATTCGTGAACTTTCAATAATTATTAAAAATTCACTTTTAAAAGAAGCAAGTGATGAAATAGTTCGCTCAACTTCAGGAAGAATTATCCCCAATGAAATTTGGAAAAATGAAAAGCTAAATGAAGATAGAATTTTTGAAAAGATAAATAGAAATGATTCTAGCGATATTTATGTGGACATTCTTTTAGACTCATCAGCTTCACAAAATGAGCGAAAAGAAATTGTAGCAACTGAAAGCTATATAATTGCAGAAGCTTTAACAAGTCTTAATATAAAGACTAGAGTTTTTTCTTTTAATAATTTTTATAATTATTTGATTCTTAAAAAATACAGAGATTACAATGATCCGAGAAATAAGAACAAAGAAATTTTTAAATACTCACCAAGTGGATCAAATAGAGATGGTCTAGCAGTGAAGTTTATGAGACATTTGTCAGAGAAAAATTTAGATGAAAAAAGATTTTTAATAATATTAACTGACGGACTTCCCTTTGATGAAATTGATGTGGGCCTTGTGGGCGGTGGAAAAGTGCCTGGAGAAAATTATAAAGATGAAGATGCAGTAATGGATTCGTCGAAAGAAATACTTTTGACAAGACTTAAAAATATAAATACCTTTGGAGTATTTACTGGAAATGAAAGTGAAATCGAAAATATAAAAAAGATTTTTGGAAATGATTTTACCTATATTACTGATATATCAAGATTTCACAAAGTAGTTGGCGTGTTTTTAAAAACTTATTCACAGAAAATAGAGTAAAAAATGGGGACTGTCGCTATCCAAGTTGGATAGGAAAAGCCCCCATTTAATATTTTACTTATTGTTTTATAAAAATACCACTTAAGATTTTATCTAAAATATAATTATGCCAATAATTAAAAACCTTCTCTAATGATAAGCAAAAAGGTCGGAGACGTTAAAAATTTTCAACTTGTTTGAGCAAAGCGAGTTTTGAAAATTTAGTCGTAGACCTTTTTGCGTATTAGCGGGACGGGCCCCTGCCAGGCCGCCCGTGGTGAGTGGGGATGGTCTTAGGAAGGGGCGAGGCCAATTCGGAAGGCCTAGCCGCCCCTTCCTAAAATAAAAATAAAATATTAAAACTTTTTAAAAGCTACTTTAATTTTTATCAAGCTATAAAAAATAAAATTAATTATCTTTAAGAGTTTTCACAAAATAAGTTCCCGCTGCTACAAGAACTACTGAATATAAAAATCTCAAAATCATTTTACTTTCATCAGCTAACATTAATGACATGGCTGCAAATATAGCTGCATAGATTACTAATTTTAAAATCTTATTTAAATTCATCTATATAATCTCTCTTTTCAATCATTTCATTTAAGATAACTTCATCAGTCTTTTTCATTCCATATCTTGCAAGGTTTCCTATTACTTCAAGACTCTCTTCCACATCTTTTTTTACTATTCCATCTCCAGCTTGAAATGAGTTTTCACTTTTTGCCTGCTCATAACCTAAGAAGGCATTTCTTAAACTTGATGCTATCTTTGATGCACAAGACGGCTTTGCTCCATCGCAAATGAGTCCTGAATTTACTGCCAAAATATTTACAAGGGCATGTTCGATTGTTTCTAAATCATCTCCATTTAAATATGAAATTCCACAAATTGATGCAGCTGATGCTGATACAACTCCACAATATGCAGATAGTTTGCCAATTTTTTCTTTCATATAAAGTCCCAATAGATTTCCAAATACTAGAGCTCTCTTTAACTTTTCTTCAGATAAATTTTTATCTTTCGCATAGATAATTATTGGAACAGAAACTGTTATTCCTTGATTGCCGCTGCCAGAATTAATTACAACAGGTTTTTCTGATCCACTCATTCTAGCATCAGACCCTGCAGAGGCATATGCCACTAATTTGTCCGAATAATTATTTGAACTATTTAAAATTAATTTTCCAATATTCGATCCGTAATTATTTTCAATACCATCTTCTGCAATTGCAATATTGTATTCTATTTGTCTATTTAAAATCTCATCAAGTTTAGTTAAATCACAATTATTTGCAAAGTCATAAATCTTTTCAACAGAAAAATCTATTGTCTTTTCTTTTTCCTCTGAGCTTTCAGATTTTTCTAAGACTTCTCCGTTTTTCTCAATTAAGACAACATTTGTATGTGCATCTTCTATTACAATCCTTGAAGTATTTTTAATTCCCTTCATTTCAATTTCTATGTATAGATTTGATGCACCTTCTTTTAAACTTATTTCAACAATGCCATCTTCTATTTTTTTATCCATTTCAGAAAGCTCTTTCTTATCTATATTTTCGAGAACTTGTAATTTCTTTGAGGCATCGCCAAGAAAAGCTCCTGCAACAACAGAAATCTCAATTCCCTTTCTTCCTTCAGTTGATGGAACTTTTACGGAGTTTGCATTTTTTATAATATTACCAGAAAGTTTTGCATATATTTTAATAGGAACTTCTTCTAAGACTTCACTACAAAGTGCCGAGCCATAAGCTATTGCAATAGGCTCAGTGCAACCAAAAGCTGTTATGAGTTCATTTTCTAAATAAGTATAATAATCCATAATAACCTCCATTTTAAGAATAACATAAATATAAATTTTTGCATAAAAAAATCTCCGCTAATGCAGAGATAATTTTATTATTTTCTAAAATGGTCGCATGCCTGTTCTAATCTTTCAAGTCCTTCGACTATATCTTCGTAGCTACTTGCGTAAGAAAATCTTATAAAGCCTTCGCCCTTTGTTCCAAATTCTGTTCCAGCAACAGTTGCCACACAGTATTCATCTAAAAGGTATTTACAAAATTCATCTGAGTGAACTCCACCAAGTCCTCTAATATCTATAAATGCGTAAAATGCTCCATCTGGTACATTTAGTGAAAGTCCTTCAATTGAATTTACTTTTTCAACTATATAATCTCTTCTTCTCTTGTATTCTTCAACCATTTTTTCAACATCTTCATGTGCTTCTTTAAGTGCAGTGATTCCAGCATATTGCACAAAGGATGTTGCACAGGAAGTATTTTGTTGATGGACAATATTTAATGTCTTGATGAAATTTTCTGGAGCTGCAATATATGCAAGTCTAAATCCAGTCATTGAAAAAGTTTTTGAAAAACCATTTATAGTAATTGTTCTTTCCTTCATTCCATCAATAGATGCAATGGAAATATGCTCTTTATTTCCAAAAGTTATCTTTTCATAAATTTCATCTGCAATAATTAAAATATCTTTTCTCTTTGCAAAATCAGCAAGTTTTTCTAAAGTTTCTTTAGTCAGCATTGATCCAATGGGATTTGATGGCGTGATTATAACCATTGCCTTTGTCTTTTCTGTAACTAGACCTTCTAATTCTTCAAAGTCAATTTGGAAATCTTTTTCGCTGTCAAGACTGTATCTCACTGGCTCTGCTCTCATTATATGTGCAGTGTTTACGTAGTTAGGCCAACATGGATTTGGAAGAAGTATTTCATCTCCTGGCTCAAGTATTAATTGATAAGTGTCAAAAATTGATTCACTTGCACCTGCAGTAATTAATATTTCTTTTGCATTGTAATCAAGATTATTTTCTGTTCTAAGTTTTTCAGCAACTGCTTCACGAAGTGACATTATTCCATAATTTGAAGTGTAAAAAACATCACCTCTTTTAATGCTTTCAATTGTAGCATCTTTAATAACTTGTGGTGTTTCAAAATCAGGTCTACCAATTTCAAAATGATAGACTTTTTTTCCTTCTCTTTCCATTTGGATTGTCTTTTCATTGACTTGCCTAATTCCAGAAGGAGACACTTTATCAAATTTCTTAGATATAAATTCCTTCATTTTTTACCCTCCTTATTATGGGTTAATTATATCCTCAATAGCAGCAGTGCTTACATTGCCACCAGTAATAATAAGAACTAATTTATCCCTTTCATTGTAGTCAATTTTACCTTCAAGAATTGCCGCAAGACCAATTGCTGATGAAGGTTCGACTATTAATTTCTCTCTATTATACAATAAATTCAAAGCTTTTTTAATACTTTTATCATTAGAAGTTACAATTTCATCAACTAAATCTCTTACAATTGGATAAACTATCTCACCTGGTCTAACTGAAAGAAGTCCATCTGCAAGTGTATCTCCTCTTATTACATCAGAAATTTCTCCTGCTTCAATGGATTTTGAATATCTTGCAACATTTTCTGGCTCAACTCCTATTACTTCTGTCCATCTAGTAACTCCCTTTACATAAGTTGCAATTCCTGAAATAAGTCCACCGCCGCCAACTGGCACTATAATTTTTTGATGATCCATTTTATTTAAAATTTCAACAGCAATTGTCCCTTGTCCACGTGAAACTTCAATATCATCAAAGGGATGGATAAAAGTCTTTCCTTCTTTTTCTTCAATCTCTTTTGCTGTTTTAAATCTTTCTTCCACAGTTGAGATTACAATTTCTGCACCTAAGTCCCTAATCATTTGTCTTTTTGTTTCAGTTGAAGTGTCTGGAAGAACAATAGTTGCAGGAATGCCTAGCATCTTAGCACAAGTTGCAATGGCCTTGCCGTGATTTCCACTTGAGGCAGTTACAACACCTTTTTTCAAACTTTCTTCATCAAGGCTTCTAATTTTATTTAGCGCTCCTCTAATTTTAAAAGAATTTGTCTTTTGCATATTTTCAAGTTTTGCATAAACTGAAGTGTTTAAAAGTTCAGAAATATGATTAAGTCTAATAAGTGGCGTTTCATAAATAAAATCTCTAATATTTTCTCTCGCCTTGATTATTTTTTTATAGTCATTTCTGTAGTCCATCTTTCCTCCTATAAATTATATACTTATATTAAATTATACTCTTTTAATATAAAAAAAGAATTGTATTTTTAAAAAAGGTCCCTTAAAAGAGACCTCTTAACATAAATTTCATTAATTTTCATTTAAAAAGTTAACTGCAATTCCTGCCATTAAAGCTGAACCTCTGTGAAGAATTTCTTCATTTAAGAAGAACTTATTGCTGTGAAGGGGATAATTTTTTTCTCCTTCAGTTCCAATGCCAACCCAGTAAAATGCTCCCTTTATCTTTTCAAGATAGAAGGCAAAATCTTCTGCAGTCATTGCTGGTTTTGAAATTTCGAGAAGACTTTCCTCTCCGAAAACTTCTTTAACAGAATTTTTTACAATCTCAACTGAAGATTTTTCATTCAATAGTGCAGGATAACCAAATCCATAATTGTAATCTACACTTCCATGATTTACACTCGCAATAGCCTCTGCAAGGTTTTTCATATCTTCGTAAATTCTTTGTCTGTCTTCTTCAGAGAAAGTTCTGCAAGTTCCATCTACTAAACATTCTTCAGCCATTACATTGTATCTAGTCCCTGCAATAAATCTTCCAACAGTAAGAACTGCTGAATTCATTGGGTCAGTATTTCTAGATATTAGAGTTTGAATTGCATTTACAAATTGCACTCCCATCACTATTGCATCTACACCTTCGTGAGGCTTTGCAGCATGAGATGAGGCTCCTCTAAATTTAACTGTAAAGTGGTCAGAGTTTGCCATCATGGCTCCCTCTTTTATTGCAATTTTTCCAAAAGGAAGATCTGGCCACACATGTGATCCAAAGATTGCATCAACATCATTAAGAAGTCCTGATTCTAAAATCTTAGGAGCTCCTCCAATTGGAGAGAGTTCTTCTGCTGGTTGGAATACAAGCTTAACTTTACCATTTATTTTATTTTTATTTTCATTTAAAAGCTTTGCAGCTCCTAGGACAAAGGTCATATGTGAATCATGTCCACAGGAGTGCATTACATTTTTATTTTTTGCTTTAAAATCAATATCATTTTCTTCTTCCATTTCTAGAGCGTCCATGTCTGCTCTTAGAGCAACAGTTTTGCCATCATTATCACCTTTAATTTCAGCGATAATTCCATGACCTCCAATTTCACTCTTATATGGAATGTTAAACTCATCTAAATACTTCATTATGATTTTTGATGTTTCAACTTCATTTTGTGAAGTTTCTGCATTCATGTGAAGCTCTCTTCTGATTTTAACTAAAAAATCGTGATTCTTTTTTGATTGTTCTAAAAAATTCATATCATCAGTCCATTTTTGGTTTTGCTCCATCAGGTATTGGTGAGATAAATTTTTCTCCACGAACCTTTAAGAACTCTTCTTTAGCTTTATCAATTAACTCTGGATTATCTATAAAGCTCTTTGCAGCTCTTGCCATTACATCAGATGCCTTAAGCATTCCCTTCATAGCTATAGAAGATTTACCTTGAGCAACTTCTTGCCATGAGTGAGCAGTTGTACCAATTGCAAAACATGCTGTTACAATTTGAGCTGTTGGAACGACATTTGAACAGTCTCCAACATCAGATGAACCCATTACAATATCACTGGAGTGTTTGTAATCTAAAATTTTATCGTAAAGTAGGTTATCTTTTAGATATTCAAGTTCTGCATTTTTGTCTTCAGCAAATCCAATAGTTTGTTCACTTTCTATATTTTCAACTGGGAAAGTTTCTCTAAACTTAGCTGCATAATCTCTTTCTTCATCTGTAAATTCAATTGGTCCTTCTTCTAAGAAAGCTTTGTATAATTCTTGTTCAATTACAGGGTTTGGAATTACATTTGAACAAGCTTTGTCAAAAATAATATCAGCTTCTGTTTCAGTCATTAATGCTGCACCTTGTACGATTTTTTCAAATCTCTTGTAAAGTCTATTTACAAATTCTGTATTTTTAGATCTTATTAAATACATTCCTTCAGCAAAAGGTTGTACAACATTTGGTGATCCACTGCCTGGGTCTGTAATTGAGTAGTGAATTCTTTCGAAGTCTTGCATATGTTCTCTTAAAAATTGAACTCCAATATTTACAAGTTCAAGTCCATCAAGAGCTGACCTTCCAAGATGTGGAGAAGCAGCTGCGTGAGCTCCCTTTCCTTTAAATTTCACATATACTTGTTTATTTGCTTGAAGTGATCCTGTAAAGATTGCATTTCCGTTAAATGGATGCCATGTAATTGCTATATCCATTACATCAAAGCATCCTGCCTTAGCAAGAAATGCCTTACCACTTCCACCTTCTTCAGCAGGGCAACCAAAATATATTACTCTTGCCTTTAAATTATTTTCTTCTATATAATCTTTTAGCTGTAAAGCTGCTCCAATTGAAGCTGTACCAAGAAGATTGTGACCACAACCGTGACCGCATGCTCCTTCTTCTTTTTCTTTTCTTTCAGCTAAATCTTCAACTTGAGAAAGTCCTGAAAGAGCGTCAAATTCTCCTAAAAATCCAATTGTAATACCATCTTCATCTCCAAACTCAGCACTAAATGCAGTTGGAAGATCTGCTAATTTATCGTTGATCTTAAATCCATATTTTTTTAGAAGTTCTTTTTGAGCTTCAACAGATTTAAACTCCTTCCACTTAATCTCTGCATATTCCCAAATTTCTTTGGCTAGTGTAATTAGTTCATCACTGTATTTATTCATATCTTTCTCCCTTTCTTTAAATTATTAATCCTTTAATAAAATCTTAGATGATACCATAGTTGCTACGATACCAAAAATTGTAAGTCCTGTAGTAAGTACAAGTGCCATACCAGGTCCTTGTGTTAAAATTATATTTAATATTGCTGGCATAATTGCAAAAGTAACTGCTGAAATTATAGAAAATGAAATTGAGTAGTTACCAAGAGCTGTAGTCTTAGACTCAGGGTCGCATATCTTAAGAAGAAGTAAACCTGTTAAGAATACACCCGTACTCATTCCAAGTGTTGCTACCATGTGTTCGAACCAGTCAACTTTTAAATATCTCTTACATAAGAATAATAAAATTCCCACTGTTCCTATATAACCTAGAACTACCATTACTAAAATTGGTACAAGGTATGTGAATACTGTATCGAGTGGCAATGAAGCAACTGCTCCTATAACTGCAAACTCAGTAAGTGGTCCAGTAATTTTTCCCTTTACATTAGAGTCAATTAAAAATTCTAGGTTTAATTTTCTAATAACCCACCAAATAAAGAACATTACTAAGATACCATATGCCCAAACTGAAATTGATTTAAATCCAGGAATGTCAAATCTCTTTGCTAATGCAAGAAGTCCATAGGCAATTAAACATCCTAAGAAAATAACTGATGTATGGAATGTAATAGTATCCATTGATGCTGATTTAGTTGTTTCTCTACCAAGAGATCCTTGCTTATTAATATCCCTTTCATATCCGACTTTTATATTTGTAGGAATATCTCCAGGTTCTTCAAGAACTGCAGTTTCACCTTTTCTTGCGGCCCAGTTAATTAGTACCATACCTATAAGTATACCACCAACTAGACCAAATGTTGCCATTGTTATACCAACGCCTTGTGCAGTTTCCCAATATGGAATATTAAGTTCATTTAACATATTGCCTAGGATACCTGCAGTTCCGTGACCACCAGTATATCCTATACAAAGTTCCCAACCAAAAGTGTCATATAAATCTTGTCCAATGGATCTAAAAAGTACATTTGTACCAAATCCTATTGCATTTTGTAAGTAATAAGCTGCAAACATTATAAAAAATAGTGGAACTGCTGGTTTGAATTTCTTCATTGCATCTTTTCCACCTAAGTCTAGTCCAAGTGGTGTTGCTGTAACAACTGGAACTATAAGTATACCAGGGATTAGTGACCAAATTTTAATCCACTCTTCTGGTATTGGCAAAATACCAAATCCAATTGGTCCTAGTAATAGTAGAATAAAACCACCAATTACGCTGGCAGGTATAAAAGTTTCTTGAAAAACTTTGATTTTAGCTCTCAAAAAGAATCCTATTAATAAAAAAAGTGCTAAGAAAGCTATACTTTGAAATAAAGTCGTAAACATTGCTCCTGTCATAAAATACCTCCTTAAAATTAATATTTTAAAATATACCTTGGATCTATATTAATAGTAATATAGATCCAATTCTCTTGATATTTTTTCTAGCATTTTAACTCCTGCTAGTGAATTTCCAAAACTATCTAAACCTGGGCAGAATACGCAAACACCAATATCTTTATTAGTTGTTGCCATTATTCCTCCACCAACTCCACTCTTTGCAGGAATACCAATTTTAACTGCAAATTCTCCAGCAAAATCGTATGTTCCACATATTGCCATTAGAGTTCTTAATATTCTTGCATTTTCCTTTTTAATTATTTGGTCTCCATTAAGGCCCTTACCATGTCTTGACATAGTTGATGCAAATACTGCAAGGTCTCTTGTGTCAACCATAATGCAGCAGGCTAAGTTGTAAATGTAAAGAACATCATCTACTGAAGTGTCTTTGTCAATGTATCCGTGTTTCTTTAAAATCCAAGCAAGTGCAAGATTGTTTTCTCCGCCAAATTTTACTGTATCTAAAAGTTCTTGGTTGTGAGTTAGTTCTTCATTGTCCATAAGAATTCTTATTCTTTCCATCAATACATCGATAGACTTATCTTTAAACTTTTTGTAAATTAAATATGAAGACATTATTGCACCAGCGTTAATAAAAGGATTTACTGGCTTTCCGCCTTCAGCTTCTAAGTCAAGAATTGAGTTGTAAGGTTTTGATGAACCTTCAAGTCCAATGTATTTTTCAATTTCTGAAAGTTTATAATTTTCAAGAACAATTTCAAAAAGCACAACTTTTACAATTGACATAATTGCAAATTCTTCTTGTGATCTTCCAGCTTCGTGAACTTTACCATTTTCATCGATAATACATGCTCCAAGTGCATGCTTATCTGCATCCTTTAGGATTGCTATATAGTCTACAAGTTTACCTTCATCAGTAAATTGTTTTCCATAATCAATAACTTCTTCTAAAAATTTATCCATTAAATCACCTTACTTTTCTTTTCTAAATAGTTTAACAATTCCTGCTTTATAATATGCATAAGATATAGCAACTGTAACTATAAGCATTACAAGCATTGCATATCCTTCTTTTCCAGCAAGTGGCATAATTAAGAAGTTAAAAGCATATACTAAAGCTAGAGCTGTAATTGCAATAAGTGGTTTTTTAGGTGCAGAATATTTACTTCCTGCTGAAGTTGAAATAAATGCAGAAATTCCCATACTTCCATAAAGTGCTGGAAGAATATAAGAAGTTGCAATTCCTACTGTTTCAGTTTCAAGAATTGGTTTTAAAGGAACAAGCAAAACCATCCCTAGTGCAACTATAATCATAGTAACCATACCTGAAATAGTAACTGCGATCATTCCCATTACGTCAGCTTCTTCAGTTCCTGGAGTTGCTCCAACTGTTTCAATTGCTGATAAATAACAAGGGAATTTAATATTCATTACATTTCCTAAAATTGAGTTTAAATAACATGTTGTTCCTGCGATTGGAACCATTGAAAGTTGCTCAGATAAAGCAGCTGGTACATATAGTGCAAGAAGTGGTCCTGCAACACTCATTACAAGTGAAAATGGTGGCCACATTCCATAAGCTGTACACATAATTGCTGGAATACCAAGCATAACTGTCATTGATAAGATTGTTGCGATAATACCATATCTATAAGTATTTCTCATATAAGTTGACATTTGCATAATTAGCCTCCTATTCCCATATTAGTAAATATAACAGCTGCTGCCATACCGCCTATAAGTGCGAAGGACATTGTAAAGTCGTTAAGCCAAGAAATGTTATATTTAGTTGCGATTTTCGAACAAACAACTGTGATTATTGCACTGACAATAATTGTCAATAAGTGAATAATAGATTTTACACTTTGAATTGGAACAAATACAGACATCATTCCAATGATAAGAACTGATAGTGCTAAATCCATAAATGGAGTGTCTTTTTCTCCTGCCTTAAGTACGCTTGTATGTACTTTTTTTAATGCGAAAATATTGAAAACCATTCCAGCCATTATAGCAATACTCATTACAAACATTATTGCTCCAATTACACTAGGAACACCATTTGCAATAAAGTCTTCGAAACTTGCATATCCTGCTCCCTTAATTGAAAGGTCAGCTGCTGAAAGTTCATATGGAAGAGACCCTACTACTGAAAGTCTAAACCAAGGCCATGGCACACCAAGAAGTGGTGCTAAAGTTATAAGTCCAATAATAATTGAAATTGAAGGAACTATTGAAAATACTACTGATGTTCTAATTGCTGATTTAATTTTATCATCAGAGATATTTAATTCCTTTGCTCTAGTCATTGCTCTTTTGCAGAAGAATATACATAAACAGAAAATAAATACTAGACCTGCTCCTACTAAAATATAAAGCAATTTACTATTAAGAATGTCAAATAAATTCATAAAATCATCTCCTAATAAATAATTTTTTATAAAATCGCTTTCAAACTCCCTCCCTCTTAAACTTATTTGCGATTATTATATAAATATTATATCAAAATTTGACAAATAATTAAACTTAATATTTTAGTGCAATGAAGTTCTTTGGGGTAAATTATTAAAATTCTTCTTAAAGAAAAAGAAGCCCTAAATATTTTAGGACTTCTATATATAGAATTTGCAAATTATTTACTTATATTAAACTAATTTTTTTATAAAATCATCAATTTTTTTATTTTTACCCTTTAAATAGTTTTCTAAATCATTAATTATCTTTTGGCCTGCATTTGGATTCATAAAATTATAAGTTCCGACTTCAACAGCAGTTGCTCCCGCCATTAAAAATTCTAAAACATCTCTGTAATTTGAAATTCCACCCATTCCTATAATTGGAATTGAAACTTCTTTTGCAACTTGATGAAGAATTCTTAAGGCAATTGGTTTTACTGCTGGTCCTGAAAGTCCTGCGTAAACATTGTCAAAAACTATTTCTTCCCTATCAACATCAACTGCCATTCCCAGAACAGTATTAATAAGTGAGATACCAGTTGCACCCTCTGCTTCAACTGCCTTTGCAATTGATACAATATCTCCAGCATTTGGTGAAAGCTTTACAAATACTTTTTTATTTGTCACATTCATCACTTTTTTTACAACATTTGCAGCAGAATCTACTTCCATTCCAAATGCCATCCCGCCCTCTTTGACATTGGGACAAGATATATTTAATTCAATTGCGTCAAATTCATAATCATTTAAAATCTCAACTGCTTCAACATATTCTTCAACAGTATTTCCGCCAAGATTCACAAAAATTTTTGTGCCAAGAGAATTCATTTTTTCTAGCTTGTCTTTTACAAATTCTTCAACTCCAGGATTTTCAAGTCCAATTGAATTTAGTATTCCACTTGGAGTTTCCCAAATCCTTGTTCCAGTGTTTCCTGGTTTTGGAAATCTTGTAATTCCCTTAGAAGCAATTCCTCCTAAAATTTTTGGATCGTAATAATTTTTAAATTCTTCGCCATATCCATAAGTCCCGCTCGCCATAATTATTGGGTTTTTAAGTTCAATTCCCGCTAAATCAACTTTTAATCTAGAATCCAATTAATTCACTTCCTTTAAACACAGGACCTTCTTTACAAGATCTCTTTCTTCCTCTTGTTGTTTCACATGTACAAGACAGACATGCTCCTAGGCCGCATCCCATTCTCTTTTCAAGTGACACATAAGTCTTGCAGCCTTTTGCGTTTCCGTATTCAACAATTTTTCTCATCATAATTTCAGGACCACATGCATAAATCAACTTGTCCTTTTCAAAATCAATGATGTCAGTGATAAATCCGCCCTTTTTAATAATTATTTCGCACTCTACATCTTTAAAGGCATTTTCAAGATCAAGCTCTTCTCTCTCGCCAATGTAGAGTTTTAGTTTTGCCTCGTGTTTTAATTTTAATATTTCTTTAATCAAGAAATGAAAAGGTGCAACTCCAACTCCTCCACCAATCATTGCAAGCTCGTCAACATTTGGATAGAACATATTTCCATAGGGTCCATATAAAGTTATATCATCACCTTCTTTTAAGTTGTATAAAATTTCTGTTCCTATTCCCCTTCTCTCGATTAAAAAATCAACTCCATCAGTTTTGTCATAAACTGAAATTGGTCTTGATAAAGTTGGGTAATCTCCCCAGGCTCTTAACATAAAAAATTGCCCTGGATAAACTTTTACATCTAAGTCCGTCCTAATAATATAATAATCCTTACATACATCTATATGTTCAATAACTTTAGCCATTTCACTCTCCATAAGTAGTTAAATTATCACAGTATTCGCATCTATATTCCTTTTTATCCTTGTCATAGAGATAAAATTTGTGAGATGGAATTTCTCTTTCACTATTTGTAATACATCTTGGATTTTTGCAATGAAGAACACCCTCTACAACTTCAGGCATCTCCATTCTAATTTTCTTAACTCTTTCGCCTTCTTCTATAAAGTTAACTGTAGTATAAGGCGCAATAAGTCCAAGCACTGTAAAATCTAGGTCGTAATCTGTTTCTATCTTTATTAAATCTTTTTTTCCCATGGAAGTTGAGGAAATATTTTGCATAATTACAACTGTGTCAGTAACTTCATCTAGCTTTAAGGCTCTGTAAAGTATGTGCGCCTTTCCTGCTTCAATATGATCAAGTACAATTCCTTTTTTTATTTTTGAAACATTAATCATTTTTAGCCTCCAAAAGTGTAATTATAAGTGCCATTCTGCCAAACATTCCAAATTTTGTCTGTTGGAAATAAACTGCTCTTTCATCAGAATCAACTTCTGGTGCAATTTCATTTACTCTTGGAAGTGGATGAAGAATAATCATATCATCTTTTGCATGTTTTAATTTTTCTCTATCTAATATGAAGAAATCTTTTAACCTTTCATATTCATCTGATGATACAAATCTTTCCTTTTGCACACGAGACATATAAAGTATATCTAAATCTCCAATAACATCAACTAGGCTATCTGTCTCTTTATAATTTTCCTTTTTTATATTTTGTTTAAAAACTTCTGGCATCTTTAGTTCTTCAGGAGATATAAAAATAAATTTCACATTTTTATATCTATTTAAGGCTCTTGCAAGGGAATGAATTGTTCTTCCAAATTTTAAATCCCCGCAAAATCCAATAGTTAAATTGTCAAACCTACCCTTATAATGTCTAATTGTAATTAAATCAGCAAGAGTTTGTGTGGGATGTTCATGTCCTCCATCTCCTGCATTTATAATTGGCATATTCTTTACTACCTTTGATGCAAGTAGTGCTGCTCCCTCTTTTGGATGACGCATTGCACAAATATCAGCATAATTTTCTATAACTCTAATTGTATCTGCTAAAGTTTCACCTTTTGTAGATGAGCTAACTCCTGCATCAGAAAATCCAATTACCTTTCCACCAAGTCTTTCCATAGCTGTTTCAAAGGAAAGTCTTGTTCTTGTTGATGGTTCAAAAAAAAGACTGGCCAATAATTTATTATCACAGAAATGAGAAAACTCTTCGGGTTTTGCAATAATATCATCAACCAGACTAAATAATTTTTCGTATTCTTCTATTGTAAAATCTAAGGGCTCAATTAAATGTTTCATTTTTACCTCCATTACTAAAGATTTATCTAACTAATATTACTCTAAAAAATTTCCTTTGTAAAGTCGACATTAAACTTTTTTCTGTTATACTTTAATAAATTAATTAAAAGGAGAAGAAATGATTTATTTATTATTAGGACATTCTGGCTCAGGTAAAAGTACAATAGCAAGTGCTCTTTTATCTCGAGGCTTAAATAAAATTACAACTTATACAACAAGAGCACCAAGGACATCAGAAATAAATGGAATTGATTATAATTTTATAAGTCTTGATGAATTTAAAAAAATGGAAGATTCTGGAGAATTTATTGGCACGACTAATTATGTGGGAAATTTTTATTCAACTCTTAAAAAAGATTTTGAAGAAAATTATTATTCAAAGGACTGCGTAATTGTAGTTGATAAAGAAGGCGTAGTGGAAATAAAAAAAGAATTTCCAAAGGCAATTTGCATTTATCTTAGATGTTCAAAAGAAGTTTTAGAAGAAAGAATAAAAAAAAGAGATGACGATTATAATGACATTAAGAAAAGACTTTCAGTTTTAGAAGATTTAACTTCCTATGCTGATTATATAGTCAACGCTGATAGAGACATTGATACAGTTTTTGAAGATGTTTTAGAAATTGTAAAAAATACTAAATAATATAGTCTTGACAAATGTTTTCTTAGTGCTATCATTAATTTAGCAGCTGTATTAAATCTTTAGTTGACATTTATATAGCTGAAATTAAAATTAATAATCATTCTTCAGGGCGGGGCGTAATTCCCCACCGGCGGTAAAGTCCGCGAGCGAAAGCCGAATTGGTGAAATTCCAATACCGACAGTATAGTCTGGATGAAAGAAGATTTATATTTATTATATTTGTATTTCATGAGCCCTGTTTTTGGGGCTCTTTTTTTGTAGGTGGTTTTATGGAAATAAATTTTAACGACAGCTTTTATATGCAAAGGGCAATTGACCTTGCTAAGTGCGGCTTTGGTAAAACTAAGACCAATCCCCTTGTAGGCTGTGTAATTGTAAAAGACGATGAGATTATTGGAGAGGGTTATCACGAGGAATTTGGAAAAAACCATGCCGAGGTCAATGCAATTGAAGATGCTAAATCTAAGGGACATTCCCTTGAAGGAGCAACATTATATGTAAACCTCGAGCCATGTGCTCACTATGGAAAGACTCCACCTTGTGCAAATAGAATTGTTGAAGAAAAAATTGCTCGAGTAGTAATTGGCACGACTGATCCCTTCAAGGAAGTTTCTGGCAGAGGAGTAGAAATTCTTGAAGAAAATGGAATCGAAGTGGTAGAAGGTGTTCTTGAAGAGGAATGCCTTGAACTCAACGAAAGATTTTTTACTTATGTTAAGAAAAATAGACCCTATGTAGTTTTAAAAGCTGGAATGACACTTGATGGAAAAATTGCTACATCAACTGGAGAATCTCAGTGGATTACATCAGATTATTCAAGAAAGTTTTCTCATGAATTAAGAGGTAAACTCGACGCAATTATGGTTGGAATTAACACAGTTTTAGCTGACAATCCAACGTTAAACGTTAGATATGGAGATTATCCTTATAATCCAATTAGAATAATTTTAGATTCAAAACTAAGAATCCCAGAAAATTCTAATGTCTTAAGAAATGATTTGGATTCAATTGCAATTGTTGCAACTACAAAAAATTGTGGCAGAAACAACTATGAAAGATTAATAAATAAAAAAAATGTCGAGATACTAATTTGTGAAGAAAAAAATGGTCAAGTTGATTTAATTGACTTGATGAATAAATTAAAGGATTACGACATTTCTTCAATTTTACTTGAAGGTGGAGCAACTCTTAATGCTTCAATGATTAAGGAAAAACTTGTAGATAAATATTATTTCTTTATAGCTCCAATGATTATTGGAAATGAAGGTCTTTCAGCAATTGGAGATTTAAATATTGAAAAATTAAAAGAGAGCATTCGCCTTAAAAATATAAAAGTTGAGACAATGTTTGGAGATATTTTAGTAACTGGAGTTGATTAATATTTTTACAGGAATTATAGAAGAAATTGGAACTTTAAACTCCATAAAAAAAGAAAGTGATTTATACACTCTTGAAGTGAGCGCCAAAAAAGTCTTAGAAGGAACAAAATATGGCGATTCCATTGCAACAAATGGCGTTTGTCTAACAGTTACAGAAATGGGAGAAAATTTTTACAAAGCAGAAGTGATGCTTGAGACAATTAACTCCACAAATTTTAAAGATTTGAAAAAAGGTGCAAATTTAAATTTAGAAAGAGCACTCTCCCCTTCCAAAAGACTTGACGGACACATAGTCCAAGGTCATGTTGATGGAGTTGGAGAAATCACAAATATTATTAATAACAACAGAGAAGTTGTTTATAGAATAAATTTTAAAGGAGAAAATTCTAAATACATTGTAGAGAAAGGCTCCATTGCTCTTGATGGTATTAGCCTTACAGTTTCAAAAGTTGAAGGGGATAATTTTGAAGTTTCAATTATTCCTACAACAGTTAAGGAAACTACTCTATCAAGTAAGAAAGTTGGCGACAAGATAAATATTGAGACAGATATAATCGGAAGATATGTCTACAGTTTTTTAAATCTTGAAAATAAAAAAGAAATCACTATGGATTTCTTGAGAGAAAATGGTTTTTGAAAGGAGACAAAATGAAAATAAATACTATAGAAGAAGTTGTAGAAGCTTTGAAAAATGGCGAAATGATAATTGTAACAGATGAGCCTGACAGAGAAAACGAAGGCGACTTTATTCAAGCTGCACAGTTTGTAACAGGTGAAAGCATAAATATAATGGCATCAATTGGTAAAGGTCTGATATGCATGCCAATGTCAAGAGAATACGCAATGAAGCTTGAATTTCCACAAATGGTAGCAGACAACACTGACAATCACGAAACTGCATTTACAGTTTCTGTTGACCATGTAGAAACTACTACTGGAATCTCAGCTTGGGAAAGAGCTTTAACAGCAAGAAAGATGACAGAAGATGACGCAAAACCTGAGGACTTTAGAAGACCAGGACATATGTTCCCACTAGTTGCTAAAAAAGATGGCATCTTTGTAAGACGCGGACATACTGAAGCAACTGTTGATTTACTTAAAATTGCAGGACTTAAAGAAGTTGGACTATGCTGTGAAATTATGCAAGATGATGGACATATGATGCGTGGTGAAGATTTATTTAAGCTTGCAGAAAAATTAAATATGAAGATTACTACAACTGAAGAACTTCTTCTCTATAGAAAAAGACATGAAAAAATAGTAGAAAAAGTCGCAGAAGCAAAACTTCCTACTAAGTTTGGAGATTTTATGGCTCATGCATACATTGACACAGTTACTGGAGAACATCACATAGCCCTTGTCAAAGGAGAAATTGGAGATGGCATGGATGTGCTCACAAGAGTTCACTCAGAATGTTTAACTGGCGACTGCTTTGGATCAAGCAGATGCGACTGCGGCAATCAACTTCATCTTGCTATGAAAAAAATTGATGAAGAAGGTCGTGGAATACTTCTCTACATGCGTCAAGAAGGTCGTGGAATTGGACTTGTAAATAAAATCAAAGCTTATGCATTACAAGATGAAGGAATGGACACTGTGGAAGCAAATTTAGCTCTAGGCTTTCCTGAAGATGCAAGAGACTATTCAACTGGTGCACAAATTTTACAAGACCTTGGAGTTAAAGAGCTTCGCCTTCTTACAAATAATCCAGACAAAGTTTATTCACTTCAAGAATTTGGAATGAAAATAAAAGAAAGAGTGCCAATTGAAATTCACTCAACTGAACATGATGAGTTCTATTTGAGAACTAAGGCTGAAAAAATGAATCACATGTTGTCAGAATTTAAAGATAAAGTAACAAAATAATGGAGGATATAATGAGAGTTTACAGTGCAAATTTAAAATCAGAAGGCAAAAAGTACGCCATTGTGTTGGCAAGATTTAACGAATTCATAGTTTCAAAACTACTTGATGGAGCATTAGACGGACTTAAAAGACATGGAGTTCTAGACGATGAAATAGATGTTGTATGGGTTCCAGGATCTTTTGAAATCCCTATCGCAGCAAAATCTCTTGCCCTTACAAAAAAATATGACGCAGTTATTACTCTTGGTGCAGTAATAAGAGGAGCTACAACTCACTACGAACTTGTATCATCAGAAGTTGCAAAGGGCGTTGCACAATCTTCTCTTGAAACTGGAGTGCCAATAATCTTTGGAGTTATAACAACAGAAAATATTGAACAAGCAATTGAAAGAGCTGGGTCTAAAGCCGGCAACAAGGGATTCGATGCAGCAACAACTGCAATTGAAATGGCAAACTTATTAGGTGAAATTCGTGAATAAGATAAAAAGTATAGTCTTCGATTTTGATGGCACCCTTCACGACACAATGAAAATTTACCAGCCAGCTTTTGCATCAGGAGTAGAGTTGTTGCAAGAAAAAGGCTTTGCAAAAGACTTCTCTCCCACTGCCTCAAATATTAAAAAATTCCTTGGAGAAAAACCAGACTTTGCCTACAACCAAATAGCAAAAGATGCTCCAAGAGAACTTATTGAAAAGGCAATGCATAAAGTTGGAACTGGTATGGAAGATTATATGGATACTGTCGGCAAGCTCTACCCTGGAACTATTGAAGTGCTTGAAAAATTATATAAAGATTATGATTTATATATTCTTTCAAACTGTAGGATTAGATATTTAGAAAAGGCACTTGATGCTTATAATATAAGAAAATATTTTAAAGATTATTACACTGGAGAGGCCTTTAAATATATTCCAAAAGAAGATATCTTGCGAAGCGAGAGAAAACATATGAAAGAAGGAATAATTTTTGTAGGCGACAGATACCATGACATTATGGCAGCAGTAGATAATGAAATTCCTTCAGTCTTTGCAAGATATGGCTTTGGTGAAGAGGATGAAGGAAAAGAAGCAGATTATAAAATAGATGATATAATTGAGCTCGTTGAGATTTTAAAATAATTAATATAGTTTTGAAATTAATAAGTTAAAAAAGAGATTAGCATATAATTTCTCTGGTCCAACTTTTGTAGTCAGTCAAAAATGGAAAGCCCGTAAAGTTTATTTTTGTCTTAAATCTGAATCTTTAAAAATATTTCTACTATTAAAATATTTTTACGGCTGCTTATTAGTCTTATAATCAGTTTATACTATTAACAGAAAATCTTATATTATAAAAATATTCTTAAATAAAAAACTACATTAGAGCAGTCACCAAATCCTTTGGTGACTGCTCTAATTAAAATACTACTCTAATAATGTGGTATTATCTGTTAGCGAAGTATAAAAGTTTAAATCTGTAAACATCATTTCCTTCACTAATTTCTATTATATCTCCAGGCTTGGACTTTCCCACTTGAAGAGATAATAAAGTGTTATTAGTTATAAATCCTTTTGATAAATCAACTTTACTTCTATTTACTATCTTAAAAAAACTTATCTCTTCAGTATCAATATTAATCATTTTAAATATAGTTCCTAAATTTAATTGCTTCTTTGAAATAAGATTTTCACTTGTTAAATACTTTTCATCATAATCTAAAACTTCACAATAAACTATTTTTCCCAAAAATTTTTTATAAAACTTTAATTTTTCTCCAACATTAGAATTAGCCACTTCAATAGCTAAGAAATGGTTTGGTGATAATAAATTATATTTAACATTCTCTTCACTTTTATCAACTATTTTATAATTAAGTTTTTTCTTTAAAGATAAATCAACTATTGAAAAAGTTGCTCCAACTAAAAATCTTTTATTCATTAAGTCCTTTAAATAATTACTTAAAAAGCAATTTTTGTTATCACGATATTGATTTTCTAGTATATAATTACTATCTAATAAATTATTTTCATTATCATTAGAATAACTTTTATTAATATTATCTTCATCTATATTATTTACTTTATTTCTTTTCTTATACCTAGATTCTATCTTAGAATTAGTATAGTTCTCTTTTTTGCCTTTATATATTATTTTATATATTTTAGGAAACAAACTAGTCGAAACTTTTATTTCAGAGTTTATACCTGATTTTTCAACAAGTTTAACTAATTCTGAATTTAAACCTAGAAAATAAATTTGCTCATTTTCTCTTTCATCACTTACTATTTCAAAACTATGCTCTTCATTTCTATTAATATCATTAAGAATAATAATATCTCCGATGTTTAAGTTTTCATCAATATAATCTTTTTCATTAAATATAGTGATTAAATCTTTTTTAGATAGAGAATTTCTTCTATTTATTTCTATAACTTCATATTTTCCATTTTCATTAATCTCGATAATTTTATTCTTTTTTGAATTTGCAACTTTAGTAGCTAAGAGTGAATCACTAGAAATTTTATTATTTAAAATATTTTCGTCAGATTCTTCGACTATTTCAAAGTTTAATATTTCATTATTATATAAATTTTTAAGAATAAAGTTTGAGCCTAAACCAAGTGATTTCTTGTTTTTATTTTCTTGTGAGATGTTATTGGTTTTATTTTTACTTTTCTCCTTGTTTTTATTACTAACATTATTCAGTTTTTTCTTCTTTTTCTTTTTCTGTTTATTTTTATTAGAACTTTGATTTTTAAAACTTTCACCAGATTGACTAAAAAATTTAAATGTTTTACTTTTTTTATTTGGCGTTGTATCTATATATTCTATGTAAAGAATTTTATAATAAATTTTCTTTTTATTTTCATAAATTCCTATTAAATCTCCTGTTACTTTTTTTGATAATTCAACAGCTATAGGATTATTTGGGTTTAAATTATAAATATTATCTTCTTCTGATTTTTTAACTATAGTTATTACTATTCTTTCTTTTCCTCTTAATTTTTCAAGCAAATAAGCTGTCCCTACTTTGCATCTTCTTTCATAATCTTGAATTAAATAACTTTTCTTATCCATAATGTCCTGATCAATATAATCATCTATATAATGCTCAACTTTAGAATAATCCATATTAGAATTAGCCTTAGGTAAATACTTTATACTCATTGTTTTCTCCCACTAGTTATGATAATGATAGTATACCTCAAAAACAAGATTTGAACAATTAAAAAAGCTGACCCCTGTTCAATACAGAAATCAACTTTTATGAGCATAGTTTTTTATTTTGTCCTTGAAATTGGGTCCAGTTTATAATGTACAAATCTCTTTGTTCCAACTTTTTTTAGGTTAATTTATATGAAATCTAATTTTATTTCTTATTTTGATGTGCTATTCTTGCCGATGCTGCAGCTGCAATTGCTGCCACTATATCATCTGCAAAAGTTGTAACTCTAACTACTCTTTTCTTTTCGTCTAGTTCTTTAATTACACCAATTTTCTTTTTATCGAGATAACCAAAATTTGTAAGGCCAATTGTACCATACATATTTACAATACCAAGAGTTAATATTTCATCGACACCATAGAGCCCCTCGTCGTCTGATATTATTGATTGAATTGGCTCAGGTAATAGTCCTTGGTTTGCCATGTCATCAAGTGCAAGTCCAGTTAATATAACATGAATTGATTCTCTTTTTCTAATAACTGACTGAACGCTATCTAAACATCTTTCAATGCTTAAGTTTTTAATATAATCAGCTTGAAGTTCCTGTACAAGTTCAGCAATATCTACAAGCTCAACTCCAAAATCCTTTAATCTTTTAACGGCTATTTCATAAAGCTCTTCGCTATCGTATTTATACATTTATCTTCTCCTATTATTTATTCTGTTTCTCATATTTCTATTTCTTACATTTCTTTCTCTTGCAATTAGTTTGTTTCTAGAAATTTTAATGCTAATTCCATAAATTATTCCAGGGATAAGAGTTGCAACAAGAAGTGTAAAAGCATTGTAGTTAATCCCCAAAACTTTTATAGAATAAACTTGTGGCATTAAAAATAATTCCATTGGAAATTTCCAGAAGCTTCCACCTACAGGTCTTTCAAAAATATCCATTCCAAGACCTAGAAAGCCAATCCCAAAAAGTATTATTCCTATTAAAACTATAATATTTCCTGCAAAAAAGTCCAAAGCTCTTGCAGACTTTTTAGACAGTAGTTTTCCAAAATTATAATATAAAATTAAAATCACTGCTATTACAATAATCTTAAATATTATATTCCCATACATTAAATTTCTAACGCTCTCGTTAAGATTAACGAGAAAAGCAAGGGCAAATATAATTAATGAAATTAAGATGTGAAATATTAAACCCCTTGTGTTATTTCTCATAATTTTCCTCTAGTTTTCGCCTTGATCAATATATTCAAGAGCATTTTCTGTATATTTTAATTCGTTATCTTCAGTAATCCAAATTATTGCAGTATTTGTTTTTGCTGCAATTTCTTTTATTTCTTCTTCAGTTGAGTTAAAGCAAGCTGTTGATAAGAAGTCACAAAGTCCTGAATCTTTTGCAATTACTGTAACAGATTTTAAATTGCCAGATGGTTGTAAAGTATCTGGGTCTATAATGTGACAGTATCTTACTCCATCAACTTCGAAGTATCTTTGATAATCGCCACTTGTAACAGCAGACATATCTTTTAGATTTAAAATTACAGACGTTGGATTGTTAGGATCCATTGTAGGATTTTGAATTCCAACTTTGTAAAACTCACGTCCATCGCCAGGGCTTCCAATAGCTCTAACATTTCCTCCCGCTGAGATTAAAGCAGATTTAACTCCTCTTTCTTCAAGCTCTCTTGCAACAATTTCAGTTGCATATCCCTTTGCAGTTGCACCTAAGTCAAGGCTCATTCCTTTATTTATCTCAACTGTTTTTTTGTCGTCATTTAATTTGATATTACTTATATTTGTATAAGGTCTTAAAGTTTCAAGTTCTGCTTCTGTTGGAATGGCTTGTCCAAATTTTTCTACAACTTGTTCTTTTGTCTTTCCACCTTCGTATTCAGTTCTATAACTATTCCAAAGTCCTGTCACAGGTCCCATTGCAATATTAGTCTTGTGAGAAATATTATTGTGATTATCTACTGAAAATTTAATTAAATTATATAAAGTTAGATCTACAATTAAAGGTTTTGTTCCCGCATCATCATTGATTGATTTTGCATTTATAATTCCATCGTAGTTTTTATAATTGTCAAAAAGCATGTGAAGTTCTTGAAATCTTTTCTTCGCATACTTAAGATTTTCATTTGCGAAATTTTCATCATCTGAATAAATTGCAATATCTATTACAGTGTCAAAGGTATCGTAAAATTCAATATTATATTTTTTTACTTCGCCCTTTGTAGCAGTGCTTTCTACTTTAATTTTATTCGTGCTGTTGTTTTTTGTATTATCTTTTCTATCGCAAGCTGTAAATAGTAGCATTGCACTTAAAGCAATAGAAACTAAAAATTTCTTTTTCATAATATCACCATTTATATAATAACATTTATTAGTAGATTTTAAAATAAAATAAAAAATCTGCTAGTTTCCTAGCAGACTATTTTAATAAACAGGTCTTAATGCGTCCTTATACTTTTCATTTTTTCCATGAGTGATGTCATAGAAGATATCTTTTAATCTTGTACAAACTTCACCTGGTTTTCCATCTCCAACTTTGATGTCATCAACTTCTACAACTGGAGCAACTTCCATTGCAGTTCCAGAGAAGAAAACTTCATCAGCATTATAAAGCTCAGTTCTTGCAAGAGATTTTTCAATACATTCAATTCCAAGTTCATCTTTTGCAATTTCAAAAACTAAATCTCTTGTAATTCCTTCAAGAATGTCATCAGATGCAGGTGGAGTCATAAGTTTTCCCTTTTTATAAATAAAAATATTTTCTCCTGGTCCTTCACATACAAAACCATTTCTGTTAAGTAAAACTGCTTCGTCATAACCATTTCTAGTTGCTTCATAAGATGCAAGAGCTGAGTTTAGATAACCTGCAGTTGCTTTAGTTCTTGGAGGAAGCATATTATCAGCAATTCTAACCCACGAAGAAACTTTAACTCTAAATGCCTCTTTGTCAATATATTTTCCCATTGGTTGTAAGTAAATTGCAACGGCATCATGTTCGTTATTATCATCAATGCTTACACCAACATTTTTTTCATTTTTAAATGCAAGTGGTCTTATATAAGTAGTTTGTTTATATCCATTTTTCCTTAAAAGTTCAATAGTGATATCAGAAAGTTCTTCTGCAGTGTAAGGAATTTTAAGATTCACAACTTTTGCAGATTGTAAAAATCTCTTGTAGTGTTCAACTAATTTGAAACCATAAAGTTGTCCTTCTTCTTCATTCCAGTATGCTCTAATGCCTTCAAAAACACCTAGACCATAGTTGACAACTTTAGATCTAATGCTTATTGAAACTTTTTCTTCTTCAACTATTTCTCCATTAAAAAAAACATAAGATTGTTCCATATTCTTCCCTCCATTAATTCATATAAAAATATTTAATTCATTTTATCACTTTTACACTGAAAAATCTAGTTTATAAAAAAGAACATAAAAAAAGAGGCTACAAAAATGTAACCTCTTCATTAATTAAAATTAAATTTCAGCTTTAATTTTTTGTTCTCTAAGAATTGCTTCTGTAAGTTTTGGAACAATTGCGTTAATGTCTCCGACAACTCCAAGATCAGCAACTTCAAAGATTGCAGCTTCTGGGTCTTTGTTAACTGCTATGATAAGATCAGAGTCTTCCATACCAGCAACGTGTTGGATTGCTCCAGAGATACCCATTGCAAAATAAAGTTCAGGTCTAACTGTCTTACCAGTTTGTCCAACTTGGTGATCCTTAGTAATCCATCCAGAGTCAACTGATGCTCTTGATGCAGAAATTTCAGCGTCAAGTGTGTCAGCAAGTTCTTGAAGTGGTTTAAATCCTTCTGGTCCACCAATTCCACGTCCACCAGAAACTAAGATATTAGCTTCAGTGATGTCTTTCTTATGAGATTCTTGTTTTTGAATGTCAAGAATTTTTACATTCATGTCTTCGTCAGAGAATTCTACTTTAAATTCTTCAACTTCACCTTCTCTTGAATCATCTGAATCTAGCGCTTGCATTACTCCAGGTCTAACTGTAGCCATTTGAGGTCTAAAGTCTTCGCAAAGAATAGTAGCCATTAGGTTACCACCGAATGCAGGTCTAGTCATCATAAGGTTTTTAGATTCTTCATCTATTTCAAGTTTTGTACAGTCTGCAGTTAATCCAGTGTGAATTCTTGCAGCAAGTCTTGGAGCAAGGTCACGACCAATTGAAGAAGCACCAAAAATTACAATTTCAGGTTCTTTGTCTTTAATAACTGCTGTTACTGCCTTAGCATATGGTTCAGTTACATATTCTTTAAGCATTGCATCTTCAACTATGATTACTTTGTCAGCACCATGTCTAATAAGAGTTTTTGCATGATCTTTGACATTTTCACCTAATAGAAGAGCAACAACATCTTGACCTAAATCATCAGCAAGTTCTCTAGCTTTACCTAGAAGTTCGATTCCAACTTTTTCAAGTTTATTGTCTCTTTGTTCTATAAATACATATACATCTTTACTCATTTTTAAACCCCCATTAGATAATATACTTTTCTTGAAGTTTAGCAACGATTTGTTGAGCTGCTTCATCTGCAGTTAAGTCAGTTAAAAGAACTCCCTTACCTTTACCTTGTTTAGGGAAAGATTTCTTAACTCTTGTAGGAGATCCCTTAAGACCAATGTTAGCCATATCAAGTTTATCTTTAATATCTTCTAGTCCCCAAATAGTGATGTCTTTTTTGTAAGCGTCAAAAATCTTACCAATTGTCATATATCTAGGCTCTGCTAATTCTGCAATTGCAGTAATTAAGCATGGGAATTTAACATTGATTGTGTGATATCTATCTTCAAATTGTCTCTTAACTGTGATACCTTTTTTGTCATCATCAAGTTTAAGTTCTTCAACATAAGATACTTGTGGTACTCCAATGTGTTCAGCAATTTGAGGTCCTACTTGTGCAGTATCTCCATCGATTGCTTGTCTACCACAAATAATTAAATCATAATCTAAGTGTTCAAGTGCAGCTGTAATTGTACAAGAAGTTGCCCAAGTGTCAGCTCCACCAAATGCTCTATCACTTATAAGAACTGCATCATCTGCTCCCATTGCAAGAGCTTCTCTTAAAGCATTTTCAGCTTGGAAAGGTCCCATTGATACAACAGTAACTTTAACATCTTCTGGGTTTTCATCCTTAAGTCTTAATGCAATTTCAAGGCCTGATTTGTCATCAGGATTTATAATGCTTGGCACCCCATCTCTGATAAGAGTGTTTGTAACAGGATCAAGTCTAACTTCATTAGTGTCAGGTACTTGTTTAATACATACTAATATATTCATTTATAATACTCCTTTGCTTATTTAACGCCCATCCAGCCAGATACAACCATCTTCATTACTTCAGATGTACCTTCGTAAATTTCAGTAATCTTAGCATCTCTCATCATTCTTTCAATTGGATAGTCTCTAGTGTATCCATATCCACCGAATAATTGAAGACATCTTCTAGTTATATCACTAGCTGCTTCTGAAGCGAAAAGTTTTGCCATTGCTGCATAATGTCCGTATGGAACACCTTGAGCTTTAGCATCAGCTGCTCTGTAAACAAGTAGTTGAGCTGCTTCAGCAGTAGTTTTCATATCTGCAAGTTCAAATTGAGTATTTTGGAATTGAGAAATTCTTCTTCCGAATTGTTTTCTTTCAGAAGTATATTTTACAGTTTCATCAATTGCGCCTTCTGCAATACCAAGAGCTTGAGAAGCAATTCCTATTCTTCCTCCATCAAGTGTCTTCATTGCAATTCCAAATCCTTTACCTTCTCTTCCAAGAAGATTTTCTTTTGGAATTCTACAGTCTTCAAAGATAAGTTCGCAAGTTGAAGATCCTCTGATACCCATTTTGTCTTCTGGTTCTCCAACGCTAAATCCAGGAGTTCCTCTTTCAACTATGAAAGCTGAAATTCCACGATTTCCCTTTGATCTATCAGTCATTGCTATTACAATGAAAGTATCAGCAAAACCTGCATTTGTTATAAATATCTTTGATCCGTTAAGTACATATTCATCTCCATCAAGAACAGCAGTTGTTCTTTGACCACTTGCATCAGTACCAGCGCCTGGTTCAGTAAGTCCGAATGCACCGATCTTTCTTCCTGATAGTAGGTCTGGAAGATATTTTTGTTTTTGTTCTTCTGTACCATTTTCATAAATAGGTGCAGCACAAAGTGAAGTATGAGCTGAAACAATTACACCAGTTGTAGCACATTTCTTAGAAAGTTCTTCAACTGCCATTGCATAAGCTATATAATCAGCACCTTGTCCACCGTATTCTTTAGGAAATGGTATTCCAAAAAAGCCGTATTTAGCTAATTTTTTTACATTTTCCATAGGAACTTCTTCAGTTGCATCAACATCAGCAGCAATTGGCTCTACTTCTGTTTCGGCAAAAGCTTGATACATTTGTCTTAATAGAACATGTTCCTTGTCCATTTTAAAATCCATTCTAAAATCCCCCTAACAAATTTTTCTAAAGAATGTTATTTAATTAACATACCACTGTTAATATTATAACATTAACAATAACATTTTCAAGGATTAGTTTATAGGAAAATCCTTTTCATCATTCATTTCTCAATTAATTCTTGAATCTATTTACTAAAGATAAAACAAATTGTTAAAAATTTAATAAAGTGTCATCAAAACAAATTTATTTTATTCTTTTTTTACTAATAAAATAAAATTGCAAAATAAAATCCCCTACATATGTAGGGGATAAATATTTTAAATATCTGCTTTAACAACAAGTACTGACTTTGTTGCGTGGTTTATAACTTTGTTTGAAACTGATCCAAGAAGAGTTCTTGAGAATGCTCCTAGGCCTCTATTTCCCATTATAATCAAATCTACATTTTTTTCATCTGCAAATTTACAAATTTGTTCACCAGGATTACCGGAAGTGTAGAAAGTTTCGATTTTATGTGGATATCCGCTAAGATCGCTTTCAGCATCTTTAAGTATCATTTCAGCTCTTTCTACATTTGCCTTATCAATTTCAAGGGTAAAGGAGAAATTTGCTGGATATTGTTCAAAAATTGATGTTTCAGGTGTAACTGTTAGGATTAATAAATCGGCTCCTAATTTTTCTCCCATTTCTCTTGCTATATCGATTGACTTCTTTGAACTCTTAGATCCATCAATAGGTACTAATATTTTCATATAATTTCCTCCTATAATATATTTGTAAGGTTAAGATTTTTATCTATTAATCTTATACCCAAGTTTAAAAATTATAATTATATTTAATTGTATATAATAGTAAAAATTTAAAAATTAAATCCAAATATTAATTTCATTTGCTCTTTCCGTCTTTTGTGTGATGTGACTATTTGAAGCATCTAGGATTTCATAGTAAGCCCAGTGAGATTTGTCTACATCATTAAATTTTATAAGCGCATTTTGATTTATATTTTTTAGAGACTGAGAGTTTGTAGCTCTGCCAAAAACTGAATTTAAAATTACTACAGCTTCAGCTCTTGTTAATTTTTCATCTGGTTTAAAGCTTCCGTCGGGGTATCCTTTAATTAATTTGTTTCCATAAAGTTCATTTATTGCATCGCTTGCCCAATGGCCCTTTACATCTTTAAAGCTCTCACCTTCTGGATAGCCATCTTTTACAAAGACTGCAATCATATTTGCAAACTCAGCTCTTGTTATTTCTGCATCAGGTCTAAAAGTGTTATCGTCGTAACCTTTTATAAAGCCTTTAGAGACTGCATAATTTATTTCACCCACATACCATCCGGTTTTAACATCTGTAAAATTATTTTGTCTATTAGAATTTTTATCTCCAATGCTAAGTAAATTTACAAACATACTGACAGCTTCAGCTCTTGAGACTGCATTAGATGGTTTAAAACTTCCATCTGGATAGCCTTTAATATATTTTGGTTTAAAAACTCTTCCACTATCTTCATTTACTTCTCTATATATTTCTTTTATATTATCTGAATATCTTTCAAGTTCAGGATTATAATATGCAAAAGCATTTGCCGGAATCGATGCTGCTAGTAAACTTGCAAGGGCAATTATTATTTTTTTATTTTTCATTTCTGCCTCCTATTACTTATATTATACCAGCAAAATTATTTTTTATTTTAAATTTATAATTTCTATGGAAAAAGTATAATTTTTTAGAGTTTTTTTCCTTTTCTATTTATTTTATCTAGTCAAAGTGATATAATAGCAAAAATATCTAAATTTGGAATAGTACTTAGATATTATTTTAAAATTTAATTAAGAAAGGATATGTAAGAATGAAGATGAAAAAATTATTCGCAGTTATGTCCCTTGCTGTTCTTCTTACAGCTTGTGGTGGCGGAGATAAAGCTGCTTCTGCTCCAGCTGATTCAGATGTAATCAAGATTGGTGGTATAGTTCCAAAAACTGGTGCTGCTGCAGTTTATGGCAACACTACAGATAATGGAATCAAGCTTGCTGTTGAAGAAATCAACGCCAATGGCGGTATCAATGGAAAACAAGTTGAATATGTTTCTGAAGATGACAAGGGAGATCCAACTGAAGCTGTTACAATTTATAACAAATTAGTTGAAGGTGGCAATAATGTTATTATAGGTGCTATTACTTCTAAACCTTCTCTAGCAGTTGCAGATAATTCGGCGGCTGATGGAATTCCAATTATTACTCCAACAGGTACAAGTGCTGCAATCACTGAAGGAAAGGCAAATGTATTTAGAACTTGTTTTACTGACCCACTTCAAGGAAAAATTCTTGCAAACTTTGCTGCTGATAATTTAAGTGCAAAGACTGCAGCAGTTTTAAGAAACACTTCAAATGACTATTCAAATGGTGTTGCTGATGAATTTATCAATCAAGCTAAAACTAAGGGAATAGAAGTTGTTGCTGATGAAGGATATGGCGATTCAGACGTTGACTTTAAAGTTCAACTTACTAATATTAAAAACCAAAATCCTGATGTAATTCTAGTTCCAGAATATTATGAAAAAGATGTTTCAATTATCAAACAAGCTAGAGAACTTGGAATCGAGTCTAAAATCATTGGACCAGACGGATGGGACGGAGTACTTTCTGTAATTGATCAAGGCTCAGTTTCTCTTCTTGATGGAGTTTACTTCACAAACCACTATTCACTTCAAGATGAAAACGAAAAAGTTCAAAACTTTGTAAATGCTTATAAAGAAAAATACAATGAAGATCCTTCTGCATTCTCTGCACTTGGATATGACACAGTTTACATCTACAAAACTGCAATTGAAAATGCAAAATCAATGGAATTTACTGATATTGTAGATGCAGTTAAAGCTGTTGAAATTAGTGGTGTAACTGGCGATCTTAAATTTGGAGAAAACAACAATCCAATTAAATCAGCTACAATTATAGAAATTAAAGATGGAGCATACCAATTTAATAGCTTAGTTTCAGCTGAATAATAAGAAAAATGAATAAAATTAGACAAGCTGTAATGGCTTGTCTTTTTTAAATATAATAGGAGGTATTAATGGGTTTTATAAATCAACTTATTAATGGCTTTAGCTTGGGTTCAATCTATGCATTAGTTGCCCTAGGTTACACAATGGTATATGGAATTGCAAAACTTATAAACTTCGCACACGGTGAAATCATAATGATTGGTTCTTATACTGCAATTTATGTAATCTCGGGAATACTTCTTGATGCTGGTCTTCCCTTCTATCTTGCAATAATTCCTTCAATGCTAGTATGTATGATATTTGGAGTTGTTATTGAAAGACTTGCTTATAAGCCACTTAGAAATAGTCCAAGAATTACAAACTTAATCACAGCAATTGGTGTGAGTTTACTATTACAAAACTCTTTTATGAAAATATTTGGTGCAGGAGCTAAATCTGTTCCTCCAATTTTCACATCAAATGCTTTAAATATTGGAGCAATTAGTATTTCTCCATCAACTTATGTAACAATTATCATCACTTTAATCTTAACATTTATATTGCAATTATTTATGAAAAAGACAAAATATGGAAAAGCGATGATTGCTACAAGTCAAGATTATGGTGCTGCTGCTCTTGTGGGAATTAATGTAGATACAGTTTTATCTCTTACATTTGCAATTGGTTCAGCTCTAGCAGGAGTTGCCAGTGTGCTTTATATTTCCGCATATCCGCAAACCTATCCTTTGATGGGCTCAATGCTTGGTATTAAAGCCTTTACTGCCGCAGTTATCGGTGGAATTGGTCTTATTCCAGGAGCTGTACTTGGTGGAATTATTATAGGAATTGTTGAAGCCCTTGTTAAGGCATATGTGTCTACAAAACTTGCAGATGCAATTGTATTTGGACTTCTTATAATAGTACTTCTAGTTAAACCAACTGGTTTACTAGGTAAGAATCAAAAGGAGAAGGTATAATGTCAAGAAGTAAAAAAGGAATAATGGTGCTTAGTGTAATCCTAATAGCACTTTTTTATTTAGCAGTACTTGGGCTAGATTTTGCCGGTGTCCTTAATAGATATGCAATGTCTGTTTTAAGACTTGTATGTATCAATGTTGTGCTTGCAGTTTCTCTAAACGTAACTGTAGGTAACCTTGGACAAATTACACTTGGTCATGCTGGTTTTATGTCAATAGGTGCATATACTGCAGCACTTTTTGCGAAAGCTGGTATCGTGCCAGGCCTTCCTGGATATTTAATAGGACTTGTACTTGGCGGTATCTTTGCCTGCATAATCGGAATTTTAATTGGTATACCTGCCCTAAGACTTAAGGGAGACTATCTTGCAATTGTAACTCTTGCCTTTGGTGAAATCATAAGAGTATTAATCGAATACTTTAACTTCACAGGTGGAGCGCAAGGTCTTTCAGGTATACCTGTAATGCAAAACTTTTTAGTAATATATTTAATCACAGTTATTTCAGTTGCCCTAATGTTTAGCACAATGACTTCTAAACATGGTAGAGCCGTTTTATCAATTCGTGACGATGAAATTGCATCTGAAAGTTCAGGTATAAACATAACTTATTACAAAACTTATGCCTTTGCACTTTCTGCATTCTTTGCTGGAATTGCTGGAGCAATGTATGCTCACAACATCGGTGTACTTGGAGCTAAAGTATTTGACTACAACAGAAGTTTCGACATTCTTGTAATGGTTGTACTTGGAGGTATGGGATCTTTTACTGGTGCTATACTTTCAGCAGTAGTTCTTACAATTGTTCCAGAACTTCTTCGTCAATTTGCAGAGTACAGAATGATATTCTATTCTTTAGCACTAATTATTGTAATGATATTTAGACCTGAAGGTCTTCTAGGAAGAAAGGAATTCTCTCTTACTTCTCTAGTTTATAAAATACTAAAGATTGATAAATATTATGAAAGAGGTGAAGACTCATGAGTTCAGTTTTAACACTTAATAATGTTGGAATTCAATTTGGCGGACTTAAAGCCGTTGATAATATAAACTTAGAAATTAAAAAGGGCGAACTTTTTGGACTAATTGGGCCAAATGGTGCCGGTAAAACAACTTGTTTTAACATGATTACAGGAGTCTACAAACCTACTGAAGGCGAAATCAAATTAAATGGTGAAGTTATAAATGGAGTCAGTCCTCATAAATTAGTTGAGAAGGGAATTTCAAGAACTTTCCAAAACATAAGACTTTTTGGATATATGTCAGTGCTTGACAATGTGCGTGTTGCTCAAAATGATGAAATTAAATATTCAATCTTTGATGGAATGTTTAGAACTAAGAAATTCTGGAAGGAAGAGTACGCAGGAGTTACAAGAGCAATGGAAATCTTAAAGATTTTTGATTTAGATAAATTTAAAAACTTCTCAGCCAATGCACTTTCCTATGGAGATCAAAGAAAGCTTGAAATCGCAAGAGCCATGGCGACTAATCCATCAATATTATTACTTGATGAGCCTGCAGCTGGTATGAACCCTCAAGAAACAGAAGAACTTATGAATACAATTAGACTTATTAGAGATAAGTTTAACATCACAATACTATTAATAGAGCACGACATGAAGCTTGTACTTGGAATTTGTGAGAGAATTATGGTTCTTAACTATGGTAGAGTTCTTGCCCAGGGAAATCCTAGAGAGGTTATTGAAGATCCTAAGGTTATAGAAGCTTATCTAGGAGGTCACAATGCTTAGAGTTAATGATTTAAATATATATTATGGAAACATTCACGCAATTAAGGGAATTGATTTTGAAGTAAAGGAAGGCGAAATTGTATGTCTAATAGGTGCCAATGGTGCCGGTAAGACTTCAACTCTTCAAAGTATTTCTGGCCTTATCCCAATTAAAAGCGGAACAGTATTTTTTGAAGACAGAGAAATTACTAAAGTAAAACCAAATGAAATAACAATTATGGGAATTGCACAAGTTCCTGAAGGAAGAAGAGTTTTCACAGACTTGTCAGTTCTCGATAATTTAAAACTTGGATCCTTTGCAGTTAAAAATCCAAAAGAAAGTGACGAGGAAATCCTAAGAACAATTTATGAAAGATTTCCAGTGCTTGAAGAAAGAAAGGATCAAAGAGCAGGGACACTTTCAGGTGGAGAACAACAAATGCTTGCCATGGGACGTGCAATGATGTCAAGGCCAAAATTAATTCTACTTGACGAGCCATCAATGGGACTCTCTCCCCTATTTGTTGATAAAATCTTCGATGTTATAAAAACTTTTAAAGAAATCGGAGTTACAGTTTTATTAGTAGAACAAAATGCAAACTTGGCACTTCAAATTTCAGATAGAGCCTATGTGCTTGAAACTGGAAAAATTGTTAAATCAGGATCAGCAAGAGAACTTGCAAATGATCCTTCAATAAAAGCTGCATATCTTGGAGCATAAATTTAAAGTTGTTAGAGAATAGTAAAATCTTCTCTAACAACTTTTTTTATTATTCTATTTAGATATTTTTCAAAATAGAATTGACTTTATTTTACTTTGTAATTATAATCAAGGTAAGTATTTAGATGATTATCGAAATAGAAAGTTTGGTGAAGCAATGTTTTCAGATACTTTTAAAGCTCTATCTGATCCTGTTAGGATTAAAATCTTAAATATGCTGCGTGAGAAAGGTAGGATGAATGCAGGAGAAATTTCAAATAGTTTTGATTTATCTAAAGCCACGATTTCTCATCACTTAAAATTATTAAAAGAGCAGGATTTAATATATGAAACTAAAGAAAAAAATTTTATTTACTACGAATTGAACACTTCAATCTTTGAAGACATACTTACATGGATTGTTAAATTTAAAGGAGGTCAAAATGAAAAATAAATTTAGATTTAGAAAAGAAAGTATAATTTCAATAATTGCATCTATATTAATTTTTATATTTTTTAATTTATTATTCTATAATAAAATGCCTGACTCTCTTCCCACTCATTGGAATTTCAATAGCGAAGTTGATTCCTATGGAACAAGGTTTGAGGCAATGATTGGAATTCATATATTTCTAATAGCAATGAATATATTTTTATGTTTTATGTTAGATAATGATCCAAAAAATAAAAAACAAAATAATTTTGTAATCACAATTAGTAAATTTTCCATACCTACAATTATGTTTATAATCTACTTAATAACTGTTTTATCTGGATTTGGAATAGATGTTAAGGCGACAAATATAATTACACCTTTTGTTGGATTATTATTTATTGCAATTGGAAATTATATGCCTAAGATTAAGAGAAATTATACAGTAGGAATTAAACTTCCATGGACATTAAATAGTGATGAAAATTGGAGAAGAACTCACCGAGTTGGAGGTTACTCTTTTATATTTGCTGGAATTTTATTTCTCATTATGACTTTTTTTAGATATGAGTTTTTAATTCTCATTCCATTTATAATTTGCATGCTTATCCCAATGATATATTCTTTTTATCTTTATAGGAAAGGAGTTTAATTTATGAAGTTAAATAAAAATATTATATCTGGATTAGTATTCTCAATTGCAATTATTTTATCTTTGTATAGCTACTTTAATTTACCTGAAACTGTGACTGTACAAATAGATTTTTCTGGCAATCCTTCAAATACTGAACCAAAAATCTTTGCCCTATTCATTCCAATGATTCTTTCTATTGGCGGTACAATAGGTTATTATAAATATGAAGAAACTAAACCTTTATTTATTTCAATTATTGGAATTATAATAATGATATTAACTTTGATTTTTAATATGTAAGGAGCCTTTATGATTAAAATAGAAAATGTTTCAAAGACCTTTGGAGTTAAAAAGGCAGTTGATAATTTAAATTTGGAAATCGCTAGTGGCCAAATTTATGGATTTCTTGGACCTAATGGTGCTGGAAAATCTACTACAATTAAAATGATTGTCGGAATGCTCAAACAAGACAGTGGAAAAATTTCTATCGATGGAATTGACACTTTAGAAAATCCTATTGAATCTAAGAAAAAATTTGCCTTTGTGCCAGACAGTCCTGAAATTTATGACACAATGAGCGGCAGACAATATCTAAATTTTATTGCTGATGTATTTGAGATGGATGTTAAAACAAGAGTTGAAAATATTAAAAAATATTCAGAAATTTTTGAAATGGAAAGTAGTTTAGATACTTTAATTTCAGCATACTCTCACGGGATGAAACAAAAGATAGTTCTTATTGGAGCTTTAATTCACAATCCTGAATTACTTATTTTAGACGAACCAATGGTTGGTCTTGATGCAAAATCTTCCTTTAGACTTAAAAATATTATGAGAGAACGTGCAGATGATGGCAAGACTATTTTCTTTTCAACTCATGTTATGGAAGTTGCAGAAAAATTATGCGACAGGATTGCAATTATTAATAAAGGTGTGATTATTGCAGAGGGAAGTCTTGATGAAATAAAGGAAAAAGCTCACGAAAGTGGCAGCTTAGAGAAAATATTCTTGGAGTTAACGGAATGAAAGAATTAATTTTACTACTAAAAAAAGATTTTTATCTGAGTTTTAAAGGACCTCTTGAAAAGATTCGTGAGAAAAAAGGCAGTTCATTTCTGCAAAGTTTTTTAATTTTTGTTCTTATAGTTTATTTCTTAATAGTTTATGGTTTTGTATATCTAGGTGTAATTCAAATTGCAATAAAAAATGGGGCAGGAATTTATATGCTAACTTCTTATGGAGCTGCGATTTCAGTATTGGCGGTGGTTTTTGAAACTGCATCAATTATTTCAAGAATTTATTACTCACAAGATGTTAGAATTTTATTATCACTTCCTATTAAAAGAAATAATATTTATATTTCAAAAATAATAGTTTCTATATTTTCTACTTCATCGATTTCTATAGTTCTTTTAGTTCCATTATTTTTTGGACTCATGAGATATGATTCTGCAAGTTTTGTAAATATAATTGGAGTGACGCTTTTAATTTTTGCAAATATAATCTTTACGATACTACTTATTTCTATTGCTGTAATACTTTTTATGTCAGTCTTTGCAGGTAGAGGTGGGCTTAAAAATATATTACAGGGAATTGGATTTTTATTAATTCTATTTATTTCCTTTTCCCCACAAATTATAATCAACAATTCAAATTTAGATTATATGGAAGTTCTAAATCTTTTAAAGATAGTTTTTCCTCAATTATTTTTACTTCAAAAGATTTATTCTCTAAATAATTATATGAGTCTATTAATTGGATTTGTGGCTCTTGTAATTGTCGTAATTTTATTTCTAGCAATAAGTTATCCGATATCCAATATTATGGTTACGGGAGTACTAAAAAATGAAGTTACAACTAATAAGAGAAAAGCAAAGGGAGATGACAAAAAAAGTTCTGTTAGATTTACTATTGCAAAAAAAGATTTATTAAATATTTTAAAGACTCCAGTTTATCTCTTTAATATTGGTATTACAGGAATAATCTTTCCAATAATTATTTTTATTAATTTGTTAAGTCAAGGTGGAAATCTAGATACTATAAGAAATGTAATTAGCGATTTTGAAACTCTTGAAGTTCTTCATTCAGATGTATTTATATTTATTGCAATTATATTTTTCAGTTACGCAATATTTATTCAGCCACTTTCAATTACAAGTATCACAAGAGAGGGAAAATTAATTTATCTAATGCAGACTCTTCCCATTTCTTACAAAGATCAAATTATTGGAAGATGTATGAGCTCGATTTTCTTTGGAATATTAAATGTAGTTCCAATGATTTTAATATTGACTTATCTCACAAAATTTAATTTAATTTATCTTTATGGGATGATTCTTGGGACTTTACTTGGCACATTTTTTTCAACAAGTATAGGAATGTATTTTGGAATTAATAATGCAAAGCTTGACTGGGACAATCCTCAAGAAGCTGTAAAGAGAAACTTTTCTATATTTGTATTTTCTCTAATTACAATTGCAATTATTATTGCTTCAGCTATTGTTGGATATGTGATATTTTTTAAGCTTGAACTTGATTTTTTCTACGTGAAAATTTTTTCCATAATTTATTTTATAATTATGACAATTATCGCAATAATTTTTCTAAACAAATCGCTCGAAAGTTTTGCAAATAAAATAAATGAATATTAATTTATGAAAACCTTAGCAATGTGTTGCTGAGGTTTTTTTAACAAAATTATTTTGATTTCTTTACAAAAATTAATAAAATATTTGACAAACTTTTGACTTTCCTTTTTCTCTAAAGTGATATATCATAACATAAAGATATCATTTTAAATAAAATGTTTTATATCTATTAATTTTAGGAGGTAAAATTATGCTAACTATTTTGTCTTGGGTAATGATAGTCGTATTTATGTACGTTATCCTTACAAAAAAGATGACGCCTTTTGCATCTCTTGTTATCATTCCATTAATTTTCGCATTAATTGCAAAATTTACAGGCGTTGCAAACGATGGTAACATTGGAGAATGGGTTCTTGCAGGTGTTGATGGAACTGCAAAAACAGGAATTATGCTATTATTTGCTATACTATTTTTCTCCATTATGCTCGATGCTGGACTTTTCGATCCAATAACTGAAAAAATGATTCGCTTTGCTGGCGGAGACCCTATGAAGGTTCTTATTGCTACTGCAGTTCTTGCAGCTTCTATTTCACTTAATGGTGATGGAACTACTACAACACTTATCTGTGTTGCAGCATTCTTACCAATTTATCAAAAGTTAAATATGAAAATAATGAATCTTGGTGTTTTGATAATCATGCAAAATACTATTATGAATCTTCTTCCTTGGGGAGGACCTACTGCTAGAGCCATGGCAGTTATGGATGTAGGTGCTGAAATCCTTGGCTATCTTGCACCAGGTATGGTTCTTTCAATACTTTATGTACTCTTTATCGTTGCTCCATACATGGGTAAAAAAGAAAGAGAAAGACTTGGAGTTAAGCACATGACTGAAGAAGAAATTCAAGAGCTTCTTGCAGTTAAAGATCCTGAAGAACAAAAACTTAGAAGACCAGATAGATGGGCTTTTAATGCAATTCTTACTATTGTTCTTATAGGCTGGTTAGTTGCCGGATCATTTATCGACTCAATTTCTGTTCCACCACTTTTATTATTTTTAGTTGGCACAGTCATTGCACTTATGGTAAACTATCCTAAGCTTTCCGATCAAGGGAAGAGAATATCTGATAATGCCGGAGATGCTGTGTCAGTTGTTATCTTAGTATTTGGTGCCGGAGTATTTATGGGATTATTCCAAGGATCAGGTTTAAGTGATGCTATGGCAAAATCTTTAACAAGTATTATCCCTGAAAAACTTGGACACTTCTGGGGAATTGTAATCGCACTTATTTCAGCTCCAGGAACATTCTTTATTTCCAACGACGGTTTCTACTTTGGTATCTTGCCACCACTTGCAGAAATTGGAATAAATTATGGATTTACAAATATGGAACTTGCCCTTGCTTCATTAATGGGACAAGCATTCCACTTACTAAGCCCACTTGTTGCATTTATTTATCTACTTTTAAGACTATTAGACCTAGATATGGGACAATGGCAAAAAGAATCTGCTAAGTGGCTGATTGGAGTTTTCGTACTACTTGTAGTGGGAACTGTTATCTCTGGTGGATTGAGACTATATGTATAATAAACCGCCCTTAGGGGTGGTTTAAAATTTGAAAATGGAGGTAAAATTTGGAAATATTATTAGAAGGAATAATGAATTTAGAGATTAAACATGTAATTATGTTTATCATCGGAGGACTTTTAATTTATCTTGCGATTGCTAAGGAATACGAGCCAGCTCTTTTACTACCTATTGGATTTGGAGCTATTATATCTAATATCCCTCTTTCTTCAGCAGTTGGAGAACATGGATTTTTAACTATTTTATATCACGCAGGTATTGCAACTGAGCTTTTCCCTGTATTAATTTTTATTGGCGTTGGAGCTATGATTGACTTTAAACCTCTTATCGCTTCACCATTTATGCTGTTCTTTGGAGCGGCGGCTCAATTTGGTATCTTTGCCACTATGCTATTTGCAGTATCAACTGGTAAATTTACATTACCTGAAGCTGCTTCAATTGGTATAATTGGTGCTGCTGATGGTCCTACAAGTATTTACGTAGCTAAGGAATTTGCTCCTAACTATCTTGGACCTATTTCTGTTGCTGCTTATTCTTATATGTCACTTGTACCTATTATACAGCCACCTGTAATTAAACTTTTAACAACTTCTAACGAAAGAAAAATCCGTATGAAGTATACAACTGTAAAAGTGCCTAAGATTGTAGAAATCTTATTCCCTATTGTAATTACAGTTATCGCAGGAGTTATCGCTCCTATGTCAGTTGCTCTTATAGGAGCATTAATGTTTGGTAACCTAATTAGAGTTTGTGGCGTGCTTGAAAGACTTTCACAATCAGCACAAAACGAATTATCTAACCTTGTAACAATCCTACTTGGTATCACAATTGGGGGAACAATGTCAGCTGATGCATTCCTTAATATCAACACATTAATGATTCTTGCAATGGGACTTGTTGCCTTTATCTTTGATACAGCTGGTGGAGTTTTATTTGCTAAGTTCTTAAATTTATTCTTAAAGGAAAAAGTAAATCCAATGATTGGAGCTGCTGGTATTTCAGCATTCCCAATGAGTGGTAGAGTTGTTCAATCAATTGCTACAAAAGAAGATCCAACAAACTTTATCCTAATGCAAGCAATGAGTGCTAACGTAGCTGGACAACTTGGATCAGTAGTTGCAGGATCAATGATTCTTGCTCTAGTTCCAATGTTTATGTAGAGGTGATAATATGGATACAAATATGTTTATGAACGCTGTAGAAGTTGCAATATTTGGACTTATCGGAGTTTTCTCAGTTCTTATATTATTTTATATTTCTACAAAAATTATGCTTATGATGTTTAAAGAAAAATAAATTTTTACGGCTGCTCTTTGTGAGCAGTCTTTTTTTGTTATCTAAGACAGTCGCCATTAACTAGAAGCAGACAGCCCTGAAGGGTAGCCTGCTAAGGTGTAGCAAGAGAAGAAGCATCAAAAGAAGAAGACAGCCCTCGCTGTGCCGTTGGTTCTTCTTCGCCTCTAATTTCGCTAAGCTCATTAATCGGCGTGAAGAATGCAAATTAAAATTTTCTACCTTTTCCGACTCGCTCTAAAATGCTCCTTATCCAGTCGCATTTTATTCGCTACCATTAAAGGGCAGCCTGCTAATATTTCAAAGGCTTTTTCATACTTTATCAAACAATAAAAAACACCAGATAATTCTAGGTGCTATATTTCACTTCTTATTTTTTCTATATCTAAAATTTTTATTTCTTTCCCCTGTATTTCAATTATATTTTCACTTGCCATCTTAGAAAGTTCTCTTGATAATGAAGGTCTTGTCGTGCTTATATAATCTGCCAATTCTTCCCTATTCATTGTAAGAGTTAGACTGCCGCTTTCTTCTTTATCTAATATAAATTTACAAATTTTCTGTCTCAAAGTCTTTTTCGATGTAATTTGATTTTTCCTAGATAGATTTAAGCACTTATTGGAAATAAAATTAATATAATTTTTAAAAAATTGCTCATTTGAATTTTCAAATAATTTCTTAAAGTTTTTTATTATTAAGACTTTGCTTTCTCTTTCGCAAACTCCATCGAAATCAAAGGGTTCATTTAAAAAGGCATAGACTTCCCCAAATCCTGTCTTTTCTTCGATTTTTTGAAAGATAAATCTATTTCCATAATTATCTATTTGAAAGACTATAATTTCGCCCTCAATTAAATAATAAAAGTCATTGGATACTTCACCTTCTCTAAAGACATATTCATCTTTTTTAAATGTTTTTATTTCAGTTTCAGTGCTGGACAAAAGATTTTTTATTTCATATTCTGTTAATCCCTTAAAAATATTAATCTCACTATAATTCATAAAATTCCCCTGTGTATTCTTTAAATAAATTATACCACAGGGGAGAATTTTTAGATTAAATCATTTTCGCAAGATCATCTTCTACATTTGAAATTGTACCAATATTAAAGTTTTCAACTAGAAACTCTGCAATACTTGGTGATAAAAATGCTGGTAAGGTTGGTCCAAGGTGAATATTCTTAACTCCAAGTGAAAGAAGTGCAAGAAGAACAATTACTGCTTTTTGTTCGTACCAAGCTATATTGTATTCAATAGGAAGGTCGTTAATTGATTCTAGTCCTAAGGCATCTTTTAATGCAAGTGCTATTTTTACAAGTGAGTATGAATCATTACATTGACCTGCATCTAATACTCTTGGTATTCCATTTATATCTCCTAATCCTAATTTATTATATCTATATTTAGCACAACCTGCTGTTAGAATAACTACATCTTTTGGAAGATTTTTTGCAAATTCTGTGTAATAATTTCTCTTGCCACTTCTTCCGTCACAGCCAGCCATTACTACGAATTTTTTAATATTTCCCTTTTTAATTTCATCTATAACTTTATCTGCAAGTGATATAACTTGATTGTGAGCAAATCCTCCGATGATTTTTGTATTTTCTAAATTTGTTGGTGCTTTAGAATTTTTTGCAATTTCTATAATTTCTGAAAAGTCTTTATATCCCCTTTCATCCGCATTTATATGTTTAGCTCCAGGATAACCTGCATTTGATGTTGTAAACATTCTATTTAAATAAGTGTTGTCCTTTTTTGGCGGTACTATACAATTTGTAGTCATTAAAATAGGACCATTAAACTTTTCAAACTCTTCATTTTGACTCCACCAACTATTTCCGTAATTTCCATGGAAGTGATTATACTTTTTAAATTCAGGATAATAATTTGCTGGAAGCATTTCTGAATGTGTGTAAATATCCACACCGCTTTCCTTACTTTGTTCTAAAAGCATTTTTATATCGTGTAAATCATGTCCTGAAATTAAAATTCCCGGTCTATCTCCTGCAGAAAAATCAACTTCTGTTATCTCTGGATTGCCATAAGTTTCTGTGTTGGCACGGTCCAATAAATCCATTGCCATAACTCCATGCTTTCCTGTTTCTATAACAAGATTAACTAGTTCATCTACTTCTAAATCCATTGTAATTTTTTCTAAAGCATTTGAGATAAATTTATCAACTTTTTCATCTCTATAATTAAGCACATTTGCGTGATGATTATAAGCAGCAAGTCCCTTTAGTCCATAAGTTATTAGCTCTACTAAACTTCTCTTATCTTCATTTTCAGTGTTTAAAACTCCAACACCAATGGATTTAACCAACAGTTCATTTCTGTCGCTACTTACAAAACTTTCAATTTCATTTAAGTCATCTCTATTTAACTTTTCAATAAGTTCTTTTTTTAACTCAATAGTTTTAAATATATGAATAAAAATTGCCTCTTCATCGAAATTTGCATTAGTGATAGTTACAAATAAATTGTTGGAAATTTTATCGTAAAATTTTTCTTCTACACTTTCAAATTTATTTACAAGAGCAGAAAGTCCCTTTGTTAAATATAATAGTAAATCTTGAAGATTTGCTACTGCATCAGTTTTTCCACAAACTCCAATTTTTGTACATCCTTTATTTCCTGCTGTTTCTTGACATTGATAACAAAACATTTTATACCCCCTGTTATTTTATGAGTTAATTTTATAAGAAGAAAATAAATTAGTCGGTAACATTTGTTACAAAATTAAAATTTAGAATATGTTATAAGCTTTAAAAAATTGGATATATATTTTAATAAGATTAAAACTAATTATAGGAGGAATTTATGAATATTACATTTGGCGGAGATAAAGTTACACTAGCAGGCACTCAAATCAAAGTTGGAGATAAAGCTCCAGAATTTAAAGCAGTTAAAAGAGATTTATCTGATTTTAACTCAAAAGATTTAGAAGGAAAAATAGTAGTTTATTCTGTTGCACCTTCAATTGACACTAAAGTTTGTGCAATTCAAGCTACAACTTTTAATGAAGAAGCTACAAAATTATCAGATGATGTAGTTGTTCTAACTATTACAGTTGACCTTCCTTTTGCTCAAGATAGATTCTGTTCAGCTAAAGGAATTGATAATGCAGATATTATTTCTGACTACAGATATAAAGAATTTGGAGAAAAATATGGATTCTTAATGGAAGAATTACAACTTCTTGCAAGAGGTGTTGTAATTGTTGATAAAGAAGGAAAAGTTGCATATGTTGAATATGTTGAAGAGGTAACTAACGAAGTTAACTTTGACAAAGCTTTAGAAGAAATCGAAAAATTACAATAATGAATATAAATATTATTGCAGTTGGTAAAGTCAAAGAAAAATATTTTAATGATGCAATAAAAAATTATGAAAAAATGCTTAAGTCCTATGGTGATTTAAGCATTTTTGAAATTCCAGACGAAGCTGCACCTGAAAATCTTTCTGAAAAAGATATGATTAGAGTTAAGGATATTGAGGGCGAAAAGATTTTATCAAAAATTAAAGACGGATCTTATACAATTGCCCTTGATATTAAAGGCAAATCAATTGATTCAGTTGAACTTGCAGATAAGATGAAAAATGTAATGCTCGAAGGATTTTCAAATATTAATTTTATAATTGGTGGAAGCCTTGGACTTTCAGATGAAGTTTTAAATCGTGCTGACTTTAGACTTAGTTTTTCAAAGATGACTTTTCCACATAAATTAATGAGAGTAATACTTGTAGAGCAAATTTACAGAGCTTTTAGAATAATGAACAATCACCCATATCACAAATAGGAGTAAATATGAGAGTTAAACCCTTTAATTCAGTCTTTTCCTTTCACGATTGTAGGATTGAAAATATTGAGGAAGAAAAATCAAAAATAACTTTATATTTTGATGATGGATACACTTTTAAAGAAAATAATGAAGGGCAAGCGGACTATGCCATGACAAATCCAAGACTTGTGTTTCATTTAGATGAAAGCATAGAATATCCTTCATCTGAAGAATTGAACGAAATTATAACTGGAATTATCAAGGAGTTTGACGAAGACTTTGAAGATTTAGACTTTCCAACAGAGGAATTTGAAGTTTCAAATATAACTATAAAATTATTTGAAGAAAACACTTATAAGAAAATAACTTTAAAAGAATTTTTAGAATATGATTTTGAAGTGATTAACGAATCCTTTGGTTACTGCTACGCTAGATTTTCTGGAATTGTAACTAAATGGGATAAAGATTTTAGTGCCGATGCTTCTATTGAAATTTTTTACAACAATGATTTGGAATTAATTTATGATGATTTAGTGGAGCTTGAAAAACAGGAGGATTTATGAGAAAAATACTTTTTTACGTAATGCAGGGCGAGAAAATGTGTTTTATGCATGTTTTATTAAATGCTGATTCTTTAATTAAGTCTGGTCATGAAGTTAAAATTATTATGGAAGGTAAATCTGTAAAGCTACCTAAAATTTTTGAAGCTGAAAAAAATAAGCTTTACAAAAAACTTCTTGATGATGAAGTAATTGTTGGAGTTTGCAAGGCTTGCTCTAAAGTCTTTGGAGTTTACGAAGAAAATGAAAAGCTTGGACTAAATCTTTTAGATGATATGAATGGTCATGCTGGCATGAAGGATTATGTAGAAAATGAATATGAAGTTATTGTATTTTAAATTATTGTAATCATAAAAAAGGGACTTCCCTACAATTTTAGGGCAGTCCTTTTTCTATTTTTATTAAAATATCAAAGCTTTTTATTTACATCATCTAATTTAAATTCAAAAATTACATTTAATCCATCATTAGTATTTAAAATCCTAAAATTACCATTATGAATTTCGCAAATTTGCTTGGAAATAAATAAACCAAAACCATGAGTTCTTACCTCTGATATATCTGAATTTTGAAGTTTTTCTATAATTTCTTCATCAATTCCTTCTCCCTCATCTTTTATATAAATTCTAAACATACCCTCGCTTGCATTTAATATTACACTTATTTTACCACTTGTGTATTTAATGCTGTTGCTCAACACATTTTCTATCATTCTATAAAATAAATGCTCGTCCATATAAATATTAATATCTTCATAATTAAACTTAAAATCTATATCCCTATTTGAATTATCGTTTATCTTTTCAACTATCAATTTTCTCAATATTTTTATAGGATTTTCTTTAGTGAATTTGTTTTTATTTACACTTTCAAGATACATTGTGAGATTTAAATCTTCGATTATATTGGATACCTTAATTACTTCTTCATTAGTTTTATTAATTAAACTTTCATCATAATTTTCTTTTAAATTGTTTAAATTCCAAGTGATTTTAGAAAGAGGTGTTCGCAAATCATGACTTACCCCTCTAATCCATTTTATTTGGGAAAGTTTTAAATCAGAATATTTTTTATTTGCATAATTTATTGTCTTTGATAACTCTCTTAACTCTCCACTTTCATCTAATACTTCATAATCATCTTCATATAAATTATCAATGGCTTTTTGTATTGGGAAGAGTTTTTTATAAATACTTTTTATATCCATCCTATAAAAAACATAAATAGAAACTAAAAATAATATTATAAATAAAAGAAATATTTTAAATACAAATAATAAGCTATCATAATTATAAAAATTAGATGGTAATTTATCTAAACTTCCCACTGGATATGCAAAAATTATAATTCCATCTTCAATAACATAAGTAAATACCGGATAATCTTCAAGATAATATCTTGTAAATCTAACTATATCTTTTATATCAAATTTTTCTTTAACATTACTTGGTTTATTAAAACTTTCTACTACATTACCCTTTTCATCAAGTCTGATTGCCCATATGTTTTTATCAGATAAAAATTTTTTATTTGTTTCATTGAAATAGATATTACTTTTATTTTCAATTACATGTTCGTAAACAGAATTAGGATTTTCATAAATATCTCTTTTTTGATAACTTAAATAAAAAAGTAAAATTAACATTGAGGAAAAAAGAAACAATAAAATTAACATTCTAAAAATAGTTTTTGTGAATTTTTTTAAAAAATAATTAAACATAAACTACCTACTTATTTTTAATTAACTTATATCCCAGTCCTCTTACATTTATTAATATTTTCGGATTTGACGGATCTTCTTCTAATTTTTCTCTAAGTCTATAAATATGAGTGATAAGCGTGTTTTCATATCCGAAACTATCTCCCCATACTTCTTCTAAAATTCTGTCTATTGATACTATTTTATTTATATTATTTGAAAGTAAATCTAAAATTTTAAATTGAATAGCAGTTAAATTTTCTTCTTTTTCACCTTTTATTAATACTGCTCTCTCCCTATCAAAAATTACATTATCAAGTTCAATGATATTATCCTCTTTAAATTTATCTATTCTCCTTAAAACAGCTTTTATTCTCCATAATAAATCTTCAGGTAAGAAGGGCTTGACTATGTAGTCATCAGCTTCATATTTAAAACCATCTCTTCTATCTTCGATGCCATCTAAAGCAGATAAAATAATCACTGGAATTTTAGAATTATTTCTTATTTTCTTTAAAAAATCTAATCCGCTACCGTCAGGTAACATTATATCTAATACAACTAAATCAATATCATTGTTTAATAGCTTAAACTCAGCTTCTTTAATATTTTTAGCTGTTATTATTTTATTAAAATTTTCCTTTGATAAATAATTATACAAATTATCTAGGAGTTCTCTTTCATCATCTACTAAGAGAATATTAAAATTTTCATAAGAATTCATTTCATCGCCTCTCTTTATTTAAATATTTTATCATAATCTTTTTTAAATTTATTCTTTGTGATGTAAAAGTGATATTATTTAAATTTTATTTTAATTCTAATTTGATAATATCTATTCGAAAACAAGGAGGCAAATATGAATACAATTTTAAAAATGGAAAATGTGTCTAAAATTTACAACGGAAATACTGTACTAAATATTAAAAACTTAGAGATTGAAGAAAAATCAATCTATGGATTAATTGGACCAAATGGTGCTGGCAAATCCACTTTGATGAAAATAATTTTAGGACTTGTAAAGAAAAATTCAGGAAAAGTTACAATTTTTAATGAAGAAGTATCTAATAAGAATCAAAAAGATATCAATAAGTATTTAGGTGCTTTGATTGAAAATCCTTCCTTTTATGATCATTTAAACGCTTACGACAATCTATATATAATTTGCAAACTTAAAAATATTAACCCAAATGAAATTGAAAAAGTTTTAGAAATAGTTGGATTATCCAATGTTTCCAACAATAAAGTAAAAGAATTTTCTCTTGGAATGAAACAAAGAATTGGAATAGCCATGGCTTTAATAGGAAATCCAAAACTTTTAATACTAGATGAACCAATTAACGGCCTTGATCCCTATGGCATAGAAGAAATGAGAATATTATTTCAAAATATTGTACAAAATACTAATACAAGCATTTTAATTTCTTCACATTTATTAGATGAAATTGAAAAAATATCTACTCATATTGGAATTTTGAAAAAAGGTGAATTTATTTACAATGGAACTCTTGAAAAATATAGGGAAATGCACCCACCTTATATATCTATTAAAACTTCAAATAATTTTGAGGCTGCAAATATTTTAAATTTATCTATGAAAAATATTATTAATGATAGTTTAATGCTTGGTAAAGTTTCAAATGAAAAAATTGCACAAATAGTTAATTTGCTAAATGAAAAAGTTGATATTTATAGAATAACTGAAGAAAAGGAAAGTTTAGAAAAATTATTTATTAAAGAAACTAATGGAGGCAGTAATGAAAAATATTGAATCTATAAAATTTAAGCATTTAAAAATAAATATATTGTTTTTATTAATGTTTTTTGCTCATATTTTTATAGTTTTATTTATGGGATTTGATAAATCATTTATTAATGATAAGCTTCCTGTTTATTCACTAATAGATAGCTATCTTATTTTCTCAACAGTTTTTAATCCAATTATATTATCTTCAATTGTAAAAAGAACCATTGAAATTGAGGATAAAAATAATATGTGGAAGATTCAACTGATAAGTGGTGAAAATATAAATAAAATTCTTTTTAATAAAATTAAATTAATCTCAAAGAAATTAATTTTAACTTTAATCTTAGAGTTTATTTTAATTTTAATAATTGCAGCTAAGTCAACTTATTTTAATATAAATTTTGATTTAGTATCTAGATTTCTATTAATATTTTTTAGCATTTTATTTATAAATATATTTACAATTTTAATCTTTACTATTATGGAAATGAAGGTTACTTCCATTTATTTTACTTCATTTTTCTCAATAGTTGGTGCATTAAGTGGAATAATTTGTATGCTAACATCAAAAATACTTTGTTTTATTAATCCCTTTGCATGGCAATGCACATTAATAAATATTTCTTTTATAAGAGAAAATGATAAATTTATAAAATTAATGAATCCACAACAGTATTTAACTTTTTCCATTACATTTATTTTGTGCATAATTGGAATCACATATATAAAAAATATGAAAAAATTTAACTTAAAAAAAGATTTTTAAACTGGAGGAAATATGTTAAGACTTGAACTTAAAAAAATAAAACTTTTAAATATAATTATCGCTGTATTAATTGTGCCTCTTCTTGCCAATGCCTTTGGTGTTATAAATTATTTGGGAAATAAAGAAGTTTTGACAAGCGAATGGAAAAGCTTGTGGACTCAAGTGTCTTTATTCTACTTTTCATTTTTTATAATTCCCGTTATTTCTATAATCGTTGCAACTTTATGGCAAGTTGAACACAAAGCAGGTTTAAAAAATATTAGGATGAGTCCTATTAAAAATATTAATTTTGTAATTAGTAAAGTTATTATATCTCTTGTAATTATATTGATAACACAAATTTATTTTCTATTACTATTTTATGTTGGTGGAAAATTTATATGTAAATTTAGTAGTATTGATTTTACTATATTCTTTTATTATATTTTGTTAAGTATAGTCCTATCAATACCTATAATTTTAATCTTAAATGCAATATCAATAAAATTTAAATCATTGGGAGTTGTTGTTCTTATATCTGTAATTCTTTCTATATTTGGATTTAGTTCCTCAGCTCAAAATCTTATTCCAATTTTATCTAAAACAATTGGACTTAGTTTTTTGTCTCTTTGTTCTAATAATTGGGAATATATTAACTCTGCTGATTTATTAACTTTATTAATCTTTGGTGTTTTTGAAATAATAATATCACTGATTTTATCAAACAAATTTTTAAAATATGAGAATTAATAATACTAAAAAAAGACTGAATAAATCAGTCTCCAGAATGTTGACAAAGTAAAAACCTACTATAAAAGCAAACCATATTGAGCTTTCTGTACTAATTCAATTCGAAAATGAGCGTCCGAAAAACGCACTGTTTGAGCGTAAGCGAGTTTGCGTTTTTCAGCGAGTTAAGAATTAGAATTAGTAGAAAGCGAAATCCGGTGAGCGTTATAGTGGGTTTGTCTACAGGTTCAAGACTGAACAAATCAGTCTTTTTTTATAATAAAGTATCTAAAAGCATCATCAAAATAAATCCAAGCACAACTCCATAAGTTGCCTCTCTCTCATATCCATTTGAATGAGTTTCTGGAATTATTTCATCACTTATTACAAATAGCATTGCTCCTCCTGCAAGGGCAAGGATAAATCCAAGAATTGCAGAAAACATAGATACCAAGAAAACTCCTAGAAAAGCTCCTATTGGTTCAACAAGACCCGTTAAAAGTGCAACTAAAAAGGCCTTCTTTCTAGTGTAACCCTCACGCACAAGTGCAAGAGCAACTGCCAAACCCTCAGGCATATTTTGTAAACTTATACCCACTGCTATGGACACACCATTAGAGGCTGTTTCTCCTCCAAATCCAACTCCCGTTGCAAGTCCTTCTGGAAAGTTGTGAATTGCAATTGCAATTACAAATAGCCAAATTCTCGCAAGACTTTTTGTATTGACACCTTCATGTCTATTGTCAATTAAATGCTCATGTGGTGCATATTTGTCAATTAAATCAAGCATAAGTGCACCACAAAAAATTCCAAGTGCTGTTAAAAGTATGCCACTTATTTCTCCATTTGCCTCTTCAAGACTTGGAATAATAAGTGAAAAGCAAGTTGCTGCAAGCATTACTCCTGCCGCTGCTGCAAGCATAATGTCTAATGCTTTTTGATTTACATTCTTTGTAAAAAATATTGGAATAGCCCCTACTCCCGTCATTAGACCTGGGATAACACATCCTAAAATAATAAAAGTTAAATTTAAATCCATATCTTCCCCCAATTTAATAATTGTATCATATATTTTATTATTTTTATAATAGGGTATAAAAATTATAGGTATATTTAAGGAGATTATTATGATAAAAAATGAGTGGTACGCAGTGCTTTCTTCTAGTGAATTAAAGAAGAATGAATTAATAGGAGTTAAAAGATTAAATATGGATCTTGTATTTTTTAGAGATAAAAATAATAAGGTCGCATGTTTATTCGATATGTGCTCACACAGAGGAGCAGCTTTGTCTAAGGGAAAAGTTTTAGATAATTGTAATATTCAGTGTCCATTTCACGGATTAGAATTTAATAAAAATGGAGAATGTCAATTTATCCCTGCTAATGGAATAAATAATCAGGGCGACTTAGAAAGATATAATGTTAAATTCTTTAAAGTTAAGGAAAGACATGGAATTATTTACATTTGGAATGGAGATGATGAAGTTGAAACAGATGAGATTCCCTTCCACAATGAAATTGATAAATCCTTTGTTTTTTCTGAATTTAAAGATTGGTGGAAAACTCATTATTCAAGAGCAATTGAAAATCAATTAGATGTTGTTCACCTTCCCTTTGTTCATCACAACACAATTGGAGCAGGTGGCAAAACTCTTGTAAATGGTCCAAAGGTTATTGTTTCAGATAAAGAAAAGACAATACTTACAAGTGCAAATAACGAAGTAGACAATGGACAAGAACGCCATGGTCCAAATGAAAGTGAAATTAGATCTACTTATTTAAAGTTTAAATTTCCAAATATTTGGATGAATAATATTACTGATAAAATAAAAGTTTTAATATTTTTCGTACCTGTTGATGATGAAAATACAATACTATATCTTAGATTCTACAACAAAATAACGGGAATAAAATTAGTTGATAAATTCATTGGTTTTTTTGGAAAAATTGCAAACTTTATAATTGAAAGACAGGACAAAAGAGTCGTAGAAACACAGAGACCTAAGGCTTCAAGTTTAAAGTCAAAGGAAAATTTAATAGAGGGAGATAAACCTATTATCGAATACAGAAAGATGAGACAAAATCTAAAGGGTTATGGATTAAAATAAAAATATATCAACCCTCACCTTTTTTATAAGGATTAGGTTGATACACAAAAATATCTATCCTATTATTATTTAATATAAAAGTAGTTTTTATCTAATATTGAAAGAGTCTTTTATAACACATCTTCTAATTCTACAGAAACTCTTTGCACTTGTAATTCCTTCTCCAGTAGGTCCAGCAATGGTAAATGTTGTTGAACCTTCACCACCAACACCTATACCAGAATAAGATGGTGCATTTTTAACAAATATTGTACATTCTAATAATTTTGCCATTTTTGAAAGCTTATCTACATTTTTAGAATGCATTATTGCTGTATGTCTATTTCCATGTTCTGCTACATGAGCGCATTTTATCGCTTCATCAACATTAGGTACAGGTACAACTGGTAGAATTGGCATCATCATTTCTTCTGTAACTAAATGATGATTTTTATGAGTCTTAAATATGATTAATTTAATATCATCTGAAACATTTATACCTATTTTTTCCAAAATGTATTTTGCATCTTTTCCGACAAATTCTGTCTTTGGCTTTCCATTTTCTTGGCTAACTAGTTTATCAAGCTTTTCTATATCTAAGTCATTAATTAGCAAATATGCTCCGTAGTTTTGCATATGATAAATCAATTCATCCGCTTTTGATTCCACAACAAAAACTTCTTTTTCAGCAATACATGGTACATTGTTATCAAAGCTTGATCCATCTACTATGTCTTTAGCAGCTTTTTCTATCTCTGCTGTTTCATCAACTACTACTGGCGGATTACCTGCTCCTGCTCCAATAGCCTTCTTGCCTGATGATAGTACCGTTTTTACAATTCCAGGTCCGCCAGTAGCTACAAGTAATCTAACTTTTGGATTTTTCATCATTTCATTAGTAGCTTCAATTGATGGTTCTTTTACCATTGTTATTAAATTAGCTGGTGCGCCACTTTCTACTAATGCTTTATTTAACATTTGAATTAATAATATTGATGTTTTCTTAGCACGAGGGTGTGGTGAAAATACAACTGAATTACCTCCAACTATCATCGAAATTGAATTTGATATTATTGTTTCAGTTGGATTTGTTGTAGGTGTAATTGAGCCAATTACTCCAAATGGACAATATTCTTCAATCATTAATCCATTTGAACCAGAGATAGCATTTGTTTTTAAATCTTCTTTACCAGGAGTTTTTAAAGCTGCAACTTTATTTTTTATTTTTTTATCACTAACTCTACCAATAGCTGTTTCTTCAACTGCCATTAATGACATTAAATTCAAATTATCTTCTTTTAATATTGTTTCTCTAATTACATTAGCAAATCTATCTCGTTCATCAATTGAAAGTTCATATAATTTTTTTTGTGCAATATCTGCCGCATCAATTGCATCGCTCATATTATCAAAAACACCATAATTACTAGTATTATTGCTTTGTTTTATTATAATTTTTTCTTTTGATAAATCATCTATGACTTGTCTTATAATATCTTCAATCATATTATTGTCCATTTTTTCCTCCTAAACAACTCTTAGCTATACCGAGTGGTGTAACTAATAAAGCCTCTTTACTTCTAAATGTTTTGATACCTGTTATTTTTTCAAATAAGTCTTCAATGCCATCAAAGTTTGATGCCCCACCTACGAGATATATCGCATCAACTTCTTTTCCGTCTAAATAATTTTTTACTATACTTGCCATTTTTTCTAATACAGGTTTTATAATTGTAAAAATATCTTTATTATTAGAGTTTATTTTTAATTCTTCTGCTTTAGATAAATCAATATTATAATATCCTGCAATAGTTAGATTCATATGATGACCACCAGTGGGTTCATCCCAAGTCCCAATTACTTCACCATTTTTTAGTAAACTAATTCCTGTTGTTCCTCCACCTAAATCTACTATTGCTCCATCTTTTATTTTTAAAGTCTCAGCTGCTGCCGTTGGTTCATCAACAATATTTGTGACTATAAAATCACAAGATTCAACTACATTTGCTATAGCTTTAGTACTTCTTGGATCAATCCCAGGTGGTATTGCACAGCTTGCATATATAAGCTCTTTTTCTAATTTATCTTCTAGTTTTCTTTTTAAATCTTTAACTATATTTATTGCACCAATATAATCAACTACAATGCCATCTCTAACAACTTTAGCAGACTTCATAGCACCTGCTATGACTCTGTTTTTTTCATCAACAACAACTAAAACAATATTAGCCGTTCCAAGATCAACTCCAACCTTAAGTTCACTATTTTTATAATCAACAAAATTATCGTCTTTAATTAATTTTGAAAGTTTTAATACCTCTTTATTGCTAATCAAATTTTCACCCAACAAACTTTCTTAGAACAACAAAATCATTATTCTTAATACCAACTGCATTAGCTTCATCTGTATCTAAATGCATTTCTAATTTATATTTATCACTAACTCTTATTAAAACATTTCCCATTATAGCTTTTCTTTCTCCAAAAAACTGTACATCTACAAAATCACCATCATTCACTTCCATAAACTTAGCATCTTCTGGTGTCATATGGATATGTCTTAATGCGATTATAGTACCATTTGGCATATTAACTTTTCCACAAGGACCAATAAGTTCTATACCTGGTGTACCTTCAAGTTTGCCCGACTCTTTGATTGGGGCTTTAACACCCAATTTAAAGGAATCTGTAAGAGAAATTTCTACTTGAGATTTACTTCTAACTGGTCCAAGTATTCTTACCTTTTTAAATTCACCTTTTGGTCCACGAATTGTAACACATTCCTCTGCTGCAAACTGTCCAGGTTGTTTTAATTTTGATTTAACGGTAAGTTCATAACCTTTTCCAAATAAACTTTCTAAATCTTCCTTTGAAAGATGTACATGTCTATTAGATACTCCAACAACAATTTTATGGTTAGTTATACTATTAATTCTTTTAAAAACTTCATTTGAAACTTTTGCTATAAGTTCATTATCATCAAGCATATTATTTCCTCTTCTCTATTTTCTAAAATATTAAATTTATTACAAACATACTGACTGCTATAACAATAGCTGGTGGGTCAATATATGTATCGCAATGTGAATTAAATATTTTTCCTGCCATTACCCAAAGTAATGCATTAATTAATCCTGTCAAAGCTGCAAGATAAACATTTCCTGTCATTACAAATACTGTTGCAGCTGGATAGGTAATGTGATGTGTTATTGGTACACTAAATCCCATTTGTAAAAATGCTAGAGAAATTGCTGAAAATCCGAAAGTAAATACAGGATAAATTCCCATTGATTCTTTAGATACTCCTGCATCCATTAAAAGTTTTCCAAGAATTGCAATCCCAAGCCCAAATAATAATCCTACTGATCCATTCATTATTGCATCTTGCTGTGGTAAAATTTCTCTTTTTTCTCCTTCTTTTAATGTTCCTATAAGAGAAGTTTTACCTAAAATTATTCTATTTAAGAATAATACAACACATACGCAAAATGCAGGATAATCAGTTACAAATGCTGTTTGTTTAGTAATTAATGTAAAACAAATTATACCTACTAATCCATATAGTCCACCAACTAATAATGTATTAATATCATTAAGTCCAAACAAAGCCGCCAAAACATTTTGTGCATCATCTAACTTTTTAGCTTTATTTGCTGCATAAGTTGCCGCTGCAGCTCCTGCTGCAAATGAAACATGAGGCCCAAAGAATGGTCCAAAAGCAATATTACCTACAGTAAAATCAGTTACACCTGCAAGTGTTAATACTGAGCCTATTAAAGCAAATACACCAGTTAAAATAAAAGCTGGTATTGAACCGTAGGCTGCGCCAAAAAATCCTCCAGCAAATCCTGCAAGTAATGTTAAAATGTTCATAGTACACCTACCCTATTAAATTTTTTATTTCATCTTTTTTATCAATTTTCTCCCATGTAAACTCACTTTCTTCTCTTCCAAAATGACCATATGCTGCAGTTTTTTTGTATATTGGTCTTTGTAATCTTAAGTTTTTAATTATTGAATCAATACTAAAATCAAAAACACTATTTACAACATCATATATCTTTTTTAAGTCATATTTTTCTGTGCCAAAAGTATTTATATAGATACTTTCTGGATTTTCCTTACCTATTACATAAGCAAGTTGAACTTCACACCTATCACACAAATTTGCTGCTACAACATTTTTTGCTACATATCTTGCCATGTAAGAAGCCGACCTATCTGCCTTTGAAGGGTCCTTACCTGAGTAAGCTCCTCCACCGTGTCGTCCTAATCCACCATATGTATCTACAATTATTTTTCTTCCTGTTAGTCCAACATCTGCTCTCGGACCACCAATTGTAAATTTTCCAGTTGCATTAATATGAATTGAAGTATCTTTTTTTAACAGTGAATTATCTATCTCCTTAAATATTACTTCTTTGATTAATTCATATCTTAATGTTGCAATATCTTTACTTTCTTTATGATGAGCCGCAAGTACAATAGACTTAACATATGATGGTTTATTATTCTCATAAACTATACTAACTTGTGATTTTCCATCTGGAAATAATCCGTCTACGATACCTTCTTTTCTAACAACTGACAATCTTTTTGCCAACTTATGCGATAGTTCGCAAGATAACGGAAGATAAGAATTACTTTCTCTTGTTGCATATCCAAAGACAAGTCCTTGATCTCCTGCACATATTTTTTCTCTATTTACTCCCATTGCAATATCTTTTGATTGCTCATCTATATTTGTTATTACAATAGCTTTATCTACATCAAATCCAGATTCATCGTTTGAATATCCTATTTCTTTAATAGTATCTATAGCTACTTTTTCTACATCTACTTTTGCTTTAGATGTAACTTCTCCTGCTAACAATAAGAGATTATTTGAAATCATGCTTTCAATTGCAACCCTAGAATTACTATCTTTTTTTAAATATTCATCTAATATTGAGTCCGAAACTAAATCACATACTTTATCAGGATGTCCTTCTGTTACAGATTCAGATGTAATAATAAATTTATTCATTTACTTCACCTAGTTTTTCTAAACTGTTCTACGGTAACTTTTTCATACTTCTTAAAAATTTTACTAAAATATCCACTCTCGTTATATCCTAAATTAAAAGCAACATCTGATACACTTTGATTTTTAACTAGAATTAATTCTTTTGCGAAATTGACTTTCTTTAAATGAATAAAATTTACAACAGTCATACTATATTCACTTTTAAAAAGTCTACTCAAATATCCTTGCGAAATATTACATCCTTTTACAACATCACTTAGAGAAATATTTTTATCTATATTGTTATCAATATAACTTAAAACATCTTTCAAAATCGGGTATTTTGTTATACTTTTTCTTTTAAAGTAATATTCCACAACTTTAAAAATCCAATTTTGACAAAGTTTAATATCTGAAATTATTAGATTATTAAGTTCTAATTTTGTATCTAAAATTTTTACATCTTCAATAAAATTATTCAAATAAATAATTTTTTCAGCAATACCTCTCAACTCTAGATTTAAATGATTCTTATATTCTAAATTTTTATCCTTGAAATTAAATCTTTCTACATAATCTGCAAAATACTTGTAAACTTCAAGGAAATTGTCTAAGTTTATGGATTTTTGCATCTCCAATATAAACTCTGATCCATAATCACTCTCATTGTTTTTACCTAGACTCTTTTCAAATATTTTTAATTTTTCATTTACCTTATCGTATGTAATTGGCTTTAAAATAATGTGATTTAAATTAATGCTTCTGTTTTCTCTTGAAAATAATTCTGTAGGAAATGCTAATAAAAAAACTTTTATATCATTATATTCTTTCTCTATTTTATTGATAAAATCAAGACCACTCATATTTGGCATTATATAATCAGAAAAGACAATATTTACATCTCCTCTATCAATTACACTAAACGCCTCTTTAGGTGTGTCTGCTTCTGCTACGACATTAAATTTACTGTTTTTTTCTATAGTTTTTTTTATTGCAGTCCTAATTAGGTTTTGATTACTAACTAACAAAACATTGTACATTTAATCACCTTAGCTTTTTACGTGATATTTGATGGATATTTTGGTATTTTTATTTTTTTCTTCTATCTTTATTTCTGGTTCTCCACCAAAAATTTTCTTAATATCTTCTTCTAATTGGCTAATATAACCAAACACATTTTCTATTTCATCACTAATTGCTTGATTAGCTTTAAGTTTTTCTAATGATTCACTTGTAATTCCTGGACCATTATCATCAATGACCACAATATAAAAGTCCTCTTTCTTTTTAAAATTTACTTTTATATTATAAATTCCCTCATTAAAACTTAAACCTAAAAAGCACATTACCACTACATATGCAATTAATACTTTAAGTGGCATTATCATCTCCTTAGAGTCATCATCAATATTAATCTCATATTGAAACCTATCTTTATACTGAATTTTTTTCATCATAAAATACTCTAGTAAGGTCTTTTTAACATAATTAGCTGAGTTTGATTCAACATCAATAGATTCAATAATAAATTTTCTTAAATGCTCACTATACTCACTTGTATTATGTGCTTCTTCTATTAATGCAAGATTTGACAGCGACTCCATCATATTATTTAAAAATAAAGTGTTTACACTATTACTAAAAGAAGATAATTTAGTTTTTAACTTGAAATTCTTTTCTTCAAGTTCTAAAACCTTCTCTTCCAAGGCTTTGATTTTATTTTTATTTTTATTTTCGTGATAACTCGATATTAATTCCTTTTTTATTATTTCAGAAATTATAAGTTCAATTAACTTAACAGTAGATTCAAATTCCTTAAATGTATATTTTTTTGCATGGACATCATCAGAACTAAAATCTATATCACTATAATCAATATCTTCTAATAAGAGTTGGTCCTTCATTCTAATCACTTTTTCAGGTGGATCTTCGCAAATTGCTTGTCCACCTATAAAAGCTCCTAAATATTTGTCATTAATTATTATAGGTATGGCAACTTCTAATAAATTAAAAGGGCAAAAATAAATTGATGTTTTTTTTGAAACAGCGGCCCTTATAGCTCCTGATGCATCAGATAATTCACAAATCTTTTTATGCATTGCATTTTTTCTTATATGTTGACATCTCCTAGAGAAGTTTGTCATTTCAGTTAAAGGTTCTCCCTTATAATCTATTGTTACAAATGCAAGCCCTGTTACATCTGAAATAACTTTTTGTATTTGCTCCAAATATTCCCTTCCAAATATTGAGTAAATATCAATTCCATCTATTCCATTTGTATATTTTTCATTAATTTTAATATTAGGTATATTCTCTTTATTAATGTACACAATGATCCCCCCGTATACAAATTATTAATAATAAGTCTATACTAACTAATATACGTTTTCAATTATCTTTTTTATTTCTTCCTTTTCTATTGATTTGGGTGCTGTTTTCATGCAATTATCTTTTAATGCATTTTCTGCAAGTGTATTTAATTCAGCTAATACCTTTTCTTTAGATACATTACACCCACTAATTTTTTTTGGCATATCCATTATTCTTTGCAATGCATTAATAAATTTTTTTAAAGCATTAAATGCATCTTCATCGCTATTAGAACTTGAAACTCCTATTTTTCTTGCATAACATGCATATCTTTTCTTTAATTTTTCATCTTTTGAATTAAAACTTATTACATTGTTTAATATTAAACCATTACATAGACCATGAGGTATACCAAACAATGCCCCAATTTGATGTGCTATTGCATGATTTACTCCAAGTCCTGCTGCTTCAAAAGCCATCCCAGCCATCATAGATGCCATATGCATTTCTTCTTTTGCTTCAACATCTCTTGGGTTTGAATAACTTCTGAATAAATACTTAACAACTGACTCTCCTGCTTTTTCGGCAAGTGCATCAGAAAATGCACTTCTTTTAGTTCCAACATATGCTTCTAATGCATGAGTTAGCACATCTACTCCTGTATTAGCAATTATTTTTTTTGGAAGTTCTCTCAAAAGACTTTCATCTAATATTGCTAAATCAGGTAACATATTATCTGATTGCAAAAGATGTTTTATATGTGTTTGAGTATCTTTAATCACAGCCACACTTGTAACTTCAGATCCTGTTCCGCTTGTTGTAGGAATTGCGATAAAATATATATCTTTTTCTAATATTTCACTTGCGAAGTATATAACGCCCTTTGCTGCATCTATGGAGGAACCTCCCCCAAATCCTATTAGTATATCAATTCCTTCTTTTATATAAATTGAGAGTGCCTTTCCTACAAGTTCTAAAGTAGGATCTGGCATTACTTTATCAAATATTATTATCTTATTATTTTTATTAATATTTTTTAATAATTTATTCATTAGAACACTATTTGAAATAAATGAGTCTGTCATTATTAAGATTTTCTTATTCTCAAATTTTTCCAATTTACTTAAAGCATTTGCTTCAAACACAATTTCTGTTCCATTTTTTAAAATTTTCATTTTATCACCTTATTGAAAAAGCGTCTATTAAAGCACATCTTCTTCTACGTGCAAAATTTCTGGCACTTGTAGATCCTTCCCCTGTTCTATTAGCTATTGTAAAACTTACAGGATTTCCTTCCGAAAAACCTATACCATCTAGAGAACAACCATTTTTTATAAAAATTGATGTCTGCATTGTCTTAGCTGCAATATTTAATCTTTCAATACTATTTGAATGAATTCCAGCTGTATGACGAAGTCCTTGTTCAAGACATAGTGAAAATTCTAATGCTTCATCAAAATCTTTTGCTTTAATTACTGAAATTACAGGCATTAGTAATTCTTCTATTGCAAATGGATGTATTTTTGGTACATCAACAGCTATTAATTTATAGTCTCCACTATAATTTATTCCTGAAAAATCTAAAATCTCTTTAACACTTTTTCCACCTAAGAATTTATTTGGTTTTAAATCTTCTGTTAATAAAACTTTTGAAAGTTTTAACATATCTTCAAAAGTATCTATGTAAAATACTTTTTCTTTTTCAAGTGCTTCTTTAAATTTTTCATATATAGTTTCGACAATGACTATATTCTTTTCTGTTACACATAATATATTATTATCAAAACTTGCACCTTTTACGATACAATTCGCAGCTTTATCTATATCAGCTGTCTCATCAACAATAAAAGTTGGGTTTGCTGCTCCACCAGAAATGACTTTTTTATCACACTTATTTGCCGTTCTAGCAATTTCGCTTCCACCTGTTACTACAAGTAAATTTACATCTGGATGATACATGATTTCTTGTATACTTTTTATACTAACTTCTGATAATGTTGTTACTAAATTATCTATCCCACATGTTTTTAAAATTGCGCTTGCAATAATATCTGTTAAATACTTAGTAACCTCAATAGCTCTTGGATGTGGACACAATATTACAGAATTTCCAGCAGCTAATAATCCTATTGTATTATTAATTACTGTTGCTATCGGATTAGTACTTGGCATTATTGCACACGCAATACCAAATGCTGAGTATTCATAAAGCGTCATTACTTTATCTTTAGTCAAAACTTCTGAAATCAAATCTTCAGTACCAGGAGTTCTCTCAATACTCAATTTTATTTTTTGAATTTTAGAATCAATACATCCCATGCAAGTTTCTTCATAACTTTTTTGTGCAAGTTCTTCAACATGATTTAAAAGTTCTTCTCTCAAAGCTTTTATTATTTCTTCTCTATTTGAAATTCCAAGCTCTTTATATAATTTTAAAGCTGATTTTGATGCATCTATAGCATCACAAACAGTATCAAAAACTGATCTTTTACTCATATTTCACCTCACACAATTAATTCATCTATTATACCTATTATTGCTAAATCTATTACTGAATCTTTTCTTTGATTTTCAACACGAACCGAAGAACCCGCCCCTACAAGTACAAGTTCTCCAATACCTGCTCCTACATAATCTGCAGCAACAGATTCATTTTTATACTCTTCTCCATTTGCATTAATAGGTTGTATAATCATAAGCTTATAGCCAACTAATGTGTCATTTTTTCTCGTCGCTACTACATTACCTACAACTTTTGCAATAAACATACTATCACTACTCACTTACTTTAGGATTTTTATCAATTTTATCTTCTGTTTGAGATTTTTTTACCTTTAATTTTGCATTATCAGTTTTTGTTTTTGCTTCTTTAGTGCTTATTTTATCTTTTTCAACTACTTTAGTTTCTTCTTTAGCTTCTTTAGTTTCAACTTTAGCTTCTTTAGTTTCAACTTTAGTTTCAGCATTTTTTGTTTCCTTATCTGATACCTTTGGACTATTTTCTTTTACTTCCTTAGACTTATTATCTTTTATTTCTTTGGATTTATTATCTTTTCTATTTTCTTTATCTAAATCAAATACACTGTCAAGCCCTTTAGCTGGTCTTGGAATTACTTTTGATGAAACAAATTTATCGAATGAAATAGCCAAACTTTTTCCAGAATCGATTGCAGCTTTAACTGCTCCTACATCTCCTGAAATTTTTACAGTAACAAATCCCATACCTTTTGTAATTTCTACATTTTCCATTTGTACATTAGCTGCCTTTAACATTGTATCAGCAACTATTATTGCATTTGTAAGACCTATTACCTCTATCAGACCTAGTGCTCTATTCATACTTATTCACTTCCTCTATATCAACAATTTTGACTCCATAGCTCAAAATTTCATCATAATATCCTAACAATTTATTAATATAATTTTTAGGTTCCTTGCCTGTTACTTTCTTAACAGTTTCTTTCCATAAGTAGACAGAATTTCCCTTTTCGAAAAGTTTCATAACTAATCTAGATTCATATTCTTCTTCATCAAATAAAATTACATTGATTATATTCTTTAATTTAATATCTAAAAAAAATGTATCATTCTCAGAAATTAAATCTAAATTATCATCATTTAGATTGATTACTTCATTCCATATTAAATAATTGGATATTATATTTTTATGATAATCACTTAATTCATTACTAATGATACAATTAGCATTGATTTTTAAATTTTTAATTATATCAAGAGCAAAATAATATTTATTGTTCCAGGGTTTTGAGAATATAAAATTAATTCTTTTATTTTTAGAAATTTGAAGTATAGCAAGTTTTATAATTTCTTCAAATTCTTCTTTACTTATATTCATTTAATCACCTTTTTTTAATAGAAAAGTTAAAATACAAAATGTATTTTAACTTTTCTAAATAGTTTATGGCTTTATATTATTTATCAAAATGAGGAATAATTTTTTCAGTATCAGTATGTGGCCTTGGTATTACATGAATAGATACAACTTCTCCAACAGCTCTAGCTGAAGCTGCACCTGCATCTGTAGCTGCCTTAACTGCTCCTACATCTCCTCTAACCATAACAGTTACAAGTCCAGATCCTATTTTTTCATATCCTACTAATGTTACATTAGCTGCTTTAACCATAGCATCTGCTGCTTCAATTGCTCCTACTAAACCTTTTGTTTCAACCATTCCTAATGCGTCTGAATTCATAATATACCTCCTAAATTTTTTATACTAATTTATATACTTTTATGTTAAATGTAAGGACTTGTAGTTGACTTTGGTTCATCTCCCAAAGATCCAAGTAACTTCTTACCAACTTCAATCGCTGCTTTAACTGCTTGACGAACTGCACCAGAATCTCCTGTAAAGGAAAGTATAACTTCGTTTGAGAAACTTGTGCCTTGTGCAGGTGAAGAATATCCCACAACTTCTACGTTAGCTGCTTTAACTGCAACATCTGCTAAAACTGTTCCTATTACTGCAGGAGCACCTATTACCATACCAAAACTTTTTCCTAGTGGTGTTCCAAAAGCTTTTTCTAGGCAATAACTTGCTCTTGCTGTGTATTGAAATTCAAGGTGTCCTGCATCATTTCCGTAAACATCTCCAAAATATTTTGGAAGAACATCTAGTGCAATTTCAACGGCACGTCTTGCATCAGAAACATCTTCAGCTCCTATATATATTAAGCTTCCATGTCCTGCTCCTCCCTTAGTATCTCTTGGAAGTTCTACTGTTATAACTTCAGTATTAGTAGCTTTTACAGCATCATCTACTGCCATTATTTGTGGACCTGCTCCTGTTCTTGATCCAATGATACCAATTGATTTAAATTTTCCTAAATTCATTTTTTCAACTAATATTGGATCCACGCTTGCTATAACAAGACCGATAGTATCTCCTATTGATGTTCCAACAAATTCTGTAACATCTACTGATTTTTTACATGTACTAGAACAGCATTCTCCAGCTTCTTTTTTATCCATTCCTAATTCGCTAGAAACTTGTCCCATTATTTTTTCTAATAATTCTTTATCCATAATTTCTCCTTAGCCTCCAACTTGGCATACTAATCCATTAGATTCTACAAAAGTCTTTAATTTATCTACATATTTGTCATCTAATTTTTTAAGATTAGATAATTCATAATCCCTACCTAATAAATAATATTTACCTTCTCCATAGTTGTGATAAGGCAAAATATGAAGCTCTTTAACATTTGGGAGAGTCTTTACAAATTTTACAATATCACTAAACTCTTTTTCATCAGCATTTACTCCAGGGATTGTAGGCACCCTTATAATCGTCTCTGATATATTTTGTATAATACTTGCATTTTTCTTTATTAATTTATTACTTACTCCAGTAACTTTCTTGTGGATTTCATCATTATTTGTCTTAATATCTAATAGTACTAAATCAACATGTGGTATAACCTTATTTATAGCTTCTTCTGTTGCATATCCTTCGGTCTCTAATGCAGTATGCCAACCTCTGGCCTTACAAGCTCTAAATAATTCTTTTGCAAATTCAGGTTGCATTAAGGTTTCGCCACCTGAAAGTGTAATACCACCATTAGAACTAAAATAATATTTCTCATCTTTTTTTAGTTCTTCTATTACTTCAGATACCGTCATCAATTTACCTTTTACTTCTAAAGCACTAGATGGACAAACATTGGCGCACTCTCCGCACATTATGCATTTACTTCTATCTACAAAATTAGGATTTGAAGTATCAAGTGCACCTTGTTTGCATGCTTTTATACATAAACCACAGTGTATGCAAAGAATTTTTCTAAACATTAATTCCTTTTCTTTTCTTTGCGACTCTGGGTTTGAACACCAAATACATCTCAAGGGACAACCTTTTAAGAATACTATGGTTCTAATACCAGGACCGTCATTAATAGAATACCTTTGAATATCAAATACGACGCCCTTTTCATTATAATTTATAGAATCCATAGTCACCTCCACTTTACATAGCGTGTTTTTATTCTATAATTTCATCTCTATTACATCATATGTTCTGTTCTGTTGATGATATCATCTTGAACTTCTTTAGCTAATGTTACGAAGTGAGCGGAATATCCAGCTACACGAACAAGTAAGTCTTTATGATCTTGAGGATTCTTTTGTGCTTCAATTAAAGTTTGTCTATCAACTACATTAAATTGAACGTGAGCTCCCTTTTGATCAAAATAAGATTTAATAATAGAAACAAAGTTCTTTAATCCTTTTTCTCCTTCAACTGCTTTTGGAGAGAATTTTTGATTATAAAGTGTACCATTTGATGCTTGGAAATGAGGTAACTTAGCTACAGAGTTTGCAGCAGCTGTTGGACCATTAGCATCCTTTCCTTGTCTTGGGCTTACGCCGTCAGCAAGTGGTGCGTGAGCAACTCTACCGTCTGGAAGTGCTCCTACATCTTTACCAAATAATACGTTGGCAGATACTGGATAGATACCAGCTTGGAAACATCCTCCTCTAGGATTTACATATTTATCAACTTCATCACAATAAATCTTTGATGCTCTAATAGCAAATGTATCGCAAAGTTCATTATCATTACCAAAGCTTTCTGTGTTATCAAGAATTTTTTGAATAGTTCTAAATCTACCTGTTGTTTCTTGGCCGTTACATCCACATGTATTAGGTTGTAAATACTCTCCAGTTAATTTATTTTCAAGTTCATCTACATTTATTGATCCAGTAGAAGCTAAAATCTTCTTAACTGCATCGTAGATTTCTGCTTCATTCATTTCTCCAACCTTAGCAGAAACAGTTTGAGTATTGCATCCACATCCTGGCATTATAGAGTCTGTGAATCCAAAGTTTTCTTCTAGAGCTTCTTTTAATTCAGCAAGAGAGATTTTCTTATCTTCAAATACATTCTTATAAATTGCATAGAAAGAGTCTCCAGAATCTGCAACACCAAATGCTTGAGGTCCAGTAAAGTTGTAAATAGCTCCACCAGATTGTGCAGATTTACCTCTCTTAATACAATCGTCAACCATTGCTGACATAAATGGAAGATTTCCTCTTGAAGCGTGCGCATAGTCAACACAGTTATCAGCTTCAGCTAGATATCTTACAAAATATTCCATTTGTTTTTGATATGCATCAAATATATCATCGATAGATTTCATCTCAGTAAGTTCACCAGTTTTAGGTCCAAGTTGTTTTCCATTACATCTACCATTGTTAAGAGTTATTTCAAGAACTTTTGCAATGTTAAAGAATGCAGCATCATGCCATCCTTCAGTTCTGTGACCTGCTTGAGGTTCAACGCAACCGATTATAGAATAATCTCTAGCATCTTCAAGTTTTACTCCTCTTGATACTAAGTTTAGAATTATAACTTCATCATTATAGAATGCTGGAACACCATAACCAAGTCTTGAAACTTCACATGCTCTTAATAAAAATTCATATGGTGAATTTTGATGAACTCTTACTGAGAATGAAGGAGCTGGTAATGCAACGTGAGCAACAGCTTCCATACACATATATGAAATATCGTTAGTAGCGTCAACACCATATTCATCTTGTCCACCAACACATAGATTTTGGAATACTGCATATCCCGCGAATGCTTGAGCAGATACTTCATCACGTGTTTTATTAATATCATTTAATTTAACCCAAATACAGTCAACTAATTCTTGAGCAAATTCTTTAGTTATAGTTTGATCATTCTTATATGATGGATACATATATTGATCAAATCTTCCTGGAGAAATTGAGTGTCCATTAGATTCAATTTGTACCATTATTTGTACAAACCAGAATGCTTGACAAGCTTCCCAAAAGTCTCTTGCACCATATTCTGGAACTCTCTTACAGTTTTCAGCTATTCTTAAAAGTTCTTGTTTTCTTGTTGGATTAATTTCACGGCTTGCAAGTTCTTCAGCTTTCTTTGCGTATCTGTGTGCAAAGTTAATTGCAGCATTATAAGAAATAATTACTGCTTTATAGAATTGCATTTTTTGGATTGCTTCTGGAGCAGTTTGATCCATTTCGTTCATAGCCTTAACAGTTTCTTCGATTACGCCTCTAAATCCTTTTTTTATGATTTTTGCATAATCAACATTAACATGTCCTACACCACCAAAGAAATAGTTTCCTACAGTAAAGATACCATTAGATATACAATCTTTAGCTTCTTGGCTCATTAATGAATCAGCATATTCTGAAGTTGTTTTGCCTTTCCAATATTTGAAAATTTCGTGAAGTTCTTTTTTTGTTTCTTCAGGAATAACAAATGGGTCTGCCATACGAGTAGCCATTGTATCAAATTCAGCTTCTACCCATTCATATGAAAATTCTGGGCAAAGACCAGTAGATCTTGGATTAACAGTTATTGAACCAACAATTAATTCATCATCTCTAATTGTTACAGGAAGTTCATTAAATAATTTTTCAACAGCTTTAGCTCTTCTCAAAATATTTGTAAGACCTTCTGTTTCCTTGTAAGACTCAGTTATTAATCTAGCTCTATCAGATTCTACAACTGGTACAGCATCAATTATAACTTGTCTAAGTCTTTTAATTCTTTCACTAGGTTGTGAAAAACCTTTTTCTAACATATAAATACCTCCTAAATTGTTTTTCGCTTATGTACCTTTCATCAAGCCTGAATAGATTATATAATGTGTGCTTTAATACGCTATAATAGAATTAAAACTATATTAATGTAAAATTCAAACTTCTTTTTTTGAATTTGTGTTTACTTTTTGTATGTTTTTTTAAATTTTTCATACTTTACAGTAAATTATATTCAAAATAAACTTTTTTATGTTAAATATAAACCTTTTCCCCACTTGTATTGAATAATTAATTCTATTTAAATAAAATGTCTGTGAGGAAGTGGTTTTATGTTATCTTCTTTTTTACTTGTCGAATTTCCTAGCATTGCTATTGGATATAAAGAAATAAATGACATAATATTAAACTATCCAGTATACCTATTCTTATCTAGAAATGTGTGTCCTGGTAGAATTGTTTTCATATTAAATGGTAATGATAATGACATATTGGATATTCACAACTATTTTAAAACTAATAAGATTTTATCTATTGATATTCTTAATGTTGAGGAAGAAGTCATTGCAAAAATTAATAAAAATACTAAGGCATCTGATATTTCAAAGTCATCTCTTATGATGTGTGAATTTAAAAATAGTATCTCTGCAATCAAGGCTTCTGATTTAGTTTTTAAAGCAGCCAATGTTAGTTTGTTAAAAATTTCATTTAGAGTAGGTCTTTTTGGAAAAAGTATTGCAATTTTTAGTGGATTGTTATCAGATCTCGAAAGTTCTAAAACAATTATATTAGATAACTTTACAAATAAAGATGTAGTTGCTCTTGAAATAATAGAAAATCCCGTAGGTGAATTATTAGAATGGATATGAATAAAATTAACGATTTACAATATAAATATCATTCTCTCTTACGCGAGGGGAGAGAAAAGGATATGTTGCCTCTAATAGAAGAGGCTTTGGATATAGCTTATTCAATTGGTGACAACAAAAAGCTAATTGAAATTTTAAATGATTATGGTGGAGCTCTTAGAAATACTGGTGATTACGAAAAAAGCATAAAAAGTTTAATCTTGGCAAAAACACTAATAGAGAAATATTTTGACACTGATTCTGAGGCTTATGCTAATACAATTATGAATTTAGCAAATGCATATAGAATGAATTCTAATAAATATGATGCTATTAAATTATTTGAAAAAGCAAATTCTATTTATGAAAGTTTAAATTTGTATAATTATTCTTATGCATCAAATGCAAATAATTTGGCTTTACTTCATCTTGAAGATGGAAATCCACAAAGAGCGTATCAACTTTTAAAAAAGTCAGAAGAAATTTTAAAGATAATCCCACACCATAGCATTCAACTTGCTACTACATACAATAATTTATTTGATGTTTGTTTTAATTTGAATAGAAATGAAGAAGCAAAAGAATATATTTTTAAAGCTAAAGATTTCCTTGAAAAGAAAATTTCACCAAACAATCCTCTTTATGCAAGTGTAATTAATAATTTAGCAAAGTATTATTATAGCATTGGTGATATATCAAAAAGCAAATCACTTTATCTTATTTCTTTAAAAATTATTGAAAATACTTATGGAGTTGAAAGTGAAGCTTATAAAAACATCATCAGTAATTTAAATTATTTAAGAAAAAATAATCGAAATATAAAATGTGACGATTCTTTACCCGATTCAAAAAAAGGTTTAGAAATTTGTGAAAATTTTTATTTTAATGATGTTAAACCATTTATTTCTAAAACCTACCCTGAATTTATAAAATATTCGGCATTTGCTTTAGTAGGTCAAGGATCAGAATGTTATGGATATGATGACGAAATATCAAGAGATCACGATTTTTATAAAAGATGTATATGGTTCTTGCCTCAAGAAGAAAGAGCGAAATTACCTTTAGATAAGATTAGTATATCAGATGGAATTTTAGAAATTAAATCCATAGAGGACTTCTATAAATACTATACTCTTTATGAAAATGGTCCTTCTACTTTAATGGAATTTAGAAAAGTTCCAAGTGACTTTCTATCAGTAGCTACAAACGGAAAAGTCTTTGAAGATAATTACAATTTATTCACTTCTATTAGAAATAGACTATTGGAATACTACCCAAGAGATTTAGTATTAAAGAAACTTGCATATCTTTGCAATAAAATTGCTCAAGCAGGTCAATATAATTATGATAGATGCTTAAAAAGAAAAAACTTAATGGGCGCTCATATAGCACTTAGTGAGTTTTTAACTTATTACTGTGAATTTATTCATCTCATAAATAAAAAGTACATGCCTTTTTATAAATGGCAATATAATTCTCTTAAAGCTTTACCAATTTTAGGTGATTATTCATCGCAAAATATAGATAAATTATTGAGTCTAAGTGATATCAATAATTCTAAAGAAAAAATAGAAATTATAGAAAATATGTGCAAAAAGATAATCAAATACTTAAATGACAACAATCTTTCAAATTCCACTTCTGATTTTTTAAGATATCATTCAAGTGAAATTGTTAAGAATATAAACGATGAAATTTTAAAAAAAGAAGATACATGGATTAAGTAGGTGCTTTATGAAAAACGAATATAATAATTTAAAAAGAGAAAAAATATTAAAAGAAATAGTTAAAAATGAATGGTATTTTTTTACAAATGTAAATAATATAAAAAAAAGGTCATATTGCCAAGATGATTCTCAAACATTTATATTTTCACGTCTTTGCTATTGGGGAATCTATAATGATATTATCTTAAATTCCTATCTAAATGATTTAATTGACGCAAAAAATAATAACAGAAATTTAGTAACCGAAAAATATGCTTACATGATGCAATATACAGACCCATCATATTATAAATCTATCGAACATAAATTACCTAAGATTTCAGCATTTAAGTCCAACATTATTAATTCCATTATGCTGATATATATGTCTTGGGAAGAAGATATTAAAAATAAGAATTCAAAACTTTTAGATAATAATAGAGATTTATATAATCAATCAATTAGTACTGGCCAGACAACTATTGAACAATATTTTAAAGGAGAGCTTACAAGTTACTCAGAATCTACTTTGAATTTAATTTTAAAATATTACTTGTCAGCATATAATAAGGGAATAAACTTAGTCGAAAGAAATTTGAATAATTTACACCAACTATAAAAAGCACGCTTTATCGCGTGCTTATACTTTTAATTAACTTATGAATACTAATACTTATTCTGTCGAAGAAACGAATTATCTCATTAAATAAACCTTCAAGGCTGAAGTTTCTTATTAAATCAATGAAAAAGAATCTGTCTATTCTTTGATTTCCCACAAAAATCGATATGTTAAATAGATGCATCAGTGCTATTATTATTGCTATTACAATTAATCCCTTTAAAAATTTCTTCATATTCCACCTATGTCTTTAATCTCTTCTCAATTTCTAAATAATTTGGCATGTACTTGATACATTCATTATAAAACTTTTTGTCGTGATTTCCATATTTTAAATGTACTAATTCATGAAGCACCACTGCCTCTATTTCATCAATTGGTCTTTCTGCCAGTTTTAAATTTATATTTATCTTGCCACTTGCAGGATAACAAGTCCCCCATCTTACTTTCATTTTTCTGATGTTTACAGATGTGGCTTTTAGTCCAGTTATTTTTTCGTACTTTTCAAAAAGTATGTCTAAAACTGCCTTAAGTCTTGTTCTATAAATTTTTTCAAGATCTTTTTCATTATCCACTTCTATTTTCTCTCCAAAGAGATGATTTTTAAATCTATTTTTCTTCGCATCAAGTGTTTTTAATTCTTCAATTCTAGATTTATTTTTATCTAAAACTTTATCGATGTAAGATTTAGAAGTGCCATGTGGAGCAGAAACAACAACTTCTCCATCTTCTACTTTTATTATAATGGATTTAATCTTCTTTTTAATAATTTTCATTATAATAATGGTGATAGAAGTCTAGAGAAAGACTCTCTAACTTTTGTAAGTTTTGAACGGTTTTTATAAATTTCTGGAGTGATTTCTCTACAGTGTTCAAGGTCTTTTTTGAAATCTTCTTTGAGTTTTCTATTTACTTCTTCGTCATAGACAAATGCATTAACTTCAAAGTTTAGCTCAAAACTTCTTATGTCAAAGTTTGCAGTACCAACACTTGATAGATAATCATCTGAAATTACAATCTTAGTGTGCAAGAAACCATCTTCATATTGATAAACTCTTGCGCCCCATTTTAGAAGTTCTCCTAAAAATGAAAGTGATGCCCAGTGAACAAATACATGGTCTCTTTTAGCAGGAAACATTATGTGAACCTTAACTCCACTTAATGCTGCAACTTTAATAGCTTTTAAAAGTCCCTCATCAGGTACAAAGTATGGTGTTTGGATGTAAAGTTCTTTTCTTGCAGATGTGATTAGCTTTTCATATCCATTTCTCACTGAGTCCGCCTTAGTATCTGGACCACTTGTAACTATATTTACATCAATACCATCTTCAATTTCAGGGAAGATTTCTGTAGTAAATCCTTTAGTATAGTCCTTAGAAGCAAATTTAAAGTCCATGAAAAATCTCCACGCAAGTCCATTTACTGCAGGTCCTATGATTCTTAAATGAGTATCTCTCCAATAACCCATTGGTCCCTTAGAAACATATTCATCACCAACATTAAATCCGCCCACATAACCTATTCTCTTGTCGATTACGACGATTTTTCTGTGGTTTCTATAATTGATGTGAGTGTTGATTTTAATTATAATTCCTGGGAAAAATATTGCAAACTTAACGCCAGCAGCTCTTAGAGCATCTCTGTCTCTAAGCTTCATCTTCCTAACACCCATGCCATCAACTAATAAGTATACATCAAGACCTTCCTGAGCTTTTTGCTTTAATATGTTCATAAATTCTGTGGAAAGTTCGTCAGATTTAAAAATGTAATACTGAACATAAATTGTGTGCTTTGCTTCTCTTAAATCTTTAAATAATTCGGCAAATTTTTCTTTCCCATCTGTGAAAATTTTAATTTTATTGTTTGTATGAAGGATTTCGTTTTCTGCCCTGTTAAACATTTCTATCATATCAACATGATTTTTAGTCCTTGGGTTTGAAAATTCAAATTCTTCATTTTCAATTTCTTCAAGCTGTTTGTCCGCTTCCTTACTTAGGATTTCATCAGCCTTACTTTTTCCATCAAATATCCTAGATTTTGATATGTCTTGTCCAATAAAAATATATAAGATTATTCCAATCACTGGTAAGAAATTAATTGCCATTACCCACAATAATGTGGATATTGGCTTTTTCTTATCAAATAAAATTACAAAAGTTGAGACTAATACATTTACAATGAATAAAATTGAATAAACTTGGGCGAAATTTTTCAACATACCAAAATATGCACTAAACATATTGCACCTCTTCTTTATTTATTCTTTTTAGATTTGTACCTCTTTTGTGAATCTAAAATTTCCTTTCTTATTCTAAATTCTTCTGGAGTTATTTCAATTAACTCATCATCTTCTATAAATTCAAGAGCTTCTTCAAGACTCATGTCCTTAATTGGAGAAAGTCTTAGAGCATCATCAGAACCTGAAGCTCTTACATTAGTTTGCTTTTTAGCCTTTGTTACAGAAACTTCAACTTCAATTCCCTTCGGAGATTCTCCAACAACTTGTCCTTCGTAAACTTCTTCGCCAGGTTCCACAAATAATGTACCACGTTCTTGTGCATTGTGTAGACCATAAGATGAAGCAACTCCAGTGTCAAAGGAAACAATTGAAGAGTTAACTCTTCTTGGGATATCTCCTTTGTATGGAACATATCCTTCAAAGATTGAGTTAAGTATACCATTTCCCTTTGTATCTGTCATAAATTCAGTTCTATAACCAATAAGCCCTCTTGAAGGGATGATAAATTCAAGTCTTTGATATCCACCATTAGGCTCGATAATATTTACAAGTTCTCCCTTACGTCTTCCAAGTTTTTCAATAACGGATCCTGCATATGCTGAATCTACATCAACTGTAACTCTTTCAGTTGGCTCTAATTTTTTGCCATTTTCGTCAATTTTATAAAGCACTTGAGGTTTAGATACTTGGAATTCAAATCCTTCACGTCTCATGTTTTCGATTAAAACTGAAAGGTGAAGCTCTCCTCTACCACTTACCTTAAAGGAATCAGTCTTGTCAGTTTCTTCAACTCTAAGTCCAACATCAGTTTGAAGTTCCTTTTCAAGTCTTGCTTTAATTTGTCTTGAAGTTAAAAACTTTCCAACTCTTCCTGCAAAAGGTGAATTGTTTACAGAAAAGTTCATTGAGATTGTAGGTTCAGAAATTTTAACAAATTCAAGTGGTTCAGTGTCTTCAGTTGAAGTTATAGTGTCTCCAATGTTTATATCTTCGATACCTGTTACAGCAACAATTGATCCAGTTCTTGAAGATTCAACTTCAACTCTATTAAGTCCTTCAAATTCATAAAGTTGCGAAATTTTAATCTTTTCTTGAAAATCTGGTTTTTCTTTATTAACTCTTACAAGTTGTTCATTTTCTTTTATAACACCCTGTTCGATTTTACCAATTCCAATTCTTCCAACATATTCGTTATAGTCAATTGTTGAAATTAAAAGTTTAAATGGTAAATCGTCCTTATCTTCTGGGGCTGGAATATATTTGATAATAGTGTCAAAAAGTGGCTCCATTGAAGTCATTTCATCATCTAAATTAAGATCAGCAACTCCTGACTTAGCAGAAGCAAACACAAATGGACATTCCAAAATTTCTTCATCTGCACCAAGTTCAATAAATAAATCTAGAACTTCATCAACTACTGCCTCAGGTCTTGCTTCTGGTCTGTCTATTTTGTTGATGCAGACAATAACTGGAAGATTTAGCTCAAAACTCTTCTTTAAAACAAATTTTGTTTGAGGCATTGGACCTTCAAAAGCATCTACTAAAAGCACAACCCCATTTACCATTTTTAAAACACGTTCAACTTCTCCTCCAAAGTCAGCGTGTCCTGGAGTATCTATAATATTAATTTTTACACCGTTTTTATTAACTGCTGTATTTTTTGAAAGAATTGTAATTCCTCTTTCACGTTCAATGTCGTTGGAATCCATTACTCTTTCGTTAACTTGTTGATTTTCTCTAAAAACCCCTGATTGTTTTAGGAGAGCATCAACAAGTGTAGTCTTGCCATGATCGACATGGGCAATGATGGCAATATTCCTTACATCTTCTCTTTTTTTCAAAAAATCATCTCATTTCTTCAAAGTTCTATATTATTTTAATCTTAATTAAAGAAAAGTGCAATATAATGCACTCATTTTGCGTAAATTTTGCTGTTTTCAAATGGATTTTATACAATAATTTATATTTTATCTTGCTTACATAAAAAATTAGTCAAAAGTTTCTAGATTATAGAAACTTTTAACTAATAGATTTTGAATTCTTTTAATTCTTAAATTTTTTAACGAGTTCATCAAAAGTTATTTCTACTTGGTCACCGCATTAAATATTATTAAAGGAGTCGAACTATTTTTTTAACTTTTCAACAAGTTCATCAAAGGTAATTTCTACTTGGTCTCCTGAGTGCATATTTTTTAATGGTAGTGACAATCGCAACGAGTTGCGATTGGAATGGTCTTCACAGTGAAGTCAAGCAAAGCGAAGACTGAACTGATGAAGAACCTTATTCAGCGACTGCAAAAAATGCGACTGAATAAGGAGCATTTTTAAAGGAGTCGAACTTAATTCTTAAATTTTTCAACAAGTTCATCAAAAGTAATCTCTATTTGGTCTCCGCTGTGCATATTCTTAATGGTAGTGACAATCGCAACGAGTTGCGATTGGAATGGTCTTCACAGTGAAGTCAAGCAAAGCGAAGACTGAACTGACGAAGAACCTTATTCAGCGACTGCAAAAAATGCGACTGAATAAGGAGCATTTTTAAAGGAGTCGAACTTATTTTTTAAACTTTTCAACAAGTTCATCAAAGGTAATTTCTACTTGGTCTCCTGAGTGCATATTCTTTAGGCTATATTTTCTATTTTGTATTTCTTCTTCGCCAAGCACAATTACATAGTCAACTTTTGTTTGATCGGCATATTTAAATTTCTTCTTTAATTTAGCTTCTTCAGTATAAATTGTAACTCTAATTCCATTTTCACGAAGTTCACGGACAAGTTTTAATCCTTCATTTATGCAATCATCCATCGGAAGAATTAATAAATCAATGAGTGATTTTTCTTCGCTTGAAATAATCCCAGCTTCATTTAATTGATAGAAAAGTCTAGAAAGTCCAATTGAAAGTCCAACTCCTGGAAGAACTTTGTCAGTGTAATAACTTGCAAGATTTTCGTATCTTCCACCTGAGCAAACAGAGCCAATTTCAGGATAATTATCAAGTGTTGTTTCATAAACTGTTCCAGTGTAATAATCAAGACCTCTTGCTATTTTTAAATCAATATCAAAAAATCCTTCTTCAATTCCAAGGTCTCTTGCATATCCAACAACTTGTGTAAGTTCATCAAGTCCTTCAACAAATATTTCATCTGTTATTCCAAGTTTATTTAGCTCTTCTAAGACTTCATCAACACTACCCTTAATTCCAATAAAATCTAAAATTTTCTTTCCACTTTCTTCATCTATTCCAGTTTCAGAAAGTTCTTTTAATACATTTTCTGGTCCAATTTTATCTATCTTATCTACAATTCTAAGTACTGCCGCACTGTCTTCGATACCAAGTGATGCATAAAATCCCTTTAATATCTTTCTGTTGTTGATGTGAATTGTAAAATCAGAAAATCCTAAATCTTTAAAAGTGTGATAAATTACAACAGGAAATTCAGCATCATTTACAAGCGACAATTCTCCATTTCCTATTGTGTCGATATCACATTGATAAAACTCTCTGAATCTTCCTTTTTGAGCTTTTTCTCCCCTGTACACCTTTCCTATTTGATATCTTTTGAAAGGGAAAGAAAGTTCATTCATGTGCTCTACTGTGTATCTTGCAAGTGGAACTGTTAGATCAAATCTAAGACTCATGTCAGTGTAGCCCTTTTGGAATCTATAAATTTGTTTTTCAGTTTCTCCGCCACCTTTTGCAAGGAGTACTTCAGATTTTTCTATAACTGGTGTATCTATTGGCAAAAATCCATGTTTTTCAAAATTTTCTCTAATTATATCTCTCATCTCGTTAAAGAGAATCTGGTCTTTAGGAAGTAGTTCCATAAAGCCCGGTAAAGTTGAAGCTTTTACTATGCTCATAATATTCACTCCTGTCATTATTGTTTTATAACTTTAAATATATTTTAACACATAATAACTTCATTTTGTACTTTCTTGCATTATTAAATGAAAGCAGAATTATTTTATAAATATTAAAATCCAATAAAAGTTAAAAATTTTTTAATTCATTCTTTTTATATGACAAAAGTTTGACAATTATTTTATTTCACTTTATACTTAATTACTGGTTGAATTTTTAAATTAGCCAGAAATTTAATAAGGAGGAGAAAGATGGGAGAAAGAATAGTTTTAGAGTTTGGTATGTTTGAAACTCTACTTCTCGCAGTAATTGGGATTTATTTAGGGGATTTCCTAAGAAAAAAGTTTCCATTTCTAGTTAAGTATTGTCTACCTTCAGCTGTTGTTGGTGGAACTATAATTTCAATTATTACAATGATTTTATACTACGCAGGAATTATGGAACCTAATTTTGATTTCAAAACAGTTAATACGCTATTTTATTGTTTATTCTTTGCAGCAAGTGGTGCTGCAGCAAGTTTAGCACTTTTAAAACAAGGTGGTAAATTAGTTATTATTTTTGCAGTTTTAGCTGCATTATTAGCTGCTTGTCAAAATGCCGTTGCAATTGGTGTAGGTAATGCTATAGGAGTTCACCCACTAATTTCAATGATGACTGGTTCAATTCCAATGACTGGTGGTCATGGTAATGCTGCAAGTTTTGCTCCAATCGCTGTTGATGCTGGACAACCTGCTGCAATGGAAGTTGCAATTGCAGCTGCTACTTTTGGTCTTATCGCAGGTTCACTTATTGGTGGTCCTTACGGTAACTTCTTAGTTAAGAAATTCGGATTTGAAGATCCTGAATTAGATAATTCTTCAAATACTATTATGGATACTGCAAAAGAAGTATTTATGAACAAAGGTCAAATGCTTTCTGCAGTAAATATGCTTGTACTAGCATGTGGTATTGGACAATTATTCTTCTTAGCACTTAAACAAACAGGAGCTAATATTCCAATTCACGTTTGTTGTATGCTTGGTGGTATTCTTGTTAGACTTTTCCTAGACAAAACTGGAAAAGTTAACGAAAGTCTTTTAGAAGCAATTGATACAGTTGGTGACTTCTCACTAGCACTATTTGTTTCTATGTCAATTGTAAGTATGAAGTTATGGCAACTAGCTGATTTAGGACCACAATTACTTGTACTTCTAGCAGCTCAAGTTGTATTAATTCTAATCTTCACATACTTCTTGACATTTAGACTACTTGGAAAGAACTACGATGCTGCAGTTATGGCAGTAGGTCACTTAGGATTTGGTACTGGTGCAGTTCCAGTTTCAATGACTACTATGAAAACTGTTTGTGACAAATACAGATATTCAAAACTTGCATTTTTTGTAGTACCTGTTATAGGTGGATTTATTTCCAACCTATCAAATGCACTAATCATCACTAAATTCTTAGACATTGCTATGAAAATGGGCGCAGGTATGTAAAAAATAAGAGCTATGCATTGCATGGCTCTATTTTTGTGCATAAAAAAAGAGCAGCTTTCACTGCCCTTAAATTTATTATCAATATAATCCAGTTGGTTTTTCTGAAGTGTTGATAAATATATTTTTAACTTGTGAATAAGCATCAAGCATCATCTTGTGATTTTCTCTACCTATTCCTGATTTTTTATATCCGCCAAATGGAGCTCCTGCTGGAAGCTCGTTATAAGTGTTAACCCAAACTCTTCCTGTTTCTATACTTCTTGCAACTCTTATTGCTTTATTTATATCCTTAGTCCAAACAGCTCCTGCAAGACCATATTCAGAATCATTTGCCATGTCAATTACTTCTTGTTCGTCTTTGAACTTAATAACTACAGCAACTGGTCCAAAAATTTCTTCTCTTGCAACTTTCATGTCGTTATTTGCATTTGTCACAAGTGTTGGAAGTGTGAAGTATCCATTTTCTGTTCCATTTTCAGTAGCCTTTTCTCCACCTACTGCTATTTCAGCGCCTTCTTCTTTTGCAATCTCAATATATTTTAAAACTTTTTCAGTTTGAGATTTATTTACCTGTGCACCAACTTGAGTATCTTCCTCCCAAGGTAATCCTACTTTAATTTCTTGGAATTTCTTTACAGCTTTTTCTACGAATTCATCATAAATATCTTCGTGAACAAATACTCTTGAACCTGCTGAACATACTTGTCCTTGATTAAATAAAATACCCATAGCAAGTCCATCTATTGCCAAATCCATATCGCAATCATCAAAGAAGATATTTGCTGACTTACCACCAAGTTCAAGTGTAGCTGGTATTAAACTTTGAGCTGCTGCTTCTGCAATTTTATATCCAACTTCAGTTGATCCTGTAAATGCAAGTTTTGATAATTTCTTGTGATGTTGTAAATATTCCCCGGCTTTTGAGCCTGATCCTGTAATTACATTTACAACTCCCTTAGGAATTACATCTTTAACTAACTTCATAAATTCAAGAAGTGAAAGTGAAGTTGAAGAAGATGGTTTAATGACAACTGCATCTCCTGCAGCAATAGCTGGAGATAATTTCCAAGCAGCCATTAAGAATGGAAAGTTCCAAGGAATAATTTGTCCAACAACTCCAAGAGGTTCACGTAACACAATGGAAAGTGTGTTTTCATCAATTGCATTTGCACTTCCCTCTTCTGCTAAAATCGCTCCTGCAAAATATCTGAAATGTTCTGATGCAAGTGGGATATCGACATTTAAAGTTTCTCTAATTGGTTTACCATTGTCAATTGTTTCAACCATTGCAAGATGCTTTGCATTTTCATCTATAATATCTGCAATTTTGTTTAAAATTTCAGCTCTTTCATATTTTGTAGTCTTTTTAAATTCTTTAAAGCCTTCCCATGCAGCCTCAACAGCTTTGTCTACGTCCTTTTCGCTGGCTTGAGCAATTTTTGCAATAAATTCACCATCTGCTGGGCAATATGTCTCTAAAGTTTCTCCATTTTCAGCTTCGACGAATTCTCCGCCTATAAATAATTTATATTCTTTATCTAGATTAATATCTGGTCTACTCATAGTTCTCCCCTTTCTAAAATTAGTACAATACTTTACCGTGCAATAGCACTCACTAATATATTACCCTAGGAGAATATTTTGAAACTTTCATGTTTAAATTATGAGTCCCGTTTAACAAATAAAATCTTCTCGTTTTTCTCATCAATTAAAAGACCAATGAAGTTTGCAAATCTATAATCAGTTGTTTGTTTAAAATAAACCGCATCATAATTTTCAATTTCTGTATCAAAACCTCTGTCTTTTAAAACATTTATGCAGGAATCAATAGCTTCGTATTCTTTAGATCCTTCTAATACTTCATAATCTTTTAAATCATTTTCAATTCTTTTTATCTCTTCTGCATCTGCTCCGAGTAAAATCGCAGCCTCGCCATCTCCATGAAAGCTTGGCTCTTTTTTAATTTCTTTTATTCTATAAACTTCTTTTGATAGAGTTACTCCAAATTCATTTTCCACTTCTTTGACAGCCTGCTCTCTATTATCAGACAGTAAAAATAAAATAGGAATTGAAATTACTGCTGCAAATATCATTATTAAAATAATTTTCTTATATTTTTTATCACTCATCTTCTGCCTCGTATCTTAAAATATCTCCAACATCACAATTTAAAACTCTGCAAATTTCTGAAAGAGTAGAAAACCTAATGGCTTTTGCTTTATTTGTCTTTAAAATAGAAAGATTAGAAATTGTGATACCTACTTTTTCCGAAAGCTCTGTAAGACTCATCTTATTCTTTGCAAGTTCAACATCTAAATCAACAATTATTTTTCCCATAGCGACCTCATATAGTTAGTTCGTTTTCTTCTTTTAGCACAATTCCTTCTTTGATTAAATCAGAGAGAAGTAAAAAAACTTGTGCAAAAAGCATTGCAATAATACAAACACCAAAGAAAAGAATATTTGTAATAGATCCATCGAGATTAAAACTTGTGTAAATTATTGCTAAAATTGAAAGAATAAAAATACCAATAAAAGCAAGAGAAATCAATTGAAGTTTCAAAAGCATTTTATTTACAAAAATCTCGCCTTTGCCATAATCAAATAGTGCAAAAATACCTATGACAATTGCTATGATTAAACTTAAAACCATTAACTCGCATAGCACAAGCATTGGATAGTACATATTTTCAAACATTGGATACATCTCTCTTGTCAAATTTGCAAACTTAAAAACACCAAAACCTGATGCAGCTAAAACAAAAACAGCAAGAATTAAAAGAGTACCAATAAACTTAACTCTAAAACTTTTCATAATAACCTCCAAGATTATTATATAATTATTTTATTAAAAATCAATATATTTTTATTGTTTTTCGATAAAAATATAAATTAAAAAAAGCAGGCCTTAACCTGCTAAATTATTATTCATATCTTAATGCTTCTATTGGATCCATCTTCGCTGCTTTATTTGCTGGATAGTATCCAAAGAAAATTCCAATTAACATAGAAAATCCTACTGCTATTACAATTGATACAATGGATGGAAATGTTGGTGTTTTTAAAAGTTTTGAACCAATATATCCTATTGTTGTTCCCAAAACTATTCCAAAAAATCCACCGATGATACATATTATAATGGATTCAATTATAAATTGCTTTCGTATATCTCCCTTTGTCGCTCCAAGTGCCTTTCTAATTCCTATTTCTCTAGTTCTTTCTGTTACTGAAACTAAAAGTATATTCATTACTCCAATTCCACCTACTAATAGTGAGATTGCAGCTATAGCAGCTATGGCTACTTGTATTGAACTCATTGCTGAATTCATTTGTGAGATTTGACTCTTTGCAGATTGAAATTTTACATCTGCTCTAGGATTATCTTTGTAATATTTTTCCTTTATATTGTCTACGATTTTTTTTGATTCTTCTTCTATTGTTTCTGAGTTTATAAGTGTCGCCATAATTCCTTGATAAGAAACTCTAGGTTCATTTAAAAATTCTCTATCACCAGTTGTTCTAGGTATATAAATTTGATACATTCCTCCTGTAAGTGATTGTCCACCTATTTGAACATCTTCATATTTATAAACTCCAACTATTGTAAAGACAACGAGTTTCCCATTTACCTCAAGTTTTGCTTCTTTTCCCAAAACTTCAGAAGCATTTGTCTTGTAAACTTTTTCTACAACTTTATCTGGAATAACTGCAACGGGTTTTGCTCTTTGAATATCTTCTTCTTTAAGAAATCTTCCCGCAAGCATTTTTACTTTATTTATATTTTTCAAGCCTTCTGATGTGGCAGTTACAGTTATGTTTTCTTTGTTTCTGCCTTCTTTAATTGTCCCTGCTCCTCCAGCACCTTCATAAACTAAATCATCTATTACAATTCCCTTTAAACTTTCGAAATAATTTACTATATTTTCTGTAAATAAATCGGAATCTCTGAGGTTTCCATCATCAAATTCACTGTCTTTATTTGTGACATAAAAGTAAACTGAAGTGTTCCCTATTGATTCAAAAGCAGAGTTTACAGATTTTGTTAGAGACCTACCTATTGTTGTAATTCCAATTACTGATCCAATACCTATAATTATTCCAAGCATAGTGAGAAAGGATCTTAATTTATTTGATTTAAGGCCTTCAAGAGAAAGCTTTATAGTTTCCATTAAATCCATTAAACTTCCTCCAATTTTCCATCAGCCATTTTATAAATTCTAGATGCTTCCTCTGCAAGCTCTAAGTTGTGAGTAATTATAATTATTGTCCTCTTTTCAACTTCATTTAATTTGTGAAATAAATCCATTACATTTCGACCAGTTCTTGAATCTAAGGCTCCCGTTGGCTCATCTGCAAGGATAATGTCTGGATTGTTTGCCATAGAACGAGCTATTGCAACTCTCTGCTTTTGTCCACCTGAAAGTTCATTTGGAAGATGGTCCATTCTCTCTTCCATCTCCACAATTTTTAAAAGTTCTTTAGCTCTTTCAGTTCTCTCTTTTTTTGGAACTCCAGCATATGTCATAGGAAGTTCAACATTCTTAATAGAGTTTGATCTTGCAATTAAGTTAAAGTTTTGAAAAACAAAACCAATCTTTTTAGATCTATAGTTAGAAAGTTCTGCATCTGAAAGTGTTGAGATGTCAGTCCCATTTAATTCGTAATACCCTTCAGTTTGTCTGTCAAGAAGTCCAATAATATTCATAAGAGTGGATTTTCCGGAACCAGACTGTCCAACAACTGCCACAAATTCTCCATCATTTACACTAAAATCAATTCCGTGCAATATTTCAAGTTCATTGGGCTTTCCTATATTGTAAGACTTTTTGATTCCCGTCATCTTTATTAAACTATTTTTCATTTGTAGCCTCTTGTGACTCTACAATTTTTAAAACAGTGCCTTCGCCGTATCCACCTGCTGATGTTAAGACTTTTAAGTCATCCTTTAAGCCTTTGCCTGAAATTGCTGTTTCAACATCATTGGAAATGCCTGAAGTTACTTCAATTTTTTTAGTTTCATATTTATTTTTTCCAATATCATCAAGAGCTAGGACATATTTTTTGCCATCTCTTTCAAAGATTGCATCTGTTGGCACTTTAAATGTGTCCTTAACTTGTGAAAGGATATATTTTACTCTCAAAGTCATTCCCGGAGAAAGTTTATCTAAATTTGTAGAATTGTCATCTAGTTCGACAACTGTCTTGTAATAAACTTCGCCGCTCTTATTGTCTGCACTTGCCTTTACAGGAACTGGGTCAATTGAAATTACTTTTCCCTTAAAAGTTTCTCCTAATACTGAATCTGAAGTGATTTCAACTTCTGTTCCAACTTTAATACTATTTCTATCGTATTCTTTGACTTGTGATTCAATTCTAAGAGTGTTTACTGTTTCAATTTTTGCAACAGGTCCTGTTGGAACTTCTCCTTCTTTTGCATTTAGTTCTGTAATTGTTCCATCAGCAGTTGCTCTAATTAATGTTTTGTCTAATTCTTCTGTTAGGTTTGCAATTTCAACATTGTCAACATTATTTGCATTTGCTCTAGTTGTATTTAAATTGTCAGATAAACTTGAAATTTCATTATCAACTTGCTTTTTAGTTGCTTCTAATGTAACAAGTGCCGCATCGTAATTATTCTTTGCAACTTCAACATTTTTTTCCAATGTTTTTAGTTGATCTTCTCTAGATTTTTGAGATTTTAAACTCTTGTCAGCATCAGCTTGCAAATCTTCTCTAGCTTTTTCAAGTTCTAACTTTGCTGTTTCTATATTTTTTGATTGATTTTCAAGTTCTTTTTCAAGAGATTCTGCTTCTTGTTCATATTTAGCTTGATCTGATTTTGCATTTCCAAGTTCTTCTGAAACCTTATTCATTCTGATTTCTATTTCGTTTTGCTCCATAGTAATTCTGTTAATATTCGCATTGGCAGAATTTTTAATTTTATCTAAATTTAGATTATTAATTTTATTTTGATTTTCAATTATTTTTACTGGAATTTCATTACTGCGATTTTCTATTTGAGTTTTAGTAATTTTCTTATTACTAATATCATCTTCTAATAATTTTCTTCTAATAGAATCTGATTCAGAATTTAATAGGACTTTTAATTTATCTATTTCCTTTTCTAACTGGAGCTTATCAGAGTCTATTTTTTCTTTTTCTGCAGTCAAGCTGTTTATATTAGTTTGTAACTCGCTAAGCTTTGATTGAGCATCGGCTAATCTTTCTTGTTCTTCTTTTAATTGAATTCCTTTCTCTGTTGAAAGTCTCTTTAAATTATCAACTTCATTTTGTAAGCTATTTTTTTGTCTACTCTTATCAATTGCCATCGCTCTTTTTTCTGCTGCTTCATTTACATTTTTGTCAATGTCTTCTTTTTGTTGTTTATATCTCAAGTTTTGAGCTTCTTCTTGATAAGCTGCGGCTTCTCTGGAGCTTCTTTCTGCAACAACCCCTTCATTGTATCTTTCATCTAAGCTTCTCTTATAGTCATCATAATTTTTTTGTGCAAGAAGATATTGATCAAGTGCACTAGTAACAGCATTTTGTGCAGAAACTAAGGCTTGATTATTACCTGAATCTCTTCCACTAATTGCTTCTGAAAGTCTTTTCTTAGCAGCAGAAATTTGTGAAGAAATGTTTTTGTCAGTTGCTGCTTTTTGAGCCTTTCTAGAATCAAGTTGTTGTCTAATACTTGATGAATCTAGTTCTCCAATTATATCTCCACGCTTTACCTCATCTCCGACTTTTACAGATAAATTCACAACTGGAAGAGATTTCTCTGCAAAAACATCAACAGAACTTGATGGCACTGCCTTTCCCTTTTCGCTTATTGCATTAGTTACATCTCCTTTTTTAAGAGATACAACTTGATTTGACGAAATTGTCGAAGCATCTCCTCTACCAAAGGCTGATGAAATTACATTAAAAATTCCAAACAAAAATATTATTGCAAGAATGGCAGCAATAACCATACTTATTTTATTTTTAAATATTAAATTTTTCGCATTCAAAAAAAATTTTTTCATTAAAACCCTCCAAACTACAATTATTATATAATATAAACTTAAAATTTTTATTACAAATAAATTACATTTAATCATATTTATGTCAAATTTCATTTATTGCACTTCCAAATTAATTGAATATATAAACTTTTCAATCTATAATTATAGAGAGGTGCCTTATGCTTGAATACATAATTTTAATTTTATTTATTTTGATTTTATTTGCCAGTGTAATCTTTAATCAGTCAATGATAATTGCACTTTTAATAAATTTAATTCTCTTAATCATTTATGCCTTAATTAAAAAGTACAAGCCAAGAGAAATTTTAAATATGATTTACATTGGACTTAAAGATACAAAAACCATTTTAATAGTATTTTCTCTTATTGGAATGATTACAGGAATTTGGAGACTTTCTGGAACAATTTCTTATATGATTTATTATGGAACTAGTTTTATTTCTCCAAAGTTTTTCTACGCAGGAGTTTTTATATTTAACTCAATTATTTCCTTTTTAACTGGCACGAGTTTTGGAACAGCTTCCACTGCAGGTATAATTTGTATGTCAATTTCAAATGCAATGAATTTTAATCCCTTTGTCACTGGTGGAGCAATTTTATCAGGCGCATTCTTTGGCGACAGATCATCCCCCATGTCTACATCAGCTCTTCTCGTTGCTACAATTACTGAAACTAATATTTATATCAATTTAAAAAACATGTTTAAAACTTGTGTGATTCCGCTAATTCTAACAATAATTACTTTTCAAATTTTTAATTTTGGAATTGATGTAAATCTAAATATCAAAAGCATTAGTGCTATTGCTGATATTTTTAATTTTAATATCATGCTAATTATTCCAACAGTTTCTATAATTATACTTTCGATTTTAAAGCTAGATTTAAAAATAAATATGATTATTTCAATTTTGATTTCAATAATATTTGCAAAAGTATTTCAAAGCTCAAGTTATGGCGAAATTTTTAAAGCACTTATCTTTGGATATCATATAGATTCTGCAGCTGGTGAGCTCATTAATGGTGGTGGACTAATTTCAATGATTAATATGCACTTAATCGTTGGAATTTCTTCAGGTTATTTTGGATTTTTTAAATACACAGATTTATTAAAAGATATTAAAAATAAGATTTCTAAAATCTTTGCAAAATCTCCTAATTTACTTGTAATGAGTATAATTTCTGTGATAATTTCAGTTTTTAGTTCCAATCAAACTCTTACAATTATGCTTAGCTATGAAATGGCTAGAGAAAGTTATAAGAGTCGAGAAGAACTGGCACTAGATATGGAAAACTCTGCTGTTATGACTCCGATTTATATTCCTTGGAATATTGCAGGCAGAACTCCTATTGAAATGGTGGGAGCACCAGTTGGAGCACTTTACTTTTCCTTCTATCATCACTATATAATTTTAGTAAACACGATTTTTTCAATAGTTGAATTTATGAAAAACAAAAGTCTTTCAGAAAAATAATCTGAAAGGCTTTTTTATTGACATAAAAATTAAATTTATTTATAATGAAATCAAATTCGACAGGCTGTCGAAAGGGAGATGTTATGGAAAATTTTAACAAGAGAAGAGAAATTTTAAAAGCTGCAGCTGAAATAATTGAAGAAAATTCTGAAAAGAACATTAAAGTCAGTTTTATTTATAAAAGATGGAAGAATTGAATCAAGTTTAAATTTAGAAAAAGAAGATTCAAATAAATTAAAAAAAGTCCTTCTAAGAATGGAAGAACTTGGAATTTAATATTAATCAAGCAAACGGACAGTCCTAAAGGACAGTCCGAGTAAAAATAATACATCAAAAAAGCCTTCAATCTTCTGAAGGCTTTTATTTTTACTCTTTTATACTTTTGTAAAAGTTCTAGGTGTAAGTTTGTTTTCAATTATTCCAAGGACAAAGTCAGCAACTACTGCCATAAGTGCCGTAGGAATTGCTCCTGCAATTATAATCGCTGAACCATCAGCCACAGTGATTCCTCTTGTGATTATATCACCAAGTCCACCTGCTCCGATGAAAGTTCCAACTGCTGTTACTCCAATGGCTAGGACAAGAGCATTTCTCACTCCACCCATAATTATGGAAATGGCAAGTGGAAGCTCAACCTTTGTCATAAGTTGAAATCTCGTCATTCCCATTCCTTTTGCCGCATCTACAAGTGCTGGCGTTACTGAATTAATTCCTGATACTGTATTTTTTAGTATTGGAAGTATTGCGTATAAGAATACTGCAAATACAACTGTGTTTGGACCAGTTCCTATTGCAAACATAAGAATTGCGAGCATTGCAAGCGAAGGAATTGTCTGCATTACATTTGCTATTCCTATTAAAATCTTTGAAAGGTTTCCCTTTCTAGCAATGAAAAATCCAAGTGGTATTGCAACAATTGCTGCAAAAATTACTCCATAGAGGGAAATTAAGAAATGTCTTACAAATTGTGCAAAGACATAACTTGCGTTTTCTGAATAATATAAAAATACGTCATTCATTATTTACCCTCCTTTACAAATTCTTTGTATTCTTTAACTTTTTCTTTATCTACCTTTACATCTTCAAAATAATTATTTTCTTCTAAGAAATTTTCTGCAACTTTTGAAGGTTCTTCTAAATCTTCATCAGCTTGTCTATTTAATTCTTGCATTGTTTCTGAAGAAATTTGTCCCACTAATTGGAAAATTGAAGTTTCAACTTCAGGATACTTTTCAATTATTTCCATTGATGCAACTGGCGAGCAGTCGTATGGTGGGAACAATCTCTTGTCGTCTTCAAGTACAACTAAATCATATGAAGAAATCTTACCATCAGTTGAATATCCAAGGACAACATCCATCTCATTACTAGCAAGTGCTGTATAGACAAGACCTATATCCATTGGATATATTGTATTGAAATCAAATCCGTAGATTTGTTTAAAGGCTTCGTAGCCATCTCCCTCTCTTGAAATCCAAGCAGTATCAACACCAACAGTTACATTGTCTTTTAATTTTTCTAAATCTGAAACTTTTGTAACTCCATTTTCTTTAGAAAATTCTTCTGTAACCATAAAAGCATAAGTATTGTCAAATCCAAAGGATGGATACCAATATCTATTCCATCTGTCGTAGTATTCTTTCATTACAACATCTTGAGCCTTGTCGGGATCTTTAATTGGATCTAGTCCAAGCTCTCCAGTAAGTGCAGTCCCCGTATACATTGCTCCAACTACATTGACATCGCCTTTAAGCATTGCAATGTGATTTAAAATTGAAGATGAAAGATTAGGAATAAGTGAAACGCTAAGCTCTGTGTCATGCTCAATTTTTTGTTTTACAATTTCTCCAAGTATTGCCCTCTCTGTGTTTTGACCAGTGGCAACAACTACTTCTTTTTTTGTATTTCCGCCTAATCCAGGAAGCGTACAACTTGTTAAGATAAGGGGTAAGATTAAAATCACAAAAATTATATTTTTTATTTTTCTCATGATTCCACCTCGCTTGTCTTATTAGGTGAAAGTTTGTCTTCTAATATTCCAAATAAAAAGTCCACGATAATTGCAAGGATTGTAACAGGAAGGGTTCCCCATACAACCATTGGCATAATAGCATTAGTAAGTCCATTGAAGATTAAATCTCCAAGACCACCTGCACCAACATAGGCAGCAAGAGTAGTCCATGCAAGCACATAAACTGCAGAAAGTCTAATGCCTCCCATGATAACTGGCATAGCCATAGGAATTTGAACTCTTAAAAGAGTCTGAGCCCTTGTCATTCCCATTCCCTTTGCAGCATCGATTAAACTATTGTCAACTCCAGCAATTCCAAGGTATGTGTTTCTTAAAATTGGAAGAAGCGAATATATAAAAAGTGAAACTATTGCAGGCTTCTTACCAACTCCAAAAAGTGGAATCATAAGTGCTAGAAGTGCAAATGATGGGACAGTTTGTAAAATTGAAGCAATTGCCATTACAATTTTTGCCGCAGGTTTTGATCTAGTTAGAGCAATACCTATTGGCACTGCTACAATTATTCCAAAAAATAGAGATATTGAAGAAATGTAAAGATGTTCTAAGGCTTTGGTGAGAATTTCACCGCCATTTTCCATTAGATAATCAATCATTTTCTTCACCTATCTTATTAGAAGTATCTCCAGATGCATCTTTCATAAGTTGTGATAAATTATCTGCTTCTTCTTCATCAGTTTCAAAAGTATCATCTTCAGTATTTTCCCAAAGATTTGTGTAAATTGTATCTACAACAGACGCCCTAGTTACAAGTCCAACAAGTTTATTTTCATCATCTACAACTGGAAGATTTTTAATATCGAGATTATAAATATCTCTTATAGCACTCATAATAACAGTGTCTTTATTAATGGCATAAACCTTGTCCATAACTTCCTGAAGTGATTTGATATTTTTACCAAATCTTCCTATGTCAAACATGCCAACTGCTCCAAGAAGATGAGACTCTTCATCAGTTACAAAAATTGTATCAACTCTTCTGTTTCTCATAAGAGCAAGGGCATCATATGTTGATCTCTCACTTGTAAGAGACACTGGATCTTTAAGCATAATTGTCTCAACAGTTCTGTAAGAAGTTTTTGCTTCATTTAGCTTTTCTTCTCCTAGAAGACCCTCTACGTATTTGCTTGCTGGATTTTTTAAAATATTTTCAGGAGAATCAAATTGAACAACATGACCTTTTTCCATAATTACAATTCTATCTGCAAGTGAAAGAGCTTCGTCCATATCATGGGATACAAAGACAATAGTTTTACCCATTTCCTTTTGAAGTCTTTTAACAAGCTTTTGAAGAGCATCTCTTGTGATTGGGTCAAGTGCCCCAAAAGGCTCGTCCATAAGTATTATATCTTGGTCTGCTGCAAGAGCTCTAATTACTCCAATTCTTTGTTGTTGCCCACCAGATAATTCTGATGGATATTTATCTAAATAAGAAAGTGGAAGATCTACCTTTTCAATTAAATTCTCTGCAATAGGTCTAAGTTTATCTTCTTCCCATTTTAAAAGTCTAGGAACAAGCACAATATTGTCATAGACTGACATATGTGGAAGAAGTCCAATTTGTTGAATTACATAACCTATTTTTCTTCTGAGATCAACAGCATCCATGTCGTTAATATTCTTGCCATTTATTAAAATCTCACCACTAGTTATTTCATTCATCCTATTAATCATTCTCATACAGGTAGTCTTACCTGATCCACTGGCTCCAATAAAACATATAAACTCGCCATCTTTAAACTTTAAGTTTACATCCTTAGCTGCAACCTGATTACCGGGATAGACTTTGCTGACATTTTTAAACTCAATCAATTTTATCTCTCCTTTTTTCAGTGTTAATTTTGCTAGATCGTTAAATCATACTAATATAATTATAACATACTTATATTTCCATTTAAAAAAATTTAATACTTTAATCTATAAAACTCAAATAATTTCTTCATATTTCTTTATTATGTTATAAAGATTAATTTTGGGATATATAATATATAGAATAAAATTTTAGGAGGTAATTAAAAATGGCTAACGATTATCATGAACCAGCAAAAGAAATGGACGAAAAGTGTAGAGATATTATAAGAGCGATTAATTCACTAAAAGAAGAAGTTGAAGCAGTGGATTGGTATACACAAAGATGTGCAGTAGCAACTGACAAAGAACTTAAAGACATTATGTGGCACAATGCAAAAGAAGAAATGGAACACGCAATGATGACACTAGAATGGCTAAGAAGAAATCAAGACGGTTGGGATGAACACATGAGAACATTCCTATTCGCTGAAGGCGATATAATGGAAGCTGAAGAAGAAGAACACTAAGAAAAAAAAGTGCTGGTTAATACCAACACTTTTTTTATGCGTAAAATTATTATATTTTTTTGGGACTGTCCCTGACAAAAGTTATCAAAGGGACAGTCCCTATATTTTTCTATGAAATTTTAAAAAATCATTTTTCTAATCTTACATTAATTATTTCTTGGGAAGGGGCGGCTAGGCCTTCAGAATTGGCCTCGCCCCTTCCCAAACTCATCCCCACGCACCTCAACTGCCTGGCAGGGGCCCGACCCGTTAATACGCAAAAAGGTCTGAGACTAAATTTTCAAAACTCGCTTTGCTCAAACAAGTTGAAAATTTTTAACGTCTCCGACCTTTTTGCTTACTAATAGAGAAGTCGGTTAATTATTGGCAAAATCTTTTTTGGATTTTAAAACTTCAAGAAATATAATGTGCTAAACAAGTTTATTATTTAAATAACTCAAATTATTTTGCATCATTAATATATTTAAAAATTAAAACTATAACTTTAATAATTATACATAAATCAGTTAATTTGAAAAATTTATAATTAAAAAGTGCTGGCTTTCACCAACACTTTTTCAAAATTTTTTAAAAATTATCTTCCACATTATATTTCTTAAGATTAATCTCTTTTGCTTCTTTTAATATTTCTTGAAGATCCTCTTCATCAAAATGATACTTCTCATCACAGAAATAACATTCTACATCTGCCTTCTTATCTTCTTCAAGCATTTCCTTGATTTCCTTAGGTCCAATTGAAACTATTGCATCTTTAACTTTTTCTCTTGAGCAGTCGCATTTATAAGTTATGTCTCTCTTTTCAAGTATTTTATAATTCATACCTTCCATTAGGATTTCAACTAATTTTTCTGCACTGTGATATTCATCAATTACATGAGTTACTGATTTTATTTTGGCAAGGTTTTTCTCAAGCTTTTCAATTTCTTCTTCAGTTGCATCTGGCATAAGTTGAATTATAAATCCACCTGCTGCCTTGATGCTTAAATCAGTATCAACTAATACTCCAAGACCAACTGCTGATGGAACTTGATCTGATTGTAAAAAGTACGCCGCTAGGTCATCTCCAATCTCTCCACTTACAAGTCCAACTGTACCAGTGTATGGCTTTTTCATTCCAATATCCATTACAAGAGTAAGGTTACCTTGTCCAACAACTCCTGACACATCAATCTTCCCATCGCTTTCTCGTATTGGAAGATCGGCTGAAGGGTTAGTCACATATCCCTTTACATAGCCATCATTTTTACAAGTTGCCACAATTTTTCCAGCAGGGCCATTCCCATCAAGTGAAACTGTTATTGAATCCCTTTCATTTTTTTGCCAGGACCCCATAATTGCAGTTGCAGTTAAAAGTCTTCCAAGTGCTGCAGAAGTTGTCTTAGATAAATTGTGCAGCCTTCTAGCTTCTTCAACAACATCTGTTGTAATTGCTGCAGAAATTTTTATAGTTTCTGTCTCATCTATTCCTCTTAAAATATATCCCATATCATCACCATTTTTCTTTAAATATATTTATTCTTTAATGATAACTTTAGTTTATCCTCTTTATGATATATTTATTTAGTATTCTTGTCAATTAAGCTTTATTGTGCTAATGTTAAAGTAATAGATTGTGTTTTAGTAAATTAAAGGGGTTTAATGTTATGAAGTTTGGAATAAGAAAACCTAGTTTAAAAAAATCTTTTAAAGCTAGAACAACAGGAAAAATGAAAAGAGCATTTAGAAGATCTTTTGATCCAACTTACGGAAAAAAAGGCGTGGGATTTATAAAAAATCCTAAAAAATCAATTTATAACAAAGTTTATCACAAAACTACTTTTGGAATTAATGATTTATTTAAAAACTCTTCAAATCAAAAAAATTCATCTTATAGGAAGACCAAATATGCTTCAAATAAGTCAAGTACTTCTAAATTTAAAAATGATAATTTTATTTATAACTCCGATGGAAGTTATTTGATTTTTGATAAAACTCATATAAAAAATGGTTATGATTTAAATAAGGTTATTAGTTTAGAAAATATTAACAAAATTATTATCGAAGATTTTATAATCTACATATATATAAATGGAGACCTATATTTTTATGGAAATTTAACAAAACTAAATCGTGATAAAGTTTATAAACTTTATAAGAGCGTTAATAAAGCCAATAAAGTTCCGTATAAATCTTATTTTGAAGTTATAAAAAATCTTCCAAAAGGAAGCTCTTTAAAGAATTTAAAACTTTATAAGTTTGTTCTTTTACCTATTTCATTATTTTTATTTCTTATTTCAATACTATTAGATGATACTTTTTTTGGGTTCATTGGAATCTTATTTATATTTATTTCTATAGCGGGAATTAATATGAACACTTCAAGCAAACAAGGAGGTAATTATGAAAAATAATTTTAAAAAAGTTTTTGTAAGTTTAATTTTTCTAGCAATTTTAATACCAATTCATGCCTTTGCAAATGGTGAAATTAAAATTTGGATCAATGGAGATTATGTAAAATCAGATGTTGCACCGTTTATTGAAAATGACAGGACTCTTGTACCTGTAAGAGTTATTTCAGAAAATTTAGGATACCAAGTTGATTGGAATGGTGAAACAAAAGAGGTAAATATTATTAGACCTGATAGTGAAAATCCTGAAGTTCTACATTTTTTGGGGATGACTATTGGTGATTCTAATATTTATACTTTTGATATGAAAGTTCTTGCAGAAAATGATATAGACACATATTTTCAAGTTTTGACTAATTCAGTTAAAACTCCAATTGATGCTGCTCCAAAAATTGTTAATGAAAGGACTTTCGTACCAATTAGAGTTATAGCTGAAAACTTTGGTCAAAAAGTTGATTGGGATGCTGAAAATAAAACTGTAATTATTGGCGATGGATATAATTTTAATGCATCCAAAACAGCTATTAACACTAATTTAAATAATGCTGGAGATTATCAGGTTACAAATAATGTCACACCTGTTACAACTAATCTTGTTTCAAATCCAAAGGGAACTAATAATTTAAACACATACGACATTCCTGCTACTGGTAGTTATGTTGGAAATGCAAATAGCAAAAAGTTTCACAGATCAAATTGTAAATCTGCTTCAAAGACATCTCCTAAAAATAGAGTAAACTTTGGCAGTCGAAATGAAGCCGTAAATGCAGGTTATGTACCATGTAAAATTTGTAATCCTTAAATATTGGTATTCTGTAATCCTTAAATATTGGTATTCTGCTATCAATAAAATTTACACTATAAAATAAGACCTGATTACAGGTCTTATTTTCTTGCAATAATAGTATATCTATTAGTTTCTTCACTTATTTCATTTTTTTCATAATCATCGTAAACTTCTATATCCTTATACCCAATTTCTTCTAAAAATGAAAGTACATAATCGATACTGTAGGCTCTTTCTACATGTTCTTCGTAAAATCTTTCGTATAAATCTCTTTCTGTGTTTACAAAGAAATTAATTCCATAGGTGTTTAGCTTTTTTTCTTCATCGTATATATTTTCCCAAACATAAAATACTTCATCTACTTCATCAACTGTTACTGGCGAGATATTTTTAAATTTATATTCTGTGTTTAGGTCAAATATTAATATTCCATCTTCATTTAGATGTTCATAGGCTGATTTTAAAGCTGACTCAAATCCTACTTTTTCAATCACATAGTTGAGGCTATCTCCCACAGAAAATATTGCATCATAATTTGTTGGTGCTTTAAAATTTGTCATATCTTGTCGGAAAAGTTTTAATCTCTTATTTTTTATTTTATTTTCACAAACACTTAGCATGTCATAAGACAAATCAAAAGCATGCACTTCAAATTTATCCACTAAATGTTCTGTGAGCTCACCCGTACCACAAGCCATCTCTAAAATTATTTTAGGTTCTAAATTTTTATCATTTAGAACCTCTAGTATAAATTTATAAATTTTTTTGTAGTCGAGATCATACATTAATTTGTCATAAATATATGCAAAATCTCCATACATCATATTCTTTTTTCTACCTCTTCAAGTATTTCTGTTAAAACTTTAGATGAATTTTCGTGGAATACTACATCTGCCCTGTTGTCAAATGGAGTCGGGTCATTATTTATTATTATTAAATGATCAACATAATTTGGTAGAAAGTTTACTGGTGAAACTGAAAGTGATGAGCCAACAACTATTAATGTATCTGTGTTATCGAGCTCTCTTGCTCCCCTTTCGAAATCATCTGGCATCATATCGCCAAACATTACTACATTTGGTCTAAGTGTGCCGCCACAATCGTCGCATTTAGGTGGAATTTCTCCAGCTTCTACCTTTTTCTTCATCACATCAAATTTAAATTCATGTCCACAGCTCATACAGTGGATTCCTCTAGTTTCTCCGTGAACTTCGTAGATATTTTTAGAGCCAGCCTTTGCGTGTAAGTTATCAATGTTTTGAGTGATAATGCCCTGAAGTTTTCCAAGTTCTTCAAGTTTAGCAAGGGCAATATGACCTTTATTTGGTTTTTGGTCGTTTAAATCTTCTAAGATTACATATCCCTCTTTGTAAAATATTTCAGGATGGTTTAAAAGTCTATCCTTTGAAAGTGCAAGAGTTGGATCCATCTTTGTGTAATATCCAGTGTTACTTCTAAAGTCTGGAATTCCCGAATCAGTTGATATCCCTGCTCCTGTAAGTGCAAACACCTTCTTAGAATTAACAATTAAATCTACGGCCTTTTGTAAATTGTCCATAAAATCCTCCTCTTAAAAAACAATATAGTGATAAATAAAATATAGAATTACAAGTGCTATAATTGGCACAAAATTAAATAAATCAATGCCTTCCACATCTCTATATCTTATTTTTACTTCCTCTGTTATATTATTTTTCATACTGTTAAAAATCATTCTTATTAGAATAATTGAAACAATAGAAATTACAAATAAAATAATTATTATAAAAAGTTGTAGCGATCCAATCTCACGAGAAAGTCTTGTCTGCCACAAAAAGTCAAATACTCTTTGGTTTACATATCTTGCCGATAATACTGCAATCACATTGTTTATGAAATGTGCAATAATTGCGGGATAAATTGATCCTGTAAGTTCTATTAATGTAGAAAACAAAAGTCCCAAGAAAAATGGTGCCACAAAATTTTGAATGTCAAAGTGAAAAAGTGCAAAGACAACTGCTGAACAAACTATGGAAAACTTAACTCCATAAACATTGTATGCATTTGTAAGAGTTGCTCTAAAGAAAACTTCTTCGCAAATTGCAGGCACAAAACACATAAATATCAAATAATTTACAAGGGATACATTTTGAAGCATTACTTCCATGGGAAAGTTTTTATATTCGATAAAATTTCTAAGTAGTGACAAAAATATTCCATTTAGAAGAAGTATCACTGGATATGCAAGTATTGTAACGATTACTGTTTTTAAAACATTTATTGCCGGTGTCTTTTTAATTTTTAAAATTTCTTTTATATTTCCCGTTGATGAAATAACAAGAGCCGGTATTAATACAATAAAAATTTCTGTAATAAAAGTACCCCAAAAGCTGTACTTCTCTTGAATATTAAATCCAATAGTAAGAAAAATTATTGCAAGAATTAATGTAAGTGTGTTGACACTCATTACATTTAAGTTTTTCTTTTTATAACTTCTCATCCTAGTCCTCTACATAATTATAAATATAAGGCACATTTCTGTAGTAGTCACCGTAATTTAAGCCATATCCAACTATAAATAAATCGTCAATTTCAAAACCTACATAATCTGCTTCTATATCTGCTTTTCTTCTGCTAGGCTTGTCAAGTAAAACACAAGTCTTAATACTTTTTGGAGAATAAGTCTCGAGTTTATCAACTACTGCTTTTAAAGTGTTTCCAGTATCAAGTATGTCGTCTACAACAAGTACATTTCTGTCTTTTATATTAGTTCTAAGCTCTGTCAGAAACTTAACATTTCCACTAGATCTCTCATCGTGACCATAGCTTGATGTTGTCAAAAAATCTATTTCAATTAATTTGTCTATCTCTCTAACTAAATCTGCAGCAAAAATAAAACTTCCCCTCAAAAGAGAAATGATAACAAAATCATCTTCAAAGTCATTTTCTATTTTTTCTGCCAATATTTTAACTTTATTTTTAATCTCATCTTGAGAAAATAATAATTCTTTTCTTTTCATAATTTCAAGTATTCCTCCAATTCTATTATATCAAAAACTCTTTAAAATTCATCTTTTATTGATATTGGAAGATTTCTAATATATAATTCAAATAAAGAAGGTGATTTTATGAAAAACAGTTCTTTTGAACTTGCTCTAAATAAGCTATTAATACTTTATATAGTGAAAAATTTTCAGCATAAGTTAGAAGAAAATGATTTAAGCTATTTTGTATTAAATATAGAATTATTTAATTACTTTTATTTCAAACAATATTTACAAGAACTTGAATCAGCCGGTCTGATATTATTTGATAAAGATAAAAAATACTATCTTTCTGAAGACGGCGAAAAAACTTTAGAAGTTTTATACAAAAAGATTCCAGAAGAAAATATTAATTTTCTAGACAAGGAAATGGAAAATTATATCCACGAATTAAATGTAAAAAATTCAGTAACTGCAAATATTTTAAAAGAAGATGATGGAATTTACAATCACTTTAAGATTAAAGATGGTGACATCAATGTATTAGACTTAAAAATAGAAGTTTCAGATGAAAATATGGCTAAGAAATTTTCTAGAAATTTTAAGAAAAATGCCGATAGAATTTATTCCGAAATTTTAAGGTTACTTTCTGAGTAAGGTGGTTTTTTGTATAATTTCATTTATATTTTTTTATTAATTATTTCAATTTTAATTTTATTTTTAGATTTATCTAGTATTAAAAAGAATTATATTTCCGATAGCATTGAATTTATTATAAGCAGCACAAACCTATTAGCTATTATATTTTTATGTTTTATAGGCAAAAATATTAGCCTAATATTTTTTGTTATCTTTAATTCTATTTTTTCATTAATCTATAAATCGAAGAAAAGTTTTAATATCATCCTATTAAATTTAATTATTTTGATTTTTGTAATACCAATTATAAGTTTATATGGATCTACTTTCATAGAAAATGGAGTAAAGATTTACGCTTCTAATATTTATTTTGTATTATTTGCTTTAATTTCAATTGTTTATTATATATTAAATACCTATACAGCAATTAAAATAGCAAAAGTTTCAAGAAATGAATTTTTAATTTTTATGATTCTTCAAACTTTTTTATATTTAGAATTTTTATTTATATTTTTTTACATCTAAGGGGAATTTTATGTACGACATTTATTATATATTCTTAATTTTAGTTTTGCTTTTCTGCTTTTGCATGGATTTATACTTTTTAAAAAAGAATAAGTTTAAAGAAGAGCTTGGATTTTTAGCCATCAATGTAAACATACTCGCTCTGGTTTATTTGTGCTTTACTGAAATTAAACTAAGTTTTGTTTCAATTATTTTAGTTAACACTATCTTTCAACCTATTTATGATAAGAAGAAAAATTTTAATATTATACTTTTGGATTTAATTTCATTAATCATTTTAATTCCAATTACTATTTTAAATTCTAAATCTTTTCAATATGCAGAAAGTGTAGGAAAAGCTTCAAGTATTTATTTTATACTTTTAATTGTATTTGCAATATTATTTTTATTAATGAATATTTACAACATGAAAAAATTTGCAAAAATTTCTAGAAGTCAATTTATTTTAACAATTTTATTTCACATAATTATTTATGCTGAATTAATTTATTTTTATTTTCACTAAAAAAGAAGTTGCTATTTGTGCAACTTCTTATATTTTTTTAGGGATTTATAATCAAATCCTCCCTTGTACTGGACGAATTCATATCCATCAAGTACATATTCTTTTAATTGTTTTTCGATTATCTCTCTATTATGATTTTCATCTTCAGAATAATATATTTCTTTCACTGGTATATCTAAATCTTTAAGGTTTAGTTTTCTCTCGTACTTAGTCATCATAAGAAGTGAATTTATAATATGTCCTTTAAATATTATGAATCTTCCTTCAGTTGTATATTTTGAATTTTCATTGTCAAGATAGCATTTAAATACAAAATATCCATCTTCCCAATATCCAAAGACTTCATCTTTATCTTCTGAGAATTCAAAATTATCAAAATCCTTAACTATACTTAAAAATAATTCTCCCGTGTCGTCGCTGTGAGCTAAAATATATTTTCTATCTTTTAAGTCTAAATCTCTCGCGTCTTTGTCTTCATATACATTTATCTTACTCATGCGTTAACAATCCTCTTTGAAAAAATAGAAACTGTGTACCTAGAAGCAAGTAAACCTATTAAATAAATCACAATTGTAATAACTACAGTTGGAATTATGCCAGCTTGCACAAATCTTGATTGTGGAACGAAAATATTAACTATAAAAAATGATGTCCAAACTGAAAGTGAAGACCTAATTGGCACAGAGTAAATAATATTTCTAACTTCATTATAATTTCTAAAAATTAATAGAGTTATAATATCGGCAATTATTCCACTCAGTACGCCTGCCAAGGCTCCAAACAAAGTCATCCTCATCATATAAATTCCGTAGCACAATGAAATCAGTGTGACTGTTCCTATTTTTCTAGTTTTTAAAATAGTAGCTGTATAAATAAAGGCAAAAACTGGTGCAGTTATTAAAACTCTTGAAGATGGTATGGGAAGAGTAAGCGATAAAGAATACAAGACCTTCCCTATTACAATCATCATAGCTAGAGATAGTCCCATAAGAACCCAATCTTTCACTCTAAATTTCTTCATTTAACCACCTAAGCTACAATAATTATCAAATTCCAAATAGTCTCCAGTGTTTGCAAAAGCTCTCGCCCTGCATCCGCCGCAAACTTCATTAAAATTACAAGTTCTGCATCTTCCCTTGTAATTTTCAAAATTTCTTAGATTATTAAAAACTTCACTATCTTTCCAAATATTATAAAAAGATTCTTCCCTTAAATTGCCTGCTTCAACTTCTGCATAGGGACAAATATTTACCCTTCCATCGTATACAACAGAGCAGTAATTTGTTCCTGCAATACATGCCTTTCTAACTCTTGGATCAAGACCCATCTCTCTTGCAATTACAGTGGACTGTGGTGCACAAGTTGGTTTTATGAACAAATCAGACTCATATTCTAAAACTTCTTTAATTGCTCTTGTGTACTCCTCTTTAGTTAGATAAACTCTATCTAAGTTTTTACCGCGACCAGTCATTACAAGAAATAGCACATGAACAGATGATGCACCGAGCTCCTCTGCAAAGTCTAAAAGTTCGTGGATTTCACCAAGATTAATCTTAGAGATAGTAGTGTTTATTTGAAATTTAATGCCATTATCTCTTAAAAGTTTTATTCCCCTCAAGGTTTCATCAAAAGCGCCATTATATCCTCTAAAGGCATCGTGTCTATTTTTGTCAGTGGAGTCAATTGATATTGCAACAGAATTAATATATTTTTTAATTTCATCAATATTATTTTCTGTTATAAGAGTTCCATTACTTCCAAGAGCTGTAAAAAGTCCAAGGTCTTTAGCATATTTTGCAAGTTCGAAAATATCACTTCTCATAAGTGGCTCTCCACCACTTAGCTTAAGCATATTAAAACCTGATTTTTTAATATCTCTAAAAAGTTCCTTTGCTTCTTCAGTAGTAAGCTCATCTGAAATATCTACATCTTCTTTAGAATTTCTATAACAATGTTCACAATAGAGGTTGCATTTTTTTGTAACATTAAATGATACAATATTCATTTTTACCTCCTATAAAATAATTGCCTCAGTTAAGAGGCAATCATTATTTATTAAATTATCTAAATTATAGTAGATAAGGGTCATTTTCCCAATCTGTAAGAGTTGTAGGATCTTCTACATTTGTATCTCTTCCTTCTGGTGGAAGGTCTTTTGCTGATTCTGGTTCAGCAGGATCTGTAGGGTAGTTTAGATCTTGATCTCTACTATTGTATTTTTCCCATTCATCACGAGAAGCAATGTCACTTGGTTCTAAGTCAACTGTATCAATATCAATTCCTAGAGCCTTAGCAACTCCCTTACCATATTCTGGGTCAGCAAAGTAGCAGTTTCTAATATATCTGTGTTTAATTTGCATAGTTGAGTCGCCCATGTTTCTTGCAGTATTTTCAAATAATACAAGTTTTTGCTCATCAGTCATTCTGTTAAATAACATTCCTGGTTGAGTAAAGTAGTCATGGTCATCTTCTCTAAAGTCATATCTCTTAACTTCTCCACCTTCATCATGTGGAATTTCAAGAGATGGTTCGTCTTTCCATGCACCATATGAGTTAGGTCCATAGTGAAGCTCAGCACCCTTATTTCCATCAACTCTCATTTGTCCATCTCTGTGGAAGTCGTGAGGGTGTTCTACACCTTGAGGTGAGTTTACTGGGATTTGGTGATGGTTTACACCAAGTCTATATCTTTGAGCATCTGAGTAGAAGAAAGCTCTTGCTTGAAGCATTCTATCTGGTGAAAGTGCAATACCTGGCACTATGTTTGCTGGTGAGAATGCAACTTGTTCAACATCTTGGAAGAAGTTGTCAGGATATTTATTAAGCACATACTCTCCAACTGGAATAAGCGGATAATCTTCCTTTAACCACATTTTAGTTAAGTCAAATGGATTTTGTGGATGATTTTCGGCTTGTTCTTCAGTCATGACTTGGATGTACATTTTCCATTTAGGGAAATTACCATTTTCAATAGCTTCATAAAGATCTCTACCTGCAGATTCTCTATCTTTACCATTTACCATTTCAGCTTCTTGGTCAGTTAAGTTTAAGATACCTTGCTGACTTCTAAAGTGAAACTTAACCCAGAATCTTTCGCCCTTGTCATTATACATAGAATAAGTATGTGACCCAAATCCATGCATATATCTTAATGATGATGGAATACCTCTATCACTATTAATAATAGTAGTTTGAAGAAGTGATTCAGGAAGACTTGACCAAAAGTCAAAGTTTGTATTGGCACTTCTTAAATGAGATTTCGGATCTCTCTTAACAGCGTGGTTAAGGTCTATAAATTTCATTGGATCTCTAAAGAAGAAAACAGGTGTATTATTTCCTACAACGTCCCAGTTTCCATCTTCTGTGTAAAATCTAACTGCAAATCCACGAATATCTCTTTCAGCATCAGCTGCACCACGTTCACCTGCTACAGTTGACATTCTAGAGAAAACTTTACATTTATTGCCAACCTTGCTAAAGATTGCTGCCTTTGTATATTTTGTGATATCATGAGTTACTGTAAATTCGCCCCATGCACCCCATCCTTTAGCATGCATTCTTCTTTCAGGTATTACTTCTCTATTAAAATGAGCTTGTTTTTCAAAAAGCCATAAATCTTGAATTGATATATGTCCACGCTTTCCAGCTGTCATTGAATCTTCGTTATTATCTACAACTTGACCGCCAGCACGCCTTAAAGTAGGATCTTCATTAACATTTTGATTTCTACTTGGGACTGGATCTCCGGCCTTATTCTTAGCCATTGGGTCCATTTTTTTCTTATCGTCTGCCATAATTACCTCCTAATTTTAATTTTAAAATATATATATTTATATGAATATACATTTATATTATACCCTTTGATTTTTTTAATACTCAAAATAAGAAAACTTTGTTTATAAATTGTACAATTTTAAAATTAAGTAAATAAAAAAACTGCTAATCTAGCAGTTCAGATTATTGACAATTAAAACCCACTATACATTTGAAAAAAGCCTAACAAATAGAGTTGTCTTCACAAAAGAAAAGAACCATACTAAACTTCGATATGAGATCCACTTTTGTTTCGGGATTATATTGGGAAGAGGGCTGCCCTTTAGGGCTGTCCTCGCAAAAAAAGCATCAAAAGAAAAAAGGCAACTCTAAAGAACAGCCTACAAAGTTTAAAGCTGTATTTGTACATATCTTTACGTAAAAAATAGGTGTGATTTTGTTTTCACACCTACTTTGTCAACGTTATGAAACTGCTAATCTAGCAGTTATTTTTTAATCTTTGAAACTTCAATTATTAAATTTACAATTTCATCTAAATCAAATTCCGATGAATTTAAACATATGTCATAGTTAACTCTGTCGCCCCAAGTCTTTCCAGTGTTTCTACTGTAATGATTTGAGCGTCTATTGTTTTCACGAGTTAGTTTAAGCTCAAGCTTTTCTTCTTTTATATTATATACATTTAAAATTCTCTTTTCCTTAAATTCTTCCGATGCATATATAAAAACTTTAAGTTTTTCATCAGTCTCTAAGACAAAGTCTGCACACTTTCCAAAGATTACAGCCCTTCCCTCTTTTTCGATTTCTCTTATAGTTCTAGAATCTAAAAGAAATGCAGCATCATTTGCAGCCATGTCCTCTTGAGAATAGGAATAATTTTGTCTGTATAAATCATAAATTGTACCTTGCAAGAAAGAGTCGTCCTTAGTTATATCCTCAGGTTTTACTTTCTTTTCAAGACTCATTAACTCGATTAATTTTTCATCATAGAATTTATAATTTAATTTTTCAGCGACTTTTTTTGCAATTTCGTTGGCGCCACTTCCATATTCGCCATCAAAAGTAATTATATTTTTAGATTGTTTGTTAAATATTTTATCAAAAAGTGACATCTTACCACCTCTTCTAATTTATATTATATATCATAATAAATCATTGTGAAATATATCTAAAATTTTTCTGAATGTATTGTAAAATATTTCTCAATGGGAATTTGTGCAAGTAAAGTAGCAATAAATATTAAACTTGCTCCAGCTATTTCTCTTAAGTCCATGGCTTGGCCAAGGATAATCCAACCAAAAAGTGCACCAAAAACTGATTCAAGTGAAGAAATCATTGATGCGATAACTGTGTCTAAATCTTTTAAAGCAATTAGCTGAATTGTAAAACCAACTCCTGATGACAAAATCCCAACATATAAAATTGTCACATAGGATTTTAAAATATTTATTAATTCAAAATCTTCTATTAAAAGTGCAATTACATTTGAAATCACCGCGCACATTAAGAACTGAATTAACGAAACTAAAATTGCATTTGTGCCAGTTGAATACTTTGAAAGAAGCATCATGTGCACTGCAAAAGCTATTGCAGATAAAATTACTGTAATATCTCCTAAATTTATGTCAAAACTTTCCTTCACAGATAATAAATAAGTTCCAATAATTGCAATTACTATACAAATTATAATTTTGGGTGGAATTTTCTTTCCTAAGAATAAACTGATTATAGGGATTACAACTATATAAAGAGCAGTTAAAAAACTAGCCTTACCTGCAGTGGTATGTAAAAGTCCAATTTGTTGTAAATTGATAGAAATTGTGAATACAATTCCACAAATCATTCCACCCCTTATAGTTTTTTCTTTGCTATAATCCTCAATTATCATCTTTTTATTAAAAAATAAAAATGTAAGAATTAAAAACACAACTGCAACATAAGACCTTGCTGCTGTAAAGGTAAAGGGTCCTATTAATTCCATTCCTTCAGTTTGTGCTACAAAGGCAAGTCCCCAAATTATTGATGTTATAAATAGCATTATTACAGCTTTAAATTCTCTAGTCATAATCTCACCACCTGATAATTATCATATCACAAACTTTTCTTTTAAAAAATATTTATAAAGGGCTAAACTAGAAGTTTTTTTAATCTAATGTATAATATGAATAGAGGTGAATTATGATTAAATTTAATTTGTATAAAGAGGGTGGACTAAAAGTTCACTTTTTAAAAAAAGATGAAACAATAGAAGAATTTAAAAGTTTTCTTGATAAAAAAGAATTTTCAGGAAAATTAAAAGAAATTTTATATCTTCCAAGTGCTAATGAAGACTCTCATGTATTCCTTGGACTTGGTGAAGATGAAATTAAACTTGAAGATATAAGAAATATTTTCTTTGATCTTGGAAATTTATTTAGAAAAAATAAAGAGCATGAAGTAGAAATTAAAATGCCAGAGCTTGGAATTTGCAACAAAAAGACAATTATGGCAGCATATGAAGGACTTCGTCACAGTGAATATAATTTCACTAAGAAATCTGATGCAAAAGATGAAGATTTTGAACTTACAGTGAATTATTCAGCTTTTAAGGGACCTGAAGAAAAGTTAAGACAAGGTCTTGATACTATGGAAAATATTATGGATGGAGTTTTCCTTGCAAGAAATCTTGTAAATGAAACTGCAAATATAATTTATCCAGAAACTCTTGCTAACATTGCAAAGGAAAAGCTTGAATCTGTTGGAGTAAAAGTTACAGTTTATGAAGAAGATGAAATCGAAAAAATTGGCATGAAGGCCTTTTTAAATGTTGCAAGAGGTGCAACTAATAGACCAAGGCTTATTGTCATGGAAATTAATAATTCCGATGATGAAAAAATGGCCCTTGTTGGTAAGGGACTAACTTATGACTCAGGTGGATACAATATTAAATCCCCATCAGGAATGAATTTCATGCACTGCGACATGGGTGGAGCTGGAACAGTAATTGGAACAATGTATGCCCTTGGAAAATCAAAGGCAAAAGTAAATGTAGTTGCAGTTGTGGCAGCTTGTGAAAATATGATTTCAGGAACATCTTACAAATCTGGTGACATAATTGATTCTATGAAAGGACTAACTATTGAAGTTCTTAACACTGATGCAGAGGGAAGAATCACACTTGCAGATGCAGTTCACTATGCTACAAATGATTTAGGTGCAAAGAAAATAATTGATTTAGCAACACTTACTGGAGCAGTAACAATTGCTCTTGGAGAAGAATACACTGGAGCTGTTACTAATGATGAAGAGTTTTATAAAGAAGTATTAGAAGCAGCAAAAGTTTCTGGAGAAAAAATCTGGGCATTCCCATATGATGATGCTTATAAAAATCTGAACAAATCTGAAGTCGCAGATTTAAGAAATACAACTGGAAGAGATGCAGGATCAATCACTGCGGGACTTTTTGTGGGAGAATTTGTAAAAGAAAACACACCTTGGGTTCACTTAGACATTGCAGGTACAGCTTATAAAAATAAAGCTGAAGGGTATCTACCTAAGAGAGCAACTGGTGTGCATGTAAAGACTTTATTTAATTTATTAAATCCAACAGATTGCTAAAATAATTTAATTAGAAAATTTAAAAATAATATTAGAAATGGGTTGTTTTAACAAACAGCCCGTTTTTATTTTAATAGGGACAGTCCCCTTTTAAACTTGGTCAGGGACAGTCCCTGAATTACTATTGACACCCACGTTTTTTTTGATAACATTTTCATATAATATAAGGAGGTTTTATTTATGAATAATACTAGAGTTCCTGATTACCATTGTCATCCTGCTTGGGGCGATACTTGCCAAGACTAATATGAAATTTAATATTAAAATTGTAATTATAGCTATTTTCATAGGAGCTATATTATCACTCATTATTAATGGAATATTTGAAGGAATAGTTGGTAAAGACATAAAGAGTTTTACATCCAATAAAGTAAAAACCTATATAACAAATACAAAATAAAATTTATAAAAAAATGAAAATGGGCTGTCCTAAAGGACAGCCCATTATTTTTTAAACTTGGTAAGGGACAGTCCCTGAAATTTTTAAAATCTTATTAGAGTGCAACTACTTCTTGAAGTGTAAAAATCAAAATAATTTTTGACAATAATTAACCGACTTATCAAGTAGTAAGCAAAAAGGTCGAAGACGTTTCGCGACTCATGAAAAAAAGCTCCTTATTCAGTCACTTTTTTTCATTCGCATGCATAAGGTTATTCATCAACTCAGACTCTTAGCAGTCTTCGTTGTGAATATCGTTAATCTCGTGACTTGTCACTCGATTAACTACCATTAAAATTTTCAATTGTTTGAGCGAACGCAGTGAGTGAGTTTGCTTGACCTAACTCAATTTGTGAAACAAATTGTAAGTAGGTCAGCGGCAACCACTTGCCAACGAGAGGAGTGAAGCGAACTCGAGTTGGTGCAAGTGTCTGACTAAGAAAATTTAGTCGGAGACCTTTTTGCGTATTAATGGGACGGGCCCCTACCAGGCCGTTTAGGTGTAAAAGGGATGCTCGAAGGGGAAAAGGAAGATTCGGATGAAGCCCTAGCCAAAATCTTTGATTTTGTTGCAGGTCTCATGCCACTATTTGTCCAAATCTTTGATTTGGGTACAAATATCGGCTACGTCCTAATTCCCCTTCGAAAATGAATATAGAGCTATAAGTTTTAAAATATTTAATCAAAATAATGAATTATAAAACATATGTATGTAATTAAAAAATCTGTTAGAGTTTAACCCCTAACAGATTATTTTAATTATAGTAATATTCCACCATATGCTACGAATAATGGTGCGAATACAAGAGATACAACAGTTATAAGTTTTACTAAAATATTAAGTGAAGGTCCTGATGTATCTTTAAATGGATCTCCTACAGTATCTCCAGTTACAGCAGCTTTATGAGCTTCTGAACCTTTACCACCGTGAGCTCCACCTTCTATATATTTCTTAGCATTATCCCATGCACCACCGGCATTTGACATAAAGATTGCCATTAATACACCTGTGATTAGAGAGCCTGCTTGAAGTCCACCTAGTGCTTCTGTTCCAAGAAGAAGTCCAACTAATACTGGAACAACTACTGCGATAAGTCCTGGTACAACCATTTCTTTAAGTGCAGCACCTGTAGAAATATCAACACAAGTTGCGTATTCTGGAGTTGCTTTTCCTTCCATAATTCCTGGAATTTCTCTAAATTGTCTTCTTACTTCATCAATCATTTCTGAAGCTGCTTTACCTACAGCTGACATAGTCATTGCTGAGAAAGCAAATGGAAGCATACCACCAATAAATGTTGCTGCTATAACTTCTGGCTTAGAAACGTCGATTCCTTGAAGTCCTGTTGCATTGATATAAGATACGAATAATGCAAGAGCTGTAAGTGCTGCAGAACCAATTGCAAATCCCTTACCAATTGCTGCTGTTGTGTTACCTACAGCATCAAGTGAGTCAGTTATATCACGAACATCTTCTGGAAGTTCACACATTTCTGCGATACCACCAGCATTATCTGCGATAGGTCCGTAAGCATCTACTGCAATTGTCATACCTGTTGTTGAAAGCATACCAACTGCTGCAAGTGCAATTCCGTAAAGTCCATAAATAGCTTCTGTAGCTCCGCCTGCTCCGATGTAAGCTGCAATTATTCCTGCTGCTATTACAACGATTGGCCAAACTGTTGACATCATACCAACGGAAAGTCCAGCGATAATATTTGTAGAAGCTCCTGTTTCAGATTCTGCTCCAATTCTCTTAACTGGTGCATAATCTTCTGATGTATAGTATTCTGTAAATTTAGAAATAATAAGTCCAACTACAATACCAATGATAACTGGTGCAAATGGTGTAAATGAACCAAAAATGTAATTAGATAAAAGTGCTGAAGCAATCATTGTTACAATTGCTGATACATATTCTCCAGTGTTAAGAGCTTTTTGTGGATTTTTGTCTCCTTTTACAAAGAATGCTGCTACAATTGATGCTAAAATACCAACTGTTGCAACAAGAAGTCCAAAAGTAACTCCATTTGTTCCATAAGCTACAACTCCAAGAGTGATAACTGATAGAAGTGCTCCAACATAAGATTCGAATAAGTCAGCTCCCATTCCTGCAACGTCCCCAACATTGTCTCCAACGTTATCTGCAATAACTGCAGGGTTTCTTGGGTCATCTTCAGGAATTCCTGCTTCAACTTTACCTACAAGGTCAGCCCCAACGTCTGCTGCCTTAGTGTAGATTCCTCCACCAACTCTTGCAAAAAGTGCAATTGATGAAGCTCCTAATGAGAATCCTGTGATGATTTCTGTTTGACCATCTGTTAAGAAGTAAGCTACTGATATACCAATGATGCCAAGACCTACTACACACATCCCCATTACTACACCACCTGAAAAAGCTACATCAAGTGCTTTTCCAAGTCCTGATTTCCAAGCTGCGTTTGCAGTTCTGACATTTGCCTTAGTGGCAACTCTCATTCCTACATAACCAGCTGCAACTGAGAATATTGCTCCTGCAACAAAACAAATTGCAGTTGGAACTGATTTTAATCCCACTGCTAAGATAATTGCAAGTACGATTACAAATACTACAAGAGCTCTGTATTCTCTAGTTAAAAATGCCATTGCTCCTTCGGAAATGTAAGAAGAAATTTCTTTCATTCTTTCATTACCTGGGTCTTGCTTAGATACAAAGCTTGCCTTATAAGCTGCGAATAATAAAGCTAAAACCCCAACAATAGGAGCTAGATATAAAATATCCATTGCCGTAAATCCTCCTTAAATTTTTTTGAAATTAAATTGCTGCAAGTACAATAAGCGCAATTGCAAAAACAATACTAGTTGTAATAACAATTCTGTTTTGAATGTCTTTTTTACTTGAACCTTTATAATTACCCCAAGAGCTAGTTTCTTCACCTTGAAGAGTTCCTAGACCTGCTTGTTCAGATTCCATTTGTGCAACTATAGCTATTACGATAATGCTAGCAATTATAATTATAATAGATAATAAAGTTTGCAAACTTAAACCTCCCTTAAATTTCTATAACATATAGATTCTATCACAGTAAACCTCTAGATTCAACGAAATAATCTTAATTTATGGCAATTTTTTAACAAATCTCTTTAGAAATTTCTGCTTCTATTTCATCTTCTTTCTCTTGCATTGCAATAAGAGTTTTTGTAATTAGTTCATCTAGTTCCCAGCCAAGCATTTCTGCTCCATTTTTTATGACATCTCTTGAGCAACCTGCTGCAAATTTCTTGTCTTTAAACTTTTTCTTAACACTTTTTAAATTCATATCCTTTGTGCTTTTTGATGGTCTCATAAGAGATGTAGCATAGATAAGTCCTGTAAGCTCATCAGTTGCATAAAGCACCTTTTCCATAAATAACTCAGGCTCAACATCAGTACAAATTTCATATCCGTGAGAAACAATGGAATGAATTAGCTCATCAGTTCCCCCATTTTCTCTAAGAATTTGTGGCGTATTGTCTAGATGAGTTTCTGGATATTTTTCAAAATCCACATCGTGTAGTAGTCCTACAATTTTCCAGTAGTCTTCATTTTCTGCATCGTATTCTTTTGCAAAATGACCCATGACATTTTCAAGTGTAACTGCATGTCTAATGTGAAACTCATCCTTGTTGTATTCTTTTAAAAGACTCATCGCTTTTTCTCTTGTAAATCCTGATTGCATATTATCATCTCCAAACTATTTTAAAATATTTTAACACATTTGGACTTTGTATCACAAATTTAGAAATAATCATACTATGGTTTCACTTTTTGTCGGCTGTGAGATATAATAAAAGTGACGAATATAAGAGGAGGTTTATATGAAAAATAATGTTGGCATAATGGGTTTTGGTAGAATTGGAAGAGATGCTCTAAGAATATGGGCTCTTCGCGAAAATAAAGAATTCAACATAACTCATGTTGCTGTTAGAAATGTAGAAAAAACTTTAAAGGAAAGAACTCATCTATTTAAATTCGACTCAATTTATAGAACTTATCCTGGCGAAATTGAATTTACAGAAGATGGAATGGTTGTAGATGGCCATAAAATTACCTTTGTTGAATCAAAGACTCCAGAAGAAATGAACTGGAGAGAACTTGGCGTTGATGTAGTTATTGACTCATCAGGTGCTTTTAAAGACGAAGAACAAGCTAAGGGTCACATCAAGGCTGGAGCAAAAAAAGTTGTCCTAACTTCTCCAGGAAAGGGCGACATTCTTACAGTAGTTATGGGTGTTAATGATGATAAATACGACGCAGAAAAACACGACATCATTTCAAATGCAAGTTGTACTACAAACTGTCTTGCTCCTATTACAAAAGTTGTCCTTGATAACTTTGGAATTAAAAAGGGACTTATGTCTACAGTTCATGCATATACTAATGACCAAAACATTCACGATGCTGTCCACAAAAAGGATATGAGAAGAGCAAGAATGGGTGCTGAAAATATAATTCCAACTTCAACTGGAGCTGCAAAGGCAGTTGGAAAAGTTATTCCAGAAGTTGATGGAATCTTAACAGGATTTGCTCTTAGAGTTCCAGTTCCAACAGGATCACTTGTTGATGTAACTTTCGAACTTGAAAAAGAAGCTACAAAAGAAGAAATCAATGCTGCAATTAAAAAAGCATCAGAAAATGAATTAAAGGGAATTCTAGAATATTCAGAAGATGAACTTGTATCTTCAGATATTATTGGAAACAAACACTCGTCAATATTTGATTCTCTTCTTACAACAGTTAACGGAAATATGGTTAAACTAATCTCTTGGTATGACAACGAATGGGGTTATACTGAAAGAGTTATAGACTTAACAGAAAAAATTGTAAAATCACTTTAATCATAAGCTGCCTAGTGCAGCTTTTTTATTTTGTTAAATTATAATAATTGGGATATATATTATAGTAGAAACGAAATGAAAAAAAGAAAGGAAGTATTATGAATAAAGATTATTTTAAATTAACAGGCGAGAAAATAAATATCGAAGATTTAAGCAGAGAAATTGTGAGTGATTCTAAAGATGAAGAAATTAAAAAAGAATTATATGATGAACTTGTCCCTAAACTAAGAGAACTCCATGCGAAATTATTTGCAGAAGCAAAGTACGGAATCTTAGTTGTGCTTCAAGCAATAGATGCCGCAGGAAAAGATGAAATTATTAAATATATTTTTTCAAACCTAACACCACAAGGACTAAAAAATACTTCCTTTGGTAAGCCAACGGAAGAAGAAGAGAGCCACGATTATTTGTGGAGAATAAATAAGGGACTTCCTAAACGTGGAGAAATTGCGATACTAAATCGTTCTTATTACGAAGACATTATCTCTCCAAAAATTTATGACACACTTGATAGTCTTCCAGATGAAATAAAAAATGATCCAGAACTTTGGAACAAGAGATACAAGCAATTAAATAATTTTGAAGAGTATTTAGATGAAAATGGATTTAAAGTTGTTAAATTTTATTTCCACGTTTCTAAAGATGAACAAAGAAAAAGACTTCTTGAAAGAATTGAAGACAGTACAAAAAATCACGAATTTTCATTTTCTGATTTAGAAGATAGAGATAATTGGGATAAATATCAAAAAGCTTTTGAAGAAATGCTTAACAATACATCAACTGAAATTGCTCCATGGTATGTGCTTCCAGCGGATAACCCTTGGTATTCAAGAAAAGTTGCAACACTTGCACTAATTGATGTGATTAAGAAGATTAATCCTAAGTTTCCTGAGTTTTCTGCCGAGGATAAAGAAAAAGCAGAAAAAATTGCCGAGCAACTAAAAAATAAGGAGATTTAATTTTTTAAAAAAATTAAGATAAAGATTTTGTTTTAATATTTTTTTAATTTTAAAACATAGTTAAAAATAAACTTAATATTTATAGTAGGGTATGTAACTGTGCCTAATAAGCAAAAAAATTGGTCATGCGTTAAAAATTTTCAACTGTTTGAGCGAGCGTAGCGAAGCGAGTTTGCTTGACCTAACTCAATTTGTGCAACAAATTGTAAGTAGGTCAGCGGCAACCACTTGCCAACGAGAGAAACGAAGTGAACTCGAGTTGTTGCAAGTGTCTGACTAAGAAAATTTAGCATGGCCGATTTTTTTGGACATTCAGCAGCGTTTGGGTGTTAAGGGGTGGCTTGGAAGGGAAAAGGACGATCGCAACGTCCTAATTCCCCTCCAAAGTAAAAGAAAAAGTTTTATCTGTTCATAAATCCTTAATTTTAAAATTCATTATAAATTAATATATAGCTACAGGGCCATGTGGACCATTAATTATTTCTATATCTGTATCAAATATTTCTGAAAGCACTTCTTTTCTCATCACTTCTTCAGGCTTTCCAAATTTTATCACTTGTCCTTCTTTCATGCAAAGTATATAATCTGAATATTTTGCGGCAAAGTTAATGTCGTGAAGCACTGTAACTATTGTCTTTTTAAATTCTCTTGTTATTTTGTAAAGGTGATTTAACATTTCTTGTGATCTTCTAATGTCTAAATTATTTAGAGGCTCATCTAAAAGCACATAATCTGTCTCCTGCGCAAGAACCATTGCTACATAGACTCTCTGTCTCTGTCCTCCAGAAAGCTCATCTAGATATCTATTCTCAAGTTCTTTTAGCCCAAGAAAATCAATATACTTTGAAATTATCTCTTCATCTTCTGTATTTATTCTTCCCTTAGAGTACGGAAATCTTCCAAATCCAACGAGTTGTCTTACAGTTAATTTTGTAACGAAGTGATTCTCCTGTCTTAGAATTGCAATTTTCTTTGCAAGTAAATCTGTCTTTGTCGTATCAATGTTATTTTCTTCAATAAATATATTTCCGCCATCTTTATCTAAAAGCCTTCCTACCATTAGAAGTGTCGTGGACTTTCCGGCTCCATTTGGTCCAATAATTGATGTAAATCCTCCCTTTGGAATTTCTAAATCAATTGGTCCAATTTTAACTTCCTTTGAATAATTTTTCTCTAGATTTTCTATTTTTATCATAGACTTTCCTTCCTCATAATTACAAATAAGAATAATATTCCGCCAAATAATTCAATAATTATTGTAACAACTCCCATTGCACTAAACACATGATACATTAGAAAATATGCACCAAGTAGCACAACATATCCTAAAAATAAAGACATGGGAAATATAAATTTGTGATCAAAACTTGGACAAAATTCATAAGTTAATGTTGCAACTAAAAATCCAAAAAATGTCAATGGACCAACAAGCGCCGTGGAAACTGAAATTAAAATCGCAACTAAAATAAGTACATAGATTGCAGATTTATTGTGCTTTAAACCTAGATTTATACTAGTATCTCTTCCAAGCGTCAAGACATTTAGTCTATTGGAGAATAAAACTACAAGAATACCTGCGATAATTACAATTGGAATTGCCACTGCAAAGTATCTTGAATCCGAATTATTTACTGATGCAAAAAGTCTTGCTTGTAAAAGGTCAAACTCCGATGGAGATAAAAGTCTTCTTAAAAATGCCGAAAAACTTTTAAGCCCTGTTCCAATTACAACACCTATTAAAAGCATAAAGTGAAGATTTCCATATTTTCCTGATATCATAAATCCATAAAGAAGTAAACTCACTAAGACCATAATTCCAATTTGAATTACAAAGGAATCCACTCCATTAAATTCTAAAAACACATTCACTCCAAAGATATACATAATTATTGTGTGAATCGCAGAATAAACTGCTTCAAATCCAAGAAGCGATGGGGTGATTATTCTATTTGATGTAATAGATTGAAAGCTAACTGTGGCTAAACTTTGACAAGTTGCTGCAATTAGCATGGCAATTACAGCATCGATTCTTCTTCTCACAACTGGAAGAAATGATGGCGAATCTATTGGCACTGGATTTTTATATTTTATTAAAAGAAAAATAAGCATAAAAGTTAATATAGCTAAAGAGCTCATAATCAAAATATATTTTTGTAAATCTTTTGGATTTCTAAAGGATTTTGCACTTCTCATACTCTTCTCCTCTTATATAAAATAAGCCCAATAAAAACTGCTGCTCCAACTGTTCCAAGGATAAGTGAAACAGGAACTTCAAAGGGCATAATTATAGTTCTTGAAATAATATCTGCCGAAGTCGTAGCTATCATCCCCATGAGACAAACCCATGGCAAATTGCTTCTAAGGTCATCTCCGCGAAAAATACTCACAAGATTAGGAATAATAAGTCCCAAAAACGGAAGATTCCCAATAACTGCCGCAACAACTCCTACGGCAAGGCTCACAAGTGATGTGCCAAGTAAAATAATTCTATTATAATCAAGGCCTAAATTTGTCGCTACATCTTCGCCAAGCCCTGCAATTGTAAGTCTGTCTGCGATTAAAAATATAACTATTGTAATAATAATTATAAAAAACAAATACTCGTATCTTCCCCTTTGCACTGAAGAAAAAGATCCTGCAAACCAAACTTCAAGAGACTGAGTCATATTAAATACAAGTCCCACAAAAGTTGAAATACTTGATACGACTGCACCAATCATTATTCCAATTATGGGAACTATTAAAGAAGATTTAAGTTTTATTTTTCTCATAAATAAAAAGAAAATCATAGTTCCGCAAAAAGAAAATAAAATTGCAAATCCCATTCTAAACATTAGACTTGCATCTGATTTAAATATATAGGCACACACTATCCCAAGTCCTGCCCATTCAATTGTACCCGTAGTAGTTGGCTCGACAAATTTATTTTGTGTCAAAAGTTGCATTACAACGCCTGATATTGCCATGGCTGAGCCTGTTAGCATTAGTGAAGCTGTCCTTGGAATTCTAGTTATAAAAAACATTTCCTTTCCAAATTCTCCGCTAATGTCATAAACTCCAGTTAAAAGAGAAATAATTGCAAGTGAAATAGTAATAATAATTGCCACTATAAAAGGAATTGTAAATAATTTCTTTTCTTGATAAGAATGAGGCCCAATATTTTGAGCCTCTTTCTTTTTAAATATTTTATTAGTCAAAGTTTTCCTCACTTTTATTTAGAAAAAGCGTCCTTTAATTCGTTAAATAATTCTGTGAAAGTTTGAATTGATTCATTCGTGTAAGTGTCGTTAGGTGCATAAACTACCTTGCCATTTTTAATAGCATTTGTGTTTTGTAGAGCCTGTGCATTTTCAATTACATCTTTTGCAGGCTTGCTTGTAGCTGCATCTGATGTAGCTGCATCTCTATCAAGAACTAATAGATAATCAGGATTTGAATCTGCAATTGCTTCAACAGACACATCATCACCCTTGTGGTCTGATGATGAATCAGCAATTTCTAAAGCTGGTGTCCAATCAAACACATCATAAAGTGGTCCCCAAACTCTACCTGAATGAGGTGCTGAGAATCCAATTTCTCCACCTGAAACAACAACTGACATTATCTTTTCACCATTGTAGTTTTCCTTTGCTCCAGCTAATGCATCTTGGAAATCAGAAACAATTTTTTCAGCTTCATTTTGCTTGTCAAAAATTTCTCCTAGAGCAAGAGTTGAATCAGTAAATCCTGCTAATAAACTTTCTCCAGCATTTCCTTCTTTTCCAGAAACATCAAACCCTAAATCAATAACTGTTGCATTTGGTACAAGTTTTTTAATATCATCATAATATTTTACAAATCTTTGTCCAACAATTACAAGATCTGGATCAGCTGCTGCAAGAACTTCTAGATTTGGTTCTCTGTGGTTTCCAATATTTTCTACAGATTCATCTTTAACATAAGAACTTTCTGATGGCATTACATCCTTTGGTGCTGCAAGAAGTTTTACGCCAAAAGCTTCTAGAGTATCATAAGTTCTGTTGTCAAGAGAAATAACCTTCTCAGGATTTTTCTTAACTTCAACTTCTCCATGAACATCAGTAATAGTTACAGTATCTGTAGAAGAAGCCTTAGCTTCATTAGTTTCTGTCTGAGCATTCGCCTTAGCATTTGCATTTGCCGGTGCTTCATTTTTTGCACAAGCAGTAAGTAATAAAAGTGCCGACGCCATTATAGTTATGGCTTTAAAATTTTTTTTCATTATGTATTCCTCCTATTTATTTATAAATGATAAAAATTATTAACTTCTGAGAAGAGTTTAACATAAATGATATTTATATTCAATAGATTTATAGTAATTTATTTATAAATATTTTTTCAAAATTTTTAATATATGTATTTTTAATGCTTTTATAAAACAGTAAAATTTTTATATAAATAACTTTTTATACAATACTTTTTAAATAAATTAACACGTAAAAAAAGAGAAGCTCTGAGGCTTCTCTTTTAGTATGGTTATTATCTTCTTATTTTGTTAAGCTTTTTTTATTAAGCTTCTTTTTTAATTACATCAATTATAGAACCATCTCTGTATTCTACAACTGCTACAATTTCATCAGAGAATTTAATTTCATCAGGTTTTCCTGTTAATTTTTCTGCCATTTTTTGTAATTCTTTGATGTCAATTGTTTCAAGTCCTGCTTCTTTAAATTTTTCAACAAGATCTTGTCTTCTTGGGTTAACAGCAATTCCGTAGTCAGTACAAATTACATCTACTGATTCTCCTGGTGTACAAACTGTTGTTACTTTATCCATGATAATTGGATTTCTAGATCTTACAAGTGGTGCAAGTACAAGTGATACTTCTGCTCCAGGTGCTGTATCTTGGTGTCCACCAACTGCTTGGTTGATAACTCCATCTGATCTAGTCATTACGTTTACGTTAAAGTCTGTATCAATTTCAAGTGCTCCAAGTAATACGAAATCAAGTGTATTTACTGCTGGAGTTGGATTGTTAGGATTTGCATATGATGATGCTGTTTGTTCAAAGTGTTTTGGATTTTCTCCAATTGATTTTGCTGCATCAAGGTCGAAGGATTGTGTGTCATAAATTCCATCAACTAAGCCTTCTTCAAGCATTTTTACCATATATCCTGTGATACCACCAAGTGCCATAGATGCTTTGATTCCATCTTTCTTCATGTCTTCACGAAGAAGTTTTGCCACTGCAAGTGTTGATCCTGCTGCTCCAGTTTGGAATCTAAATCCATCTTTGTAAAGTCCTGCTGCTTTGATGGCTTTAATTGCGTTATTTGCAATTAGTAAATCTCTTGGGTTGTCGTTAAATCTAATTGATCCAGATACAATTCCCTTTGGATCTCCAATTGCTTCAACTTCAACTACATAATCTACATACATCATTCCAATTGATGCTGGAATATTTGGGAATGGTACAAGGTTGTCAGTAATTGCTACTACACAGTCTGCATATTGTGCATCTACTATTGCATATCCAAGTGATCCACAAGCTGATTTTCCATATCTACCATTCATATTTCCGTATTCATCACAACAAGGTGCTGCTAAGAAAGCAACGTCAATGTGAAGTTCTCCATCTTCAATTGCTCTTGCACGTCCACCGTGAGAACGAATGATACAAGGTTTTTTAAGAACTCCTTGAGAGATTTTTTCTCCAAGTTCTCCTCTAAGTCCAGAAGATTGAATTCCTGTGATTACCCCTTGTTCTATAAGTGGAATTAATTTGTCGTGACATGGTGAAAGTGATGATGGTGCTAAAGTAATGTCTTTAATTCCCATATCTGCAATAACTTGCATTACCATATTTACAACATAGTCACCATTTCTTAGGTGGTGGTGGAAAGATACAGTCATTCCATCTTTAAGTCCACTCTTTTTAACAGCTTCTTCTATTGAGCCTAAAAGTTTCTTTTCTTTATTTCCATATCTAATTTTAGGAGATGCTTTTCTATCAGTTCTAAGATACTTACCTTCCCCTTCAAAAGGATGTAGCTCTCCAATACCTTCAAGGTATTCTGGGATATCTCTTCCTACAGCATTTTTATTATAGTTCATCAATATCCTCCTTTCTTAAAACTCCACTAGCAACTGCTAAGTCTAAAGTTCTTTGTGCTCCTACAACGATAGGACCATCAACCATTTTTCCATCAACAGAGATAACTCCAGAACCACGTCTTTCAGCCTCTTTAGCTCCTGCAATAATTCTAAGAGCTTTGTTGATGTCTTTTTGAGTTGGTGTGTAAACTTCATTTACTGCAGTGATTTGTTTAGGGTGGATTACACTCTTTCCGTCAAATCCAAGATCTTTGATAAATTGTACCTCTTCTTTAAAAGCTTCCATATCATCAAGATTTGTATTAACTGTATCGAAACATGCAATGCCTGCGTTTCTAGCAGCTAAAACAATTTGGCTTCTTGCGGCAAAAAGTTCCCATCCATGAGCTGATCTAGTAGTTTTAAGATTAGTTACATAGTCAGCAGCTCCAAGAGCGATACCCATCATTCTAGGAGAAGCTTTTGCGATTTCAACTGCATTTAGTACACCAGTAGGTGATTCAATAGCTGCCATCATAAGTGTTCTTCCTTGGCATCCTATTTCTTCTTCTACTTCTGTAATAATTGCATCTACATCTTTTACATCTTGAGCAGTTTCTGATTTTGGAAGTCTAATAACATCTACTCCAGCTTTAACAACTGCTTCAATGTCTTTTCTACCAAATGGAGTATCAAGTGCGTTAATTCTTACAACAACTTCTGTATTTCCGTAATCAATTGTTTTTAACGCATTGTAAACTAAAAATCTAGCTGCATCCTTTTGATTAATACTAGTTGCATCTTCAAGGTCAATCATTATTGAGTCTGCACCGTAAATATGTGCATCTGTAATATTTGCTGGATTGTTTCCTGGAAGAAACATCATAGTTCTTCTAAGTCTTTCTTTCACACTATCACCCCCAAGTGTATTCTTCAATTTCAGCTGCTCTATAGCAAGCTGCTTGAACTCTTGCTTTAATAGTATAGTCAAGTGCTCCTTTGTCTACTGCGACAACTTTTGCACCTTTAACGCCTAGTTCTTCTAAAGTTTCCTTGATTACATTTTCAATTTGTCTTCCAAATTGTTTTTTAACTGAACTGTCAAGTTCAATGCTAATACCATCTGCATCACTAACTGTTATTAGGATGTCATTAGATTCTAAGGTACCAGCCATAGCTTCTTTTTTAAGTTTCAAGATATCCCTCCTAATGCTCTACATGAGCGAACCAAATAATATTGATCCTATTACTAAAATTATTCCTCCACCAAGTCTTGATGAAAGTTGAGCATAACTCATAAGGTCCATTCTGTCAGCAGCTCCTAGAACTGCAATGTCTCCTGAACCACCTCTGTTAGCCATACATAGACCTGCTGTTACAGCAGAGTCAACAAAGTAAAATCCAACTAATTGTCCAACTAGGCCTGATCCTATTACAGCACCTACTACAATTAAAAATGCCATAACTGTATTTGCTAAAGTGATTGCTTCTTTAAGTTCAAGTAAGTCAGTTTCAACACCAACACCAACCATTACAAGAATAACGATGTTTTTAGTGAAGAATGATTGAACTTCTTTAGCTGCTTGTCTTAAATATCCTGGGATAATTCCCAAAGCATTTGCAAGTGCAACTAAAACTATCATAAATGCAAATGGGTGAATTGGAACTGCTGGAACTAGTGGATCCCAAATCTTATCTGCAATAAGTCTACCTAATTGATAAAAAGTTAGGGCCATTAAAATTGCTCCAACATAATCTTTTAATTGAGTTGTGAATTTTTCTTCAGTAGTTGAAATTTCTGGAGCATTTCTCATAAGAGTTTTTCCATCGCCTGTAAGTTTTGAATTCTTTTGTCCAACCTTATTAAGAATACCACCAGCTATAATAGCAAATATGTTTGCAATAGTTAAAATTGAAATTGCAAAACCATAGTAATTAGCAGCTGCATCTCCAGTTACCTTTTCATAAATTTGTGAAAGAGGAACTGCTCCTGCTCCATTACCTCCACCCATTACTGGAAGAACGTATTTAAGAACAGTATCTGCAGGTGATACTCCAAAAATAAGTCCACCAGCAATTCCAAGAATAGCTGCTCCAAGAACCCCACCTAAGATTGCAGGGATATAACCAGCAAAGGATTTAACCATTAAGTCTCTATTAAGACCTAGTAATGATCCTGTGATAAGCATAATTATAAAAAAGTTTAAAACTCCCATTGGTTTAGAGTTTACACTTGAGATTAGTTCTGCATATTCAGTAGGTATAACACCAAAATAATTTAAAGCTGCAGTACCTAAAAATGCAAGAACAAGTCCACCGCCTACATATGTGTTCCAGATTGGAATTCTTTCTCCAATTTCATAGAGAATAATACCGATAGAGAACATTAAAGCTACCCCACCAGCTAAGTCTGTTGACAAAACTCCCAAATATGTCGCTATAAATACTAAAATTGCGAATGCTAATAACATTGGAAGATTAAGTCCAAAATATTTGTTTTTCATAAAACAACCCCCTTATAATTAATAATACACTACAAGTAGTTTATTATTCAAGGAATTTGAAATATATTTTATCTCTTTATCATAAGAAAAAATTGTTATGCTTACAAAATTTTTTATGTTTAAATTTTATTAAATTATTTTATATTTTGTGTAAAGTAAATATAAATTTCCAATAAAATATTTTGATACTTAAAATTATATGACAAAAGACTGCCCCCGAACCAATTCCATTGTAGAATAGTCTCATAACTAATCATTATTCTTTATTTTTATAAATTTCTTTTATGCTTTCAATTAATACAGAGCTTGCTTGAGATTGATAGACATGAGGAATTGTCATAATACACTTAAGCCATGTGTTTTCTTCTGTTCCTATTAAATCATAAACTTCGTGGTTATCTGAATCCTCAAAAACATCTATATAATCATTTGCGATGAGAGTAAAACCAAGTCCCTTTTCCACAATTCTTTTTGCAGTTTCAAAAAGTTTTGTGGTCATTATTACAGTGGGCTCAAAATCATAATCTTTGAAAATTCTGTCTTGAACTTTTCTCATTCCCCTGTTTTTTTCAAGGAGAATAAACTTTTCATCTTTTAAGTCTCTAAGATCCACAAATTTTTTGCCATCTTTTTCAAAAAAATTATCAAAGTTCTTAGAAAAATCTTTAGGAGTTATAAGCACAAATCTATCTTCTTTTAGAATATCGTAATTTATTTTGCCGTTTATATTTTTCTTGTGAACATGAGTAAAGGCAAAGTCAACTCCACCATTAAGAGTTAACTCTTCAAGTTGTGGGGTGTTTTCTTCTCTAATTTCTATTTCAACATTGGGATATTTTCTATTAAAATCTGGAATTATTACTGGCAATACATTTGCTCCAAGATGTCTTGTTATACCAATTACAACTCTACCTGATTTTAATTCATTAATATGAGTTATTTCAGATTTAAAGTCGTTGTAAATATCAAGAATTTCCTTTGCCATTAAATAATATTTTTCTCCAGCAAAGGTAAGCTTCATTCCCCTAGGTTGCCTTATAAAAAGTTCAACTCCAAGTTCATTTTCAATTTTTTGAAGAGATTGACTAAGACTTGGCTGCGCAATAAATAATTCCTTTGCAGCAGCTGAAATTGATTTAGTATCTGCTATTGTCTTTATGTATAGAAGCTCTTTGTCGTTCATTTTCCCCTCCTATAGGTTTATCCTATATCCCATAATTTAAATAAATATTAGATTAATTTAATTTATAATTATATTCTATATAATAAGATAACTTAATGTCAAATGGGCATTATTTTTAATTTTAGGAGGTATTATATGTTATCATTGGTAGGCTTTTTGCTAGTATTTGCAATTATAGTTTTACTACTTAAGGGCAAGATGAGTCCTATTGTTGTACTTATTTTAATCCCAAGTATTGCTGCTGTACTAGTAGGAACAGATTTAGAGGGATTAAAGGAAATGATTGGCGCAGGTATGAAGACCGTGTCCAATAACTCTATACTATTCATATTCTCAATTATATTTTTCTGTGTAATGAGTGATGTTGGTGTATTTGATGTAATCGTTGATAAACTTGTTGCAATGGCTGGAAATAATGTTATTTTAATTACTGTTGCTACAGGTATTATTGGAATTATCGCTCACCTTGACGGTGCTACTGCTACAACAGTACTTATTACAATTCCAACAATGTATCCAATTTACAAGAGAATGGGAATTAGACCACAAGTGCTACTTTGCTTGACAGCATGTGCAATGGGAGTTATGAACTTACTTCCATGGGGTGGTCCAGTTGCAAGAGCTGCAACAGTTCTTGGAATTGATGCAACAGGACTTTGGTTAAAACTTATCCCAATTCAAGTTTTTGGTATTGTTTGTACTGTAACACTTGCAGTTATTCTTGGAACAATTGAAAAGAAAAGAGGAGCAGGAACAACTCTTAAAACTTCTTCTGAAGAAGTAGAAAAGACTAAAGAAGAACTTGATCCAAGATTTCAAAAACTTCTTCCAGTTAACGTAATTTTAACAGTACTTGTAATTGCTGCACTTATGGTTGATGTTCTTCCATCATACTATATCTTTATGATTGGACTTTCACTTGCACTTTGCATCAACTATCCAACTCTTAAATCACAAAACGAAAAGATTAAAGAGCATGCTGCTTCTGCACTTACAATTTCTGCTACAATTCTAGCTGCTGGTATCATGGTTGGTATCATGGACGGAACTGGAATGATTGAAGCTATGGCTATTACGCTTACAAATATTATTCCTGATTTCTTAGGAAGATTTACTCACTTAATCTTTGGATTCCTTGCACTTCCTATGGGAATGCTTGTAGGAACAGACGCATATTTCTTCGGACTTATGCCACCAATTATTGAAGTTGGTAAAGCCTTTGGTGTTGAAGGAATTAACACTGCAATGGCAATGTTAATTGGAAAGAACGTATCACTTATGATTTCACCACTTGTGCCTGCAACTTACCTTGCACTTGGTCTTGTAGACAACTTAGAACTTAAGGATCACATTAAATTCTCATTTAAATATCTATATCCTGTGAGTATTCTAATGGTAATTGCTGGACTAGTATTTGGAATTATACATCTATAAAAAATTATCTGCTGATTAAGTCAGCAGATTTTTTTATGAAAAAATCGAGGCAATTGCCCCGATTAATTTAATCTTTTCTTCAAATATTCATTTACCTTTTCTATAAATTCAAGATAATTAACTTTCGTATAATTTTCTTTATTATAACTTTTTATAAGATCTCCTGTTATAAATCCATTCTCTATTGTCTCTCTAACAGCTTGTTTTAATTTCACTCCAAAATCATGTAGCTCTTTATTGCTGTCTAGTTCTCCTCTTTTTTCAAGTCCTGATGCCCATGTAAATATTAGTGCAACTGAATTTGTAGATGTGATTTCTCCCTTTTGATATCTTCTATAATGTGCAGTTACTGTTCCGTGTGCAGCTTCATAAAGATAAGTGCCATTCCCAATTATTGCAGATTCCATCAGTGAAAGTGATCCATATACCGCTGATATTAAGTCACTCATTATGTCGCCTTCATAATTTTTAAGTGCCCAAAGTATATTTCCTTCGGATTTCATAATTTGTGCAATGGCATTGTCTACTAAGTAATAATTGTATTCTATTCCAAGTTTTTCAAATTCATCTTTGTAATTTTCGTAAGTTTTGTTAAAAATTTCTTTAAATACTGAATCATATCCTGGAACAACTGTATCTTTTGTTGAGAAAATTAAGTTCATTTTCTTTGAAATTGCATATTCAAAAGATTCCTTTGCAAAATATTTTATTGACTCTACCTTATTATATTGTGTCAAAAATATTGCATCATAATCTGGAGAGTATTCATATTTCTCTTTTCCATCTATAGAAACTTTAAGTGTCTCTCCCTTTTTTACATCAAAGGATTTTGAAACATAAATATCTCCAAAAGAGTGTCTTGCTATTGCAATTGGTTTTTTCCAAGTTGGCACCAAAATGTCTAAACAGCTGAATACAACTGGTTCTCTAAACATCACTCCGTCAAGATATGCTCTAATTGTAGCATTTGGAGATGGATAAATTCTCTTTAAATTAAATTCTTCTACTCTATCTTCATTTGCCGTAATTGTGGCACATTTTACTCCAACCTTGTGTTTTTCAACTGCCTTTGCAGATTCTAATGTTACTTCATCATCAGTTTCGTTTCTGTTTTCTATGGAAAGGTCGTAATAATCTATATTTAAATCAATATAAGGTTCTAATAATTTTTCCTTAATGTCCTTCCAAATGACTCTTGTCATTTCATCTCCATCCATCTCAACGATGGGAGTGTTCATTTTTATTTTTTCCACATTATCACCTCTTTATAATCATAACAAAGATTTTAAGTAATAATGTATATCAATTTTGTATAAAGATATAATTATTTCCTATGGCAATTTAATTGATTTCTCACAAATTCTTCAAGTTCTTCTGGACTATGGGTTTCATCTTTTATGCAGGCTCTTGCTTTTTTATCACAGATAAAACACTTTCTCTCGCCTAGCCCTAGATTAGATCTTGAAATTTGTTTGAAATCTTCATTGTATATATCGATATCAAGTATTCTATTTATCTTTTCAGATTCTTCGTATTTTACCATTAATTTTTTCACAAAATTTGCATCGCAATTAAATTGACAAATGTATTCCATTCCAGTTTCTATATTTTTATAACTTTCTTCTATTATTTGTATTTTATTTTCTTCTAAAATTTTTTTAATCTTTTCTATATTATATAGATGAAAATCCACTGCATCATTGAAGTTTTTTTCCTCACCAGGAATATTTAGCATAAATGAAAGAACTGGAAGATGATTTTTCTCGATTAGTTTTTTAATCTTATAAAATCTTCTTTCCTTTGCATCTAGCATTTTCATCATGCGTTTTTCTTGCTCTTTACTAAAATCTCTCATTTATAATCTTTTTTCCTTCTTCAGATTTAAGTGCCTTTATTGTAGCTTCAGGCAGGTATTTAAAAGCTTCTTCAACTTTACCTTCTGCAATTAATGCTCTAACTCTTGATGCTGATATAACTTCTCCGTCGCTTTCAATTCTTGGAATTTCAATCAATTCTACTCCATATTGAGGTAAAATTTTCTTCATAGTTTCGTTGTAATTTTTTGTGACAACATCTTTTATTTCAGTTCCAACAAATCTCTTTTTAATATTTAAAGCCTTAGCAAAATATCTTCCAAAGATTTTTGTGTCAAGTTCAGAATATGCCTTAAGGATAGTTTTTTCATCTTTATAAAAATATGTTGGGAAAGTATTTTTAGAAATTATATAGTCATTTCCTCTGTGAAATACAACATCATCAAATCTTGAAAGTTCCTCTTTTACAATTTTGTATCTAAATTCAAAGGGAAACTTAGAGCCATCCTCTTCAACCATAAATACATGAAGAAGTTTTGAATTTTCACGAGCCTTTTCAATTAAATATAAATGACCCTTAGTCATTGGATTAGCATTTAGAACTATTGCACCCGATTCTCTATCATCTTTAATTTCTTCTAAGATTTTATAAAGCTCTTCAATTCTATTGTCAAGAAGTGCCACATCTTCAGTTTGTTCAACAAGTGAAAATCCAAAATCAGAGAAAATTTTTATATTTCCAGGCTTTGTAAAGATAAATAGATGATTGTTTCCTCTATTGTATTGGTATTCAAGAAGCATTGTGATAATTGTATTTGTAATTCCCATGCCTTGGTAAGTTCCATCAATGGCAAAGCACTTCAGTACTCTTCCTGCTGCAGATCCAGTTCCTATTATCTTATCTCCATCTCTTGCAACAATTGTATATTCAATGTCTTTTTCGTAATTAATATCGAAGTCTTTTAAGAATTTTTGAACTTCCTTTTTTTCAAAATTCATAAGTTCGCTATAATTTATCATAATTTTCCCCCAATAAATAAAAATACAAAGTCAAAATCAAAAAGTCAGCACATCCGCCTGGGCTTAGATTTCTCCTAATAAATTCATTGTTAATCTCGTTTATTTTAATCATGCCCTCACTTGTTTTATAAAGCTCATTATGAAGAACATAATCTGCACTCCTTTTTAAAAACTCAAGACCTTCAAGTCCACCTCTTTTTATAATATTTGAATCTTCAATAAAACTCATAAAATAAAAAAGAGTTCCTGTAAGAGCATAGTCAAATTTTATTTCTCTATTCTTTTCTCTTAAAAATCGAAGACCTAGTAAAGCTTTTGAAAATCCATCTTCAGCTTCTTCACGAATTCCCTTAACTCCGTATTTTTTGTAATTTTTCTCGCCATGAGTAATTGCCTTAGAAGTGTCGAGTTCTGAAGTTATTCCTTTATTTAAATAAGCTACCCTTTTAATTACCTTTTCAAAAGAGAAATTTTCTCCTCTAAGTTCAATTGCCGTTGCATAAACCATTAGTCCAAGTGAGAAAATTATTCCCTTGTGAGTGTTTACTTCTCCAGTTGCCTCAAGCATTTTATCTTCATAAATTATTCCAAACTTTCTAAGTTCTATAAAATCTTCGCCATCTGAAACTTCACCAAGTTCAAAGGCAATTTTAAAATAATCATGTAGTGCAATTGAAGACTTTATAAAATCTATGTAGTCCATGTCATCATGTGAGCCTGGATTTAATAAATTCACAAGACCAGGTTTTGGACTAAGTGAAACTTCATATAAAAGAGCAAAGGTCGCAATCCTTGCAATATTTTTCGAATCTATCATAATCCCTCCAACTTCATTATAATAAATAAAAAAAAATCTATCCATAAATTTAGATAGATTTGCCATTCTTTTATGTAATAAGATAATAGAAAAGCCGGGAATGACCCGGCATCTATATCAATTATTCTATTTCTATTTTTTTGTTTTTCTTTTCATCAACTTTCTTAGGAACAGTGATTTCAAGAATGCCGCCATCAAGTTTAGCAGACATATTATCTTCGTCAATATCCTTAAAGAACATCCTTCTTACCATCTTAGAAGATTTTCTTTCTCTGTGAATATAATTTTTTTCTTTGTCATCTTCGTTTACTTCTTCATTTTTTTCAGCTGAAATTGTAAGTCTTCCATCTTCGAAGTCTACATCAATTTCATCTTTTGAATAACCAGGAAGCTCTGCTTCGATTTTATAAGCATTTTCATCATCAATAACATCAACTTTAAAAGAAGCTGATCTCATTGCCCTTTGTGGTGTGAATCCATCATTAAAGAAAGAATCAATCATGTCATAGAAATCGTCAAATCTTCCATCTCTTAATAAATTACTTTCATATGGTCTGATACTCATTATAAAACTCCCCTTTTTCTTAAAATATCTATATTAAAATTAGCAGCCATTAGTTCTCTCTGCTAACTGTAATTATATTATAGGTCATAGGTCAAAGAATGTCAAGGATATTTTTGACCTTTTTTGACTTTTTTTGAATAATTTATAAAAATAATATCGGCAATATCAAATTAATTTCTAAGATTTTACTAATTTTTGTAAATTATTTTGTTGACCAGCTAAATTTAAAATGTTAAAATCACCTCATTACAATAATATATTTAAATATTGGATAAATTTAATACAATTATTGTTTTAATTACTTAATGGAGGACTAATATGGTTTTTGAATTTGATTTACTCGCAACTACAGCCATTGGATGTGCAGTTGCATTATTTGGTCAAAAAATAGTAAAAAGTAGCAAAAAGCTACAGGAATGGGCAATCCCTGCACCAGTTGTGGGAGGTTTAATTGTTGCAATTTTATTTTCAATTCTCCGTGGTGCAGAAATTGTAGATGTTAAATGGGACAAAACTTTATCATCATTTTTGATGAATGTATTCTTCACTTGTGTTGGATTTGGATTTTCACTTAAAATTTTAAAAATGGGTTCTCACTATGTTTGGCCAATCTTTTGGACTATTACACTTGGTGTAATATTACAAGGTAGCGTTGGAATTATAATCGCAAAAATTTTCGGACTTCACGAACTTATTGGTGTCAATGCAACAACTGGTGCCAATGCAGGTGGTCCGGGAACAGCCGCAGCCTTTGGTGAAATGTATGAAGCTCTTGGTGCCACAGGCTCTCTTGAAGCAGGAGTTGCCGCAGCTACAATTGGACTTGCACTGGGTTCACTTTCAGGTGGTCCTGTTTCTGCAATGCTTATAAAAAGATTTAATCTTAAATCTGATCCAAAAGACTTAGAGCTTAAAAGCACTGAACATGATGATGCTAAACTAGACATTCCAAGATTATTTAGAATGGTGAGTATGATTTTAATTATTGGGGCACTTGGTATTCCAATTCAATGGGTATTAAATAAGATTTCAGTAATTGAAATGCCTTACTTTATAGGAATGTTATTTGCAGGAGCAATTTGTAGAAACATTGTTGAAGCAGCAAATATAGATTATTACGAACCTGAAATTCACACTATTGAATCAATTAGTTTAAGCATCTTCCTTGCAATTACAGTAATGACAATGGACTTAACACAAATACTTCACATGCTTGGACCTATTGCTGTAATGGTTGTATGTAGCTTTGGTATTACAATTCTATTTGCTTACTTTGTAGTATTTAGAGCTTATGGAAAAGACTATGCAGCAGCAGTAATGACAACTGGTTTTATTGGAACAATGATGGGTTCCGGTACAAATGCCATAGCCAATGAACAATCACTAATGGACACTTACGGATACTCTCACCTAGCTTGGGTGCTATTCCCTGCAATCTCAGTACTTGCAGTAGATATATCAAATCCACTTTATATGTCTTTAGTGTCAGGATTATTTTAATAAATTTTGTAAATTTTTATTTGGAATTTTAGAGAATATTAAATTTGTTTTTCATTAAACCCTATATATAAGAGCAAATATTGTTTTAAAATTCCATTATCATAATAAAAATTTGATCACCCTCCTTGGTAAACCAAGGAAGGTGATTTTTTTCTTATTACTTTTCATTGGAATAAGTTTTTATTTGGTGTTTTTACTAAGCCAGCAGAAAACCAGTTAGATCAATTTTGCAAAATAAAAAAGTAGATGCAAAACACCTACTTTTAAAATTAAAATTCAGCTATAATTATTTTTCCATTCCCAATAATTTCAACTTCTTCATTTTCTAAATAAACTGCAGAAAATTCTTCAAATTTTTCTCCATTTGCTTTAAGTCTATTATCGTAGTTAAAAATTATTGCCTTGTCATGGACTTTATATTTAAAATCATTTATATTTAGAGAGTACATCTTTGCATGGACTCCTTTTTTTATTATTAGATTAAAATCTCTCACATCTCCAGAGGATTTTGTCTGTGCATCTCCATCGAAAAATAGTACTTCATAAGGGTTTAGTTCATACTCTTCTCCCCTTGTCTTTATATTCATCACATTGTCAATTGGTGTGATGTATCTATAAAATCCATTGTATGGAGTGTATGTTGATTCTTCTAATTCACAAGTTGCCGTTGAAATTCTAAGGTCAAAGTTTTTCTCTGAAACACTTGCTTCTTCCGGATAGATGAAAACTTCTGTTGTCACTCCGCCAGACCATTTTGAGTCTTTAAATTCATCTCTTTTTATAAATTTCATTTCAGTCCTCCAAGAGATCTTTTAATTTTCCTGTTACTTTGTAATCTACTTTTTGAAGCTCTTCTATATTTGTAGCTCCATTAAGCATCATAAGCATCTTAGTCTTATAGATTAAGCCTTCAATGTATTTTAAAGTGTATTCATATCCACCTCTAACAAGGAAAGACAAGATTTCTCCACTTATGCCAACCATTGAAGCTCCTATTACTAAACTTTTTACAATATCAAGAGAAGTCTTAACTCCGCCTGATGATATTATATTTAAATCAGCAAGGTCTAATTTTTTTGCTTCGATAACTGCAAGAGCTGTTGGAATTCCCCATGAGAATATATCTGAAAAATCATTATTTGCATCTCTTAGGTTTTCAATTTCTAAAAAGTTTGTGCCGCCATGCCCTGATACGTCAATATTTCTAACTCCAAGGTCATAAAGCCTTTTTACATTTTTCTTAGAAATTCCATGTCCAACTTCTTTTATTATCACTGGCACTTCTGATGCCCTTACAATTTCTTCTATATTATTCAAAATCCCCTTAAAATTTCTTTCCCCTTCAGCTTGAGCAAGTTCATGCCCTGGATTTAAGTGAATTTGAATTGCATCTGCTGATATTAAATCCACTGCTTTTTTTGCATCTTCTGCGTTTGAAAATCCGCTTAAGTTTGAAATTACAATTCCATCTTTTATGACTTTTCTAACAATTTCAAAGGAAGTTTTTGAATCTTCGTCTTCAAGGGCAATTGTTTGAGATCCAACTGCCATAGGAATGTTAAAATGATTGGCAATTTCTGCCAAGCCTTTATTTATATCTTCGGAAAGACTACTTCCCCCTGTCATTGCGTTAATCATAAGTGGAAATTCCACTTTTTTATTTAAAAATTCAACACTTGTGTCAATTTCCGAAAAATCAATTTCTGGAAGAGAATCATTATATAAAAAGATATTTGAAAATAGAGCATTGCCTTCATATGTGCTTTTTAGAAAATTTTCTATATGCTCTGTCTTTCTATACTTTCTCATTTAATCCGCTCCTAACTTTCTAAAATCAAATAAATAATATCATCTAAAGTGAATTATTGCAACAAAAGAGCTCATTTATAGCTCTGCCTATTTTGTGTCCATCGTGACGAACAAGTCTATCTTCAATGTCGATAAAATCGCCTTCAATTAATTTAATATTTCTATCGTTAAAATATTTTCTGTCATCATCTGTTACAAAAATTGGCTTGGAATCCTCTTTATTAAAATAATATTCGTAATAATTTTCTGGCGCCTTTTTATTATTTGCAATTACAATGTCTATTAAATCTTTTTTCATATGCTTACTAATTGCCTTTACATGATCGCTAAGAGAGTAGCCTATTGTCTCTCCCCTTTGTGTCATAACATTTCCAATATATATTCTTTTTGCCTTTGTCTTTTCTAGTGCTTCATTAATTCCTGCAACTAAAAAGTTTGGAATTATCGAAGTGTAAAGTGAGCCCGGTCCAATTATTACTATATCAGCTTCATCTATTGCCTTTAGTGCTTCTTTATTTGCCTTTGGATAGTGTGGAATCATGCTCATTTTTTCGATAGAAGTGTCAAGTCTATAACACATCTTTGGAATATAGGATTCCCCCACAACTTTATCCTTTGAAGAAAACTCTGCAACTAAGTGAGTTTCATCAAAGGTAACTGGAAGTACCCTTCCCGTAATATTAAATACACTTGACATCTCCATTAGTGCCTTGTCAAAAGATCCGTTGATATCAGCAAGTGCTGCTATTAAAATATTTCCAACATTTTGATTTTTAAGTGTGCCTGAATTAAATCTGTACTCAATTAATTCTTTTAAAACTTCATCTGTGTTTGACAGTGCAACAAGACATCTTCTCACATCTCCTGGAGGAAGGATTTTTAATTCTTCTCTTAGAATTCCACTTCCTCCGCCGTCATCAGACATAGAAACTATGGCAGAAATGTCTTTTGTGTAGTCCTTAAGTCCCTTTAAAACTGTAGAAATTCCCGTTCCACCGCCCAGGACTGCTATCTTTTTTTCCATAAATTTTTCTCCATATCTCTATGCGTTACATAGGTTGATGAATAATCTTTTTTTAGAATGCGTCCAATTTCTTCGGCAATTACAACGGAGCGATGGAAGCCACCAGTACATCCTATTCCAATTTTTAGGACTCTTTTTTGTTCAGTCATGTAATTTGGAATTAAAAATTTAAAAAAGTCTATTGCTCTTTCTAAAAATTCTTGTGTTACATCGAAGTTCAACACGAAATTTTTTACTTCTTCATCAAGTCCGTTGACATCTCTAAACTTTTCAATATAATATGGATTTGGAAGAAATCGCACATCCAAGACAATGTCTGCATCTTTTAAGATTCCGTCCTTGTAACCAAAGCTTGAAATTTCAATTGGAAAACTTTCCTTCTCATCGTAGGACATAAATGCCATAATTTGATTTCTAAAATTTTTGGTAGAAAGTCCCGTTGTGTCAATTACAAAATCTGAATCCTGTTTTATCTTTTCTAATGCTGTTTCTTCGAACTTGTATCCTTCAACAATTGACTTATTCATTGGATGAGGGCGTCTTTGTTCCTTGTATCTTGCAATAATTGTCTCCATATCTGCATACAAAAATATAATTTTTAAATCAATATGCATGGATTTGATTTCATTGAGTGCATTATAAAGTGAGTCGAAAAATTCTCCCGACCTTAAATCCATTACAACTGCAACTTTTTCAAAGTTTTTGCTCTTTGCATCAAGTGCCATTTCACAAAATTTAGGTATTAGAGCAGGTGCGAGATTATCCATTGCATAATAGCCCATGTCTTCAAAGACATCTAGCGCAAAACTTTTGCCTGATCCGCTCATTCCCGTAATTATAATTAATTGCATTTAATCACCAATTATCTTTACTTCTCTTTCGAGATTTACTCCAAATCTATCTCTTACAATTTTTTGAACTGTCTCTATTGTCTCTATTACATCCATTGCCGTTGCATTATTTTTATTTACAACAAAACCGCAGTGCTTTTCGCTAACTCCTGCTCCCCTGTGAGTAAAGCCACGAAGTCCCGAATCATCTATTAATTTTCCTGCAAAATATCCTTCTGGTCTTTTAAAAGTTGAGCCTGCAGAAGGAAGATTTAGCGGCTGCTTATCTCTTCTTCTCTCATCAAATTCTTCGTACTTAGCTCTTATTTCATCTTTATTTCCATGTTCAAGTAAAAAACTTGCACCAAGCACAATTAAGTCTCTCTCTTGAACTACGGAATGTCTGTAAGAAAATTTCATCTCGTGAAGGGGAAGCTCAATTACATTTAAATCTTCGTCAAGAAGTCTCACAGATTTTATTACATTTTTAAGCTCTCCATCATAGGCACCTGCATTCATTACAACTCCCCCGCCAAGAGAACCTGGTATGCCGTGGGCAAATTCAAGGCCTTTAAGAGAGTTTTCCATTGCAAATTCTGAAAGTCTCTTCATAGAAATTCCTGCTCCAGCATAAATCTCGTTATCCGAAACTTTTTCTATTTCATTTAGCCTTCCCTTTAGCTTAATTATTATTCCGTCAAATCCATTGTCTTTGACAATAATATTAGTACAATTCCCTAAAATATAATATTTATAATTATTCTCCTTAATCACTTTTAATATTTCAATTAGAGATTCTTCGTCCTTAGGTTTTATTAAAAGTTCAGCTGGACCACCTACATTAAATGAAGTGTGGTTTTTCATAGGTTCATCGTAGTAAAATTCCCCAAGATTTTCATTTATATTAAATTTCATAAAACACCTCAATTTATTATTACTTTAATTATATCATTAAAGGCAATTAATATTTAGACTTAAAAGATTAAAAAACGCTTTGTTTTATCTCATTATCTTAGGGTATAAAAAAATTAAGACCATGTATATGATAAAGGAGGAATTTATGAAGAAAGTTGCAATATTACTAGAAAATTTATTCAATGCACAAGAATTTATATACCCTTACCATAGATTACGTGAAGATTTTGAGGTGCATGTAATTAGTCCAGAAAAGGGCAAAGAATACAAATCAGAAAATGGCGAAAAATTTACAAGCACTCACGAAATTTCAGAAGTTTCTGCGTCTGATTATGAAGGAGTATACATCCCTGGTGGATATTCTCCTGATAAAATGCGTGTCAACGAAGATTTGTTAAAATTTGTTTCAGCACTGAATGATGCTAAAAAACCAATTGCCACAGTATGTCACGGACCTTGGGTTCTTGCTTCTGCAATTGATTTAAAGGGCAAAAAAGTTACAAGCACTAAAAATATTAAAGATGATTTAGTACACGCAGGTGCTGATTGGGTGGACGAAGAAGTTGTTGTTTGCGAAAACATTGTTACAAGTCGTACACCAGTAGATTTACCAGCTCATGTTAAGGCATTTGTAAATCTATTAAAATAATTTGGCTTTTAGGGTGCTTCGGCACTCTTTTTTTATTGGAGGATTTATGAAGCATACAGATTTTAACGAAATTGAAGAAAAATTTAATAAAATTAGTAACTTTTATAATTCTAAGAAAACTAAAGATATACTCTTTCGCAAAAATCAATTGAAATCTCTTTTAAAAACTATTCAAAATCACAAGGAAGATATTTATGCTGCTTTAAAAAAAGATTTAAACAAGAGCAGTCGTGAAGCATTTTTGACAGAATATCTATTAGTAGTAGAAGAAATAAATCACATGACTAATCATTTATCTTCTTATGCCAAGACTAAAAAGAAATTCCCTGGAATGACACAAGTTCCTGGCATTTTAGAAATTAGAAAAGAATCTTTTGGAAAAGTTTTAATAATAAGTCCTTGGAATTATCCTTTCCAACTTGCAATGGTGCCATTAATAGGTGCAATCGCTGCAGGAAATACTGTGATTTTAAAACCTTCTGAATTTTCTCAAAGCACTAGCGATGTTCTGGAATTGATATTAAAAGAAGCCTTATATGAAGGTCTATGTGAAGTTGTATTTGGAGAAGCAGAAGAGGCCGAGTATCTTTTAAATCTCAATTTTGATAAAATATTTTTCACTGGAAATCCTAGAGTTGGAAAAATTGTAATGGAGAATGCAGCAAAAAATTTAATTCCCGTAACACTTGAACTTGGTGGCAAGTCCCCTGCAATTATTCATGCTTCAGCTGATATAAAAGATGCAGCTAAAAAAATTGCCTTTGGTAAAACTATGAATTCAGGACAAACTTGTGTTGCACCAGACTTTGTATTAGTTCCTAAGTATTTGAAAGAAGAATTTATTTCTGAAATTTTAAGAGTATTTGATGAGTCCTTTCCCACTGAAAAATATTTTAGAAGGTACTATCCATGGATGAATAAGGAAACTAGATTTAATAGGATGATTGAGCTTTTAGAAGGATTGGAAGTTCTAACAAATAAAGATAGTATTTTCTTTAGAGACACACTTCAAATTTTTCCATGCGTAGTTGATGAACCTTCATGGGAATATAGAATTATGCAGGAAGAAATATTTGGGCCACTTCTTCCAGTTTTAACTTATGAAAGTGAAGATGAACTTTTTAAATTATTTAAAAATAAAGAAAAACCACTTGCACTCTATGTGTTTTCAGAGGATAAAAAATTTGTAGAAAATACTGTACAAGAAATTGACAGTGGAGGAGTTTGTGTAAATGATACACTCCTTCATATATCATCAAGTAAAGCACCCTTTGGAGGAGTTGGAAACTCAGGAATGGGAGAGTATCATGGGAAATATAGCTTTGATACTTTTTCTAGAGAAAGGACAGTTTTGAAAAAATTTAAGTTTTTTGACTTTGGGTTTAGGTATCATCCTTTTAAAGAAAGTTTTATGTATGAGGTTTTAAGGAGGATTTATAAATAAGTTTTGGGATAATTTTGATTATGTTTTTTGTAAAGCTGAAGCTTTGAATTAATTTGTAGGGGCATTAGGACGTTGCGATGAAGCCCTAGCACAAAATCTATGATTTTGTAGCAGGTCTCATGCCACTATTTGTCCAAATCTTTGATTTGGCAACAAATATCGGCTGCTCCTAATCCCCTCCAAAAATAAAAATAAAAACTTATTTTAAGAAAATATTAAATTAATTTTTAAAATTATAGTACTTATACTATTAATACATAATTATAAAAAGGGCAGTCCTAAAGGACAGCCCTAAAATTCTAAAAAATATTTTTATAAACTTTTTCAAGTTTATATTTTTCTAAAATATTATTATAAATATTTCTTAATATCTTCCTCAATATCTTCTGGAGTAGTTGCAGAAGCAAATCTATCAACTACATTTCCTTCTCTATCTATTAAAAATTTTGTAAAATTCCACTTAATTCTATCTCCAGCAATTCCGCCTTGTTCTGATTTAAGGAAAGTGTAAAGTGGATCTTCATTTTTTCCATTTACATCAATTTTTGACATCATTGGAAAGCTAACGCTAAATGTCAAATCACAGAAGTTTTTAATTTCTTCATTTGTTCCTGGTTCTTGACCGCCAAATTGATTGCATGGAAATCCCAAGATTACAAAACCTTCATCTTTGTATTTTTGATACAAATCTTCAAGTCCCTTGTATTGTTTTGTAAATCCACATTTACTTGCAGTATTTACTATTAGCACAATTTTTCCCTTAAACTCTTCCATCGAAAGGTCGTTTCCATCAATATCTTTAACTGTATAATCGTAAAACATAATTCCTCCTAAAATAAAAAAGATACCCCATAAGGAGTATCTTTATAAAAATTATCTTTGTCCAAGTTCTCCATCGTAAATATAAAGACCTGCCCAGCTTTCGTTGATTCTTTCAAGTCTTTCGATGATTCCTCTAAATGTATCTTCTTCTTCAACTTGTTCGTCAACAAACCATTGTAAAACTGATTTTGCTCTGTGATCATTTTCTTCAATAGCTAAATCATAAAGTTCGTGAATTCTCTTTGTTACTTCTTTTTCATGTTCTAATGCAGTTTTGAAAGTTTCTGTAAAGTTACCAAATTCTTCTTGTGGCTTTGGAATTTCTGCAAGAACTGGTTTTTCATCTATATCAAATAAAAATTCTCTAAATTTTTCAGCGTGTTCGAATTCTTCTTCGGCTTGTTTGTAAAAGAAGTGAGCGAAACCGTCCATGCCCTTGTCTTTTACATAGTGTGCCATAGAGATATAAATATATCCTGATTCGATTTCAAAATTGTATTGTTCATTTATTGCTTTTATTAATTTACTCATAATAATGATTCCTCCTAAAATTTATTTTCATTGGCCTATCGCCTCTACATTTATTATACCCTGATTTTATCAGTCTAAACATTTAAGTGCTAATTCCTAAATTATCTAGAGAAATATTTATATCATCTTTTAAATTAAATTCAATTTTATTTATGTCATCTGTATTAAATTCCGGATTTTTTTTCTTAAAATCTTCAAGTGGAATTCTCACCGTTTGTGGTGCATACATATTTAAATAATCATCAAGTAAATAATCAAATTTGTATTTAAAAGTCTTAGTCATTGGCGTTAGATTTATATAATCTTTCAAATTAACTCTTGCAGTATTTCCCCAAGAATCTTGAAGTTCTACATCAATACTATTAGCCACATCGACATTTTCTTCATTTACAATGTCAAATTGCAAAGTGCTTCCGCTGAAGTTTATCTTTTCACTAAGTCTTATGGAATACTTACTATCTTCTTTTGAATTTAGAAAAACTGCCTTAGAATCTGAACTAGAAAGTCCATATTCTTGGCTGTCCTCATAAATTTTTCTCATATCGTTAAAACTTATGATGCCACCATTAACTGAAGCTGTTAATAAATCATAATCTTCTTCAAAGTTTGAAATATTTTCAAAACCTGACTCCATGTATCTTGAATAGTAATTTGTTTCCGGGAAGTCTTCGTATTCATAAGGTCCTTTTTTAAAAAGTTCTCTATTGTATATTTTTCCAAATGAGTTTTCTAAAAAGTTTAAAGTGTAAAGGCATAGTATTTTTTCTTGGTCCTTTGCCCTTAGTAATTCTTTGCGATTTAAGAAAAATCCTTCAGGCGGATCATTGTCAAAGTCCTTCCAAAGTGAATTGAAGTTTCCATGATTACCATATCCAAAATAAACTGCTGCCTTAAAATAATCACTCTCAGAGGAAAAATTCACATTGTCATATTGAAGCATGCTTTCAAATCCTTCTACGTCAGAATCATTTGTCCCGCCTATTGCAAGATAATTTACATCTTTAAGCATTAGATAACTATCAGCAGGTCTGTATTGGTCGTAAGTTCCCGCAACAGAAATAATTCCTAAAATATTAAAATTATAATCATGCTTAATATTTCCATTATCTGGATGAAGGTTTAAGTCGTTGAAATTATAAGCAATTGCCGCTGCTTCTGCTCCTCTTGAATGACCCATTAGTGCAATTTTTGAAGTGTCAAATCTATTGTATAACACACTAGATTCATCTCTATTTCTTTTGGAAATATTTTTTATATTTTCAAGAAGCAGCACTGCCCTTGCATCATTTTCATTTGAAAGTCCAAATTTTAAAAATCCATTTAACATATTCATATCAACAGATACAACTGCAATTCCTCTTTTTGCAAGATATTTGCCAAGATAATTGTAGCCAAGATAATTTTTTGTAGTAAATCTGTGATTTCCATGGGCAACGAAAAGAATTGGAGCATTTTTAACTCCCTTTGGTGCATAAATTCTTCCTGCTACGCTAACTTCATCAAGTCCCTTATTAAAATATTTCTTTCTAACTTTTTTTGTTCTCTTATTAGCTCCCACAAATTTTGTAAGATTAACTGGAGTTCCTTCATAGTCTATTATTTCAACTTGATATTTTTCAGCTTTTGATGAAATTTTATTTTTTTCAACTTCAGGTGTATAGATGACTTTTGAATCAAATCCTGGAAAAGCCATAAAAAATATTAAAGCCGCAATAATTATTCCACTTGGCACTGCAAATACAAGTGATTTTTTATTTTTATTTTTTATAAAACTTGTAATAGACTTTGAAAAAGCTACTACAACTATAAATGAAACTGCAATAAAAATAATATTGAAGTAATCTATATCCACATCATAAAGTGTTTCGTTATAAAAATATTTTAAAGCCCAAATTAAAATTATATATGTAGCAAGATTTTTTGCTCTAACTCTTTTTAACAAAAACATTAAGTGCTTTAAAATTTCTGCAAAAACAAAAAATAAAATAAAAAATATTGCACTTATTAATAAAACTGAAGCAACTGTAGGAATATTTAAATCAGTTAAATAATAATAGAAAAAAGTGGAAGCAAATAGTGAAATTATTATTGAAATTATTATTTGAAAACTTCTAGCATCTCCAAAGTGCTTTTTAAAAAATTGATTTATTTTAGTTGTTATTTTAATTAAAAAATTGTTAATTCTCATAATAATAGGATAAGCCAAAGCTTATCCTTAATCCCTCTCTAACTCTACTAATTCACTTTCGTCGTATTCTTCTACATTAAGTGATTTAGATTCATTTATAAAAGTTTTATTAAATTCTCTTGTTCTTCTCAAATCTGAAATATCCAGATATTCTACTTCTTTGCCATCGTCCACTTCATAAAATACTTTTACAAGTTCTTGAATAGTGTAAGTATCCATAACTGTTGCCCTGCCTCTTTTTGTTTTAACAATTTCTCCAGGTCTTGGCATTAATTTATTGATGCACTCGTATCCATCTTGTTCGTATTTCAAGCAGCACATAAGTCTTCCACAAATTCCAGAAATCTTACTTGGATTTAGGCTTAAGTTCTGATCCTTTGCCATTTTTATAGAAACTGGGCTAAATTCGGATAAAAATGTAGAGCAGCATGTCGCCCTTCCGCAACATCCAAGTCCTCCAACTAATTTCGCCTCGTCTCTTACTCCAATTTGTCTAAGCTCAATTCTAGTTTTAAAAATAGCCGCAAGGTCTCTAACTAATTCTCTAAAGTCAATTCTTCCGTCGGCTGTGAAATAAAATAAAAGCTTTGATCTATCAAATGTATACTCACAGGAAATGAGTTTCATATCAAGATTGTGTTCCTTTATTTTTTGCTCGCAAATAATTATTGCTTCTCTTGCCTTATTTCTATTTTCCACATTGATATTTTCATCTTCTTCAGTTGCAACTCGTATTACTGGCTTTAATTCGCCCTTTATTGAATCTTCGTCAACTTCCTTTAAAAGTTTTAAAGTTCCAAATTCAAGACCTCTAATGGTCTCAACAATTACATTTTCTTCTAATTCTAAATCTATATCAATGGGATCAAAATAATAGATTTTGCCAGTTCTTTTAAACCTAACTCCAGCTACCTCTATCATCTAACTCCCCCTATTTCCATTAATAGTGATTGTATATTTAAGTCTAAATTAATATTTTGCTCTTTTCTTATCATTGCATTTATAATTGCATCATAGGATTTAATTGCCCTATCAACACTAATATTCTGAAGTTTTAAAATATTTAATTTATCACTGTTCATCACTTTGTCTTCTCGATTTGTTTTTACATAAATTAAGTCTAGATACCATATTAACATAAAATTAAAAATTTCATCTAAACTATCTTTATTTTCCTTGAAAAAATCAATAAATTTAAAAATAAATGCGTCACTTCTTATTATTAAATCGAGAATTTTTATTATTTTATCTTTTCTCTCAACAAAACTTGGATCTTCAGAATATTTTATGGCAAGAGATACATTTCCATTGCAAAGTCTAGAGAATAATTTTGAATTTTCCTCTGATACTCCTCTAGATAAAAGCATCTCTTCAATTTTCTCTTCAGTAATATCCTGAAATTTTAAAATTCTGCATCTTGAGATAATTGTTGGAAGGATTTTTTTAAGTGAATTGGAAATCAAAATTAAAATCAAATAATCCATTGGCTCTTCTAAAGTCTTTAGAAGTGCATTCTGTCCTTCGACAGTAACTTTGTCAAAATCGTCTATTATTACAATTTTGTGATCTCCATTAAAGGGCATAGTAAAGGATTTATCGATTAACTCTTCTATTTCCTGTTTCTTAATACTTCCATCGCTCTTTATAATTTGTAAATCAGCATCTTCGTAATCATCAATTCCGCTGAAAAATCTAATACCATTTGCATCTTCATCTAAAATTTGTCTTGCAAAATTTTTCGCATGACTTAATTTTCCTATGCCCTTTGTCCCGTAAAATAAATAGGCGTGGCTATAGGATTTGTTTTTTAAATCTTGTTCAAGACTTTCTATTATCTTAAGATTTGCTAAAAACATTAGATTCTCTTTGATTCTTCAAGATCAACTACAAAAATTGTTGCACCCGAAATTTGGTAATCTCCCTCTTCTAAGTGAACATCTTCAGGTTCTGTTAATTCTTTAAATATAGAATCAATTTTTTCTAATTCTTCTTCCTTGCATCCAAGTAAAAGTGTGCAGTTCCCTGATTTGAAAAATCCACCAGTTGAAGAAAGTCTTGTGACATATATTTCTTCATCTAAAAATCTATCTATTAGTGCATCTGCGTATTTTTCTTGAACTATTGCTATAATCATTTTCATATAATCACCTAATACTTTTTATAATCTACGACATTCATTACAAATAGAGTTGCACCGCCAACTTTTACTGTTATTGGCACAGGTATCATTGCTTGACCTGGAATATTTATTGGCTGAATAGTTCTTCTAACTTCACGTGTAGTGGAATTTTCTTCAACTATTTCCATAAATCTGTCATAATCCTCGTCTTCAATACCTGATAGCAATGTGCAGTTTCCGGATTTTAAAAATCCACCTGTTGAGCTAATCTTTGTAACTCTAAATTTATGTTGGTTTAGCACAGATATCAAGTTGTCACTATCGACATCTTGAACAATTGCTATTACAAGTTTCACTAAAGATCTCCCTTCTCTTCCAAGACCTTCATGCAGTCTCTGAAAACTTCTTCTATGCTTTTATTTGCATCTATAAAATAAAAATTTTCTTCTTTTTCTAAATTATTGTAAAAATCCCTGACTTTCTTGTGAAAATCTCTAGATTCTTCTTCAAGTCTGTCATAATCTTTTGAATCTTTTCTCTCTAATGTGTCTCTATTAGTCTTAAATACAAAAACAACATCAGGCTTTTTCATTCCAGTTGCAAAATTATTTATGCTCTTTATGTCTTTTATTTTCTGACCTCTTGCAGCTCCTTGATAAGCAAGCGATGATAAGACATATCTCTCACAGATTACATTTACTCCATCTTCTAGAGCGGGAATAATTTTTTCAAAAGTGTGTTGAGCTCTTGAAGCAGCGTATAGAAGTGCTTCTGTTCTCATATCCATTTCCTTGTTCTCTGTATCTAAAATTATATCACGAATCTTCTCGCCAATTTTAGTTCCACCAGGTTCTCTAGTTTTTATTACTCTGATGTTTCTCTTTAAAAGTTCGTCATAAACTAAATTTGCAATAGTTGATTTGCCTGAACCATCAGGTCCTTCAAAAGTTATAAACTGACTCATTTAACTACCTCAACTTTTCCTTCATAAAGACCTATTACTTCAATGCCAGCCTCTAGAAGTTTATCTATATTATATATTATATCTTTATTTATTCTTTCTCCAAAGGAAATTAATGGAATTCCCGGTGGATATGCTGCAATTATTCCTTTAGAAATTTTTCCATCAGAATCCTTATAATTAATTAATTCTCCATCGCTATAAAAAGCATCTGAAGGAATAAGCACAATCTCAGGCTTTATAAAATCTATTGGAGTTTCTATTATTTTATTAGTAACTTTTCCAAGTTTTAAAATCTCATCTTTAAATTTTTTAATTTCATCACTTGTGTTAATTGGAGAGATAAGAGCAAGTGCGTAGTATAAATCGCCCATTTCAAGTCTGATATCTCTGTCAAGAAGTTTATTTACCACTTCTTCACCAGTCATATTTTCTATGCTAAATAAAAACTTCATTGGATCATTTGCAATAATAGAAGGATGAGTTAAGTCTAAATCGTAATTAATATCTCTCTTTAATTTTTCCAAATCCATGGCTCTATTTTTTAGATCATCTCTTCCTACTTCATCCATGTATTTAATCCCTGCTTCAATTGAAAGCATAAGCAAGTATGAAGGAGAAGTGCTGTGATAAATATTTATATATTTTAAAATTTCTCTGTAAGAAAATTTATCAGTTCCAATGTGTAGAAGTGCAGTTTGTGTAAGTGATGGAATCATCTTGTGAGTTGAATTAATCACAAGATCCGCTCCTGCACTAAGAGCTGAATACTTCTTTAAATCTGAGAAATAAAGATGCGCACCATGAGCTTCATCCACTATTACTGTGATATTATTTTCGTGTAAGATTTCAATTAATTCTCTTAATTTTAAAATTCCACCGTAAAAGTTTGGACTAACAAGCAATGCCACTTTAATATTGTTATTTTTTATCTTTTCACGAAGTTCGTCTTCATCAATTCCAAAGAAAAGTGCCCTTTTATTATCATAAATTGTGTTTAAATAAACTGGATTTAAATTACTTAATACAAGAGCATTGTAAATACTTTTGTGAGCATTTCTCTGGATTAAAATTTCATCGTGAGGATTAGTCGCAGCAGCAATCGCTGTGTGAAGTGCTCCTGTTGAACCATTGTTAATTATAAAGGAATGTTTTGAACCGTAGATTCTACTTATTTCCTCGTGTAAATCCTTTATAACTCCACTTGGATTTAATAAATTATCAGTTGTAGAAATTTCAGTTAAGTCTAAATCAATAGACAGTGGGAAAAATTCCTTGCCCTTGTGACCAGGCATTCCAAAGGAAATTTTATTTCTGTAATTTTGTAATTCATCTAGTAAATGACTTTTCATCTTTTTTCCGCCTTTTTCTAATTATACTATAGTTTTAAACCATTTTAAAGTTAGGCCTTTTTGTAAAAATCTCCCTTTACAGAAACTTCTCCACTTGATAAAGTTAGCTTCTCGTCGCCAGTATCTACTATTAAATTTCCCTTTTCGTTAATGTCAATTCCAACTCCCTCGTAATCATTGCCATTTAGAGTAAAGGTTAAGTCTTTTCCAATGACAAGAGAATGCTCTTTATAATAATCGAGAACTTCACTATCATCTTTTACGAAATTATTTTCATAAAAGGCATTTATAATATTTGAAAGTATTTCATTTCTAATTACATCAGTGCCAATGTAACCTGCAATATTTTCTAAATCTTTAAAGCTTTCACCCTTTGGTTTGTTTACATTGATTCCAATTCCCACGATAACTGATTTAACTGTCTTTGTCTCAAAATCAGCATCGAGTTCAGAAAGTATTCCGCAGATTTTCTTGCCATCAATAAATAAATCATTGACCCATTTAATTTCAGTTTGTTTGCCAGTAGAACTTTTTATTCCTTCTGCAACTGAAACCGCAGCCTTTACAGTGATTAAATCAAAAAATGATATGTCAAATTGCTTTTCTGGGTGAAGAATTATAGAAAAGTAAACTCCACTATCTTTAGGAGATGTAAAGCTCTTGCCAGTTCTTCCCCTGCCTCCCTTTTGCATATTGGCTACAATTATTGTAAAGTCTTTAACTTCCTTAGAAGCTAACATTCTCTTAGCTTCAGTGTTTGTAGAGTCTATCTCATCGTATACAATAATATCAACGTCTTTTATCTCGTCTCTAAGACCTTTTCTAATGCCTTGAGATGATAACTTGTCGTCTTTCATAAGTAACTTGTAGCCGCTCTTAGTTTGGGAATCAATTTGAAATCCACGCTCTCTTAGAGAATTAATTGCTTTCCACACAGCAGTTCTAGAAACCTCTAATTTATCAGCAATATCTTGACCTGAAACATACTTATCTCTATGTTCTTCCAAATACTTTAATACCATATCCCTTGTCTTCATATAATCACCTTATCCTTGACATTTTCGTAAAAATCTTGTAAAATAACTTTCTAAGCGTGGAGAGATGTCCGAGAGGTTGAAGGAGCCCGCCTGGAAAGCGAGTATACATCAACGTGTATCGGGGGTTCGAATCCCCCTCTCTCCGCCACTGCCATGCTAGGTGGGAAATTAGCGATGTCCTGTACCTGCGATTCGCTACAGCAGGGCTGAATGCCCTGTCTAGGATTTTATTTTTGCAGTCTGCCCCATATAAGTGGCGTTGACGATTGGGTCCTGCGCAACAGAAACTTGCGAACCGTGTCAGATCTTGACCGAAGCAGCACTAAGTAAGATCTTCTGTGTGCCGCATGGGTAGCCTAATCTGAGTTAACTGTATGGGTAACGTGTGGATTTAACTTTCGAAACAGGGCTGCATGGCTACATAAGTCTCTTGATTTTCAAGGGACTATTTTTTTACCCTTAAATTCGATACATTTAAAAGTTCCCTATCCTTTAAAATTCCTCTATCTCTTAAATACTTTTCTGCTCTCGAGTAAAAACCCATCTTTGAAAAAGTAGTGTAGAAGAAATCTCTCACATAATTTTCCTTTTTATATTCATATTCCTCTAAAACAGCATCAGTGTTTGAATAAACTTCAACACCAAAGTAGTTTTCAAAAAATTCTCTTTTTAAGTGAAGTCCACTTGATGCTAGAAATATTAAGTCGTAATCTTTATAATCAAAGTCCTGAAAAACTTCATGGCATATTTTTTCTATAATTTCATCTGCAATTTGATCATTGCAAGCATTTATTAAAAGCGGCACTGAAAAATAATCCACGTGAAAATCTGTAAATTCATTTAAAGTCTTTTCGCTTTCTGTAAGTTTTGAGCATAGGCAGAGGATTTTTTTGTCTTTTAATTTTTCTCTTATTGCCTTTTTGCCATAAATTGCTCGACCGTCTTCTTTAAAATAATTTATTGCATCAAAATCTAGCACGTAAATCTTTTCTTTTCTCTTAAAGATGGGCATTAATTCGTCCAACCTTTTATTTACAGTATCTCTTTTATAAAGTCCATAGTATTCAAATTTATCGTCTATATAATAATTTAAAAAATCTCTTTTCTTTTCATATAGACCAACAATTCCTGGACCTGTATCAAAAACAGCCAAAATCCTCACCTGCCTTTACTTTATAAGTCTTGTCGTAAATATTTTTAAAATAATTGTATGCATTATCAAGGTCCTTTTGATTTTCAAAAATCGAAAAAACTGTGGCACCACTTCCACTCATTAGAGCTGCGCCATTTAAATCTATGAGCTTTTCTTTTATATTTTTAATTTCTGGGAACTTCTCAAAAACAACTCTTTCCATTTTATTTCCCATGTATGTATTTAATTTTTCAATATCCATGTCTTCGAGAGCTTTAAGAATTTCATCGAAGTTGATTCTTTCACTATCTATTTTAATATTTTTATAAACTTCAACTGTTGATATTCCAAAACCTGGATTGACTAGAATTATGTGATTTAAATTTATTGGTCCTACTTTTTCTAGTTTATCTCCAATTCCTGTGGCAATCTGACATCCTCCAGTCATCATATATGTAAAATCTGCTCCCAGTGGTTTTGCAAGATTAACTAATTTTTCTTTTGAGATGTTTAAATTGTAGAGCTCCTTAAGTGCGTAAAATGTAGCAGCTCCATTTGATGTGCCGCCAGCAAGTCCTGCTGCTATTGGAATGTTTTTGTTGATTTCTACCTTAAATGGCAAATCATATCCCGCATGATTTTTTAAAACTTCGTAGGCTTTGTAGATTAGGTTATCTTTTATATCGAAGTCAAAGCTTGGAAATATTTCAGTTTTATTGCTTTTTGAAAAGTTTAGCTCATCGTATAAATCTGTCATAATCATTAGAGTTTTAATATTGTGATAATTGTCTTCTCTTTTTGAAATCACATCGAGAGATAAATTAATTTTAGCACTGGCCCTTTTAGTAATCATAAAACACCTCAACTTAATTATAATTCAATGTTGATTTTTTTGCATCTATTGTTAACCTATTTTGTTAGAATTTTTATATTTTTTAGGACTGTCCCTGGATAGTTTAAAAGGGAACTGTCACCTTTTCTCCGGGCATGCTGGAAGTTTTGGGGACTGTCCCCTGTGTAATATTTTATTAAATTTAATTTAATATAAAACCTATGTAAAATTTTAAACTTGATTTAACCTGGGACTGTCCCTGGATAGTTTAAAAAGGAACTATCACCTTTTTCTCTTGGCATGCTGGGACAGTCCCAAATTAGATTAATTTATTTTTTTAATATTATATTTTTATCTTTATGTTTTTTTTTAACTTTAGGCTAGGGACAGTCCCAAAATTATAGCAGGCTGTCATTCAAAGTTTTGGGGACTGTCCCGTGTGTAATAATTATTAAATTTCATTTAATATAAAACCTATGTAAAAATTATTAACTTAATTAAAATTGGGACTGTCCCAGCATATGGTTCTTCATTGACTCAAGCTTCCCTTCGGTCGTTTTCGTCGTGAAGACCGATTTTCTTGCCGCTTGACACATTTTTCTTTGCAAAAATCCGACTCGCTCTAAAATGCTCCCTTTTCAGTCGCATTTTATTCGCTCCCTGGATAAGGTTCTTCTTCAATTCAGCCGGCTCTAGCATTTGGCTGAATTGTGAAGACCTATTTTTTTATTTTAAAAAGCCTTACGGCTTTGACACGACTCCTTCGGTAATGCTTCATATTTGAAGCCCTAGCACGAAATTTTTAATTTCGTAGCAGGTTTACTTGTGCCCTGTGGGTATGTCAGGAATCTCCAAGAGAACGAACATAGTGAAGTTCGATTGGTTAGATTCTACGACCAGTCGCATTTTATTCGCTCCCTGGATAAGGTTCTTCTTCAATTCAGCCGGCACTACATTTGGCTGAATTGTGAAGACCTATTTTTTTATTTTAAAAAGCCTTACGGCTTTGACACGACTCCTTTGGTAATGCTTCCTATTCGGTCGCATTTCCTCAGTCGCATGCGTATGGTTCTTCATCGACTCAAGTTTCCCTTCGGTCGCTTTCGTCGTGAAGACCGAAAATCTTGCCGCTTGCCACATTTTTCTTTGCAACAATCCGACTCGCTCTAAAATGCTCCTTTTTCAGTCGCATTTTAATCGGTCCCTGGATAAGGTTCTTCTTCAATTCAGCCGGCACTAACGTTTGGCTGAATTGTGAAGACCGCAAAAAACATAACCAGTCATGTTTTTTGCTACCATTAAAAAAAGAGCTGCATCTGCAGCTCTATTCTCTCACGATATCATTTTTGCATCTTGAAAGCTTACATCTTCTTCTAGTACTGTAACTTTAACAGTTGAAGTAAGCACATCTGAATAAGTGTAACTTGCTGTTACAACTTCTTCTCCATTATAAACTTCTAATACAAAAAGACTTGGATAAGTCGCTTTAAGGACACCCTTTCTAGTAACAATTTTCTTTCTACCTTTATTAGCTTTTACTATAACTCTTTTACCTAAATGGCTTTCGAGTTCTTTTCTTATTATTTGCATTTGATTCATACTAGATTACCCTTTCCTTCCAAAGACTTTGTATACATAAATTATTATACAAGAAAAGTTAAAGAATGTCAAATAAATTTATAATTTTACTCCATATAATTTACTTTGTCAATATTTTATTTTAAATTTTATATTTTTGTCACATATATGTATAATATTATTAAGCTTTAAAAAATTTTTAAAAGTTTATGCTTTATAAACTAGAATAAATAGGCATTTCTTTAATTAACTCTAGATTTTTACGCTTAACTATTGTATAATTATGTATTGTTATTAAGTGGATTGGAGGTAGTATGCAAGAAAAGAAAAAAGTCATTCTCGGTATGAGCGGTGGCGTCGATTCTTCTGTTGCTGCAATTCTTTTAAAAGAGGCTGGTTATGATGTAACTGCTGTTTTTATGAGAAATTGGGCAGAAGATGACGGTGCATGCACAGCTAGAGAAGATTATATCGATGTCGTAAGCGTGTGCTCACAGCTTGACATTAAATATTTTACTGTAAACTTTGAAAAAGAGTATAGAGATCAAGTTTTTTCTTACTTCCTTGATGAGTACAAAAAGGGCAGGACTCCCAATCCCGATGTAATGTGCAATACTGAAATTAAATTTAAAGCCTTTCTAGACTATGCTATGGATTTTGATGCTGATTATATTGCAATGGGACACTATGCCAGAACTAAAAATGTTGATGGCAAGACTTATCTTCTAAAGGGACTTGATGAAAATAAAGACCAGTCCTATTTTCTTTCAAGGGTTAAATCAGAGGCTTTAGCTAAGACTCTATTCCCTGTTGGAAATCTTGAAAAAGAGGAAGTTAGAGAAATTGCAAAAAAATATAATCTTTCCACTGCAAATAAAAAGGATTCTACAGGAATTTGTTTTATTGGCGAGAGAGATTTCAATGAATTTTTAGATCAATTCTTATTTACAAAGCCAGGCGAAATTGTTGATGAAAAAGGCAATGTCCTAGGTGAACATTCCGGTCTAATGCACTATACTATTGGTCAAAGACGAGGAATTGGAATTGGTGGAGTTGGAAGTGGAGAGCCCTTCTTTGTAGCTGATAAGGATCTTAAGAAAAATCAGTTAATAGTTGCACAAGGTTTAAATAATCCTATTCTTTACAAAGATGAATTCGAAGTAGAGGACTTATTCTGGATTACAGAAGTGCCAAGTTTTCCACTAAAAGCTTGCGTCAAAATTAGATACAGAGCCAGAGACGAAGGTGCCGAACTAGTTAAAGAAAATGATACTTATAAAGTAAAGCTAGACAATCCATTAAAAGGCATTACTCCTGGTCAAGTATGTGTTTTTTATCAAGGCGAAATTTGTCTTGGTTCAGGTATTATTAAATAAATTTGGAGGTTTATATGAAATTAAATTTAAAGACAAGAGACTCTAAGGGTAAAAACAAAGTAGACAAACTTAGAGCAAATGGTGAAGTTCCTGGAGTTATTTATTCAAAAGGACAAGAAGCTAAGGTAGTTAAAGGACTTGAAAAAGACCTTTTAAAAATGTATCAAACTGAAGGATACTCAAATATATTTGAAGTAGAAGTTGATGGAGAAACTATTTCAGTTCTATTCAAAGATGTTCAAATGCACCACATTAAAAATGCTATGGTTCACTTTGACCTATTTGAAGTAGATATGAATGTTGAACTTACTGTTGATATTCCAGTAGTTCTTGAAGGTAGAGATGAAATTAGAGTTCAACCATCATCTCTTATCCAAGTTCTTAACGAAATTCAAGTTACATGTCTTCCTAAGAATCTTCCATCAGAAGCAATTGTTAACGTAGTTGACATGCAAATTGGCGATGTATTAACTGTTGCTGATCTTGATATTGCTAAAGATGAAAACATTAAGATTGAACTTGACCCAGAAGAAACAGTTGCTTCATTAGTAGAACCAACTGAAGAAGTTGAACCAGAAGAAACTGAAGGCGAAGAAGTATCAGCTGAAGTTCCTACAGTATCTGAAACTGAAGAAGCTTCTGAAGAAGAATAATTTTTATAAAAATAGAGGACTTAATGTCCTCTTATTTTTTTACAAATTTTTACAAAAAATCTGCTGGATTGCTCCAACAGATTTTCATCTCATTTTATTTAATTTTTTAACCTACAGAAACTCTATTTTTGTGTTCAAAGTATGTTATACCAAGAAGTACAATTGCTTCTATTAGACATAATCCAAAAAATACAAAGGCCCCTCCATCAACACTTATACTATCAGTATTTATTTCAAGAGCAATGTTTGTAATAATTCCTAATCTATCTATTACAAATATTGCTGCAGTTTCAAAAAGTGAAGTAAGGGCATAAACTAAAACTGGACCACCTAGTCCAAACTTTCTAAGCCTTTTTTCTGAGCCAACTGATATTGAAAAAATAATTTTTGAAATTGAATATATTAAATAAGTTATCCCAAAAACTATAAGGATTAAAACTGTATCCCATCCAGCAGCTGCTGCAGCCTTTGAAAGCTCTACAAAAATTTGATTCATTATACCAAATACATCTAATCCTTTACTAAATCCATCTGTCATCATAAGACTTATAAAGCAAGCACCATTTATTATTGAATAAATAAAAAGTGTTATAACATAATATATAAGCCTTGAAAAGGTCTTATCAGAAGCACTAGCTGGTATTGATTGGTAAAATAAAGCTGATTTACCATAATATAGCTGATAATCTTCAACTATAATTGTAATTTCTGCCGCCATAAAAAAGGCAATAACACCAAAAACACTAAATCCAAGTACAATTTCTGCCCAAGAAAGATTCATAGCACTCAAGAAAAAAGTCAAAAGCGTTGCAACTATTGGCGCCACTATTAAAAACCAATTTGTTGAAAAATGTCTTTTAAGTTGATGAGCAAGTAATTTTCCCATTTAAAATACCTCCGTAAAATAATCTTCAACACCCATATTGTGTTCATTTCTAATTTCATCTACTGTCTTATTTAAATAAATTTTACCATCTGATAGGAATAAAACTCTGTCAAGTAGAGGCTCAATTTGACTGATTAAATGCGTTGAAATAATTAAAATGGAATCTTCCCTAAAATTATTTAAAATGATGTTAATAATGGATTTTCTCGCTGAAGGATCCACACCAGAGATTGGCTCATCAAGTAAATATATATCAGTATTTCTTGAAAGACTAAGAGCAATTTGCATCTTTTCTCTCATTCCCTTACTCATCTCTTTAACCTTTGACTTTAACGGAAGATTAAACTCGTTAAATAATTTATAAAACTTATCTTCATCGAAATCTTTAAAGAAAGTTTTGTAAGTACTTACAACTTCTTTTACAGATAATTTTTCATCAAGAGCAAACTTATCAGGTTGATAAGAAACTTCTTCATAAGTTTTGTAATCAGGTTTTCTATCGTTAATTAAAACTTCGCCTTTATAAGTCATCTCAAGACCAGCTAAAATTCTAAGAAGAGTTGACTTACCGCTACCATTTGAACCAACAAGACCAACAATTTGTCCGCCTTCCAAGTCTAAATTTAAATTATCTAAGACTTTGTGCTTATAGCTCATGTTTAAATTTTTTATTTCAATTTTACTCACTTTTATCCCTCCAGTACTCATCTAACATTTTTATTGATTTATCTCTATCAAGTTCAAGCTTGTTTGCAACATCGATTAAATCATCGCAGGATTTATAAAAAGCCTCATTTGCAATTTTTTCAATTAAATTTAAATCTTCAGTTACAAATCTTCCAGAAGTTCTATTTGACTTTGCAAGTCCTTCTCGCTCTAATTCCTGCAAAGCCCTTTGAACAGTATTTGGATTAACAGCATAACTTTCTGCTAAATTTCTCACAGTATCCATTTTCTCTCCACTTTTCCATTCTCCACTAGAAATCTTTAACTTAAAATCTTCTAAGAGCTGGATATATATAGGTCTATTATTATCAAATTCCAAAATATAACCTCCTTTTGTATTGTTGTACCAACTCCTTAATACAATATTATTGTACTAGCCCCTCCATACAATTGCAAGTACTTTTTTTATTTTTTTTTAAATTTATGTATTTTATTTAAATCTTTAAAAAGTGACAATTTTTAAAAAAATCTGAATGGCATTGCATAGAGTTTAAATAAATCTAGACATGAAAAAAGGAAGCTCTAAGGCTTCCTCTTTATCTAAATTTATTAAATTAATATTTGTAGAATCCTTCTCCTGTTTTTCTACCAAGAAGGCCAGCTCTAACCATTTTCTTAAGAAGTGGGTGAGCTCTGTATTTTGGATCGCCAAATTCTGTGTAAAGTACATCCATTATTGCAAGCACGATATCAAGTCCTACTAAGTCTCCTAGAGCTAATGGTCCCATTGGGTGGTTTGCTCCAAGCTTCATTGCTGTGTCGATATCTTCTACAGATGCTACTCCTTCTGCATATATTCCAATAGCTTCGTTAATCATTGGAATTAGAATTCTATTTACTACAAATCCTGGTGCTTCATCTACTTCTACTGGTGTTTTTCCAATTTCTTTAGATAATTCAATTATCATATCTTTAACTTTTTCATCAGTTTTCTTTCCAGAAATAACTTCTACAAGTTTCATTGCTGGAACTGGGTTAAAGAAGTGCATTCCAATTACTTTTTCAGGTCTTTGTGTAGCTGATCCAATGTCAGTTATTGAAAGAGATGATGTGTTTGAAGCAAGAACTGTTTTTTCATCACATTTTTCGCAAAGTTCAGTAAAGATTGCTTTTTTAACTTTTGGGTTTTCTGTTGCTGCTTCAATGATAAGGTCACAGTCTTTTACATCTTCAATATCACTTGAATATTTAAGATTTTTTAGTGCCTTGTCCATTTCTTCTTGAGTCATTCTTTCTTTAGAGACATTTTTTTCATATCCCTTTTCGATTTTTCCCTTAGCGTTTTCTAATGCTTCTGGTGCAATATCTCTAACTATTACTTCATGATAAGGTGCAAGTACTTGAGCAATTCCTGCTCCCATTGTACCTGATCCAATTACTGCTATTTTCATATTTTATTCTCCCTTATTTGCCTTCAAATTCTGATTTTCTCTTATTTAAAAATGCATCCATACCTTCTTTTTGGTCGTTTGTTGCAAAACATAGGCCAAAGTGAGTTTTTTCAATTTGCATTGCTGTATCTATATCTGTTTGTGATCCGTTTACAATTGCTTGTTTAGAATATTCAACAGCTTTTGGAGCATGAGATGCAATGCTATTTGCCATTTCAATTGCTTTATCTAATAATTCTTCAGGTTCATATACATGGTTTACAAGACCGATTCTAAGTGCTTCTTCAGCATTTATCATTCTTGTTGTATAGATAAGTTCTTTTGCATATCCTGGTCCAACTAATCTTGAAAGTCTTTGAGTTCCTCCAAATCCTGGTGTTATTCCAAGACCAACTTCAGGTTGACCAAATTTTGCTTTACTTGATGCTACTCTTATATCACATGCAATAGAAATTTCACATCCTCCACCTAGAGCAAATCCGTTAACTGCTGCAATTACTGGAACTCTACATTTTTCAATTTCCATGAAAGTATCCATTCCAAGTTTTGCGAAGTCATAAGCTTCACTTGCTGTGAATTTTGCCATTTCTGAAATGTCTGCACCTGCTACAAAGGATTTTCCAGCACCTGTAACTATAATACATCTAACTTCTTCTTTCTTTTCCATTTCTGCAAAGAATGTATTGATTTCTCTTAGCATTTCTGAATTTAGAGCATTTAAGCTTTTTTCTCTATTAAGAGTAAGAAGAATAACGCCATTTTCTTTTTCTTCTACAATTAAAAATTTATACTCCATATTAGTCCCTTCCAACAACTAGGGCAGTTCCCATTCCACCGCCTATGCATAGTGTTGCAAGTCCTTTTTTAGAATCTCTTTTTTGCATTTCATAAAGTAGTGTAGTTAAAATTCTAGCTCCACTTGCTCCAATTGGGTGACCAAGTGCAATTGCTCCACCATTTACGTTTACTTTATCCATATCAAATTTCATTTCTTTACCAACTGCACATGCTTGTGCTGCGAAAGCTTCGTTTGATTCAATTAGATCTAGATCTTCTACTGATAATCCAGCTTTTTCAAGTGCTTTTGTTGATGAAGGAATTGGTCCAGTTCCCATGATTTTTGGATCAACACCAGCTGTTGCATAAGAAATAATATAAGCTAGAGGAGTAACTCCTAGTTCTTTAGCTTTTGATTCTTTCATGATTACAAGCATTGCCGCTCCATCGTTAATACCAGATGCGTTACCAGCTGTTACTGTACCGCCATCTTTTTTGAATGCTGGTTTTAATTTTGCAAGGCTTTCTACAGTTACACCTTCTCTAATATGCTCGTCAGTGTCTACAACTGTTACATTGCCTTTTCTATCTTTAACTTCAACAGGAACAATTTCGTCTTTGAATTTTCCTTCTTTTCTAGCTTTTTCTGCATTATTTTGAGATCTTGTAGCAAGTTCATCTTGCATTTCTCTTGTAATACCGTATTTTTCTGCTACATTTTCAGCTGTAATTCCCATGTGGTAGTCGTTGAATGCATCCCAAAGACCATCTTTAATCATTGTATCAACAACTTTTTTGTCTCCCATTCTTGCTCCCCATCTTTCGTTTAATAGAGCGTATGGAGCCATTGACATGTTTTCTGTACCACCAGCTAAAACAATTTCAGCATCTCCAGCTTTAATTGCTTGAGCAGCTAAACTTACAGCACGTAGACCTGAACCACAAACAATATTGATTGTTATTGCAGGAGTTTTAATATCTATTCCAGCGCCAAGTACAACTTGTCTTGCAACGTTTTGTCCTTGTGCAGCTTGAAGTACATTACCAATGTATGCTTCGTCTACCATATCATTTGTTACATTAGCTCTTTTAAGAGCTTCTTTAACTGCTACTACTCCAAGATCTACTGCTGATGTAGATTTAAATTGTCCACCAAAACTACCTACAGCTGTTCTTGCAGCTGATGCTATAACTATTCTTTCTTCCATTGCTTCCTCCTTGTAATTCACGGCTTTTGCCCTAATTTAAAGCAAAAATTTTTGCTTTATACTTTACAACTTCTTCCTTAAATATGAATATATAAGATTTAATAAATTAAGAATTAAATTGTAAAGAATAATTTTTCTAATTCCCTATTTATGGTCTTTACATAAAATAGTTACCCCAAAACTATTTAATATAAAATATTCTAGTAAAGATTAATGGATTTTTTCGATTATATCCACTATTTTTTTTGCTGCGTTTCCATCTCCATAGGGATTTATTGCCTTTGCCATTTCGTCGTATAATTTTTTATCATCTAGTAGTGAAATAATATTATTGTAGACATCACTGTATTCTGTTCCAATTAGCTTTGCAGTTTTTGCCTCGATGCCTTCCATTCTTTCTGTTTCATTTCTCACAACTAATACAGGCTTACCTAAAGATGGTGCCTCTTCTTGCACTCCTCCTGAATCAGTTATTACAAATTTGACTTTATTCATCAAATTTGAGAAAGGCAAATAGGATAGCGGTTCAATTAAATGAACTCTATCTAGATCAGAAAAATATTTATTTGCAATTTCTCTAACTATTGGGTTTAGGTGAACTGGAAAAATAATTTCAACATTTTCCCTTTCTTCAACTACCCTTTTCACAGCAGAGAATATATTTTCCATGGGCTCTCCCCAATTTTCTCTTCTGTGAGAAGTTAAAAGAATCACATCTTTATTATAATCTATATTGTCTAAAATTTCATTGCCAAATTCATATTTCTCTTTAACGGAATACTTTAGTGCATCGATAACTGTATTTCCTGTGATGTAAATACTGTCTTCATCATAGCCTTCACGCAGTAAATTGTTTTTATTGGCAATTGTTGGTGCAAAATGAAAATTTGTAACTATTCCAGTTAATTTTCTATTTGCTTCTTCTGGATAAGGTGAATAAATATTTCCAGAGCGAAGTCCTGCCTCAACATGACCAACTTTAATCTTTTTATAAAAAGCTGCCAAGGCTGCTGCAAATACTGTAGTTGTATCTCCTTGAACTAAAAGTATGTCTGGCTTTAATTCATCTAGCACCTTTTCTAGACCAAGAAGAGTCTTTGTAGTAACTTCTGTAAGAGATTGTCCCTTTTTAAATATATTTAAATCATAATCAGGAACTATATCGAAAATTTCTAGCACTTGATCAAGCATTTCTCTGTGCTGTCCAGTTACGCAAGTGTAACTTTCTATTTTATCTCTTTTCTGTATTTCCTTTATAATTGGCGCCATCTTTATTCCCTCGGGTCTAGTACCAAATACAAATAATACCTTCAATCTATTCCTCCTTATTTTTTAGCATTCCCGCAGCCACTCCAGTTATAAGTATTAAAATCAATACTCCAATGGAAATTAAAAGTCCAATTGATGAGTGGAATTTTGATATTATATTTGCGAGAAGTCCAAATATTATTGATATTGAATACAATATTACAACAACTTGTCTTTGATTAAGTCCCATATTTAAAAGTCTGTGATGAAGGTGTCCTTTATCTGCCTCAACCATGCTTCTGCCTGAGAGTTTTCTTCTAAGCATTGCAAAGGCTGTATCAAATACTGGCACTCCAAGAATTAATACAGGTACAAAAATCATTAGGATTGCAGCTTGTTTTAAAAATCCTGCAATACTTATATATGAAAGCATAAATCCAAGATATAATGCCCCAGTATCTCCCATAAAAATTTTAGCTGGGTTAAAGTTAAAGGGCAAGAATCCAAGACATGCTCCAGCAACTAATGCGCATACTAAGCTTACATCAGTGTGTCCCATTTCATAAGTTATAAAAAACATTGAAATTGCACAAATCATTGATACTCCCGATGCAAGCCCATCAAGTCCATCTATTAAATTAATTGTATTAGTAATTCCACAAACCCAAAATATTGTCACCGGTATTGACAATAAGTTTAAAATAAATATTGCATCTTGAAAGTCAAAGGGATTTGTGAAAAATTCAATTCTTATCCCCACTACTATTAATACTATTGATGCAATTATTTGAAATCCAAATTTAAGTTTCGGCGAAAGGCCATATTTATCATCAACAAGTCCAGAAATTGCAATAAGTGATGAGCTGATTATTAGTGCTACAAGTTCCTTTGAAATATCTAAAAATACTAACAGTAAAACTGTAACCACAAAATAAATTGCAACTCCACCGCCTACTGGTATTGGCTTTTTATGAACCCTTCTGTTGTCCTTTGGAATGTCTAAATATCCAAATTTTACTGCGAGCTTAATTGTAAAGGGCATTAAAATAAATGTGCCAAAAAAAGCTGCAATAAAGGGTATTATAAATTTTTGCATATTTTCCTCTTATTTCGTTCCAAAAAGTCTGTCTCCTGCATCACCAAGGCCTGGAACTATATATCCATGATCATTTAATTTTTCGTCAATTGCAGCTACATAAATTTCCACATCAGGATGAGCTTCTTCGACAGCTTTTATTCCTTCAGGTGCAGCTAAAAGATTTATTGCCTTTATATTTGTTGCCCCATGTCTTTTAAGTTCATCAATTGCTTCGATAAGTGAGCCTCCAGTTGCAAGCATTGGGTCGACTATAATCATAAGTCTTGATGATACATCACTTGGAAATTTAGAGTAATAAGTAACTGGATTTAATGTTTCTGGATCTCTATACATTCCCACATGGCCAACTCTTGCAGCAGGAATAATTGTAAGAAGACCTTCCACCATTCCAAGACCTGCTCTTAGAATAGGAACAATTCCAATTTTTTTGCCAGATATTACTCTTCCAGTAGTCTTTGTAATTGGAGTTTCTATTTCAATTTCTTCCATTTCTAAATCCCTTGTAACTTCGTAACCCATTAGAGTTGCAATTTCATTTACAAGTTGTCTAAATTCCATGGAACTAGTGTCTTTTTTTCTAATTATTGTCATTTTATGTTCAATAAGTGGATGTGATATTACTTTTGCCATATTATTCCTCCTCGATTTTTTCTACTCTATTAGTATGTCTTCCGCCTTCAAATTCTTCTGATAAAAAGGCATCTACAATTTCTTTAGCCATGTCAAGACCAATAAGTCTTGCACCCATAGCTAGGACATTGGCATTATTGTGTCTTCTTGCAAGTTTTGCAGAGTATGGTTCGCTGACAAGTGCTGCTCTTATTCCTTTGACCTTATTTGCGGCTATGGAAATTCCAATTCCCGATCCACAAATTACAATTCCAAAGTCCAGCTTATCATCAATAACCTTGTGACCAACTGCATGTCCAAAATCTGGATAATCTACTCTAGAATCATCACTTGGTCCCATATCTATAACTTCAATGTTTTTTTCTTCTAGATATTTTTTAATATCTTCTTTGAGATAAAAACCTGCGTGGTCAGATCCAATTGCTATTTTCATTTAACACCTCATATTCTCATTACAACTTTTCCGCCGCAAGCTTTTAGGAGTCTATTCATTATACTTAGACCAATTCCTCGTAATTCGTAGCCTTCAGCAAAAATTATATCAACATTTTCTTCGTCACATTGTCTTAGGGCGGAGAATAAATTACTTGCCACATCTTCAAGATGTTCTCTTGATCCAAGATTTAAAAGTAGATGAACTCCTTCGTTTTTATATTCATCGTAGCTTTCCTCAGATGCAAGTACTGCGATTTTTTTGCCCTTATTTTCTTTTATATTTTTCTTAATTTCTGTAATAATTTTATCTAAGCCGCCTCCAAAGCAAATTGCCGGAGCCTTAGGTGCATAGTGTTTGTATTTTTGACCCGGCGACTTTGGTGCTTCGCCGCTTTTAGCATCTATTGTTGCACTATCTATTTTAATCCTAGAGTCAATTTCTTGCAAATCTTCAAGAGTTATTCTTCCAGGTCTTAAAATCATTGGCGGATCTACTGTAACATCAAGAACTGTCGATTCAATCCCTACAATGGAATGTCCCCCATCTACAATTATATCGACTCTGCCCTTTAAATCCTTTATGACATGCTCTGTCTCTGTTGGAGAAGGCCTTCCTGATAAGTTTGCAGATGGTGCTGCTATTGGAAGATTTACTTCTTTTAAAATTTCGTGAGCTATTTCATTTGAAGGCATTCTAATTGCAACGGTATCAAGTCCACCAGTTGCTTCATCAGGCACAAGGTCTGATCTTCTAAAAATTATAGTAAGAGGCCCTGGCCAAAACTTTACCATACATTTTTTGGCAACTTCTGGAATTTCCTCAACTAATTCTTCTATTTGATTAAATTCTACAATATGTAGAATAAGTGGATTGTCGCTTGGTCTTCCCTTTGCTTCGTAAATTTTCTTGCAAGCAGCTTTGTCAAGACCATTTCCGCCTAAACCGTAGACAGTTTCTGTTGGAAATACAACGAGTCCACCCTTTCTAAGAGTATTTGCAATTTTCTTTAATTTATTTTTATCATCTTTTTTATCATTTGTGAATTTTATAATATCAGTCTTCATAAAAACACCTCTATTCTTTTATTATATCAAGAATAGAGGTGCATTTTAATACCTAGTGTTAAATTATTTTATTTGTTAGGAATTATTATTCCCTTTTTTATATTTTCTTTGAATTCTTCATAAATTTTTTGAAACTTTTCTTCATCTTTTAAAATAGTAAGAGCTGTGTCTACAATTGAAGCAATAGTAAGTTCCATTTTTTCCTTTGCATAATCAGTTAAAGTTTCTTTTGCAAAGTCTACTGTGTGAAGATTTATATCTTTATCTGTAATTTTAAAGTATCCGTGGATTGTAGGAAGTGCGTGAGAAATATTTCCAGCATCAGTTGAGCCAGTTATATACTCATGGTCTTCGATTTCTTCGTCAATATATTTTTCCATGGAATTTTTTAAAACTTCATTAAAAGCTACATTTCTAACTAAATTGTCATTTCCCTTTTCATATTCAGAAATTTTATATTCGCAACCTGTTGCAAGTGCAGCAGCCTTTGCCATATTATCCATCTTTTCTAAGATTTCAATTAGATATGATTTTTCATAAGCTCTTGCATAAAATCTAGAATCAGTATAATCAGGAATAATATTTGCAGCCTTGCCGCCATCTTTGATTATGCCGTGAATTCTCGCACCATCTTTTATTTGTTGACGCATAGCATTAATTGCTGTAAATAAAATTATTTGGGCATCAAGTGCATTTATCCCCTCGTGGGGTGCATCAGATGCGTGAGAAGTTTTACCAAAAAATTCATATCTTCTTGTTTCAAGAGCAAGTGAATTTGGAGTAAGAGCATTTTCAATTCCTGGATGCATTTCGATGCATAAATCAATATCATCAAGCTTATCTGATTTTGAAAGTTCGACTTTTGTTCCGCCAATTTCTTCTGCAGCAGTTCCCAAAACTACAACTTTTCCACCAATTTCATCAATAAATTTTGAAAGTACAATTCCAGCTCCTGTTGCAACTGCGCCTAAAATATTGTGACCACATCCATGACCAATTCCTGGGAGTGCGTCGTATTCACAAAGGTATGCAATAGTAAGCCCCTCTTTTTTGGAATCATAAACAGCTTTAAAATCAGTTTCTGTAAACATTGGAGTTTCAATTTCAAATCCATGCTCTTTTAAAAGATTCATGTGAGCCTTAGAGGATAATTTTTCTTCATAGCCAAGCTCTGGATTGTCGTAAATATATTGTGATAATTCATTTAAACTTTTTGAAATCTTTTCAACTTCTTCTAAAATTTTATCAGCCATAATCTCTCCTAATAATTAATTCTATAATATTCGTATTTTCTGTAATCATCATAAATTTCTTTAATATTTTCAGGAATATTGTTCCTTAGATGAGCTTCATTTCCATCAAAAATATAATTTCTTGAAATAATTGGAAGTTTCTTTCTAAGATCTGAATTGTACATAAAGAAATTATCTATCTTATTATAGTTTAACATATCGAGAAATAGCGAAGAAAGATAATTTGCAGAAATTATCCCGCCTCTTTCTACTTCAACATTTGAAGGATTTAAAAATTCTCTACCTCTTGCATTCGCAGCAATTATAAAAGGAGTTGAATAGTACTGAATTTCCTTTTCCAAATTTTCATTTGATAAATTCATTCCAATTTCATCAAATCCACTTGGATCATTGCCAAGGTATGGAAGATGATCGCCATAAAATACCATAATTGTAGGTTCTTCTATAGAATTAATCATATCGTAAACTTCGCCAAGCATCTTATCCATATCTTTGATTCCTAAAAAGTAAACGCCAAAATTATTTGCAGCATCTTCAGATAAAATCATGTTACTTTCATAAGGAAGAGTATGCATATCTCCTTCATATTTGTCATAATAATAAGGTCCGTGATTTTGAATATCCACTGCGTATTCAAATACTGGCTCATCAGATTTTATATTTTCTAAAAATCTATTTCTATAAATTTCACTGAATTGTCTTTCGGAAACATATCCGCCCTTCATTTCAGGATTTTTAATATCTTCAAAGAATAATCTTTCTTGGAATCCAAGTTTTGGGTAGACTTCTTCTCTTCCATAAAACCAAGCAAAGCCTGGGTGGAATGCAGATGTTTTATATCCTACTTTTGAAAGAGTACTTGCAAGACTTCCTGTATTTCTTTTAACTGCAGAAAATGATGTGTTTTCATCAGGAGCAGTATCTGTAGTAAGGCAACCAGTGAGTACATCAAACTCTGTATCGCCAGTTCCACCACCAAAAGAAGGAGTTACAATTCTACCATTAAACACAGCCTCATTTAAAATTCTCTTATAATTAGTAAGAGGATCATTTTCAGGAGCAAAGGAAAAGTTTTTATTTTCAGAAATATCTGTAAAAGCCTCACCCATTATCCAAATAATATTCGGTCTTTCGTTGTACTTTATTACAGAAATATCTTCACCACGATTTACAGACTCTCTTCTTTTCATTTCTTTTTCATCAAAACCCTCAGGCTTTCTGACAAAGGATCTTTTAATATTGTGAATGAAAGAATAATTAAAGCCCTTGGAATTAAAATGGTCTATTATATTAAATTCATTTCCATTACTTTTAAGACTGTTGTAAATATTGCTCTTTGAATAGACAGTTGTATATAAAATTGGAGCAATTAATAGAACAGCTATGCCCATTTGAAATCTTTTTTTCTTATTAAATTTAAAATTATCAATCTTAGTAAGAGAAAAAATTATAATTCCCACAAAAACAATTAACATCAATATTCCCATTAAATCGGGGAAATATGAATTTTTTACCATTGTTGCAGCTTCAATTCCAAGCCTAAAATCTGACAATTTTATAGGTGAACTTCTGTAAATTATTTTAGTCCTGTTAACTATGTAAATAACTAAGTAAAAAATTGAGTTAATCATTATTGAAAGTTTAAATCTTCCAATGATTGCTTGAAGTAGAATTCCACTTAAAAATACTGGAAGAATATTTAAAATTATCTTAATAGGATTTATTATTAAGCTAAATCCCAAATCACTTTTATCAGGGGATATAATTACCATTGCGATAAAAATTACAACTGAAAAAAATAAGTGATATAATAAATCTTTTTTTGTAAATTTTTCTTTTACTAGAATTTCTTTATCGTCTTTCTTTAAATTAAACATTTTCATCACCGATTTTCATTAAAATAATTTCCTCTATTATAATATAATTTGTAAATTTTTGGAAAAATTTCTGTAAAATTTAGATATTTTAGGAATTTTTTTGACTTTTAAGATGTTATATGTGAATTTGAATTTTTATAATTTTATTAAAATAAAATTTAATTTTAAACATAAAAAAAGACTGCATGGCAACAGTCTTTTTTTGCTCTTTTCAGAGTGAAGATTGGTATATTTTATTATTAATCTTAGGAGTTATTGGGAAGTCCCAAAATCTAATCATTAGTTAATGACATTTGTTATCATTAACTATGTCTAGTATAATATCTTTAAATAACTTTGTCAAGCTTTTTTGATAAAAATTATCAAGAATATTTTCTTTGTACCAAACGCTGATATTGCAAGGCTTTCGACATTGAATTTTTTTAATTTTAAAAAGTTTTTTTAATTTTTTTTATTTTTATTAATTTTTTTATTTTTATTAATTTTTTTTATTTTTATTAATTTTTTTATGATTCAAATTTTTATTTTTTGCAATATTTAAAAGTATTTTAATTTAAAGAAATATTTGAAGAGCTCAAATTAAAAATTTTAATTTATCAGCAGAATTATAATGCCATGTTATTAAAATTCTCAAGGATTTTTTAAGAATGCCTGATTTTGATTTTAAGTTATTGCATATTTGGGGCCGCCGTGTGCCCTATGGGTATCCCCATTCTTATTTTGTTTCGCTAAGCGAGGACAGCCCCTTCTTTTCTCTTCATGTTTCTTTTTTATTAGTTCATTTTCATTCTAATGTTCTTATATAGACAACAAGGGACAGCCCTCTATATTCGCTCTCGCTCGAGTTTGTTGGGAAGACTTACCATTTCCGACTCGCTCTAAAAAACTCCCTATTCGGTCGCATTTTCTGCAGTCCCTGGATAAGGTTCTTCATCAACTTACTCTTCGCTGTCGCTCGAGTTTATTGGAAAGACTTACCATTTCCGACTCGCTCTAAAAAACTTCCTATTCGGTCGTTTTTTATTCGCTCCCTGCATAAGGTTCTTCATCAACTCACTCCTCGCTGTCGCTCGAGTTCGTTTGGAAGACCTACCATTCGCGACTCGCTCTAAAAAACTTCCTATTCGGTCGTTTTTTATTCGCTCCCTGCATAAGGTTCTTCATCAATTCAGCCTTCGCTAGCGCTTGGCTGAATTGTGAAGACCGAAATTATTGCGACTCGTCGCAATAATTTCTACCATTAAAAAAAATGCACCCAAGGAGGTGGGTGCAAGGGGATTATAATTGCAATTTATTAATATTTTAAAAAGTTGGCAAGCTTTGCTTGAGGGATTCCAAAAATAAATTTACAATTATCTTGATACATAGTATATAATAAAATACAAACAAAATAAATTTACATTTTTTTGATTAGTTGACAAATATTATTTGATAGGTGGTCTTATGAATTTTGAAACAATTTATTATTTCACAGAATTAGCAAAAAATTTAAATATGAATGAAACCAGTGAAAAGCTCTATATTTCGCAGCAAACTTTGTCTAATCACATCAAAAGAATTGAAGATTATTACGATACTAAGTTTTTCTTCAGAAAGCCAAAGTTAATGCTAACGCCAGTTGGTGAAGAGTATTTAAAATATGCAGAAGAACTTTTAAGCAAGGAATCTGATATTAAAAATAGAATTATAGATCTTGACAATGGTACTTCGGGGACTTTAGTTGTGGGGGCATCCTCTCCTAGGGCGGATATTTTTCTTCCTTCTATTATTGAAGAATTTACGAAAAAATATCCAAAGGTTAATCTCGTGCTTCACGAAAAGCAGTCCCACGAACTTGAAGAAATGTGTGAAGAAAATAAGTTAGATATCGCCATAAGCATTGGTGAAAATTATGAAAATAGCAATTTGAGTTCAAGATTACTATTAGACGAAAAGATTTATCTTTGCGTAAGCGACAAGCTACTTAAAGAACATATTAAGGATTTAGAAGAATTTAAAATTAGAAATCACGAATCTGTAAATTTAAAAGAGTTTGAAGATATTCCCTTCCTGCTTTACACTCAAGACAATAGAATTAGGTCTTTAATTAACAACTGCTTCTACGATGCAGGTGTAAGGCCTTTTGATTATATCGAAACTGCTTACTCAAGGATTGGGCTATCTATTTGCAACAAGGCAATTGCTGCAGTTTTTATTTCTCAAATGAATATTAATAGATGGAAAGATGAGTTCTGTGATTGTGTAAATATCTTCCCACTTTATTCCAATGGAAAGCCTGTAACTTTAGGCATCTACGCAATTAAAAATAAAAATAAATATATTGCAAAGTATGCAACTGAATTTGAAAAGTTGTTAGAGGAATATTTCCAAAAAATAAAGTACGAACAATTAAATAGATTGGCAAAAAAATAAGGTGAACTGCAAAGTCCACCTTTTTTAATGATTTATTTAGTTTCCAAATTGTTGTCTAAATCTTTCAAGAAGTGCATCTTCTGTTGATTGTCTTCTTTGAAGTTCTTCTTGTCTTTTAGCTTCTTGCTCTTGCATATCCTTTTGAGCATCTGCATCTTTTTCGATTGAATAATCAGTGAAAGTGATTTGAGTTGTATTTTCCTTTCCATTTCTTAGGTAAGTCACTTCAGCTGAGTCGCCTTCTTGATATTTGTAAAGTATTGTCTTTAATGAGTTATTGTCTTTTACATCATCTTTTCCAATTTTTGTTACAATATCTCCAGCTTCAAGTCCTGCAGCTGCTGCTGGTGAATTGTCATAAACTTTGTATACGAAGATTCCTTCTTCAACTGGTTCTTTTTGTCCAAATATTTGTGCCGCTGTGTTTACATCCATTGTAAGCATACCAATTGAAGTTTCTTTATAAGTTCCAGTTTCAATTACTTGTTTTATAATTGGTTTTATAAAATTAATTGGAATTGAAAATCCTAGACCTTCTGCAGATTGAACTTTAACAGTGTTAATTCCTATCACTTCTCCCTTTGAATTAAGAAGTGGACCACCTGAGTTTCCTCCGTTTATAGAAGCATCAGTTTGAATAAGTCCAGTCATGTATCCGCCGCCACTAACTGCTCCAACATATCTATCAAGTCCTGATATAATTCCTTGAGTTACAGTTTGTGAAAATTGAAGTGAAAGTGGATTTCCTATTGCTATTGCAGGGTCCCCAATGTTAATTGCATCAGAATCTCCAAGTTCAGCTGCAGTTAATTTTTCATTTGTATCAATTTTTACAATTGCAAGGTCAATCATTTCATCTGCCCAAATAGTTTTACCTTGAATATCTGTTTCATCATTTAGTCTCACAGTTACATTTTCTACAACTTGATCATTTAGCTTTACAACATGGGCATTAGTCAAAATATATCCTTTAGGGTCTACAATAACACCTGAGCCAACACCTTGAACTTCAACTGATCCAAAGAAAGACTGTTGAACTCCCTTTGTAGTAATTCCAACTACAGATGGCATTGATTTTTGTGCAACTGCTGAAGCAATTGTAGCATTATCTGATGCAGAAATTGTAATATTATTTGAAGCTTCACCTGTGCTTGAAGATTTATTTCTCATTTGATAACCAGTGACAGCTGACCCAATAATTCCACCAATAATCGAAAAAACAATTGCCATTATTACAAAAATTCCATTACCTCTAGGTTTTTTCTTTTTTATTTCTCTTGTTTCATAATTATAATCATATTTTTTATCGTCCAATTTTTCTCCCACCTTTTCTTTAATTTGTTAAGTACATGATAATTGTATTATGTGAAATATAAATGAATACATTATCAAATATTTTTGAAATGAAATTGAAATTTTTTATATTTATTTAATTTATACCTCAATATTTTATTTTCAATTAAAAAAGACTAACAATTAAGTCAGTCTTCGGAGTGTTGACAAAGTAACAAAAACCACTATAAAAGCAAAGCATATTGAGCTTTCTGTACTAATTCAATTCGAAAATGAGCGTCCGAAAAACGCACTGTTTGAGCGTTAGCGAGTTTGCGTTTTTCAGCGAGTTAAGAATTAGAATTAGTAGAAAGCGAAATCCGGTGAGCGTTATAGTGGGTTTGTCTACAGTTTCAAGACTAAAAATTAAGTCAGTCTCATCTTTTAAATATAATCGTAAAAACTATGGATACAATAAGCATCACGGCATATGATTTATAATCAAGTTTCTTTAAATTTCCATATTTGAAATAATGGTATATTGAAGCTATTATAACTACAATTGCAAAACCAATTATATATCCTATTATTTTATCCTGCATGGTATCACCACCTTAATTAAATAATCTCACAAATAATTATCAATAATTTTCTTAAGATTATTCTAAAATTTAATTTTCCATGAGCTTTTCGAATTCTTCTTTTAAAGAAATTTTTGTCTCTATTCCAAGTTCTTCAAAAACTTCATCTAATTTTTCATAAAGTTCGTAAAAATTTTCATAGGATATATTATTTCCCATATGTCCTATTCTAAATACTTTTTCAAAAATATCTCCAGCGCCCTTTGATATTAGTATTCCCCTTTTTCTAAGTGCTGATAAAATATCTTCTGCCATGTATCCTTCTGGCACCATTACAGCTGTAAGTGTATTTGATCTTGAGTCCTTTGCGTATAGTTCAAATCCTGCCTTTTCAAATATTTCTCTTGTCACTTCTGCATATTTTTTGTGAAGATTTATTGAATCTCTTTCAAATAATTTATCTAGTGCAAGATCCATTGCGTAAGTTAAATTTTCATTCATTGTATAAGGAAATGCAAAGCCATCACTATAATCATAATAATTTAAGAAATTCATATAATAACTAGGTACTGGTTTTTTTCTGTTTTTTATAGCATCCTTTGCTCTTTCTGAAACTGTAATTGTTGTAAGTCCTGTTGGTGCAGATATACATTTTTGGCTTCCGCCTATTGCAATATCAACTTTATATTTATCAAAATCAAATTCTTCTCCACCCATTCCAGAAACTGTATCAACTACAGAAAGTATTCCATAAGAATTTAATAGATTGCAAATTGAATTAACATCATTTGTAATTCCTGAAGGTGTTTCACAGTGCACCATTGTTGCAACTTTAAAATCATGATCTTTTTCTAAGAATACTTTTAATTTATCTATATTAAATCCACGTCTAAAATCATCTTCATAAATCACAAATTCTCCACCATAAAATGCTACATAATCAGCAAATCCTGCTCCAAAGACTCCATTATTTAAAACTAGAACTCTGTCATTTTCTTCAACTAGATTACAAATTGCAGCTTCTAGTCCAATCATACCTTCTCCAAGCATTACAAAGGAAGTTGCCTTAGTGTTTAGAAGTTTTGAGATTTTTTGCTCCATGTTTCTATGTACCTTTTCATATTCTGGATCAATATCTGGATTTGTGAGAGATTTTCCCATTAATTCCATTACTTCTTCATCAATTGATGTCGGTCCTGCACATAATATTTTCAAGTATAAAACTCCCTTTCTATTTTTGTTTTATTATACTATAAAATAAAAAAAGTTGCTCCTAAGAACAACTTTTAAACAAACTTAAATTAGTTTTTAAATATTGGGCTAATCTTTTTATAAACTAACATCATAACAGCTGATGTTATAAATCCTTTGATTAGATTAAATGGAAGCACTGAGAAAATCATCATGCTAAATAATCCATCAATTCTAGGAGTAATTGCTCTACCCATTTCAATTATAGCTTCCATTGGCATTACCTTGCCATAAAGTGGAAATACTACAAAATAATTTGAAAACATTGCAAGAGTTGTCATTGCAATAACTCCAACTACAAGTGAAAGCATTGCTCCCTTATAAGTTCTATGTCTTCTGTAAAATACACTTGCCACTACTGCAAAAGTTGATGAAACAATAAAGTTTGAAAGCTCTCCAACTCCCGCTGTAATTGTCCCTTTAAAGATAAGTGCTAAGATGTTTTTAAGTGCAGCGATTATAATTCCATAAACTGGACCCATTGTAAATGCTCCAATTAAAACTGGAAGATCAGATATATCAATCTGCATAAAACTTGGTGCCACAAAGGCTATTGGAAATTGGAAATACATAAGTATAAATGCTATAACTGAAAGCATTCCAATTTTTGTCATCTCTCTTGCTCTTAATACCGAACTACTATTTACTCTATTCATTTTACCTCCTGAATGTGGGCTTAAAAAAAGCCCCAGACCTTCGGGGCATGAAAGTTAAAATCATTCTCTCATCCAGACTATACTGTCGGTATTGGAATTTCACCAATTCGGCCTAGGCTCGCGGACTTTACCGCCGGTTGGGAATCACACCCTACCCTGAAGATTTAACATTTTTATTAAATTCTATATTCTTATTATACCACTTTGATATAATTTTTCAACTACACTTTTTGACGATTAGAATCGTAAACTACAACTGGCATTCCATTAAAGGTTTCAGCAAAAAGTCCAGGCATTACACTTGGTGGAATATTAATACAACCGTGGCTTCCTGAAGAAAGATATAAATTACCTCCAAAGTTTGAACGCCAAGTTGCATCATGAAGTCCAATTCCCTTCCAATTAATTGGCATCCAGTAATTAACCTTTGAGCGATAAGTTTCTCCAGTTAAATATCTGTCTTTCTCTCTTGACCAAATTCTGTCAGTTCCAGTTGGAGTTGCATTTCCTTTTCTTGGATTTCCAGTTACAATTGGAGTTGTAAGCTTTAGATTTCCATCTTTGTAATACCAAAGAGTTTGTCTTGCAAGGTCAACTTCAATGTATGTCTTTCCTATATCTCCACCTGCCCTAGCAAGTGCAGTTTGTCTATAAACTGGCTGGACAGATTCTGCTCCAGTATTAATTGCATTTATTAAAGCATCCTTGGTTTTTTCAACATCAGTTGACCAACCATAAATTCCACCATCTACCTTGACAGGACCAATTTCTGTTGCATTGAAAATTCTACTACCTCTATATGTGTCATAGGCTGATGATAAAGATTTTGCATATTCTAAAACTTTTGCATCATCTAAAACTAAATCTCCATTTTCAGATCTAGAATAAAGAGAAATAAGTCTTTGACCCGTTAATTCTTCCTTTAAATCCCCTAAATCTATTATAAGTTTTCTCTTGTGAATATCTTCAGTTGATTTAAGTTCGTGTTTTAAAACATCACTATTCGCTGTAATATTTGGAGCATAATATAAATTTTCATCTTTTAAACTCAGCTTTTCATCTTTTTCTGAAAAGTGATTTAAGACTGATCTTTTTAAGTCATCTCGCTTTACAATATTTCCAAAAACTTCATCTTGTATTTTGTATTTATCTTCATCTTGTGAATAAACAACTTGAGCATCAACTGATTCAACCTTTCCATTTTTTACAGAATTTAGATTGTTGATTTTATTTTCTAAAGCAACATGATCGTATTTTAAATCAGTGTCTATTTTAAATTCTTTATTAATCAGTGAAGAAATGGGCCAGTAAAATGGAGTTTGGCTTACGACATTTTCGCCAATATCTTCAATATAATTTATTTCTTTAGCTGAAATTTTTTCCACATTATCTTCTTTATCTACAACTTCTAAGACAAAATTTCTCGACAAATTATTGTAATTATCTTGAAACTCAGAAATTTTAGTAAGTCCAAAGTCATGACCATTTACAAAAGTTTTGGGCAAAAATCTGTCGTTGAAAAAATATAGCCCAGCAATATATATAAAAATTAAAAGTGCTAAAAATAATAAAGCAAATATTTTTAAAGTCTTTTTCATAATTCCTCCCGCTCTATTATTATACTCTATTGCGAAAATTTTTTAAGAGTTAATTGCAATTGTAAAATAAATTTAATTTAAAATAATAATTGACCTTAAATTTTTACATGGTATAATATTATTTACAATTAAATAAAAATAAAGACAGAAAAAATATATTTTTTACAAAAAATTTAAAATTTATATTGACAAAGTTTATAATTGGACGTATAATATATTTTGTTGTTAAACTTCATGCGGGAGTGGCGGAATTGGCAGACGCGCTAGACTTAGGATCTAGTTCCATTGGAGTGGGGGTTCAAGTCCTCTTTCCCGCACCATTTGCTCAGATATTTATCTGAGCTATTTTTTTGCATAAAAATAGAAGGCGGTATTGCCTTCTTATTTATAAATATCTCGTCTATGACCTAAATTTATAATTAAGATTATTAAATCATAATCTTTTATCTCACAGATTAATCTGTAATTACCAATTCTATATCTCCAAAGTCCCTTTTTATTTCCAACTAAAGCCTTGCCAATGGCTCTAGGATTTTCACAGCCTTCTAGATTATTTTCCAAATAACTAATTATCAATTTCTGTATTGGCCTATCTATTTTTTTAAAAATTTTATTTGCTTTATTGGAGAATTTAACTTTATAAGTCATACATTTTCTTCATTTCGTCTAGAGAAAAAGCTACAGGATCTTCTTCAAATTCTTTTAAACCCTCTTCAGCAAGTTTTAAATCAAATTCGTCTTCAATTTGTTCAGCAAGCGCCGTCTTAAAAAGTTCAGAAAGACCTTTTCCAGTTAATTTTGAATAAGCTTTAAAATACTCTTCTTCTTCTTTATTTAATCTCAAAGATACCATTGCCATAATATCACCTCTTGTAATACATTGTATCACTAAACTGTGATTTTTTAAATATAAATCTAAATATATTGCATTTTAGATTTTTTACGATTAAAATATATATATTTAAGGGAGGGAAAAATATGAAAATAGGAATAATCGGAGCAGGTGCCGTTGGAGAAATTGTTGCATACAATGCTTGTATGAGAGGGCTTGCTACAGACATTATAATCAATGACATCATTAAGGAAAAGGCAGAATCTCAAGCAATTGATTTAAACGATGCTAGAGCTTTTTATCCTAGAGATGTAAAAATAAGAAGTGGCGAATACGAAGACATGGGCGATAGAGATTTAATCGTCGTATGTATGGGTAAAATTTCTGAAAAAGACAGACTTGATGAACTTAAAGGAAACAAAGAAGCCGTTGAAGAATTTACTAGAAAAATTGTAGATGCAGGTTTTGATGGATTTTTCGTAGTTGTCACAAATCCAGTTGATATTATTACTTATGAAGTTTATAAAGTTTCAGGTTTTGCACCTAATAAGGTAATTGGATCAGGTACTGCTCTTGACAGTGCAAGACTTCAAGTAGTAATCGCTGATACTCTTAATATTTCACCAAAATCAGTTAATGCAACTGTTCTTGGCGAACATGGAGAAAGCCAATTTGTACCATGGTCTCAAGTTAAAATCGATTCTATGAATCTTGTGGAATATGAAAAATCTCATCCAGAAAAATTTGAAAACTTTGATAAAGACGAAGTAGAAGACAGAACTCGCCGTCGTGGTTGGGATATCTTTAAAGGCAAAGGCTCAACTCAATATGGAATTGGAAATACTGTAAACAATATTATCGCCGCTATTAAAAATGACGAAAGAATTATTTTAAAGGCTTCAGCCCTTTTAGATGGCGAATATGGTTTAGATGATTTATATATTTCTACTCCTATAATGATTGGTAAAAATGGTATTGAAGAAAAGTTTGAACTTGATTTGACAGATGACGAAATAGAAAGACTTAAGAAAACTGCTTCTGTAATTAAAGAATATATTGCTAAATTAGATTTAGATTAATTAGAAATGAGGAAGTTTTGAATTTCAAAAATCGTTTGGAAAATTTTATGCGTGGCAGATATGGCACAGACCAATTAAATCTCTTTATATTTATACTGATTTTAATAATAATTGTTGCCAATGCTATTTTAAAAAAACAAGTTTTAAATGGACTTAGCACAATTCTTATAATTTATGCATATTATAGAATTTTATCCAAAGATATAAATGCTAGGTATAATGAAAACAAAAAGTTTTTAGAAACTGTCTCGCCAATTTCTACTAAGATTAACTCTCGTAAAAAGAAATTTGAAAATAGAAAAGAATATAAATACATTAAATGTCCCAATTGCAAATTAGAAATGCGCGTGCCAAGAGGCAAGGGCAAATTAATTGTAAAATGCAAGAAGTGCAATGAAAAGTTTAATGTAAAAAGTTAAGGAGTGCATGATAGCACTCCTTTTTTGTTGCACTGACAACTTGCTGAGTTTGAATATAAAAATTGGGTCTGTTCCCTACTAGTTTTAGTTAAAGGACAGCCCCTTATATTTTTATTATATTTATTTTTTATAAAATTAATTTTATTCCTATACTTTTTGTTAAAGCCCTTTATAACACAAAGAGGCATTACAAGACGCCCCTAATGCCCCTCCAAATAAAAATAATATTTTCTTTTTTATAAAATTTTATTAATATAAATTTTTCTAAATTTTAGTAAAAATTAAAAATTAATATTTTAAAATAGTGTGAACATCAATACCTTTTAATTTATCTCTTCCATTTAAATCAACAAGCTCTACTAAAAACACAAGGCTTGATACTTCTCCGCCAAGTCTTTCTACAAGCTTTACTGCTGCTTCTGATGTGCCACCAGTTGCCAAAAGGTCATCAACTATTACAATCTTTTCGCCCTTTTCTATGGCATCTTCGTGAATTTCAATTGAATCTCTTCCGTATTCAAGTTCATAAAATTCACTAATTTTATCATGAGGAAGCTTTCCAGGTTTTCTAACTGGTACAAATCCCTTGCCTAATTTATAAGAAAGTGCTGATCCAAATATAAAACCTCTTGCTTCTATTCCTAAAATTTTATCTACATCTTTGTCAATTTTTGCAGCCATTTGGTCCACAGCTTCTCTAAAAGCTTCTGCATCTTTTAAAAGTGTAGTTATATCTCTAAATATTATCCCTTCTGCTGGATAATCTTCAATTGATCTAATTTTGTCTTTTAAATCCATTTTTCCCTCCAAAATCTATCTCTATTTCTAGTATACAACATTTTATTCTTCAGGGCTAAAAAACTTTTAATAAATTTGGTTTAGTGTTATAATAGGTTAAATTTATAGAAATCAGGTATGAGGGAAGGAAAACTTTATGCAGAAACATGAAAATGAAATTAGAAAAGCAAATTTAGGCGAGGCCTTTTTTACCTTTGCCGCACTTATTATAGTGATGTTTGTAAGTATTATAAAATACGAACAAAGTCCACACATTCCAATGTTAATTGGTGTACTTATAGTTTCACTCGTTGCTATAAAAATCGGTTACGATTGGGACTTTATAGAAAGAGCAATGATTAAGGGAATCTCCCAAGCCATGCAGTCAATTATAATTCTTGCAATAATTGGAGTTTTAATCGGCGTTTGGATTTTATCAGGCGTAGTTCCAACAATGATTTACTACGGACTTTTAATCTTAAGACCTTCAATATTTTTAGTTGCCACAGTTTTAATTACTTCAATAACCTCTCTTGCAACGGGAACAAGCTGGGGTACTGCTGGCACAATGGGAATTGCATTAATGGGAATCGCCCACGGTCTTGGAATACCTGCTCCTATTACTGCAGGTGCAGTTTTGTCTGGTGCGTATTTTGGCGACAAGATGAGTCCACTTTCTGATACCACAAATCTAGCACCTGCAATGGCTGGAACTGATGTATTCTCTCACATCAAAGCAATGCTTAAGCCAACAGTTCTTGCATACATCTTAACTCTTATAATCTTCGGAGTTTTGTCACTTAAATATACTGGAGCATCTGCTGATTTATCAAGCGTTGAAATAATAACAGAAGGGCTTAAAAATAATTTTAATATTTCTCCAATTCTTTTACTTGCACCAGTAGTCGTAATTCTTTCAATAGCAATGAAGATGCCAGCAGTTCCTGGAATTACGCTGGGAATTATAACAGCAGCAGTCCTTGGACCAATATTTCAAGGGGTTCACCTTGGAGATTTACTTGGAGCTTCACTTGAAGGATATGTTTCCACTACTGGAGTTGAAGCAGTTGACAAGCTTCTTACAGCAGGTGGACTTAACAGTATGATGTCTTCAATTTCTCTTACAATTATCGCCATGATGTTTGGTGGAGTTGCTGAAGAAATCGGGCTACTTGAAGTTATTGTAAAAAAATTCCTACACCATGTGAAATCATCTGTTGGAATTGTTGCATCGACTTTGATTACTTGTTTAGTTACAAATGCGACTATGCCTGAACAATATATTTCCATTGTGGTGCCTGGTAGAATGTTTAAAAATGAATACGAAGACAGAGGAATCGATCCAAATCTTCTATCCTCAACTCTTGAATCAGGAGGTACTGTAACTTCTGCAATGATACCTTGGAACACTTGCGGAACTTATATGACATCAGTCCTGGGAGTTGCCACAACTGCATATCTTCCATTTTTATTTTTCAACCTTTTAATGCCAGTTTGTCAACTACTTATTACTGCAATTGATTCGAAAAAATATAAACTTTCAAAATGAGATTTTGATTAAACTCCCCCATTTGATATAATGAAATTATTATATTGATTGGGGGATTTTATGTATATTGAAATTATTGAAGGAGTGTCTGCCTCGGCTAGAAAAAAGGGCTCCTACTTACACCATTCTGAAATGCAATATATACTTGCGGCAATTCTTGCCGGATTTTTTGTAGGAATTGGAACTCTTATGATGACTTTATCTAGCACGATTTTTTACAATGTTTCTGTTTCCTTTGTGCGTTTTATAAATGGAATGGTCTTTTCTCTAGGACTTACATTTGTAATTTTTGCAGGCGGAGAACTTTTCACTGGAAATGTATTGGTGTCATCTATTGGACTTTTAAATAAAATTTTATCCCTTGAAAAGTTTTTAAAAATATTAATTTATTCTTATGTTGGCAATTTCATAGGAGCAATTATACTTTCTTATTTTTTCTCAAAAACTCATCTCACAGATAATTATAGAGAAGCACTCTTTGCACTTGTGGATTCAAAAATTGGATATGATTTTATAACCCTAGTTTTTAAAGGAATTTTATGTAATATCTTAATTTGTATAGGAGTTGCAAGTTGTACAAGAAAAATATCTGATACAGCAAAGCTAATAATGATTTTTTGGGTAATCTTTGCCTTTGTAAGTTTAGGATTTGAACAAAGTATAGCAAATATGACACTTTTCTGTGTTGCAAAGTTCGTAGACCCAACACTTACAATAGCAGAAATTATGAAAAACTTGGTACCTGTTACAATTGGTAATTTTATAGGAGGAGGACTCCTCGCTTTAGTATATTATTTACTCGAGGACAAAAAATACAGAAATCAGCGAGAAAGCTAAAAAAAGTAGGCTTAAAACCTACTTTTTTGTTTTTCTATTCTTTTTAAAGCGTTGGCAAATTCATATAAAATGAACAAAAAAATAGGTCATGCGTAAAAAATTTTCAACTTGTTTGAGCGAGCGAAGCGAGTGAGTTTTGAAAATTTAGCATGACTTATTTTTTTGGACTTTCAGCGCGTTTGGGTGTTGAGGGGTGGCTTGGAGGGGAGAAGGACGATCGCAACGTCCTAACTCCCCTCCAAATAAAAATATTAAATTATAACTTAAAACAATTTTTTTGAAATAATAATTTTTATAAATTAATAAAAAGTTTCTTAAACTTTTAAAAGTTTACTCATCCTCTGTTGGTTTGTGATGATGGACAATACTAATAAACTTCTCTCCTTCTTGGATTTTTCGAACTCTTTTTTCAAAGTCCATTCTACTCATCCAAACTACTCTATCGCATCCTAAACATCTTAGTTTTATATCTGTTCCCTTTCTTGTGATTTCCCATTTATTTTCTCCACAAGGGTGACCTTTTTTTAAAGTTACTATATCTCCTAATTCATAAAATAACATTATTCTTCCACCTTTTTATATATTTCATTTTTAACTCTTGGAGTTTTTATGTTTTCTCCTTGAAGCGTTCTCAAAATATCTGATCTAATTGCATATTCTAAGTCGTACTGTTCGCCTTGTTTTGTATAATATACAAGAGTGAGCTTATAATAGTCTTTTTCATTTGCCACAACTCCCCAGAGGTCTGGCTTTGTAACAATTTCTTTTGCATCGTCATATTTTGAAATAGCTTCTCTAATTTTATCGCATACAAATTCAGGATCTTCAGAATTATCTATATAAAAATCAATTTTTGTTCTCACAGCAGCTCTTTCTTTGTTGGAAACTATTGAAATATTGCTGTTTGGAATTATATGAAGTATTCTTCCAAAGTCTCGAATTTTTGTGACCCTAAGTCCCAAATCTTCAACTCTTCCTTCAATTCCATTAACCTCAACTAAATCTCCCACAGAATATTGGTCCTCAAAAATTATAAAGAATCCATTGATTACATCTTTTACAAGGTTTTGAGCACCAACACCTATTGCCAGTGAAAATATACCAACTGTTGCAAGTAGCGGTGCAATGGAAATATTGAAAGCTCCCATAATTATTGTAACTCCAATAAACACTAGGGCAATTTTTAACATTCTCTTAATTAAAGTTGTGATTGTTACGATTCTATAATATGATCCCTTTGACTTCATCTTTTCTGAATTTAATTGTCTTTCAACAAATTTGTCAAATAGTTTAATTATTACAGCAATCGCAATAACTACAACTATTACAAGAACAATTCTCTCCCAAACTACAAGGCCGCTAAACTTCGACCTCAAGACCATATCCGCTTCATTTGCAACTTTGTCAGTATTATTCGTTATATTTCCCATTTCATCCCTCTTTGTAATTTGTATCTAGTTTGTTTTCATCTTCCTCTACTAAATTTGAATTTACAACGCTATATAAACTAAGCTCTCCATTTCTAAGAGCACCAATTGTAAGTCCATTTATCTGCATCTTGTCAAGAGAATAGCCAAGTCTTGCGTAGAATTCACCTTTGCTTCCTATTTCTCCTCCAACATCGCTTGGTCCGTAGACATAAATTGAACCAGAGACATTTTCCATTTTGTTTACATTTGCAGCAATTATTTTCTTTTCAGTTGGCTCTAGTTTAAAGTTGTATTTTGTAATTATTCCTGAATGAAGAATGTAAGTGTCCCTTCCATCTACTAAAATATCTGATACATTTGGAATTTTTTCCTTATAAACTTCATCTGATTCCAAAAATCTATATAAATTTTTATCAGTAAGTGCTAAAACAGAATTTCTACTTGTCTTTACATACATCAGTATCTCATGACTTAGGGATTTCGATTTTTTCTCGCCATTTTTCATTGAATAAAGTAGCGAAGCAAATCCACTTGTGTCCTCTTTTAACTCTGCAACTGCAAGGTTTTTATAATCCACTACATCATGAGTTAAAATTTTATTTCCAGTCTTATATATTTCTGTAAGAGTGGAGTCATTTCCCATTAAATAAAGATGTTCGTTTATTTCATCTCTTGTGTGGAAAATTATATTTGCATTTTCATAAGTGATGTTAAAAACTTCGTCCTTTACATCAATTTTAGAAAGCTCCTCGCCAAGCTCTGAATACATATGGACTTCGCCTAAGTCCTTGTCGTATAAAAAGGCATAATTATTTGCAAAAAATACTTCTATATTTTCGCTATCTCTTTGAACTTTATTTATTATATTTCCTTCTTTATCAGTTATATAAAGAACAGGATCTGCCCACACAAAAACAGATTTTGACGTTATGTTAAAATCTTTAATTGGCTCATTTGTGCTAACACCTTTAAGTCTTACAATTGTCCTCTCTTTTGAAAAGTTGTCTCTATTCGCAAGAATTACAACAAAAAATATCAAAAGCATTATGCCAATTAAAAGATAATTTCTCTTAATTTTCAACAATACCACTCCCAGATTTATTATATCATTTCTGCTTTTCATATTGACATTATTTTTTATTTAAAACAAGTGCACCTGAAAGTACAAAAGCCATAGCGATTATAATATTTATTGTAAGTTCTTCGCCTAAAATTATCACAGATAAAATCGTTCCAAAAATTGGTATGAAAAGTTTGTAAATTCCAAATTCTGAAGAGCTGTGATTTTGAAGTACTATTGTCCAAATACTAAAAGCTGTTGCTGATATAAATGAACCGTATAAAAGTAGTGTCAAAAATGCTGGATTTACATCTAGTGCTGAGTCTGTCATAAAAATTCCCAAAAAGATTAAGAAAAGTGATCCAATTATAAATTGTCCTGCATTTAATATAAAGGGATTTTGTCCTCTTGAGTATTTTCTTATAATAACTGAAGACAGTGCGTTAAACACAGTTGCTATAATAATAAAGCCTTCTCCAGTTAGCTTAAAATGAATTTCTCCACCTCTTAGGTTTAAAATTAAAACTCCTATAGTGCCTAGCACAAGTGCCAAAATCTTTTTCTTTGTCAGTTTTTCATCTTTTATAAATAATACAGAAATGATTACTACTATAAAGGCATTTGATGCTTGAATAACTGATGCCATAGTTCCCAAAGTGTTTGAAAGTCCAATATAATAAAACATATATTGAATTGCAGTTTGTGTTATTGCCAAAACAAATATTAATCTGTAGTTTATACTTTTTCCTTCAACTTTTTCGCCACTAAATAATTTAAAATAAATTAAAGTTATAATTCCTGCAATAAAAAATCTTATCCCAGCAACTAAAATTTTCCCGCCAGTGTCAGTTATATTTCCATAGACATAAATATTTTTAATCATTGGGATTGCAGAGCCCCATAAAAGCATTGCAAATAAACTAAAAATAATTGCCCATTTTTTATTTTTTAATAAATTTACCATTCAATCTCCCATTATTTCAAAAAAATAGGAAGAGAAAATCCCTTCCTAAATTAAAATTACTATTAAAATTCTTCTATTTTCTTTTTAATATTTTCAACTGTAAATCCAAATCTTTCAAAGACTTCTGCTCCCTTACCACTTGCTCCAAATCCATCAAGTGAAATTGTAAGTCCAGAAAGTCCAACGTATTTATGCCATCCAAAGGATGAAAGTGCTTCAATTGAAATTCTCTTAGTTATATTTTTAGGAAGTATTTCTTCTTTGTAATCAGAACTTTGTGCGTCAAATAATTCCATGGAAGGCATGGACACCACGCGAACTCCCTTCATGTCCTTTGCTGCCTCAACTGCAAGTGAAACTTCAGAACCTGTTGCAATTACAATTTTTTCAAGCTCTCCTTCTTCTTTTTTGATGATGTAAGCACCTCTCTTTAGTCCATCTTTAGATGAATTTTCAAGTTGTGGCAAGTTTTGTCTTGAAAGTGCAAGTACAACTGGAGTGCTCTTTGAGTTAAATGCAATATTAAGTGAAGCTGCAGTTTCGCATCCATCAGCTGGTCTAAGAACAATTACGCCTGGAATTGAACGAAGCATTGCTAAATGTTCAATTGGCTCATGTGTTGGCCCATCTTCTCCAACTCCAATTGAGTCATGTGTGAATATAAACACATTTGGAATATTCATTAGCGATGCAAGTCTAATAGTTGGCTTTAGATAATCACTGAATACTAAGAATGTTGCTGCATAAGTTTTAAGTCCACCATGAAGCAAAATTCCATTTGTGATTGCACCCATTGCATGTTCACGAACTCCAAAAGTTAGATTTCTTCCAGCTCTATTTTCAGTTGAGAAGTATTCTTCGCCTTTTAAAGTTGTCTTATTTGATGGACCCAAGTCAGCAGATCCGCCAAAAATAAGTTTATTGTCTTTAGCTAATTTATTTAAAACTTCTCCAGAAACAGATCTTGTAGCCATATCTTTTTCGAAGCTCTTGTAATAATCTTCTTCAAGAAGTTCAGTCTTTTCTGGATTTAGACTATTTATGAATTTTTCATATTCTTCTGGATATTTCTTGGCATATTCTTTTTCAATTTCTTTCTTTTGATTTGCCTTTTTAGTATTATCTTCGATTAATTTTTCGAAATACTCAGAAACTTCATCTGAAATATAAAAATCTTCATCTAGAACTTCGTAAAACTCTCTTGTCGCCTTTCTTCCTTCTGCACCAAGTGGTTCTCCGTGAGCCTTTGCAGTATCTTCTCTAGGTGAGCCAAAACCAATTTTTGTCTTGACTTCAATAATTGCTGGCTTGTCAGATTTTTTAGCCTCTTCAATTTTTGCATTTATATCATCAAGATTGTTTCCATCTTCAACTGTAAATACATCCCATCCAAGTGCCTTATATCTATCAAGCACATTTTCACTAAATGCTAAATCAGTTGAACCTTCAATGGAGATTCTATTTGAATCATAAAGTACAATTAATTTTTTAAGCTTTAAAGTACCCGCAAGTGATGATGCTTCATTGGAAATTCCTTCCATTAAACATCCATCTCCAACAATTGTGTAAGTATAGTGGTCAACTAATTTTAGGTCATCTTTGTTGTAAATACTAGCAAGTTTTTCTTCTGCCAAAGCCATACCAACAGCCATTGCAATTCCTTGACCAAGTGGTCCTGTTGTTGCTTCAACTCCTCTAGTGTGACCGTATTCTGGGTGACCTGGAGTCTTAGAATCAAGTTGTCTAAAATCCTTTAAATCATCTATTGTAAGTCCGTATCCAAATACATGAAGTAGAGAATATAAAAGTGCTGAACCATGGCCTGCAGATAAGATAAATCTATCTCTATTGTGCCAGTCCATGTCATGTGCATCTCTAATTATATGATTTTTAAAAAGTGCATAAGCCATAGGTGCTGCACCAAGCGGCAGACCTGGGTGACCAGAATTTGCACTTTCAATTTGATCTACTGATAACATTCTAATAGTATTAATTGCTTTATTATCGATGTTCAAAATTTCACTCCCCTTATTCAACTGAATTTTTATCTCTTAAAACCGCCAACAAAAACTTTGGCAAATCGATTTGTCTTTTTATTCTAGAAGGATTGCTGATAAGTCTATATAGCCATTCAAGACCAAGCTTAATAAATATGTCTGGTGCTCTGTTTGCCCTTCCAGAAAGAATATCTAAAACTCCACCATTTCCAATAATTACTTTTGCATTTATATCATCTTTGTGAAGATCTATCCATTTTTCCTGTCTTGGAAAACCAAAACCTACAAAGACAATATCTGCTCCTAGTTTATTTATATCGTCGATTATTTTTTCCTCTTCTCGAGAACTTTCTCCATCTAGTTTGGAATTAAAATAACCATTGTGATAACCAACAACATTTAAATTTTTATATTTCTCAGAGACATTTTGTGCAGCTTCTCTTGCCACGCCTTCCTTGCCTCCTAGAAAATATAAATTAAGTCCCATCTCATCTGCAAGCTCTAATAGCTTAATAGATGTGTCAAAACCCGTGACTCTTTCTTTAATTGGTTTATTTCTAATCTTTGATGCGTATACAAGACCAATTCCATCGCATAGCACTAAATCAGCTGAGTTAATTAAATTCTTTAAATTTTCATCTCTTTTTGCAGCCATTACAATCTCCGTGTTGGGAGTGTAGATTCTATTTAGCTTATCCGATTTTAGAAACTTTCGTAAAATTTCTTCATTTTCTTTTGCATCAATATTTTGGATTTCTACTCCGAAAATTTTTACTTTTTTCATAAATTATCTCCAGTCATAAGTTTATCACATAGAGTAAAACTATTCTATATTATAAAATAAAAATCACTTTTTGAAAATTTTCTAATCAAAAAGGACTACCCTTTGATAGTCCTTAAATATGTATTGTCCATTATTTCGTTCCCAAACTTACTTTTATAGCTTGCTCCACTTCTCGCATAACATCTTTGTCAAATCTGCCTATTTTTTCTCTCAACCTTTTCTTATCAATAGTTCTTAATTGTTCCAAAAGAATTACTGAATTCTTAGGAAGTGGCACCTCTGACGCTCTTACATTTACATGGGTTGGCAATTTGGCTTTATTTAGTTGTGAAGTTATTGCAGCAACTATTGTAGTCGGAGAATATTTATTACCTACATCGTTTTGGACAATGACGACAGGTCTTACTCCTCCCTGCTCAGATCCTATAACTGGAGACAAATCTGCATAGAAGATATCTCCTCTTTTAATCATCATTATTATCACCCTTAAAGGTCAAAGAAAACCCCTTTTATTATACTTCTATTTTATAGCGTTGTCAAAGTATACTATAAATATGTATTAACCAATCTTTTAATTATTTTAACACATTTAAATTAAAATATTATTAAATTCACGTAAAATATTTACCCCTTAAGTTTAATATGATTCAAAAAAATGAAAAACCTCGTCAAGGTTTTCAATTAAATCTCTCGCTCTAAGAGATGTTTTAGAATTTTTATCTGCAAAAACATCACCTGAAAGTCCGTGAACATAAACTCCAAGCCTAGCTGCATCAAAGAGATTATATCTTTTCATTAAGCTTGCTATAATTCCTGTTAGCACATCGCCTGAGCCTGCAGTTGCCATACCAGAGTTTGCCGTGTGATTAATATAAACTTCATCTCCATTAGTCACAATTGTTTTATTGCCCTTTAATACCAGAATCACTTTATATTTTTTTGCAAATTCTTTTGCAAGTTCTTCTCTATTATTTTTTATTTCATTGATGCTTTTTCCAGTGAGTCTACTAAATTCTCCCTCATGCGGAGTAAGTATAGTAGAAAATTCTCGCCTTGCTTTTAAGCTTTCCATGGACTTTGAAAGATGAGTTAAGCCATCTGCATCGATTAATAAATTTTTATCAGTCTTTACAATATTAGAAAAAGTCTTCTTGCCATATTCACCAAGTCCCATGCCAGGACCCATTGCAATAACATTGATTGCCTCTAAAAATTTATTTAACTCATCTATATCATCAAAAGATTTAGCAATTGGCTCAATATATTTTATGCTAATTATATCAAGAATTTCTCTTGGCACAATATTATATACAAGCCCTGCTCCTGCCTTTAAAGCTGCGTTTGAAGAAAGATAAGCTGATCCTGTCATGCCAATGCTTCCAGCGATAATTGCAATCTTTCCATAATCTCCCTTATGTGAGTCATTAGGCCTTTTTATCCACATGTTTTTAAAAATTTCTTCTATTGTATAAGTTTTCTTAGAAAATTTTGCAATTGCCACTGCATTATCTCTCTCATGACTTATTGAAAGGTCAAAAACTTTTCCATTAACCTCTGCATAAGGAGAGCCTTCATCATAAATAAGTTTAATGTCTTGAAAAGAAATATCTCCAATTCCAGTACCCATTGCCTTTGACACAGCTTCCTTTGCAGCAAACATCCCAGCAATTCTCTCGTAGGGATTTTTTCTCTCTTTAATTCTTTTTATTTCATCTTCTGAAAATACTTTTTCTAAGAATTTTTCATGTTTATGTACAATTTCTTCAATTCTTTTAACATTTACAATATCTATTCCTATCAAGGTAGCCTCCATTTGACTTTTTCATTGTTTTCGTTTATTATATCATAAATAGTATGAATATTTAGACTTTGAAGATATACAGTAGGGGCAACCTGAATTACAATATTGGAGTCTTTTAGATTAAACAAGGCCTTGGCGAAGAAAGGTGGTACCACGAATGCGTCCTTTCAAAACCCCAGGTCTTTTTTTATTTTTTTGAGGAGGAATTATGGAAAATGTATTTGACGTGCTAACTGAGAGGGGCTACCTTGATCAGTGCACTTATGAAGATGAATTAAAAGAATTACTTGGAAATGAAAAAGTTCCTTTCTACATTGGATTTGATGCCACAGCGGATTCATTAACTCTTGGACATTTCTTACAAATTAGAGTTATGCAACATATGCAAAAGCATGGCCACATTCCAGTTGCACTACTTGGTGGCGGAACAACTACTATTGGTGACCCATCAGGCAAGAGCGACATGAGAACATTAATGGATAGAGAAACTATTGACTACAATGCAAACAGATTTAAAGAGCAAATTTCAAAGTTTATAGATTTCTCTGATGGCAAGGGATATATTGAAAATAATGCTGATTGGCTTACTAAACTAAATTTCTTAGACTTTGTAAGAGATATTGGTATTCACTTCTCTGTAAATAGAATGCTTACATTTGATTGCTACAAAAACAGAATGGAAGAAGGACTTACTTTCTTTGAATTCTCATACATGTTGATGCAATCTTACGACTTCTTATACCTATACAGAAAACATGGAGTTAAGCTTCAAGTTGGTGGATCTGACCAATGGTCCAATATGCTTGGCGGATATGAACTTGTTAGAAAAATCGAACAAGACAAAGTATATGCAATGACATTTAAACTTTTAATCACTGCAGCAGGAATTAAAATGGGTAAAACAATGGCTGGAGCAATTTGGCTTGACCCTAAGAAGACAACTCCATATGAAATGTTCCAATACCTAAGAAATTCAGATGACAGAGATGTAATTAAATTTATGAAACTTCTTACAATGCTTCCAATGAAAGAAATTGCTAAATACGAAAAACTTGAAGGATCAGAAATCAACAAGGCAAAAGAAGTACTTGCTTACGAAGTTGTTAAAGATATTCACGGCAAAGAAGCTGCAGACTCTGCACTTGAAGCATCTCATTCACTTTTTGGTGGAGATAAAGATTCTAAAGACATTCCTTCAACTGAAATGGAAAAATCTAAATTTGAAGAGCCAGTTGGAATTTTAAATCTAATGTCTGAACTTGGACTAATCGAGTCAAATTCAGAAGGCAGAAGACTTATTAAACAAGGTGGAGTTAGCCTTGATGATGAAAAAGTTACTGATCCATCATTAGAAATTACAGCAGATGATTTTAAAGATGGTGAAATTATTATTAAAAAGGGTAAAAAAGTATATCATAAAGTAATTTTAAAGTGAGGCATATTATGAATTTAAAACCACAAAAAGTATTTGAATATTTTGAAGCTATTTCACAAATTCCAAGAGAATCAGGAAATGAAAAGGCAGTTTCTGACTTCTTAAAAAAACTTGGAGAAGAAAAGGGATATAAAGTTGTTCAAGACGAAGTAAATAATATTATTATGGATGTCCCTGCAACTAAGGGATGTGAAGATAAAAAGACAGTAATCTTACAAGGACATATGGACATGGTTTGTGAAAAAGGTAAAGATTCTGATCACGACTTTTCAAAAGATCCAATTGAATTAATTGTAGATGGAGATAATCTCCACGCAAATGACACAACTCTTGGAGCAGACAATGGAATTGGTGTTGCAATGGCACTTGCACTTGCAGAAGAAGAACATGGACCACTTAAAGTTATTGTAACAGTTTCAGAAGAAACAACAATGCTTGGAGCAAAAGAATTAGATGCAAAACACCTTGAAGGCGATTATTTAATAAACATCGACTCCGAAGAAGAAGGCGTGCTTACAGTATCATCAGCTGGCGGAAAATTACTACTTGCAAAATTTAAAACAGATAGAGAAGACTACTCAGGAGAAATCTTTGAAGTAAATCTTCACGGACTTCTTGGCGGTCACTCTGGAATGGAAATCGCAAACAACAAGGGCAATATGATTAAAGTAATTGCAGAAATGCTTGATAAAATTTCCGGAGCAAGACTTTCAAAAATCGACTGTGGAACAAAACAAAATGCAATTCCAAGAGAAGGAAAAATTTTTGTAGTTTGTGAAGAAGGCAAATTAATCTCCTCAATTGATTATGTAAAAGATGAATTTAAAGATGTAGAAGGCGACCTTCAAATCGAATACAAAAAGGCAAACACAGAAGAAAAAGTAATGACTGAAGAAAATACAAAGAAATTTGTAGAATTTTTACTTGAACTTCCAACAGGACCTAACACATTCTTAAACGAAAAAGAAAAAGTTTTAGAATCATCTTCAAACCTTGCAATAGTAAAAGACAATGGCGAAGATATAGAAGTTAGCGTATCACTAAGATATGCAAGCTCTTCACTTGAAGAAGAATTTGGAAATAAATATATTGAAATAACAGATAAATTCGGTGCTGACTCAGAATGGCAACATTCTTATCCAGAATGGGAATTCAAAAAAGAATCTCAATTTAGAGAAATAGTTAAAAAACTATACAATGAAATTGCAGGTCATGAAATGAAAGAAGAATTTACTCACGGCGGACTTGAATGTGGCGTGTTCTACAAGAAAAATCCTAACCTTGATATAATATCAATAGGACCAGACACTTGGGGTGCACATACACAAAAAGAAACACTTTCAATCCCATCAACACAAAGAGTTTATGAACATTTAGTAGAAGTTTTAAAAAGTATATAATATGTAGATTTAGCAGACTGACAATAAGTTAGTCTGCTTTTTTATGAGACTTCACTTGTTTCGAGACTACTGCATCCCCTGGGACTGTCCCCTTTCCTACATTAGAAAAATTGACTTCTGGGGCAGTCCCGTGTGTAATAGTTTTTTAAATCATGGATATTAAAATATTTATAAAAATATAAGCTTAGTCTTGCTTGGGACTGCTGTGTGCCCTGTGGGTATCCCCTCCCCCTTCATTACCAAAACTGACTTCTGAGACAGTCCCAAACTACCAACACCTTTTTCGAGACTGTCCCTCCCCTGCATTAGCAATAATTTTCCCTAATTTTGGGACTACTGCGTGTACTTTGGGTATTCTGTGTGTATTTATTATTTTGGGACTGCTGCGTGCCCTGGGACTGCTGCGTGCCCTGGGGGTATCCCGTATTTTATAATTTTTTTGAATTCATGGATATAAAATATCCATTAAATTATAAGCTTGGTCATGCTTGGGACTGCTGTGTGCCCTGTGGGTATCCTAGGACTGCCGCGTGCCCTGTATTGTGTAGAGGGCTGTCCCTTCTTATTAATTAAATATCTTGTCGTTATTAAATCTTAATGAAAATTAAGTTTTACTAATTTTATAAGGGGCTGTCCTCATCAATTTAAAAAACTGGGACAGTCCCAAACTAGGACTGCTGTGTGCCCTGGGACTGTCCCGTGTGTAATAATTTTTTTAATCATGGATATTAAAATACTTATAAAAATATAAGCTTGGTCATGCTTGGGACTGTCCCTACTCTGCATTAGAAAAACTCACCTCTGGAACATCTCCAAAATTAAAAAAAGTGCTGGTATAACCAACACTTCTTCTTTATTCTAAATTATTCTTCAGTTTCTGTTTCTTCGGATTCTTCTTTTTCGTGAGCTTCTCTTTCTCTCACTTCTTCTTTGTGATGTTCGATTACTTCATTGATTATATCTTGTGGCACATCGATTTGAATCTTTTCTACTTCTGAAAGTTCAACTTTTCCGCCCACGCAATATTTCAATCCATCTTCAAATTCATAAGTGAATACTTCAAGTTCTCCGCCAGGTTGTTTAACTACTTCTTTGTAATCTTCTCCAAGCTCTTTAATATCGTCATGTAGATAATACATTATTGCAGCTGTTGCTGATCCACAAGAACCTTCTCTAACTAAAGTTTCTGTTCCTTCTACATAAATATGTGGAATAATTTCCATTTTATCTCTATCAAAGAAAACTACGCCATAGGCATCGTCCTTGTAGTCTTTTTTAAGAACTTCTAAAGCTTTTTCTACAAGCTTTTCATCTTCTTTTTCTTCAAAAATTAAGTGGCTAATTCCTGGAAGTACTACAAGTGTGCCCTTCTTTCCATCAACTTCAATTTCTTTTTTAGAAATAGCTGGCTCAATTGCTACATAAGCTGTGCTTTCTTTAACATTAGCAATTACATCAGTTGTTCCTTCCTTACCACTTACATAAACTTCGATATCCACTGGTCCGTCAGTTTCATAAAAAGTTGCAGAATAAAGTCCATAAGCTCTAGTTGCATTTGCACAAAATTCTCCGCCCATCATATCCATTCTAAGTGGAGCACCTTCATATGCTGGAGAGATAAAACCAACTTGTTCAACGCTGCTGTCGATTTGCTCTCTAATGCAATCAGTGTATGGCTTTCTATATCCAGGATATAGTGGATTTAGTACGAATCCTGTTATGTTTCCACCTGGGTTTGCTCTAAAATAATTAAAACTCTTCTTCATAATCATCCTCTTATCTTTAAAAATTTATTTTTACTTAATAATTTTCTCTATATTAAAGTGTACCCAAGTTTTGTATTTTAATTCAAAATCTTGGACAAAAAAATAGGAAGGCAATCCCTCCTATCTCAATACTCCAAATTCATAATCTCTATCTCTAAAATACTTTATAACTTCAGGAAGTGAATCTGCTGTGAGTTGTTTGTTTTCAGCATCGTGAAGTAACACAACTGCAATCTTTGTGTTTTTGTTTTTATTCAAAGATTTATCTACATATTCAACGTAACCAGCTGTAGTCGTAGGTCTTACAGATTTTTTCTCTGCATCTCCTACAAGAGAGTTCCAGTCAATCCAGTGAATACCTCTCTCTTCAAGATATGCATTTGACTCAGCTGTGTTTTTCCAAGACATTTCTCCCCCTGGGTATCTAAAGACATTGGAGTTAAAATCTTCTCCAAGATATTTTTTTAGCCTTGCATTAGTTTTTTCGATTTCTCCATAAACTCTAGCTGAATTTACAACTCTGCCTGGATATAAATACTCATAGTCGTGAGTAAAGGAGTGAGTTGCAATAGAATTTCCATTTTTCAAAATTTCTCTAAGAATATAGCTATCTTTTTCAGAAATATTTTTTCCAACAAGGAAAAATGTTGCATGTACATTGTTGTCCTTTAATACTTTTAAAACTTGTGGTGAAATTTTTGTATTTGGTCCATCATCAAAAGTTAAAAATACTAATTTTTTATTTCCCTCATAATTATTATGTCTAGTTAATTCTCTAATTTCCTTCGCATCATAGGCATACTTTGAGGCCTTTTTTAAATGATTTGATCCCTTTACTATAAATTCTTTCTCAATATCTTTAATTGGCTTTAAAGTAATATTTGAAATATACTCAGGAGAATAATAGAGTTTTGCTGGAATTTCATCTGAAATAGAATTTGTATAATACCACATAAGTGCTGGTGAAACTCCATCATTATCCGATTTATTTAAAGAAGAAACTATTTTACTAATTATAATCACTACAATTAGTGCAAGAAGTGATAAAGAAATAATCTGTCTGCGTCTCTTTCTCTTTCTTGCAATCATTCTTCGTCTATTTTTTTGTCTAATCTCTCTTTCAGTCATAACTTGCCTCCCTATTAAATATACATCAGAGAGGTAAAAGTTTCAATTGCAAAAAATGGATTCGGGGACTGCTATAGATTCGGGGACAGTCCCAAACTGCTGCTTCTTTTCTCGCTACACCTTAGCAGGCTGCCCTTTAATGGTAGCGAGACGAGTGTCGAAGACACGAGATTAGCGGTTTTCACAATGAAAGCGACTGAAGGGAGCTTGAGTTGATGAAAAACCTTATCCAGGGAGCGAATAAAATGCGACTGGATAAGGAGCATTTTAGAGCGAGTCGGGAATGATAGTACATCGAGTGTGAACACGAGATTTACGTTCGTTACAACGAAATCGACTGAAGGGAAGATTGAGTTGTAAAGAATCTTATGCACAGTGAGGGCTGTCTGCTTCTTTTGCTGTTTCTTTTCTTGCTACACCTTAGCAGGCTGCCCTTTAATGGTAGCAAATTTTAATTTGCGTTCTTCACGCCGATAATGAGCGTAGCGAAATTAGAGGCGATGAAGAACCTTATGCACAGCGAGGGCTGTCTGCTTCTTTTGAAGTTTTTTTAGTTGTACGGACAGCCCTGAAGGGCAGCCCGTTTTGATTCCAGGGCACGCAGCAGTCCAAAAAATCTCCCAACCTCTTCCACCACAACCGTCGCAGGCTTCGGACAGCCCTGAAGGGCAGCCCGTTTTGATTCCAGGGCACGCAGCAGTCCAAAAAATCTCCCAACCTCTTCCACCACAACCGTCGCAGGCTTCTAGTTTTGCTTCTTTTTACGAGGTCATACCTATTAAGCTTTCTTTTTTAAAAATGGGGACAGTCCCCTTTCAACTCGGTCAGGGACAGTCCCCATTTTCTACTTAACTTGAAAATAAACTTTAAAATTTAATCTTATTTAATTAAATCAATAAATCGTATTATATATAAGATACAACGCATCTTCCACAGTTATCTCACTATTAGGATTTATATTCTCATCAACATATCCAAATCCATGTGCCACTATATAATATTTCTCATAATCTCCAAGAGATTTTTGATTTTTAAATATATCATCTTTAAATATATTTTTAGCCTTTGTAAATTTTTCAAGTGAGTTATCAATTACAAGTAACTTCACTGCATCTTTTTCAGTTATATTTTTAGCCTTTAAATTTTCAATATCTATCTTGTAATTACTTTTAATAAATTTGTAATTTAAATCTCTAACTCCAAGTAATGTGAAGAAATCGCCATAATTTATTTTGTCAGAGAGATTTTTGCCAATTAGACCAATATTCATCTCTTTAAGTTTATTGATTTTACCTTTGTCACGAGCCTTATCTAAATCTTCATACTTAATTTGTTCCTTGAAATTAATTATATTTCCATTGGAATCTCTTAAGATTTTATCGCCCTTAATTAGTGGATTGATTCCATTGATGCTTCCGTAGAAAAGTTTTGGACCATCTTTTGTCATTTGATATTTAAGCACAAACTCATTAGAATTTAAATAAATTTCATTAGCTTTTTCTTTTGTTAAGCTAATATCTTTTGCAGTGGAAAAATCAACTTTTGTAAATCTTCTATCAAATCCTACAACCTTCTTGTCACCATTAATAGTTACTGTTATTCCCTCGCCAATAACCGGAAGATTATTCACATATCTAGGAAAGATTACTTCAAAGGTCTTATCATATTTTGTAACAACTGGCTTTTCAAAATTAACTTCGTCTTTAATAGAATATTTTTCTACAAAATCTCTAGCAATCTTAACTACATCTTTTTCATCAAAGTTTACTTTTTTGCCTTCGTCTTGTGAATTTAGGTGAAGACTAACTAATTTTAAAGTCCTTGCATTAACTGTGATATTTCCATAGCCTTCGCCTTTTTTAAGTTCAGTGCTGTAGAAATAATCATCTTTATCTGAATAAAGATTAATATTTGCTATTTCATAGCCGCCAGCAATTTCTTTTATAATCTTTTCTGCTTTTTTCTTGCTCTTTAAATCCTTTAAATCTTTAATCTTTTTAAGTTCAACTTCAGTTAAATTTGTAGGAGCTGCACTATCAGCAGATTTTGCATATTCAACTGCTTGGAAATCACTTGTGTTTCTAATTACTTTTCCAGTTGCTGCATCAATATTTAAAACTTCAGAATAATAAACTTTTTCAGCTTTTCCATCTCTTACTCTATAAGAAAGAGTTAATGGGAATTTTTCTAAAAATATTTTCTTTGCAGCTTCTAAATCAATCTTTGCATCATTTTTGAATTGCGAATCATCGATATTTACTGGATAATATCCATAATTTGAAAGCTTAACAATAGACCTAAATTCATCCACACTTGGCGAATATGAAATATTTACAGTTTTATCAAAAGATGGAATGTCATTAATATATCTTCTGTAAACAAAGTCATAACTTCCATCATTTTTATCTACTTCATAATTTTCTAGCTTATATTTCTTGTCGAAATCTTTAATAACTTTTGGCAAAAACTCTTTGATTTTCTTTTCTACATCTTCAAAGCTTGCCTTAGCTTCCTTCTTCTCTTCATCATTACTCCACTTATTATATGAAATAAAATTTCCATCGGAGTCATAGTTTATGTCAATGCCACCAATTTTTTCATCCATCCATCTGTATTGAGTGACATATTTATCTTTAGTGAGATTTTTTAAAAATTCAGATTCATAAGAATTTCCATAGCCTTCAGTTAAAATATTAAATTCTTCATATTTTTCAGTTATGTTAAAAAGTTTTTTAATTTCTTCAACCTTGCTCTTAGCTTTTTCGTCCCTATCTTCTGAAACTTCTGTATTTGATGAATTTTCCATTGTCATTTTCTTTGCTGCAAACACTGGGTTTAGAAGTAAAATTAAACTCATTCCTAGAATTAATTTTTTATTTTTCATGATATCCTCCAATATAAAATAAAATATGTATAAAAAAAGAAGTGGCTCGCACCACTTCTTATATATTAAGCCTCAGCTTCTTCTTTATCGTCCTTATTAAGTGCTGCTAGAATTATATTTGGATCTATTCCATGAACCATTGCGGCTTCTTCTAGAGTTTCCATTTGTGAGGAAGGACACATTATACATCCCATTCCAAAACTCATAAGAGTACCTATTGATTCAGGCTTTTTTGAAAGGATTTCTCCTATTAACATATCTCTTTTAATTTCCATCTTAAACACCTCCCTTATATCTATACCCATAAAGTAAAAATTTATTTATAAACAAAAGTTGAATAAACTATAAATCCATCATCGGATTTTGTGCCAAGTGAAATTTCAAAATCTCCCGTTGGATCAAATCCCTTTGATTTTAAAGTTTTTGCAACTTCAAATTTATCATTGTATCTAAATACATCTTCCTTATTGCCCTGTCTAATTCTTATAAAAGGAGTGTATTTAAAAGTACCTGAAAACTTAGCTTGAATTGGGTGAACCATTACAACATTGTCTTCTTTGATATAATAACTTTCAGCAGAAACTCTACCTTCGTTGCTTGTAAGAATTAAACCTGACTCAATATTTTTAAAGAAATCTGTAATATCAAGCTCTCCCTTTTTCACAATATCTTGCTCAGCTTCATAAGAACCTGCAGCATATCCAATGACATCAAGTTTAACAAGATTATTTACAAGAGGTCTTGGAGTTAAATTTCTAGTAGTTTCAATAACTACATTACCTTCCTCTTTATCAAACTCAACTAAAAAACCTATTACTCTACCAAGTTCTCTCAATTTAAAATAATTGTAACCATCAATAGAATAAGCATTAAATGAAACCTTTTGCCCATCTACAAAAACATTTTGTGGTGAATTTATAGGATTAGATTCAGTATCTTTAAGAGACTTTAAATCATCGGATATTCTATTATAATCACTTTTTCTGCTTATGTGAATAGTATTAGTTCCTTCGTGATATTTAACATCAAAGCCTTCATCAGTTCCTTCAAGTAAGGCTGCAATGTCTCTTAATTTAAAATAATTATTGTCTTTAATATTGTAGCCCTTGACATTAGTAGTCTTTCCATCTAAAACTACATTTTGGTTAGAAACTTTTGTAGCAGCAAATACATTTGAACTTAAAAATAAAGCAAAAGCCGACACACCAATTACAAATAATTTTTTCATAACTCCTCCTTAAATTAGTATATCTCTATTGTATTTCAAAAGTATGCCCTCGACAAGTGCTATTTTTTAATCTATAATTTAATTGGGGTGATAAGATGGGCAATTTATTTATGGGGTTTAATATAGTCTTTCCCATATTTTTTATATTAGGCTTAGGATTATTTGCAAAACAAAAAGGCTATATAGACGAGAATTTTATTGACAAAGGAACTTGGCTAGTATTTTATATAGCACTTCCATTTAAATTATTCTATGACATTAAAAACGCTAAAATCGAGTCCCTTCATTTAAATTATGTAATTTATATTTTAGTAGGAATCTTATTACTTATATTTATTTCTATATTAATAGGAAAAATAATTGGCATAAGAGATAACAAAAAATTGTCAGCCTTTGCACATTGTGCATATCGTTCAAACTTCGTATACGTCGGCTTTCCAATACTAGATATAATCTATGGAGGAAATGTATCGCTTGAACATATAATAGTAGTAGTTGCTTTTGGACTTACACTTTACAATGTGGCGGCAATTGTGCTTTTAACATATTATAGCGAGTCTGAAAATAAACACATTTCAGTAAAAGATATATTAGTAAAAATAATTAAAAATCCAATGATAGTTGGAATTTTTGCAGGAGCAATATTTAATTTCTTACATATTCCTATGTACTCAGGAATTGATAAATCCGTTGAAATGATTTCAAGAATATCAACACCACTTTCACTAATATTAATTGGAGCAAGCCTTAACTTTGAAAGTGCAAAAAATGATTTAGGCATAATATTTACATCTGCATTTATAAAAACAGTACTTGCACCACTAATTTTAATACCAATTGGAGTTATCCTTGGCTTTACAAATATGGAGCTTGGCATCGCCTATGTATTTTGGGCAACACCATGTGCCGTTAACTGTTTTATATTTACAAGACAGATGAATTCAGACCATGTGCTTGCATCAAAAATTATAACAGTGAGCTTTATAATGAGTATCTTGACTTATCCCGTTGGCATAAGTTTAATGAATCACTTTAATCTATTGTATTAGACAAAGACTTGTGATATAATCATTTAAAATTAAAAACTATACCTTATTAAGAGCGGTGGAGTGAATAGGCACTGTGAAGCCCAGCAACCTTTTGAAGGTGCTAAATCCTACAGATTAATCTGAAAGATGAGGTTTTTATACCCTCACTTTTTGTGAGGCTTTTTTTATGGGATAATTTTTAATTAATATAAAATTTATAGGAGGCAAAAATGAAAAAATGGCAATTTAGTTCAGAGTCTGTAACAGAAGGCCATCCAGACAAAGTTTGCGACCAAATTTCAGATGCAATTCTAGATGCAATCCTTGCAGAAGACAAGGGAGCAAGAGTTGCATGCGAAACTATGGCATCAACTGGAATGATTGTAATAACTGGAGAAATTTCTACAGAAACTTATGTAGACTTTGAAAAAATAGCAAGAGATGTATTAAAAGATATTGGATACGACAGAGCAAAGTACGGATTCGATGGAACAACTTGTGCAGTATTATCAGCAATAAAAGAACAATCAAAAGATATAGCAATGGGTGTTGATAGATTTAAAGAAGAAGGAGTAGATGAACTAGATTCCTTTGGAGCTGGAGACCAAGGAATTATGTTTGGATATGCTTGCAACGAAACAAAAGAGTTAATGCCACTACCAATCTCCCTTGCACACAAACTTTCTAGAAAACTTACAGAAGTTAGAAAAAACGGAACACTTGACTATTTAAGACCTGATGGAAAAACTCAAGTAACTGTAGAATACGAAGAAGAAAAACCTGTAAGACTTAAAAATGTTGTAGTATCAACTCAACACGCACCAGAAATTTCAATTGAACAAATTAGAGAAGACATTAAAAGAGAAGTAATTGAAACAGTAGTGCCAGAAAATTTACTAGATGACGAAACAGAATACTTCATCAATCCAACAGGCAGATTTGTCCTTGGTGGACCAATGGCTGATGCTGGACTTACTGGTAGAAAAATTATTGTAGACACTTACGGTGGATACTCAAGACATGGCGGCGGTGCATTCTCTGGTAAAGATCCAACAAAGGTTGATAGATCAGGAGCATATTACGCAAGATATGTTGCAAAAAATATAGTAGCAGCAGGACTTGCTGATAAAGTAGAAATTGGACTTGCCTATGCAATTGGAGTAGCAAGACCAACATCAGTTTATGTAAACACATTTGGCACTGGAAAATTATCTCACGAAAAGATTGAAGAAATAATTATGGAAAACTTCGACATGAGACCAGCTGCAATAATTAAAAATCTAGATCTATTGAGACCAATATATAGACAAACAGCAGCATATGGACATTTTGGAAGAGAAGATTTAGACCTACCTTGGGAAAAGACAAATAAAGTTGAAGATTTGAAGAAATATTTATAATTTTGTTGTAGCAGACTGCCTAAGGGCAATCTGCTTTTTTGTTTTTTTCTTGCTACACCTTAGCAGCCTGTCCTTTAGGACTGTCTGCTTCTTTTCTACGCTTTCTCTCTTGTACGGACAGCCCTGAAAGAAAGGGGCTGTCCTCTTATACTATTCTTTAGCGAACTGCTGCGTGCCATAGAGGGCTGTCCCTTGCAATTAAAAAATTAACATCATTTTTTGGTAAACATAATTAATATGAATAATTCAAAAAAAGAAAGGGGCTGTCCTCATATGCTGCTTTTGATGCTTTCCCTGCTTTATGGGACTGCTGCGTACTTTGTATTTGCGGGGACTGCCGCGTGCCCTATGGGTATCCCAAACTCCATAAACTTAATTCTTTTACAGATTATTATCATCCTAATTTGTTTTTATTTTTATTAGTTACGGGACAGTCCCAAAAATCCCCCAACTTCTTCGACTGCAGCCCTCTTCCCAATATAATCCAAAAAGCCACCCAAACTCAAATAAAAAATAAATTGACAATAAAATAACCATGCTGTAATCTATAAATTAGGAAAACAATTACATTTACAGAAAGAAGGTGAGTACAATGATTTATTCAGAAGAAGTTTTGCAAAAAACTTTAAATCTTGGCAAAAAATATTTGCACGAAGGTGCCGTTGCAGATTATATTCCTGAACTTGCAAAGGTAGATGCAAATAAAATTGCCATTTCTGTTATCGAAAATGACGAGCTTCACTCAGTCGGCGACTCCAAAGTAAAATTTTCAATCCAATCAGTTGTAAAAGTCATACTTTATTCAATTGCAATGGATAATTACAGTGTCGATGAACTTAAAAAATACGTTGGAGTAAAACCTTCCGCAAAAGCATTTAACAGCGTCATAGAATTAGAGCTTTCAGACAAAAGCATCCCAGTCAATCCCTTCATAAATGCAGGCGCAATAGTAATAGTTGCAATTTTATATAATATTTATAAAGGCGAAACTTTTGACATTATTCTTAAAAAAGCGCGAGCATTTCTAGGTGATGATGTTGACTACAGTAGAGAAATTGCAGAGTCAGAGAAAGAATCTTCTTTCACAAACAGAACTTTAATTTATTTAATGCTTTCAAGAGGAATAATACCTAACGATATACAAGTAGAAGAAGTGCTAGATACATATTTTAAAGCTTGTTCCATACTTGTAAACACAGAAAATCTTGCTCATATGTCCTACGTGCTTTCAAACAATGGCAAAAACCTAAAGGGCGAGGAAATAATTACAGAAAGAGAATCAAGAATATTAAGATCACTTATGGCGACTTGCGGAACTTATGACTATTCAGGCGATTTTGCAATTAGAGTAGGACTTCCTGCAAAATCAGGAGTTGGCGGCGGCATAGTAACTGCATCTAATAAAAATACTGGACTTGCAGTATATTCACCAAGGCTCGACAGCCACGGGAATTCATACTGTGGAGTTAGAATGTTGGAATTCTTATCCAAAGAATTAAATTTATATATTTACTAAGAGGTGAAATCATGGCAATATTTGAAAAAATGCTATCTGCAGTAAATGGAGTACTCTACTACCCTATTCTAATAATAGTATTAATAGCATGTGGACTTTATTTTACAATCAGAACAAAATTTATCCAAATAAGATTTTTAGGAGAATCATTTAGAGTAATCACAGAAAAACCAGAAGGCAAAGACGACGTATCATCTTTCCAAGCACTTATGGTATCAACAGCATCAAGAGTAGGTACAGGAAATATCGTCGGAGTTGCAAATGCAATTTGCTTAGGAGGACCTGGAGCAGTATTTTGGATGTGGCTTATCGCACTTATAGGCGGCGCATCAGCATTTATTGAATCCACACTTGCACAAATTTATAAAAAGCGTGGAGATGACGGAGTAAGCTACGGAGGACCATCATATTATATCGAAAACGGACTTGGCTCAAGAGCAGTTGGAGTAATATTTGCAATAGCACTTATCGCTACATATGCAGTTGGATTTAATATGCTTGCATCCTTTAACTTCCAAGATTCATTTAAAGTTTACAGCTTTTACACACCAAAACAAACACCATACATCATAGGAGCAATACTTGCATTAATCTCAGGATATTGTATCCTAGGTGGCGGCAAGAGAATTATAAAATTCACATCACTACTTGTACCATTTATGGGAATAATCTTCGTAGTTATGGCAATAATAATGATAGTTATAAATATAGAAAATGTGCCATCAATGTTTGCACTAATATTTGAAGACGCTTTTAACTTCAAGGCTATCTTTGGTGGAATTGCAGGATCAGCAATGGTAGAAGGAATTAAAAGAGGACTTTACTCAAACGAAGCTGGTATGGGTTCAGCACCAAATGCAGCAGCATCAGCATCAGTATCTCACCCAGTAAAACAAGGTTTAGTTCAAATGATATCAGTATTCCTTGATACATTAGTAATCTGTTCAGCAACAGCATTTATGTCACTTGCATCTGGCATCACTCCAACAGAAGAACTTGCAGGAGCACCATTTGTACAAGCATCATTATCTACAGTATTTGGACATTATGGAAATATATTTATCACAGTTGCACTTGCACTATTTGCATTTACAACACTACTTGGAAATTTATATTACTGCGATTCATGTCTTACTTATCTAAACAAAAAAGTCCCATAAAAGGGATTTATGATTATTTATAGAATTATTGCAGCAATATTAATATTTGTCGGAGCGACAATGGAGATGGATGTAGCTTGGAATATTGCAGATTTATTAATGGGAATCATGTGTTTAATTAACATACCTTCAATCTTTATCCTTGGCAAATATGCACTAAGAGCATTAGACGATTACAAGAGACAAAAAGATAGAGGCGAAAACCCAGTATTTAAAGCTGAAAGCATTGGAATAGATGCAACTAAGTTAGATTATTGGAAATAAGAAGTTTATAGAAAATATCGATACGGATTGTCCTTGGGGACTTTCCGTTTTTTTAATTTGTGGGGATTGATGTCTGCTTCTTTTGCCGCTTCTTTTCTTTCTATGCCTTAGCAGGCTTCTTTTTAATGATAGTAAATCGAGTGTGAACACGAGATTTACGTTCTTTACAACGAAATCAACTGAAAGGAAGATTGAGTTGAAAAGAATCTTATGCACAGCGAGGGCTGTCTGCTTATTTTTCACGCTTTCTTTCTTATACGGACAGCCCTGAAGGGCAGCCCGTTTTGCTTCTTTTTGTTGCCTGCTTCTTCTGGGACTGCCGCGTGCCCTATGGGTATCCCTTCCTATTAATTTAAATGTCTTGTCATTTTTAAATCTTCATGAAAATTAAGTTTTAAAATTTTATAAGGGGCTGTCCTCGTCCGGCAACTAATCGATGACTTCCCCATCAATTACATAAAATTCTGGGACAGTCCCAAAAATCAACAACATCCCCAAAAATCCCCCAACCACCCATCTCCAAAAAGAGCAAAAAAATAAAGGCTCTAAGCCTTACTAAAATATGTACAATAGTATTAAATACTACTTTTAAATTCCCACCACTTCTGCCAATTGTTTGCACTCATTGATCCTGGGCAAATCTTTCTCGATGCATCGTAATGTCTCACAACTCTACCCAGTGGAATGTTATAAAACTTCATAAGCTCCCTAATCAACACTCTCGCATTTTCAAGAGCCACTTCATAATCAGAATCAGGATTGATACAAATCTCAACTCCAATGGAATTATTGTTATAAATTCCAAATCTGCCGCGACCATCTCCACAGTGCCAAGCAGACCTACTTGTCTCAACAGTTTCCACAACATGCTTATCATCGACAAAGTAATGTGCCGAAGCATTTCGATTGCCACCATTAAAATACTTGTAATGATTCATTGCTCCTGCACCTTTATTTCTGTTGCCAGTATCATGAACAACGATATAAATTGGTTTCGCTCCTCTTCTACTAGAGTGATTGTAACGAATAAGTTTTTTCTCGATTTTCATTATTTCCTCCTTTTATAATCCTTCCAATGGGGACACAGTCCCCACGACTGCAACCCTCGCAGGCTCCCTTTTAATGGTAGCAAATTTTCCTAGAGGCTGCTGCGTGCCCTAGAGGGCTGTCCCTTCTTATTAATTTAATGTCTTGTCATTATTAAATCTTAATGAAAATTAAGTTTTACTAATTTTATAAGGGGCTGTCCTCATCAATTACAAAAACTGGGACAGCTGTGTGCCCTGTGGGTATCCCAAACTCCATAAACTTAATTCTTTCATAAATTATTATCATCCTAATATATTTTTATTAGTTCCGGGACAGTCCCAATCCCCTCAACTTCTTCGACTGCAACCCTCGCAGGCTACTCTTAAATGGTAGCAAATTTTAATTTGCGTTCTTCACTCCTATAATGAAGCCTAGCGAAATTATAGAAGATGAAGAACCAACGACACAGCGAAGGATATCTGCTTCTTTAGATTTTTTAAATCTAAGGGCAGCCCGTTTTGCTTATTTTTGTCGCCTGCTTCTTTTTCATGTTTTCTTTCTTATACGGACAGCCCTGAAGGGCAGCCCGTTTTAGCTTTGGTATCCCCATTAACTACTACATTAGCAGTCCTAGTATGCTATGTTTTAGGTGCTTTCCCTGCCCCGTTGTTTTTTCAGTCAGAGGACAGCCCCTTTTTTCCTCTTCATATTTCTATTTTATTAGTTCATTATGACTTTAATGTTTTTTTATCGACAACAAGGGACAGCCCTCTAATCTCTTATCCCCTTAACTTCTTCTTCCCCACCATCGGGGACGGTCCCCTTGCAAACCTGACAGGGATACCCACAGGGCACGCAGCAGTCCCCCATCAGAAAATTCACAACCCACCCAACCACCACATCACAACTTCCCGGCGATGTACTTTCTCAAATTCTCGATGGCATTTCTCTTCAGATTGACCACAGTCCACTTGGAAATCCTAAGGTAATCTGCAATCTCGCTAAGACCAAGCCTTTCATAAAAATATAAAACAACCACCTCCTTCTGCCTTGGAGTCAAAGCGTCAAGAGCATCCTTTAAAACCTCAAGCTTCTCCCCTTCTAAAAACTCCATCTCAATATCTTCATCTGAAGCCAAAGTATCAAAGACACTTAAATCATCATCTCCCTTCTCATCACTCACATGAGTATCAAAATTTTTGAGATATTTATATGTATTGAGATAATGGTACATCAAATAGGACTTCACATATTTTAAGAAAGACCTTTTGTTGTCAAAATTCTCAATACAGAAAAGAACCATTGCCACACCATCTGAATATAAATCTTCAAACTCATTAAAAATAGGGCAATACTTCTTAATAGATGAGCGAATAAGAGGATCAAGCATCTCGACGAGCTGCGCCTTGGCACGATTCTCGCCAATGAGTGCTAACTTTAAAATTTTGTCAAAATCTTCGTAATTATTCAAATTAATGTCCTCCTTACATAAATTATAAGGATATTATAAAACATTTGTTTTGATAAGTCAATATGATAAGAATAATTTTTCAAACTTTTGTTTATTTTGGTGAAAAATAAAAACTCATATAGAGTTTAGATTAGGTAAGTGAATATTTTTGAAAATAAAAAATAAATTTATCTAATAATATCATTCTGTAATCTTTTAAAATTAGCATTCTGTAATCTTTTAAAATTAGCATTCTGTAATCCTTTAAAATTAGCATTCTGTGATCCTTTAAAATTAGCATTCTGTGATCTTACTATTAATAGATTTTTATGATCTTAACTTATAAAAATATGTAAAAAGAAAAACCCAGGGATTTTTCCTTGGGTTTTCTTTATTTTAATTAGATAAGTCTAATTAAGCTTCTCCTTGAATTTTAACAGTAACTAAGATATTCTTAGATGCTGTATGTTTAGCTGTTTTGTGTTCAAGAGTAACTTTAATACCAGCTTTTCTATTGCCATTAAATACTATTTTTTGTTCAGGTTGAACTTCTGTAGTGTAAACTTCAAATTTAGTAGTATCTACAAGAGCTTTTACAGCATCATTAATAGCTTTGTTAATTTTTTCTGGGTGATCTAAAGTTTCTTGATTAGCAATTGTTACTGTAAGAGTATCAGTAACTTTATTTAGTTCAGCTAAAGTTTGTTTTTGTGGAGTATTTTTTTCTGCTAATTGAATTCTTTGTTCGAAAGCATTAATTGCATCTTCGTACTTAGTATATTCAATTTGACCCCATTCAGTTTCTTCAATAACACCAAATGCAGCCTTTAATCCTTTAATTTCTAATAAAAGATCTTTTGCTTCTCTGATATTATTATCATTAATAATTCTGAAGTCTTTGTCAGCTTTAATAGCTTTTTCAACTAAAAGTTCTACATTTGTTTTAGCTTTTGTATAAACAATGTTAGTTCCAGTTGTGTTGTCTTTAAAGTTTGTAGCGTATTGATTATCTCTAAATACTCTATCAGAAACTTTAAAGTCAACTTTTCTTTCTGGATAAGCAACTGAGAAAGCTTTTAGTGCTTTAGCGTCTTCATTAGATACGCTGTAAGTTTCAATTCTACTAGCATCTTTACTATTAAATACGTTGTAATCAACTCTAATAGTTACAGTTGGGTTAGCAGTATCGATTCCTTGAACAGAAATAATTTTACCAACTCTTTGAGCTTTATCAACTGAAGGGATTATTCCATAGATTGATCCCTTAAGATCTTGATTGCCAAGAAGTGAAATAACTTCAGCTTGGTTTTTGTGATCTTTATTAACTGAGAATTGAATAGAAGTACCAGCTTCTAATTTACCATATTGTTTTTCTGAGAAGATATCAGCATCTCTTGCATCAAGAACAGATCTTTCACCATTCTTGTCTTCGATGTATACTAATTTATCTTTAACTTCTGTAATCTTAACAATTGGATATTTGTCTGTATCAGAGTGGTCAATTACAGTTGTGTAGATTGAGCCAGTTCTTACATCATCAAGTTCGATAACATCAAGTAAATCACCATATTCTAATGGGAATCTAGAAGTATCATATACGTTATTTCTATCTACTAGAGTTCCATCAGTTCTTTCAAGTGTTGTTCTGAAGTTAGAAGAAGAAGAGTTAACTACTCTAAATAATTCTCCCTTAAATGTTTTGTTAACAAGGTTAAATACAACTACATTTGCAGTGTGTCTAGCACTTGTATCAAAATCAATTGCTCCGTAGTTTTTGTTAATATTAGTTGAATCAAATCCTGCATATACATCAAAGATAGGATATCCTGCTCTGTAGTTTTGGAATCCAACAAGTGAAAGTGCTTCATTAATATTAGCAACTTTCTTCATAATGTTGTTAGCTGGGTTAGCTACATAGATTTCAGTCTTATCAGTAACTTTAAGAGCTAAGTCATGTCTATCATTTTTAACATCTTTTACATTGTTAAATGTAATAGTGTCAACTTTAGTGTTGTTGCTCTTGAATTGTACAGTAACAAAAGCATGACCATTTTTAACTAATTTTTCTTTAGTAACATCATCGTTAGATTTAATCTTTGAATTAGCTACTGCATAGTTAGTTGTTTCAACAGTATTGTCAGAAACACCTCTCCAGATAGTATTATCTGCTTTTGCAGTTGCTGGATTGTTTCCTCTAGCTAATTCAGCTGGGTTACCAAGTTCGATAATATGAGTTACTTCATTCTTATCGTTTACTAGAACTCTTACTAAAGATCCTAGGTAGTAATCTCTAACTTCTTTATCAATTCCTCTTAATTGTCTAATTTGAGTTCTTGATCCATTTTCTCCTGTAACAAATACAGTGTCATTTGTTACTTTGTATTCAGCTTTGCTATCTTGGTTAAGTTGGATAACATCTTTAGTTAGGTTAGAAAGGATTCCTCTTGTTTCATTTGAAGGAACTCTCTTGAATTCTTTCATTGTGTAAAGAGCGTTATAAAGCATTGTGAAAGTATCTGCTCTGTTAGCTGCCTTGTTGTAGTCAGTTACAGTAACGTCAGCAAAGATTCCTAGTTCGTTAGCCCAGTTGATCCAGTCTCTGTACCATACAGCATTGTTTGCTTGTTCAACTGTTAGGTCCTTTTTAGCAAGAACAACTAACATTTTTGCAAGTTCTGCATAAGTTACGTCATTTTCTGCTTTGAAAGTATCATCTGGATAACCATTAAGCATTTTTACGTCGTTAACTTTAGATGAACGAGTTGTACCAGCAACGATATATCCGTTTGCCCAGTGATCTGCTTTAAGATCTTTGTAAACTCCGCCTACTCCTTGTAAATTTTTAGCGGCTTCTTCTTCACCGTTAGCAATTACAAGAACTTTTGTGATTTCAGATCTCTTAACATTGCTTTCAAGGTTAAGATTTCCTTTTTCATCGCCTTCAACTATTTTTAAATCTTTAACGTATTGGATTTTATTATCTTTTCCAACTACTTTTTCGATTTTTTCAACTTTAGCTTCATCTTTTTTAGCTTCAGTTGTTTTAGCTTCGGCGAAGACACTTGTGAATGTTCCTAGTACCATTACTAGTGCTAGTACTAGAGAAAGAATTTTCTTGTTCATTTGTCTTTCGACCTCCTTAAAAATTTTGTAGATTCTACAAAAGTCTCAAACTTTTGTCGCCGATTATGAACAGATCGGCTAAGAGGTCGACAAATAAATATCGCCTTTCGTTTAATATTTAATTGTCATGTTCCTCTTTGTTTATATTATACACTAAGTTTACCCTTTGTAAAATTACATTTATATTACATAAATTTTTCGCTTTGTAATTTATTGAAATATTGTTGTAATATTTCTTTTTGTGTTTTACTTTGGGTCCCTTGTGATAATATGGGATTTTTCCCGTAGCTATGATTATAACAAAAAGGTTACAATTTAGCAAATATGTTTTATTGATGTGGTATTTACTGGGTTTTAGGATGATTATAACTACGACTCTCTTTGCGGCTACGGGGGCTGTCCCTTGCTTTTATTTTTCAACGTCTTCTTGCTGTTGAGTTATTAGAATTAAGTTTCATCCTTATGAATGGGCTGCCGTGTGCCCTATGGGTATCCCCTTTCTTTAAAACTTTCTTTGGTTCGAGGACAGCCCCTTTTTTTATCTTCTTGTTTCTTTTTTATTTGTTCATTTTAATTCTAATGTTTTTTTATCGACAACAAGGGACAGCCCTCTTAGATTAAGACTTATCTTTCCATTTTCTACCATATTTAGGGGGCTGTCATTTAGGGGGCTGTCCCTTGCTTTTATTTTTTCAACTTCTTCTTGCTGTTGAGTTATTAGAATTAAGTTTCATCCTTATGAAAGGCCTGCCGTGTGCCCTATGGGTATCCCCTTCCTTAAAACTTTCTTTTGGGGGCTGTCCTTTGCTATTATTTTGTTTCTCTCTCTTGAGTTTTTCTTTATAAGAACTATTTTTTTTAATTTTAAAAGGGCTGTCCCCTACCATTTGTCTTTCTTTGGTTCGAGGACAGCCCCTTTTTTTCTCTTCTTGTTTCTATTTTATTAGTTCATTTTAATTTTAAATTTATTTTATTGACAAAAAGGGACAGCCCTCTTAGATTAAGACTTGTCTTTCCATTTTCTACCATTTTTAGGGGGCTGTCCCTTGCTTTTATTTTTTCTATGTCTTCTTGCTGTTGAGTTATTAGAATTAAGTTTCATCTTTATGAAGGGGCTGTCCCAATCCTTATTTTGTTTCGCTAAGCGAGGACAGCCCCTTTTTTTATCTTCTTATTTCTTTTTTATTAACTCATATTAATTTTAAATTTATTTTATTGACAACAAGGGACAGCCCTCTTAGATTAAGACTTGTCTTTCCATTTTCTACCATTTTTAGGGGGCTGTCCCTTGCTTTTATTTTTTCTATGTCTTCTTGCTGTTGAGTTATTAGAATTAAGTTTCATCTTTATGAAGGGGCTGTCCCAATCCTTATTTTGTTTCGCTAAGCGAGGACAGCCCCTTTTTTTATCTTCTTGTTTCTTTTTTATTAACTCATATTAATTTTAAATTTATTTTATTGACAACAAGGGACAGCCCTCTTAGATTTAACTACTCTCGTATTTATAAATAAATATCTTTTCCACTATATTTATATGGCATATCTAAGAATTTCATATATTCCTCTCTTGCCTTTTCTCTATTTTCGTCAAATATATAAAGCAAATAATCTGAATCGCATACTTCATCTTTATCTGCCAAGTAATTTTTGTGTGATGTATATTTATTTACATATTTAATTCCCAATCCTGCTTCTATTGGATTTCTATGTATATATTTTATAAGATCAAGCAAATATATATCATCTTTACAAGGCTTTGATTTAAATCTAGATTGAAATACTCTTCCAACATGATTATATTTCTTATTGTAGTATTGAGTGTAGGATTGTTGTATTATTTGCATAGCTTTACTGAGTTTATCATTTTCAATTTTTAACAATATATGAAGGTGATTGTCCATTATTGCATATGCATATATTTGAAATCCCAATCTTTTCTTCGATTGGATTATTAGTTTTATGTATTTTTCTTTGTCGTCATCATCTTTAAATATTATTTCTTTATTATTTCCTCTTGCATAAATATGATAAACTCCAGTTTCTGAATATTGTCTTGGTTTAAATGCCATATTTTCCCTCCTAACTATATGTAATTATATAACATTTCCAATCCTTTTGAAATTCTCATAAAATTAATAAATATCTCACAGCTAACCTTTCATTTGTCTACCATTTTCGACTCGCTCTAAAATGCTCCTTGGATAAGTTTCTTTATTTAAGGGGGCTGACCTTTTACTTATTTTTTCACTAGGCGAGGACAGCCGTCTTAGATTAAGACTTGTCAATCGATTTTCTACCATTAAAAAAGGTTACAATTTAGCAAGTGATTTGTTTTTATGGCTTGTTTATTGGGTTTGAGGTTGATTGTTTCGCGGCTACGGGGCTGTCCTTTGCTATTATTTTGTTTCTCTCTCTTGAGTTCTTCTTTATAAGAACTATTTTTTTTAATTTTAAAAGGGCTGCTGTGTGCCCTATGGGTATCCCCTTCCTTTAAAACTTTCTTTGGTTCGAGGACAGCCCCTTTTTTCTCTTCTTGTTTCTTTTTTTCTAGTTCATTTTCATTGACAACTTATTTTATTAACAACAAGGGACAGCCCTCCAAAATACAACAAAATGGCAAATGTTTTGTTTTTTTGGCTTGGTTAATGGGTTTGAGGATAATTGTTTTGCGGATACGGGGGCTGTCCTTTACTATTATTTTTTCAACGTCTTCTTGCTGTTGAGTTATTAGAATTAAGTTTATCCTTATGAAAGGGGCTGCCGTGGCCCTATGGGTATCCCCTTCCTTATTTTGTTTCTCTAAGCGAGGACAGCCCCTTTTTTTAACTTCTTGTTTCTTTTTTATAAAATCATTCTCATTCTAATGTTCTTTTATCGACAACAAGGGACAGCCCTCTTATACATTTGTCTACCATTTTTTGACTCGCTCTAAAATGCTCCTTGGATAAGTTTCTTTATTTAGGGGTCTGACCCTTTCCTTATTTTTTCACAAGGTGAGGACAGCCGTCTTAGATCAAGACTTGTCTTTCGATTTTCTACCATTAAAAAAAAGAATTCTTCCTATATATAATAGAAAAAATTCTTCATTTTTTATTTGTTAAGTTTTTCAACTGCATTGGATAATTCTCCTATGACTTCTTTTAATTCTTCTAGCTTCTTCTCAAATCTCACCAATAAATAGCAAGATATGGCAATGGGAAAGCCAATGTTTGAGATTTGTGCCAATAATTCTTCCATTTTAAATTTCTGCTTCTGTTCTTGTGATTAAGACATTGCCGAGATTTTTTGTGATTGGTCCCATTTTTCCTATTACAAGGGAATTATCGACGATTTTTCCAGTCACATCTTTTACATCAACTGATGAGATATCCTTCTTAGGATTTGTCACTGTTATTGATGTTTTGTTGTTTTGTGCATCTGCAAAGTCCATTCTAAGTGTTATCTTTGGTTCCATTTTTTACCTCCTTTTAAATTTGATTTTTAATTTCTTCTTCTGTGATTTTTACTGCTGCTGCGTGACTTCCTTCTAATAATCCGCCCACTGCTACTGATAATTCGTATAAGTGGTCGTTTGTTGATTGGCTGTTAATATTTCTAAGAGTGATTGTTCTCTTTTTCATATTGCCAGCTTCGTCTGTATTAGTCACTACTGTTTTTAGCATTCTTTTTGATTCTGCTGCTGTGATTGCCATTTTCTCACCCCCTTAATATATACATAGAATTAAATGTCAAAAGTTGCTATGCTTTTTTTACAATTTTTATAAGATTTCGCAAAAATTTCTTATAATTTTAATAAAAACTTTGCTTTTATTTTACTTTTATATATTAAAATATTTCTAGAGGTAATATGATGAATAAGAGAGACGAGTTAATTAAAAGACTTGAAGAAATTGTTATTGAATTAAATGAAAAGACTAGATTTAGTGAGACTAAAAATTTCATTCAACATGGCAACACTACAGTCTACGACCATGTGATTTCTGTTGCTATTAAGTCAATTGATATTGCGCTTAAGTATAATATTGATGTTGATTTTGACAGTTTAATGAGAGGTGCACTTTTACACGATTATTTTTTATACGACTGGCATGATGGCAAGAAGGAAAGACAAATCCATGGTTTTACTCATCCTAAGATTGCTCTTCGCGAAGCTTCAAAGGATATGGATCTTAATGAAGTGGAAAGGGACATTATTGTTAAGCACATGTTTCCATTAACTGTGATTCCGCCTAAATACAAGGAGTCATGGATTGTGACAACTGCTGATAAAATTGTTTCTACTGAAGAAACTATTAATCGTAATAAGCCTGCTAAGGTTAGATTTGGAGCTGATTTATGAGAATTTCAGAGTTTATTATTATTTTCTTTTTCTATGGATTTATTGGATGGTGCTGGGAAAGTTTTCTATGCTCATCTGTGGAATATGATGGTGTTTTAAACAGGGGATTTTTTCTGGGACCTTATTGTCCGATTTATGGTATTGGGGCTATACTTTCTTACTTGGCACTAAAAAATATTGATTCCAATTTATTTATCTTTATTTATTCTGCGACAATTTGCTGTTCTGTAGAGTATGTTATTGGATATGTTTTGGAGAGATTTTTTCACCAAAGGTGGTGGGATTACAAGGATTATCCTTTTCAAATACACAGACGTGTTTGTCTTTATGGGATGATAATTTTTGGATCTGCTAATATTTTGATTGTTAAACATATAACTCCAATGTTACTTTTCTTTTTAGAGGTTGCTGATAATGATATTATTCACGCTCTTGCTGTTTCTATTTCTATGATTTTTGTAATGGATAGTTTAGTGACTGTTAATAAGCTTTTAAATGGTTTTGATATTTTGATTAGGGTTTATGATTATTTCGGCGAGAAGAACGAGAGGTATTTTAATTATATTAATGAATCTGACAGGCTAATGAATCTAAAGATGATGGCTGAGCAAAGAGATATTAAGGGAAAATTTGAGAGCTTTAATGAGAATTTGAAAGTTCGAGAAGAGAATATGAAGAAATTGAATTATGAGAAGATAAAGAACCTATTTTATGATAATTGATGAGATAGGTTCTTTTTTTTGGTTATGGTGGGAAGGCTTGAGGATGGGGACTGTCCTTGTCAGGTTTACTAAGGGACTGTCCCCATTATTTAAGACGAAGCTTGGCTATTTTATTTAAAACTTATTTTTTAGTTACGGGGACGGTCCCCTTTTCAACTTGTCAGGGACAGTCCCCATAAGTACGGGCAGCCCTCTTGGTTTGGGACTGCCGCGTACCCTATGGGTATCCCGTACGTATTTCTTTGTTAATAACTATGTTTTATAAAATCTTAGCAAAAATAATAAATTAATAAATCTTGGGACTGTCCCACAGATTTTCTGCGTAATAGAACACTGGGACAGTCCCAAGTTGGACAAATTTTCTTCTTTAATAAAATATATTTATCTTGAGGCTATTTTTTAACTTTAGGTCAGGGACAGTCCCGAAAGGACAGCCAATTTTAAGTTTTTGGTGGGAAGGCTGAGGATGGGGACTGTCCTTGTCAGGTTTACTAAGGGACTGTCCCCATTATTTAAGACGAAGCTTGGCTATTTTATTTAAAACTTATTTTTTAGTTACGGGGACGGTCCCTTTTCAACTTGTCAGGGATACCCATAGGGCACACAGCAGTCCCCATAAGTACGATGCAGTTGGTTTTTCATCAACTCAGTCTTTGCTATCGCTCGACTTCGTTGTGAAGACATACCATTCGCGACTCCCTTGTAATTGCTCCCTATCCAGTCGCAATTACTTCGGTCGCTGCATAAGGTTCTTCATCGACTCAAGCTTCCCTGCGGTCGCTTTCGTCGTGAAAACCGAAAAAATTGTGACCAGTCACAATTTTTTCTACCATTAAAAAAAAGAAGCCTTGGTTGGTGTTCAAGGCTTCTATCTTTATTATAAATATTATCTTTTTGAGAATTGTGGAGAACGTCTTGCTTTTTTAAGACCGTATTTCTTTCTTTCCTTCATTCTCGGATCTCTTGTCAAGTATCCTGCTTTTTTAAGATCAGCTCTATATTCTGGATCTACTTCTAGAAGTGCTCTAGCAACTGCGTGTCTAACTGCTCCAGCTTGTCCAGAGTATCCACCACCGATAACTTTAACAATTACATCAAATGATCCTAATGTTTCAGTAAGTTCTAGTGGTTCTTTAGCTACTGTTCTTAATGTTTCGTAATCGAAATATTCTTCTATATCTTTTCCGTTAACTGTGAATTTTCCATTGCCAGGTAGAAGTCTAACTTGAGCGATGGATTTTTTTCTTCTTCCAGTTCCTCTGTATTGTATTTTATCCATTCTTACCTCCAATTAAAATTCATATACTTCTGGTCTTTGAGCTTCGTGTGGATGCTCATTTCCAGCATAAACCTTAAGCTTTTTAATCATCTTTCTGCCAAGTCTGCTCTTAGGAAGCATTCCTCTAACAGCTAGTTCGATGACTCTTTCTGGTCTCTTTTGAATCATTTCAGAGTATACAACTTCACGTCTTCCGCCTGGATATCCTGTGTGATAAGCGTGAATCTTTTGATTTAACTTATTACCAGTTAATACAACTTTGTCTGCGTTTATTACAATTACGAAGTCGCCAGTGTCCACATGTGGTGTAAATATAGGTTTCTTCTTTCCTCTTAAGATGCTAGCAATTTCAGTTGCAAGTCTACCAAGTACCTTGCCTTCAGCATCTATGACATACCATTTTCTTTCTACTTCATTAGTTTTAGCCATGTAGCTTTTCAATGAATTTTCCTCCTAAATAGTTTAAAAAATTATTCCGGGGCTTTTTAAACATGACCTATATTTTAGACTACTAAGCCCTTTTTGTCAACAGATTTTAGCCATTATTTTGAATAATTTCTCTCTCTTTTTCAATCATTGTATTTTCTAGAGGAGTTGGGAATTCTGAATCCTTCTTATATTTTTCTATTGACTTCTTAACTCTATTTACTGATGCTACTGTTCCTACTCCTGCTATACATCCGCCTGGGCATGCCATTCCTTCAAGTAGGTATCCATCAAGCTTTCCTGCTTTTGCAATCTTTAGCATCTTCATACATTCTGATAATGTGTGTGCTCCTTGGATGTGTATGTCTCTATCTGGTGCAATTTTTTCAGCTACTACTTTAACTGATTCTGCAACTCCACCAGCTATTGGGTAGCCACGTCCAAGTGCTGATCCATCTTCTTCGTTCTTTTCTACTTCAATTTCAGATGGCTCGATATTTTTAGCAACTAACATTCCCATTAGTTCTTCAAATGTGATTACAAATTCTACATCTGATTTTACTTTAGTGTCAAGTGCTTCAAGTTTTTTCGAAGTACATGGTCCTATAAAGCAAATTACTGCTTCTGGGTCTCTCTCTTTGATATAGTTTGCAGTGTATCTCATAGGAGAGCCTGAGTCAGATACTTGTTCGAAAAATTCTGGGAACTTATTTCTAATCATAAGTGTCCATGAGAAACAACAGCTTGTTCCCATAAATGGTATTTCCTCTGGAACTCTTTCTAAGTATTCTTTTGCTTCGTGAAGTGTTGTAAGGTCTGCTCCAAGTGCAACTTCTATTACATCTTCAAATCCAAGTTGTTTTATAGCTTCTATTATTTGGTCTGGGCTTGTCTTAGCACCGAATTGTCCAATGTATGATGGTGCAATTGCTCCGTAGACTCTTTTTCCTGCTTTTATTGCTTTTATAAGTTGGAAAATTTGTGTCTTATCAGAAATTGCTCCAAAAGGACATTCTGCAATACATCTTCCGCAAGCTACACATGCATCTTGGTCGATTTCTGCTCTTCCGAATTCGTCTGATTTTATTGCATCTACTCCACATGCTGCAGCACAAGGTCTGTCGTATTGTACAATTGCATTATATGGACAAGCATCAGCACATCTTCCACATTTTACGCATTTTTCTGTGTCAATAATAGTGCCATTTCTCCCCATAGAAATTGCATTTACTGGACACACGTTAATACATGGATGTGCAAGACATTTTCTACAATTATTAGTTGTATAATATGCCTTTGTTGGGCATGCTTCACAACCAAATTTAATTACATTAATTAGCGGTTTTTCATAGGCATTTGTATCGATATCAACTTTGTCAAATCCATCAGTAAGTCTTTTGAATTCGCCAATTTTTCTAACGTCCATACCCATTGCAAGTCTAATTCTTTCGTCAACTACTGCTCTTTCTCTAAATATATTATCTCTATATTTAGCAACTTCTCCTGGAACGATTCTGTAACAAGAATCTTCTAGTGCCGTTACGTCTAAATCGTTGTAAGCAACTCTTGCAACTTCAGCAAAAACCTTTCTTCTTATGTCGACTAGCGTACCATAAATCTCTTTCATCTTTACCCTCTAAAAATTAAATTCTAAGTTTACCCATAATCTTTTCACTAACTTCTTGTGCAGTGGCCTTAAGCATTATTTCATCATCTACTATGACAACTGGAGATGCCTCATTGTTGTGAATTTTGCAATAGTTTAGACAATTTGCAAATTCAACTTCTAAATTTTCTGCAGAACATAATTCTGAATCAGGTCCGCATAAATTTTCTTGTAAGTACTCCACTGCATCTAATATAGCATTTGCACCCATTAATGTGCATCTAGATCCCATACAAATAGTTACTTTCATAAATCCTCCTAATTCCTTTATACTGATAGTTTAACATTTAACAAAGTATACTTCAATATTGATTTGTGCTTATTAACTTATATTACTTTTTGAAATTATGACAAATTTATTTTTTAAAATAAATACAAAAACTTTTTTTCTTATTTTATACACCATTGCATACTTTAATTTTTATTTCAAAGTATAATTCAAAAAATATAATTCAATTAGAGGATTTATAATATATAAATCATAAAAAAATAAGACCAGCGAACCAGTCTTACCAAATATTTATAAGTAATGCAGTTATATCGTCTATTTGACTTCCCCCAATAAAATAATAAAGTTGATTTTCAAGGATGTCCATATAGTCTCTGTTGTTTACTTTTAATATATCTTTTATACGCTCTATTCCAAAAGGCTCTTTGTCACTATTTCGAGCTTCGATAACTCCATCAGACATAAAGAAAAGTTTATCTCCTGTTGTGACTTCTATTTCTCTTTCTTCATATTCTGGGTCTTGTGCAAATCTAGATATTGGATAACCCTTTGCATCAAGCTCAGTTATATTTTCATCTCTAATTAAAAGTGGCAGCGGTTGATGTCCTGCATTGGAATAAGTAAATTTCCCTTCTTTTCTATTATATACTCCATAAAAACATGTGAAATAATTTTCCAATTCAAGGCTTAGCTCTGTGAAGCTATCGCAAAGTTCGTTAAGTGTATCTTTTGGAGAAATTAAAGTGTAGTATTCCATGGAACGAATCACAGTTTTTATAAACATTGTCACCATTGACGATGCAAATCCATGTCCAACGGAATCTGCAATATAAATTACCACATTGTCTTCGTCAATTTCAAAGACATCGAACATATCGCCGCTAAGTATATTTGACGGCATGTAAAGATAATCCATTTTTAAATTTTGTACAAAGCCCTTAGCTGGTAGAACTTTCCTTTGAATAATAGATGCTGCCATTGTTTCTTCTGTCATAAATCTATTTTTCTCAGTGATTTCCTTTTGAAGTTTTCTAGCCATTGTGACATTTCTAAAAACTTCTACTACTCCTAAGATTTCTCCATCTTTGGAATAAATTGGAGAGCATTTTACAGAGAAAATAGTATTACCTATGTTTTCTTCTCTTTGAATTACTTCTCCACTTCTTAGGGCTCTTCTTGTTATATCTGGATTAAAGAGGTCTTCTCCAAGGGTACAAATTTTTCTTTCAGAATCATATCCTAGAAGTTCTTCCATTGATTTATTGACAAATACCACTTTTTCATTGGCATCTAGTACTCTAACTAAATCAGCGATTGAATCAAGGACTTGTAGTTCTAATTTTCGTTTTTTTAAGTACTTTTCCACCTGCTCACCTCTTTAAACCTAGTATAGCAAATATAATTTATTTTACAATTATTTTTTTGGCTTTGGACCGTAGTATTGGTAGTAATAAGACTTAATTCTACCATTGTAAAGTTTTCTGTTTCTATCAGATTTTTTTCCAAAATTTTTCTCGAATTTTTCGTTGGCAGTTATGACATAAAAGGACCAAGTCTTTAATGTTTTTGCTAAATTTCCAAGTTCTTTATTTAATTCATCGACATCTTCTTTTCCAATTCTCTCTCCGTATGGAGGATTTGTTATTAGGACTCCATAATTATCTGGTAGGTCTAGTTCTCTAATGTCCTTTTGGAAAAATGAAATGTCTTCATCAAGTCCAAGTATTTCAGAATTATTTCTTGCGATTTCTATTGCTTTATGTGATATATCCGAAGCGATGATGTCTAGTTTTTCATCGTATTTGATTTCTGAATAGCAAATCTTCTTTTCTTCTTTAAAAATAGATTCATCTAAGAATTTAAATTTTTCGAAGTCGAATTTTCTCATAAGTCCTGGTGCAATATTTTTGCCAATCATTGCTGCTTCAATGGGAATTGTTCCAGAACCGCAGAATGGGTCAGCTAAAGTTCTATTTTTATTCCAGTATGAAAGCTTTATCAGTGATGCTGCAATTGTCTCTGAAAGTGGGGCTTTATAATTTACTTCTCTGTATCCCCTCTTATGAAGTCCATCTCCCGATGTGTCAATAGTTATTTCTGCAATGTCATTTAAAAGTGCAACTTCAATCTTTACTCTTGGACCCGATTTTTCAAACCAAGAAGTTTTGTATTTTGTTTTTAGCTTTTCAATTATTGCCTTTTCGGTAATTCTTTGACTGTCAGATATTGAAAAAAGTTTTGAGTTTCTACTTCTTCCTTGAATAATAAAGTTGTCCTCTTCAGCTATATAATCTGGCCAGTTGATTTCATAGACTTTATCGAATAATTCTTCGAAAGTTGTTGCTTCAAATTTATCTATTAATAAAAGAATTCTTTCTGCAGTTCTAAGTCTTAAGTTTAGCTTTGGAATGTCAGAAAGTGTTGCTTCTATTTCAATTTTTCCGTCCATTGTCTTTATATTTTCATATCCTAAATCTAGAAGCTCTCTTTTTGTAACTGCTTCTAGTCCGAAATTTGTTGTGGCGATTAGTTTTATATTTTCCATTTTTCACCTCTTATTTTATTATACTAGAAGAAAAACTCTTTGTCTTGATTTTATCTTTTTAGGTTAATTTTTCTATATTTGGGTAAAAGATAATTGTATTGTAGATACAAAATTTATTGGGGGTATATTTTATGAAATTAACTGAAACAGTACAAACTGCTGATTTTAAATCAGAAAAACACGTTCCATCAATTCACGCAGAAAAGGCTGATGGAGTATTAAAAATTACTTCTTGGGTTGGAGAAGAAATCGAACATCCAAATACTTTAGAACACCACATTGCATGGATTAAAGTTTTCTTTAAACCTGAAGGAGCTAAATTCCCAATCGAAGTTGGTTCTTATGAATTTAGCGCTCACGGCGAAGAAGAACTTTACACAGTTCCTAGAGTTGAAGTTGAAGTTAAAACTGATAAAGGTGGAGAAGTTTACGCACTAAGCTATTGTAATATCCACGGACTTTGGGAAAATGCAATCGAATGCTAATTTGCTAATTTGCACAAAAAAAGACGGTAACCCCGTCTTTTTTTAATTCTCATTATTAGATTTTTTTAAATTTTTCCCCTCAGAATTATTTAAAATAACCTCAAAAAAGGAAGACCCTCTTGAGTCTTCCTAAGTCTTTATCTTGGATCTCTTTGAAATTTATCTTGCACAATTTCAAACCCACTTGTGTCAATATTAAAAATATTCTTGTCTCTATCTACCCAATGTGCTCTATAATCTTTATTCTTAAATAAGAAAGTGTTACTTGCACAAAGTATGTCTTCGTAAGACCACATATTTTCATCGACATCTTTATAAGTCACTAAGCTCTTTTCATTTCTCTTAATATAAGTCTTGTCTAAAACTCTATCAAAAGCTTTATTACTTACAGCTGCCACTTCTTCTCTTGAGATTATTTCATCTTCTTTAAAGCTTGCTAGACCACCTTTATAAATTTTCAACCATCCAGCTTCATAGGCAGCTTCAACCTCAGCCATTGCCCAGTGGCCATCTCTTAAATTCATATGGTTTCCAGACTTGTCTGATAATTTTTGGAATCTCTTTAAAGTAGAAATCCATTCAGCTCTTGTGATTTTCTTTTGAGGTTTAAATTCACCATCATCATAACCTTCAAAGACATTTGCTTCAGTTACAATTTTAACCGCCTTAGTATACCAGGCATCGCCCACATCTTTGTAGGAAATCTTATAGTCTTTATTAAACTTATATCCATCTTCAAGAAGTGCATTAGCAAGAATCTGAGCAGCTTCAGCTCTAGTTAGACCATCCTTTGGTCTAAACTCATTTTCAAAACCTTGCATATACCAAACTTCCTTGCCATAAGCATTGTCTGGAACTTTGATAATTTTTTCCACTGGCTTTTCAACGAAAATAGTTGAGCCACCGCCGCCATAACTTGGTCTGTCAGGTCTGTAATCAGGAAGACTTGGCTTGTCTGGAGTATCTGGAGTTGGCTTATCTGGAACTTCAGGTTTTGGGTCTGGTTTCTTGTCATATTGAGCCTTTATGTCTGTGTTTTGATCAAATCTCATTCTATTTCCCAAATCAACCTTTTCATTATCCTTTACAACTGGAGGATCTAGTGGAATATTTGCTGCTCTAAACATAGCATTAGCATTAATTAAATTATCTTTATCAGATCTCCATTCTTTAAAGATATAATTATCTCTACCAGTAGGATCTTGTCCAGGAATGATAACAGCCGCATTCTTTCTCACATAAAATACTCTTATTTGTTGATTAATAGCTTTTTCTGTAGGAATAAGGGCAACTCTTATATACTCTTTAGCTGTAGCAGCCTCTGCATTGACAACTTCTAATGGCTTGCCATAAAGAGTCAAACCTTCATAGATATTTTTATAAACATATATTGGCACTGCGACATTTTTCTTTACTCCATTTGCAAAAGTAATTTCAGCTTCTATAGTTTCAACTCTAACATCTTTGTTGTAATCAGGTTTTTCCTTTAGCTTTTCATAAATTACTTCATCAAAAGTTTTGCCAGCTTCTATTGTAAATAGTACGCTATCTCCTGCTGCAAGTGGTTGAGCTTCTTCATTTGCATCGACAACTTTAATTAAAGACTTTAATTCTTCTTCTGTTGGAAGATAATTATTGATAAAGTTTCCATTATTATCCTTTATAGATTCAGTTGTTGCATATTTTTCTACAACAATATCTCCAGCCTTTGCATTGTCCTTTGTGTATTGGGCAGTGATAGTTGTAGCTTTTGTAAATACTCCTGAAATTATATCCTTCCATTCTCTTGGAGTGGTTTCATCAGATTTCCAACCATCAAATATCCAAGTAAACTCAGCTTCAGTTGTTGTCCTTTCAACTTTTTTACCAGTTGGATTTTGTACTGAAATAGTAACATCTTTATTTGGTGCAACCCAGAAGATTTCAGTTTTATTTTCAGTTGCCTTATCAGTTGTTTTGACAGTAATAGAAATATATTCTGTTGGAACATTATTTGGTTTATCTTCACCAGTTTGAGGGATTACATTAGGAACATATTGAGCAACTAAGGTAATATCTTTTGTAACTTTATCATTAGTTGGATTAAAATCATTTCCATCAACTTTCCAACCAGTGAAAGTATAGCCTTCTTTAGTTGGAGAAGTTACTGGCGTAATTGTTCCTCCATGTTTAACCTTTTGTGGCTCTATATAAGTTCCACCATCAGTATTAAAGCTAACATTGTGGAAATCTTCTTCCCAAACTGCTGTCGCAGTAGTGTTTTCTTTGATAGTAAACTTTTCTCCAGGAGCATAAGTCTTATCTCTTATCTTCCAAGCCTTTAGAACATAATTATTCTTTTTAAGATCTCTTCCACCAGCTAAAGTAATTTCTGTGCCAACATCATAGGATAAAGCTTCTGGTACTGTACCTTCAGTGTTGCCATTTCCATCATAAGTCATTATAACTTTCAAAGACTTAAATCTAGCTTCATAGATTACACTAGAAGTAATTGAGTTTGTCTTGTCAATAGCCGGAGACCAAGAATCAAATTCATAATTTGCACTTGGTGTTGGAGTTGGAACTACAATCTCATTTGTTGCTCCAGTTGCTTGATCTACAATCATTACATTTCTACTTGGGTTTACATAATAAGTTTTATTTCCACCAGCAAGACTGCCATTTGCTCCAGCTATAAAATCAACCTTTACATAACCCTTTGGTTGAGTTACATTATCTCCACCTGGAATTACATCATCAAGTTTCTTGAAATTAAAAGTATAAGTTGTTACTCGGTCAGTATATTTTTTATTGGTATCTATATTTGGATTCCAAGTTCCACCTACTTCTGTGAAACCAACATTAGGATTTTTAACAATAGCATTTGCTTGAGTCGTTAAATCAACATTTTTATTTGGATTTACATAGTATAAAGTTGTTCCAGATAGATTACCATTGTTATCTGCTACAAACTTAACTTCTACATATCCATTAGGCTTAGCTTGATCCCCTGGAATTACATCTGCAATAGAATCATATGTCGCAGTAATTACATAAGTTGGGTCATTAGCTTTCGCTGTAATAGTTGTAGTTTTATCCCATTGCTTAAAGTTGTATCCAATGTTAGGTTTTACAGTTGGCTCTGGAATAGTAACCTCAACACCTGGCTTAATCCAATAGTTAACTGTACCCTTTAATTCTCCATGTTGACCTTTATTAAACTCAACCTTAACATAACCAGGTTTTTCTTCTTCATAAATATTATTTAATGGATTATATTGTGCTTTGATAACATCTCCATCATTATATTTAATCGCTCTATTAAGTGAAGTGTCCCAACCAGCCGCTTCATATCCAGTGTTTGGATTTATAGTTGGTGCATTGTTTTGAAGAACAACCGCCTTATTTGGATTAATATAGAAGACAGTGTTTCCAGTTAAAGTACCATTCTCTTCTCCACTAAATTTGACAGTGATATAGCCACTTGGCTTTTCAGAATCATCATTTTTTGTCTTTGGAATAACATCATCTAAAGGAGTATATTGTGCAGTTACATTTGTATCACTTTTAATTTCAGTATTATCTACTTTGTCCCAAGCTTGATCAGCAACTTTATATCCAACATTAGGTTTAATTGTAGGTTTTATAATTTTTACATTTCCTAATGTAATAGCAGGATTTGCAGTAGGATTTACATAATAAACTGTCTTTCCTTCAAGTTTTCCATTATCTCCTGGTAAGAATGTTACACTCACATAACCTTCAGGTTTAGGATTCTCTTTATCCCCTTCTCCAACCTTAGGAATAATATCATCTAACTTCTTAAAGCTTCCCTTAATAGTTGTGTCATTTTCATATTTTGTCAATGTCGCTGGATTTGGTGTCCAAGTATTAAATTCATAGCCAATATTCGCAGTAGTCTTCGGTGGAGTAAGTGTTACATCTCTATTAGGATCAACATAATAAACTGAAGTCTCTCCTGCATTAATAGATCCACCAACACCTTCAATTTCAAAAGTAACAGTCTTATATCCCTTTGGCTTTTCAGAATCATCATCCTTAGTCTTAGGAATGACATTTTTTATTTGATTAAATGATCCAGTTATTGTAGTAATATCTTCAGTATAAACTCTAGGAATTGTCGCATCTACATCCCATGCACCAAACTCATAACCAGTACTTGCTTCAGTAGCAGGAGGATTAATCTTTACATATTCCTTAGGATTTACATAAAATTTACTTACACCTTTAATAGATCCCTTTGACTGATCGGCAGCTTTTATTACAAAGCTTACTTCTACATAGCCATTAGGTTTGTCATTTTGTTTACCTTGATCATCTTCTTCTGGCACTAATGTTGGCAATTTATTTGATTGTGCCTTTACAACTACATCAACATCAGTAATTTCCAAAGTATCTGCCTTATCCCAAGAAGTAAATTTATATCCAGTATCAGCAGTTACACTTGGTTTTGCCAAAGAAGCATCGCCAAGTTTTATACTTGAATTTTTCTTAACATAATAGAATTTCACATCAGAAAGATCTAAGCCATCTTCTGCTTCAAAGGAAACTCTTACATATCCATCAGGTCTTGTTGTTGGTTCTTTTGGATCATAAGGAATAATATCCTTGGCTACATCATAAGTTGCAGTTATAGTTGTCTCTTTTTGTGTAAATTGTCTAGCTTCTGATGGATTGTAAGCATCACCATCTGCATTTACACCTAATTTCCATTCTTTAAAAGTAAAATGTTGCTTTCCAACTGGATTTTCCACTGGAATTTTTACTTCCTTTGCAGGATTCACCCAAAAAATTTTATTAGAATTAGTTGCATCATTTGCTTTTTCAGTAGGAACAAAAGTTACCTTTACATAATTATCTGGAACTGTGCTTGGCTTTCCACTTGCATCTTCTGGAATAACGTCTTTCACATATTGTGCTTGTATAATTGTGTCTCTAGCAAATTTATACCTGCTCGCTAATTCATATTTTTTATTAGCTTGGACAGTAGTATCTTTAAATTTAGTAACACCTCTATCAACTTGCCACTGAGTAAATGTATTATCAGCATTACCTGTAGGATCAGTGCCTGGAATCTTCACAAAAGCATCTGGATTTACATAATAGTAAGTCTTTTGAGGATCTTTTGCCTTAGTTGTAGGATTAAGAGTTACTTTTTCATAATTATTTGGAACATATATAGGTTTTTGTGTCAAAGTCTTCGCTTCGTATATATTCTTAATTACCTTAATTGGAATTTGAATTTCCTTTGCTTCTCCATTTTTAAAAGTAACCTTAGCCTTAATATGTTCAATCCTATAAACTTCTGTCTCGTCTTTTTCTTGCAACTTATCATAAAGTTCTTCTTTAAGATTTGTATATTTTTCCCCTGATGCTTTTTCTCCAACTACAAGCTCAACAATAGCACTCGTTGGCAAATCTTTATTTCCATTATCGTCTTTTAGTTTAACCAAATCTTTTAAGTCATCTTCTGTTGGAATAAAATTATTTATCCACTCATTTCCTAATTTGTAAGATTCAAAGACTTCTTTCTCTTCTGCTAATAGCTCGCCATTATCAGCTTTACCACTAGTGTAATTAGCAGTGATAGTAGTTTCATTTTTAAACTGTCCAATTATTTTTTCTTTCCATTCTCTTGAAGGAGTTTCATCTGAAGTCCATTTTTCAAAATTCCAAGTAAATTCAACTGGGTTTTCTGTAGATTTTGAAATAGTTTTACCAGTTGGTTTTTGAGTTGGTAAGCTAACTTCTTTATTTGGATTTACCTTATAAATTTTAGTCTTGGCTTTATTTAAATCTTCTCCAGTCAATGGATCTCCATTATCATCTTTTAAATCAGCCTTATCAGTTAATTCAACTGTAACTTTTACAAAATCTTTTGGAACTTCCTTATTTTGATCATCAGTAATATCTATATAATCAGGAACTACAGTGATAGGTATTTCTACTTCTTCTTCAAAATTATTATCATACTTTATCTTTACCTTGGCTACCTGACCCTTTGTATCAGTCTCATCATAAGGAAATGTTGCTTTAGAAGTATCTGGTTCTTGTATAACTTTTATATAATCTACATTTAGACCTTTTCTAGGGATTATATTATCTTTGTAAGTGTCATAAGGTATTTTATCTCCTATATTAACTACAATAAATTTAACTCCTGGTTGATCTATTTCTTCTGAATCACCTTTTTTTGAATATTGAGCATAAATCTCTTTATCTTCAGTGAATTTATATTTCTTTGTAAAATCAAATTCTTTTTTGTCTAGTGTCCAATGAGTTAGTTTATGTCCTTTTATAGGATTTACGTCAGCTTCTTTTATAGTTACTTCAGCTTTTGGATTTACCCAATAAATAGTATTTTCATCATTAGATAGCTCTCCTGGAATTAAAGTCACCTTTACATAATTATCTGGAACTAAAGGCTTCTCTTCTCCAGTCTGCGGAACAACATTTTCCACAAAAATAATTTGACCTTTCTTAATTTGGCTTCTGTTAGTTAATTTGTCGTTTGGCCTATATGAAACACTAATTACAACATCTAAAGTCTTTGGTGTATTAGAAGTTTTATGAGAAACTTTTGTTTCTCCATCTAAAAAGTAATATATTGTACTCTCCGGAAAATTTGTATACCTTTTGTCCTTGCTTCCATTTACATTTACAACAAGGTTATCTGGAGAGACAAAAGTATAAACAGGAACAACATAAGGTTGCCTTAAAATTATTGGAATTAATGTCTCTTCCATTATAAGGTTGTATTTTGCTTTGAAAATAGTGTTTTGTGTGAATTTTCCTTTTATTACACTATAGTTTAGTGTATCATCAGGCACCTTTACTTCACCATTTTTATCTCTACCTAGTGAAATTGTAATATTATCATTCTGATTATTATTTTCCCACTCTTTGAACATCCATTCTTTGTCTAGAGTAGTTAAATCTATCCAAGTACCTCTCGGTTCTTTTTCTATAAATGATACTTCTTTATCGGGATTTACCCAATAGATTTTATTTGGAAAGTCCTTTTTACTTTTAACTTTATCAGTCATATCAAAAGTTACTTTCACATAATTATCTGGAACATTTTCTGGTTTATTATCGCCGTCTTGAGGAATAATGTCATTATTCCAAATAGCATAGAAAGTCTTCGCTTTTGTAATGTTTTTTAATGCACCTTCATTTATTGGATTAATATTTAAAGTATCATCTTTAATTCCCCAAGCTTGAAATGATTCTCCTTCATTACTCGGAGTTTCAATTTTCTCAGTTAAGTCCTTTCCATACTCAACTTCTTTTGTGATTTTTTGCTCTGCGCTACTATCAGTGATTGAAGCAAACTTTCCACCATTGGCATCGAAAGTTATAGGGATTATTTCTGTCATAGTTAGCTTACCACCATCTACGACATCATAATTAAATTCATATTTAAACTTCTTTGCTCTAAATGTAATAGTTTTTCTTGCATCGTCAATAGTATATTCATCACCGCCAGTAATAGCTACTCTAGGAGTTTTTTTGATTTCTTTATCTAATAAAGGATATTGATTTTTTGAATCATCTTCTTCGTAATTCTCTTTAAATCTCGCTCTAAGAACTACTTCATCATTATCATTTTTAGGAAATGTTAAGTTGACTGGAAGTGCTTCTGGATCATCTGTGTCCTTTCCTTCTGGTTCAAATTCTCCAATTATCTCTGGTCTTTCATTTTCATTTAAAGCAGTATTCCAAACAGTGCTAAAGCTAGTAGCAGCTACTTGATAAATAGCCATTGGAAGTGTTGCTGTCGAAGTATATTCCCCAGTGGCTGGATCTTTTATCCAAGTGGTTTGACTAGGCGTTCCTGATTCTGTTCCTATCACTAATTGAACATTTTTAGCTACTTCGCCATCAAATTCTACCTCATAGGTATAAGGTTTCAATTTATTTGAATATACTGGGAGTTTTGCAGGTTCATTAGCCTCAGCTTCCCACATAGGCTCATCATTTTTTCCAGCTTTAAAGTGGAACTGAACTCCAGTTCTCTTTCCTTCATCATTTAATTGAAAGAACTTCAATCCAATTTTTTCTGATTTAAATATCTTGTCCCAGTCAAATTCTCTACCTTCAAGACCTACTAATTCAAATTTGGATTTTAAATTCAAATAAAATAAAGGTTTATTTTCATCAGTAGGTGTATTTCCAGGTGGAATATAAGGAGAAGAAAAAGGACGACTTCCTCTTTCTCCTACAATATTTCCTTGTTTCTTGCTTTCATTTCTTGCTATTTCTCTAAAAATATCTCCAGTAATTTTAGGATAATCACCGGCATCTATTATATTTGTCTTATCTTCTTCAGAATAAGACAGTTGTCTTTTATTGGCTACTACAATCTGTGGTGCAAGAATCTCCAAGATCATTGTAATTGCCATTAAAAATGACAGTATTCGATTTTTCATACATCCTCCTATCTTACTCTTTCAGTCCTACTTTCTGATATTATTCCATTCTTGTCTGCATAATAGATATAAATATCTCCTCTTTGTAACTTTTCTCCAATGTCAAATACTAAAGTTTCCACTCTTCTTCTGCCCATCTTTTTAGTACTAGATTCAATTAATTTTTCATTTCCATTTCTCTTTAGAATTAATCTTCCCTTTGCTCCAGGAGTAATCTCTGTGATAACTATTATAGATTCTCCTGCTCTAGGTATTTGAATTCTCATTGATGGCTTTTCAATACTTGTGTCGGTGATATTAGTGTCTTCAGCAAAAATCGCAGTGATATATTTTATATCTCCACGTTCAGGCTCATTGATAATTTCTACATCATAGCCTTCCCATTTGCCAAATCTATATCCTTCTTGAGTTTCTACAACTGTAGGAACTTCTAATTTTACTTCAGCGTCTTTCTTGACATAATATTTGCTAGGTCCAAGAAGATCTGCCTTGTCCTTATCCATTACAAACTCTACAAGTACCATTTCTTCTGGCTTATCACTATAGTCTCCCTTTTCTGGATCTAGTGGAACTACATCTTTCTCTAATTCATAACTTGCAATTAGCGTTTGATCTGTTAACATTGGTCCAGTTGGAATTGTCTCATAAGCTTTAAACTTATAGTAATTATCGGCAGAGATTCTAGGTTCTACAAGTTTTGTCACTCCACTTATATTCTTAGCTTCCTCATATGTCAAGCCCTTTGCAACTTTATAAGTTTTCGCTTCACTTGCATTTGTAAATTCTCCATGACTACCCTTTTCGAAAGTAACTTTTATGAATTCGTCTTCAATTTTGTCATTTTCGTCAATTTCTTGAACTGGGTCTTGCCATATTGCTATTAATGTCTTGTCTTCATTAATTGGAGTACTTGTAGTGTTAAAGTAATTTGCGTCATTTTCATTTTCTTTCCAACCCATGAAGACTTTATCTCCAAATGTTGGTGGAGTTACTTGTCCAAGAGTCTCTCCATGCTTTACACTTTGGTCTGGGACTTGGCTTCCACCCATTGTTTCAAATCTAACTGTATGAGAATTTGTAGACCATTGGGCAATAGCAGTTTTACTTTCATTAAGAGTTATTGTTTCTCCAGGTTTGTAAATCTTTTCTTCTCCATCAAATTTCCAACCAATGAAGTTTTCGTTTTCTTTAGTTAAGTTTCCTTGGTTTGCTAATTGTATTTTTTCTCCAATATTTACACTTCGTTCTTCTGGAACATCTCCACTTCCACCATTTGCATTATAATTTAGAGTTACTTTGCCCTTTGTGAAGTGTGCGACATATTCAAGATTACCCTTTATTGAATTTGTAGTATCAAGAGATTCTACCCACTTTTCAAATCCGTAGTTTGCATCTGCTACTGGTTTTGGAACTGCTAGTTCTTTTTCTCCTGCAGTCTCATTTTCTCCAAGCACTTTTAGCTTGATGTCAGCTTTTGGATTTACATAGTAAGTTTTTTCTGCAACATTTCCTTCAAGCTTTCCATTTTCAGATGCTCTAAAAATCACTGTCACATACCCCTCTGGTTTATCTGGATTTTCATTTGTCTTTTCTACTATGTCCTTAGATTTTAGAAAGTTATAAACAAAAGTTGTTTCTTCTTTAAATATTCCATTCAAATTCTTATTATCAGCATTTGTCCAAGATCCTCCATTTGAAGTGTAGCCTACTGCTGGTGTCTTTGTTATTTTTTCAGCTTGTTCTGTCAAGTTGACTTCTACTTCTGGGGATACATAGTAGATTGTTTGTCCTTCTAGGCTACCAGCAACTTTTTCTCCATCTTTTCCTGCAACAAAGTTTACTTTCACATAGTTTTCCAATGCTCCTTCTGGCTTTCTGCCACCTGGTTCTGCCGGCAGGATTGGCTCTACTACTTTAACAGTTATTGTCTCTGTAGTTTTTGTTCCATCATTATATTCAACAGTTATTTTAGAAGATTTTTCTCCAGGTTGTGATACATCAGGTTCTTCCACAACTGTCACAGTTTTGATAGTCTTGCCCTCAGGTGGAGTGATTTTTTCTTTATAGTCTTCTTCTGTAGGTGTTTTACCTTTAGGTACTAAAACTTTGTCAAGTTCGGGTTTAACTGGCTTTAATTCCTCTGCTTTGAAAGAATATTTTGCAATTATTGTAGTTTCTTCATTTGTGAATTGTCCTACAATTGTTTCATTCCATTCTCTCGGAGGATTTTCTGTTGATTTCCAATGACTAAATTGCATAGTATAACCAGCAGTACCCTTTGTTTGGTCTCCTTCTACAGTTTTACCAGTTGGATTTGTTACTCCTATTGTTACTTCTTTTGTTGGGTTTACCCAGAAGATTTCTTGTTGCTTTTCATCTGTCGCAAGGTCTGCTTTGTCAGTCTTGTCAACTATTACTTTTACATAATTTTCTGGAACTTTTGGCTTATCATTACCTTCTTGTGGTACTACGTCAGCCGCAAAGCCTGGAGATATTATTGTGTCCTCTGTAAATTTGTGACGCTTATCAAAATCAAATACTCCATTTTCTTTTGAGTCTTCATTTTGAGCAATCTTATCTGCTGTCCAATTTGTAAATCCTAATTTGTCTTTTTCTTTTTGAGTTAGCTTAATTTCTTTAATATCCACCCAAGCCTTTGGATTTACATAATATATCTTAGAGTCCTTTGCATCTGGCTTGCCTGTTGGATTGATAGTGACTTTTACATATTCTCCGCCAACATCTTTTAGTATTTCTACTAAATCGCCATCTTGCTTTCCAGCTTGTTTTTCTTCTTCTGTAGCAACTTTTTCTGCATCTGCTAATACTTTAGGCTTATCTCCTGATGTCAATGCTTCATAGACATTTTTGTAAATTTTAACTGGTATTTGGATATTTCTTTCATAACCATTTCCAAAGTCTACCTTTGCATTTATATTAATAGTTCTAACAAGTTCATCTTTATCAGACTCGCCCATTTCTCTTACTTTATTATAAATTTCATCAGTAGTATCTATGATTTTCGCAGTTACGCCAGCAGGCAGGTCACTTTCTTTTTTAGTTTCTGCATTATACCATCTTATTGCTGCCTTAAGTTCTTCAATAGTTGGTGCAAAATTATTAACCCATGTTCCATTATCTTCTTTATAGGCTTCTGTCCTCACAAGTTCATTTATCTTAATGTCCTTCCAGTCAAAGTAGGCTGTGAATACATATTCAGTTCCCTTTCTTAAAACTGTGCTTGCATTAAGAAGTGGTTGGTGATCCCATTTTATAAAGCTCTTGCCTGGATCTGGTATGATATAAAGTTTACCTGGCTCAGCAGTTTCTCCTTCTTTTAATTCTTGTGGAACTAAAATATTGTCTGACAATAGTCCTTCTATGACATCATAGACAACTTCATGTCTTGCCTTTCCTTGGGCGTCTTTTCCAAAGCTTCCGCCCCTATCTTTTTTTTCTACATTAGGATCAGTTTGGAATATTACTCTCACATAGCCATCTGGTGTCTTTGCATTTTTATCTTTTCTCTCAATTACACGGACATCTTTATAGTAGAAATTAATCTCATCAGAACCAGGTCCTGTTTTTCCATTAATTCCAACCAGTTCTCCTTTTTCATTAAGGTCAAAGAAAAGTTGTTGCTGCGGATCTGATGTGAGTTTCCAACCTGGTATTGAGCGATAATTTCTCGCATCATAATGTATGTTTCCATTTTCTACTAGCTCTTGAGGAATAATTCTATATTTCTCTATTTCTTCTGCAGTAGCAGTTCCGGCTTCCATCTTATCCTTTATTCTTTCGTCCATGTAGTTGACCTTGTATTTTCTAGTCTTAAAGGCACGATAATAGAAGTGGAATTCATTGTGCTCATCGGGATTCTCTACAAATGTTCCAGAACCCACTGGTTCTTCTTTTAATGGATCATCTACTCTCATAACTTGGAAGAAAGTATTTTGCTTAGAATCTCCATCTTTAGACTCTTTCTTATATTTTTGGTAGCTCTCTACATTAGCTAGCTCTTCCTCTGTCATTAGAGTCCAGCTTGCACCTTGCTCTCTAGCTACTGCTGAAGTGTAAGATCCAATTCTTCTATTTACAAGTTCTTGTTCTTGTAATAGGTCTGTGTTTTCTACATAGTTTCCATTTTCATCAAGTTCAAAGAAGTGGTGGTAGGCGGTCATATCAACAAGTCTATTTTCTACCCAGATGGCCCTTAGATAGATATCGCTTACTACATCATTTCCAAAGGCATATAGTTCTGGCACTTTGTAGGAATCATAGTAATCTCTATTTTCGCTGCCATCTTTATTAAATCTAACAAGTTCCCAGCCTAGGAAGTCATATCCTTTTCTCTCTGGTTTTGTTAATATATTTTCTATTTGAGTTCTATGTTTTACATCAAAGACTTGGATGCTACCTTCATTTTCTGCATTTTTTATAAGTTCTGCCTTGTCCTTTAGATTAGTCTTTACTTTAAAGTCACTTGGTTTTAAATTTCTAAGCCTACCTTCATTAGGATCAATCTTTAATGTCCATGTAGGTTCCTTTTCTCCCCAAATCCCATATAGAGTCATATTATAATCTGGCATAGTTTCTTTGGCATCGGCATCTTTTTTAAGACTTACACTGCCATCTTTTGCATAGACTGCATTTTGGATCATATTGACTCCAGAGGGGTCCACGGCCCAACCCTTAAACTCATAATCAATGCCATTTTCTTTGGCGATTTTTACAAATTCTGGTTCGTCCCCCTCTGTCAGTATAGGAAGCTCGAGGTCTGCAAGAGGCTTCTGGTATTTGACCTCTTGGCTTTGAGGCGATCCATTTGAAAAACTTTGTCCTACATAGGCAGCGTCTTCTTTAACCTTAGTTGGATCTGAGTTTAAGTTCAGGGTGTAGGAGTTTCTCTGATACCTATATGAGATATAGCCATTATTCTTAGAAAAATCTTTATTATTAAGTGTATTTTGAAAAGCAAAAGGAGTTTTTTCAGTCTCGTCTCTACCATTGTTTTTTGCCTTTAAGGCTTGTTCTGTAAGACCTCTTTCAGACAGTTTCGAGCTTGGCTCTGTAAAGCCCTTAAGTTTTGGTGGATCGAATCTATATACTTTATCGGTGTCCGACTTCCAGTAGTAGAGTTCTGGGTGGAAGCGATCAGTTCCATCTATATCCTCTAGCTCAAAATCTATATGGTGGGGCATAAACTGATTATCTCTAGATGATTGGGCGATACCCAGGGAGATAATGTTCAGAAGGTTATTCTTATCGTCTGTATAGGATATAGGATTTCCACTTGCATCTTTTCTAGATGGGCTTCTCAGCGTCCTATTTGCATCTATAAACTCACTTTTGGTAAGCCTATATGGGGGAGTGTCTCTATAAGTTGAACCTGCTACTTGGTTAATGCACCAACCTTGGGAGTATCTCTTTGGGGAATAGCCTTTGGAGATATAAGCGAACTGGTCTCCCTTAAAAATATTTTTAACATAGTCATCGCCCATATCTCCATCTCTGACCCACTTGTTGGCTAGGGATTCGCCGAAACGAGCGGTGATAGTGTAGGGCTTTGTGCCATTGTCAACACTACCATTAATATAATCGTAGACAGTGGTCTTTTTAGTATTGGTGTCATAGACGGTGATCTCTGGATCAAAGGTAGTTTTACTTTTTGCTTTTTCAAAAATAAGGGTGTAAACGGTCCTGTCGTAGTATACTTCGTAAACTGTCTCACCCGTGGATAGGACCTTTTTTTGGACTTTTTGAGTAGTTCCGTCGCCCTTGTCTTCTTCAACTTCATTTGCATTTTCTGTAAGTTTTGCGTTGTAAGTGTAATATTTGGATAGTTCATCCTTATTATTTGTAATTGTGCTAGACTTACCTTCCAGGTCTGGGAAGGTAACCCCTTGAGGTAGCATGGTCTCAAGATTTGGCTGAGAGCCTGTTTCAGCATCTTCTATCACTCTGGCTCCGACATAGTCGTATTTTTCCCTGCGATTTTCTGGAGTCTTGGTCCCAAATTCGTGGTCGGGTTTTTCGGTATAATATAGGATTGTATATTTTGCTGTGGGTTTTTCTTGCCACACAGCTGTAAATTTAAGATTGTGGGCTGGCATGGCTTCTTTAAATTCTGATTTTTTATCAGCTATTAAATTTCCCGCCTTAATTGTGGTTTTTGTGCCAGATTCATTGGTAAATTCTATATCTTGATTTACCTTCCAACCTTGAAATTCTGCTCCCACTTTAGTTGGCTCATCTACTTTTGGTATGGTTTGTCCAAAGTATAGAGTCCTTGCAGGGATTGGTGTTCCTCCGTCAGTGTCATAGACCACATTATATTTCTCACGATTGTACCTATACTCTATGAAAAAATTATCTAGGTTCTCTGGGACTCTTGTAGAGATTATGGAAGTTTCTGGTGCAAATCCTAGTCTTTCATTTTCTGGAAGGGGAGATACATTTATATTATGACCTGTCTCTCCATATTGTTGTCTCTCAATAGGGTCTGAATTTTCTGTCAGTCCTCCATATTTTGATTTATCATAAAGACTTTGGAAGACATGCTTTACCTCAATTGGTTGTTGCTTTGACTTATAGGTATAGGGATGCTTGTCAACGTAGGAATTTTCAAAAATGGAATCTTTTACTCTTTTCTCCTTATTGTCTGACTTATTTGCTCTTGTTTTAATATAGTCATAATTTACATTAAAACTAACAGTAGGCGTTGTATAGCCATCCATTTCCTTTAAGAATATGTCTTTATTTACTTTAGCCTTTTCTTTATCTGTGGCATTTTCTCCAACAGTTGCTATATAGGGCTGGTCATTGACCTTGGTCTCGTCTCCGCCCCTTTGAATTTTAAAATCTGCCCTTAGGGTGTAGAGCGCGGGCATAGCCGGGTCTTTAATCTCTTCATTTGCTACATCTTCGCCTTGTGAATTAATAAACTTTGGTGCTTCATCCACTGGCATCGAATTGATGTAGCTATACTTTTCACTTGGTATGTCATAGTATCTAAAGTTATTTGCAAAAGCCTCTAGTGGCACTGCCAACAACATTATCATAGCCAAGGAAAAAGTAATAAATCTCTTAATATAAGTTTTCATATCCTTCCTCCTAATTAATATCTATGTGAATTATTTTTAATATTTTGACAATTTTTGAAATTTATTTCAAAGCTCTCATAATATTTAGAAAATTCTTTGAGATATTATTATTTAATATATCTTTTCAATATTATATCAAATAAAGTGGCTATTTTAAACAATCTCTACCTAATAATCCTATCTTTTGTGTGATTTAATTTAATTGTAATATATAAAATTTTTTCAAAAAAAGATCCCTATTTTTCAAAGGGATCTTCTGAATATTTTTATTTTTTGATATATCTATAAATTCTTCATAATTTAAATATTTTTCTAGTTCTTCAATGGTAAGTTTAATGGCACTATTGCAGGTGATACGCCAAATTTTAATATTCTGCTTTCTATTGTCATTTTTCCACCTATAGGCAAGCTTTGTAGATTTTAAGAATATCATCTTTATTAAGTTCTACAACTCCTCTTATACTTCCTCCAGCATGCTTAGCTGCATTTTCTGCCATCTCTTCTAAATGTTTTTCATCAATTCCAACTTCTGTTAAGCTCATAGGAATTTTCATGTCTTGTTCAAAGAACATGTGAAGTGCTCCTATTGCTGCTTTTGCATCTTTAAATTTATCATCAGTTTTATTTATATTAAATACATTTATTCCAAAATCTCTAATCATGTCAACTGTATCGTCATTTAAAATATGGCTTAAAAATCTTGGAGTTAATATTGCAAGCCCAATTCCATGAGTTAGGTCATAGAATGCAGAAAGTTCGTGTTCCATTGCATGCACTGACCAAGGTGTTTCTTTTCCAGTATCTAAAAGTCCGTTAATTGCCCAACTTGAAGCCCACATTAAATTTGCACGTGCATCGTAATTTGTAGGATTTTCCAAAGCTATAGGTCCAAAATGGATGCAAGTTTTTAAAATTCCCTCAGCCAATCTATTTTGCATATAAGCACCATCATTTAGTGTGAAATAATTTTCCATAGTGTGGCTCATAATGTCTGCAACTCCTGCTGCTGTATGCTTTTCATTTACTGTGTAAGTTATTTCTGGATTTAGAATTGAAAACTTAGGTAGAGTGTACTTTGATCCAAAGCTCAACTTTTGCTTTGTTTCAAGATTTGTAATAACTCCGCCGCTATCCATTTCTGATCCAGTTGCTGAAAGTGTAAGAATAGTTCCAATAGGAAGTGCTTTTGTAATTTTTTCTTTTTTAATTACTATATCCCATGGATTGCAGTCAAGAAAAACTGCTCCTGCAATTAATTTTGAAAGGTCAATGACTGATCCGCCACCAACTGCAAGTATAAAGTTTAATTCATTTTCTCTTACGATTTCAACTCCCCTTACTGCAGATTCAACTCTAGGGTTTGGTTCGATTCCCGATAATTCTTTGTAGAAAATATTATTGTCTTCAAATATTTTTACAATCTCATCATAAAGTCCCGTTCTTTTTATTGAACCCCCACCATAGGCTAAAAGCACTCTGTCGCCATATTTTTTAATTTCTCCTGCCAAGTTTTTCATTTGGTCCTTTCCAAATAAAATTTTTGTAGGAACGTGAAATATAAAATCCTTCATAATAACTCCTCTCTTTAATCTTTAAATTGCGAATTGTATAAATCTGCATAAACTCCATTTTTTGCTATAAGCTCTTTGTGATTTCCCTTTTCAACAATGTCTCCCTTTTCAAGTACAAGTATTACATCGGATTCAACAATAGTTGAAAGTCTGTGTGCAATTACAAAATTTGTCCTTTCGTGAAGGAGGTTTTTCATCGCCTTTTGAATTAACGATTCAGTTCTTGTATCAACTGATGAAGTTGCTTCATCAAGTATTAAAATTTCTGGATCAGACAAAAGTGCCCTTGCAATAGTAAGAAGTTGCCTTTGACCCTGTGAAATATTTGAAGCTTCTTCATTTAAAACTGTGTCATAACCTTTTGGAAGTTTAGTAATAAAGGAATGGCAGTATGCCTTTTTTGCAGCTTCTATTATTTCTTCTTCTGTGGCATTGTCCTTGCCATAAGCTATGTTGTCATAAATTGTGCCATTAAATAGCCATGAATCTTGAAGCACCATTCCAAAGTGAGATCTCAGATTTTCTCTCGATACATCTCTGATATCGACGCCATTTATTTTAATTGAACCACTGTCAATGTCATAAAACCTCATGAGTAGATTTACAATTGTAGTCTTTCCCGCACCAGTTGAGCCAACTATGGCAACTGTGCTGTTTCTATCTACTTCTAGGTTTAAATTATTAATAACTGGTTTTTTCTTGTCATATGAAAAGTATACATTTTCAAATTCAATTTTTTCAATTGGAGATTTGATTTCATCTACTACATTTTCAACTTCCACTTCTGCATCTAAGAATTCAAAAATTCTCTCTGCCGCTGCAATTGATGCTTGAAAAATTGATGCCATCTCTGCAAGTTGTTCAATAGGATTTGAAAGTTTTCTTACATATTGAATAACTGCTTGAATGTCCCCAACAAATAATCTTCCTTGAACTACTAAAAGTCCACCTATTATTGAAAGAAGTACGTAGCCCAAATTAGAAATAAATGTCATAATTGGAAGCATTATTCCAGTCATAAAAGATGCCTTATAACTCACTTCGTATAAGTTTTCGTTAATTGCTAAAAATTCTTCCTCTGCTCTTTCTTCGTAGCTAAAGGCTTTTATCAGTTCTGACCCCGAGAAGTTTTCTTCGACAAATCCTACCATGGATCCAAGGCCCTTTGATTTCTTTCTAAAATATCCTTGGGATCTTTTGGAAATTACTTTTGTAGAAATATATGTCATTGGAAGAGTGAATAAAAACACTCCAGTTAAAATCGGTGAAATATTTATCATCATTGCAAGAATTCCAACTATTAGCACAACTGATGACAGTGTTGAAGAAATAGTTTGTTGCAAATTCTTTCCAAGAGTTTCTACATCATTTGTCATTCTTGATAGCAAATCTCCAGTTTTATTTTTGTCATAATATGAAGTTGGAATGTATTTTACTTTTTCAGAAATTTGTCTTCTAAATTTTGCAATTAAATCCTGTGTGATATCTACTAAAATTCTACCTCTGATGTATTCAAATATGACCATAAAAATGTAGACTGCAGCAAGTGCCAAGCAAATCTTAGTTACATAATTAAAGTCAACTCTTTCGCCAAGTCTTAGGTTTTCAAAAATTCTAGTTGTAATATTTCCCATAAGTCTTGGAGAAGCTATTTCAAGTAGTGAAATTATTATTGTGCAGAAAATTGAAATGAACAGAAATAGTTTGTAGTCCTTTAGGTAGGCAAATATTCTGTATAATGTGTTATTCTTTTTATTCTTCATATTTTTGCCCCTGACTCACTGCGATTTCCCTATAAACTTCATTTGTCTTCATAAGTTCATCATGACTTCCATATCCTGCAACTTCGCCATCTTCTAAGACCAAAATTTTATCTACATTTAAAATAGTAGCAACTCTTTGTGCAACTACTATTACGATTTTGTCTGAAAGTGTATTTTTTAAAACTTGTCTCAGTTCATAATCAGTTTTGTAATCAAGTGCTGAGAAAGAATCGTCAAAAACATAAACTGACGCATTTCTCGTAAGTGCCCTTGCTATGGAAAGTCTTTGCTTTTGTCCACCTGATAGGTTTGCTCCACCTCTTGCTATTTCCTTGTCAAGTGGCTCGTCGCCAAGATAATCAATTGCTCTAGCTTCTTGTAAGGATTTAAGCATCTTATCATCTTTTGCATCTTTATCGGAATACATGAGATTTTCTCTTGCAGATTTTGAAAAGAAGAAATTTTCTTGTGGAACGTAGGATAGTTTTTCTCTGACTGATTTATTTTTAAGCTTTTTAATGTCAATCCCATTTATGAGAAGTTCGTTATCTCCTGGCTCGTAAAATTGAAGAAGAAGTCTTAAAAGAGTTGATTTACCTGACCCAGTTCCACCTATAATGCCAAGAGTTTCGCCCTTATTGACTTCAAAATTTATGTCTTTTAACACGCATTGATTTGCATCTGGATATGCGAAGTTTAAATTTTTTGCTTCTATTTTATAAATATCTTCATCTAAAATTTCTTCGCCGCCAGTTTTTGTAGTTTCATATTCTAAAACTTCGTTAATTCTAGAAACTGAAGCCATAGTCCTTGGAACCATTGTGAGAAGAAAACTCATCATAATCATGGCAATTAAAACTTGGGTGATGTATTGGATGTATGCCATAAGTTCTCCAATGCCAAGTTCTCTAATGTCGATTAACTTTGCACCAAAATATAGCACAAAAATAATTCCAAAATTTAGAACAGTTCCCAAAATTGGTCTAATAGTAACAAGAAGTTTGTTTACACGAACTGCTAGCCTTTTGTAGCTCTTGTTAGCATCGTCAAATAAATCCTCTTCGTATTCATCTTTAGAAAAAGCTCTGATAACTCGAAGGCCAGTAAGTCTTCTTCTAAAAAGTTCATTTAATTTGTCAAGTCTTTGTTGTAAAACTGGAAAATAAGGCAGACCCTTTTTGATGACATAGAAAAGTCCAAAGGCGATAAATGGAATGGCAATTGGAAATACGATTGAAAGTTTTACATTTGTTGAAAGTGCCATTATAAGACCACCGATAAACATAAGCGGACCTCTCACAAGAGGACGAAGTCCCATTAAAACCATTTGCTCAACTTGATTTACATCATCTGTAGTTCTAGTGATAAGAGATGAAATTGAAAAGCTTTCAACATCATCAAAGCTAAGATAATTAATTTTTCTAAAAAGTTTGTATCTCAAATCTCTTGAAAAAGCCATTGTAGTCTTAGAAGAATGATAAGCAGCAGACCCTCTGCAAAGCACTGTAAAGATAACTACAATTATCATTACACCGCCCATTCTAAGTACATAGTTCGTATCGCCATAGGCAACACCTTTGTCGATTACAAGACTCATTAGCCTTGGCAAAAATAATTCACCCAAGGCATTTCCAAAAGTTAAGAGAATTACAACTAATATTCTAATTTTGTATTTGTTAAGTCCTTTAAAAATATTCATAATTCCCCCATTATTAAATATTTTACCATTAATGAAGTTTTTAAACAAAATTGGGCTTATTTGAAAGAAGTTGATATAATGAAAAGAAAAGGAGTTTAATATGAGTAAAAATCCAATACCACAGGGCAAATATGTGCCAGCAAAAAAGATAAATAATTTAGTCTACTCAGCGGGAATGACACCAAGAGTTGATGGAAAGTTGATTTTAACGGGAAAGATTAAAAGTAATGAAGATATAGAAAAGTATAAAGATTCAGTAATTCAAGCAGCAAAAAATTCACTCATTGCAATAAAAAACTCACTTTCAGAAAGTGAGAAGTTAGATGATATTGTGAACTTGACAGTTTATGTAAATTGTGAAGAGGATTTTAGTCTTCATTCAAAGATTGCAGACTTTGCATCGGAGTATTTAGTAGATGAGCTAGGCGAAAGAGGAATTTCTCCTCGAACATCAGTGGGAGTAGCCTCTCTTCCTGGCGATGCACCAGTGGAGGTACAAATAATAGCAAGTTTTATTTAGTTTATTAATTAATTTTTTTCTAAAGCTTTTACTTTTAATTTAATTTGTGGGGACTGTCCCTGTCAGGTTTATTAAGGGACTGTCCCCATCAACTAGGGGAAAAAAATTCCTTGAAAAATTCTGGGATACCCACAGGGCACGCAGCAGTCCCAAAAACCCTTAACTTCTTCGACTGCAACCTCACATCTTTTCATGCTGTTTTTTTTGCGAGGACAGCCCTAAAGGGCAGCCCTCTTTATCTTTTTAAAATATTTTTATTATAATTTTCCTACAAATTACTTATTCACCACGAGATGATTTCTAGATGCAAAAATCAAATCATCTTCTTCCTGCACTGCCTTGACAATTGCCTTTTCTATCCTACTTTTAATCGGTCCAATTTCATCATATGGTACGACAACTCTAAGGTTCATCTCAAGTCCATCGAACACTGAATCCGTAGATACATTGGGAAGTATATTATCGTTTATTAGTTCCAAATCATTGCTTAATTTATCGAGATATGTCTTCATTTCTTTTCTATTTTGTTCTCTTTTTACCAACTTTTTAAGCTCTTCTTGTCCTATTTTCAAAAATATCTCTTCTGCCTTTTCTATATTTGAACTTGCGTCAAAGGTAAAGGAAATATCTATCCATAGATAGGGATATTCTTGCGTGTAATTTTTTAGAACTGTGTTAAAGATATATTTGTTGGGAATGTGAAGATCAACTCCAGTGTGTTGTTTACTTCTGAGCCATCCCTTTACTTCATTTATATTAAATTCAAGGATTTCTATACTTTCAACATCTCCTATATATCCGTCGATTTCAATTCTATCCCCTGGTTTAAAAGGCTTTCTAATTTTTATATAAACATATCCTGCAAAGTTTATTGCTAAATCTTTTAATGAAATCAATAGCAAACCAGCTATTACTGAAACTCCAACTAATAGTCCTTCAATTGCATTAAACCAAGAATACAAAATAAATGATGTTGCTACGAAAAATAACAGCCAGCGAAGTGTGCTAACTATTCTAACTCTTCGCTTTTCTTTAAATACAAATTTGTATGTAATCTTTTTTAAAATATAGTAGAGAATAAATGCTACAACAATTGCTATAAGTGATGCCAATATTTTCTCACTGTAATTATTTTCATCATTTGCCAATTTATAAAGTTCTCTGTAAACACTACTTGCGCCCATTACATCACCTCTTTTATTATTAATATTATTATATCCTATTATTGATATAATTTTTAGTCCAAATAAAAAAAGAGACTCAATTGAGCCTCTTAATATTTTTGAATTAGTCTAAAATTTTAGATACAACTCCAGATGCTACTGTTCTTCCACCTTCTCTAATGGCAAATCTTAGTCCTTCGTCCATAGCGATTGGTGTGATTAGTGATACTGTAAATGTTGA
>NZ_JAHLQO010000006.1 GCF_018919265.1 Peptoniphilus ovalis
TCAACATTTACAGTATCACTAATCACACCAATCGCTATGGACGAAGGACTAAGATTTGCCATTAGAGAAGGTGGAAGAACAGTAGCATCTGGAGTTGTATCTAAAATTTTAGACTAATTTAAGTTTAATATAAAAGAGCAGGCTTTAAGCTTGCTCTTATTTTTATGCATCAAAAAACCTCTTAGCTAAAACTAAGAGGTCTATCTTAATTATTTATCTTTATCAAGAATTTTTTTAATTTGCAATAAGAAGTTTTCCATAATTTTTGTCGTGTCTTTTTCTTCACATTCCAGCTCAACTGTATAAATATTTCCTGTACCAGTGAAGTGATACTTTTCTTTAATCTTTTCAAAGATATCTTTTAAGTTAAAGTCTAAATTTTGAGAGCGAAGCACCAAGACTTTAGATTTGTGAGGATTTTTAGAATTTTTAACCCCATAAATTTGGATATAGTTGTCATTTTTTAAAATGTGAGATGAAACTTCCTTTAATTCCTTGAGGTTTATGTCTTTAAGTGCCTTGTAAATATAATTGATTCCAGAAACTTCTGTTGCATATTGTTTAAAGTAGTCTACTGCTTCAAGAAGTTCTTGTTGGTAAGTGCTAGGTTTTTCTTCTACTTTATCCTCTTTTTCTTCTTTCATTTTTTTATCAACAATATTTTCATTTTCATTAGAATCTTTAGGTTCTTTTAAAACTTTATCTTCCTCATCAGATTTATTTTCTTTAACATCTTTTGATTTATCTAAGATTTCTTCTTCAAAATGTTCTAAATCTATATCTTCTAATTCTTCATCTTTCTCATCTTTTTTTATTTCTATTCCAGACTTAATCTTTTTGATATCAGAAAAGACATCTTCAATCTTTTCACTTCCAAGATACATTTTTATATTATTTAAAAGATTAAGTGATTTTCTAGAAAATTTATAAGCACTTTCACCTGCGATAATATTTATTCTAAGAAGATTTTCAATTCTATCAACAGAGTGAATTAAAATCATACCCACTTCACCAGTTCTATTTAAAGATGGTCCAAAGTAAGAAATTTTTGCAAGTTTATCTATTACAATATTTCCATTATTATTTTCCACTTGTATATTTGAAAGAAGAGCATAATTTGACATGCTCTCTAAATTATCTAGAGTTGTAAATTTTAAATCCTTTGAATATATATCAATGTAAGAGCTATTTTTTAAAACTTTGTAATCTTTTATTGTAATGTCTGTGCTTTCTTTTATGAAATGTCTCACAAGGGCGTTGGCAAGATTTTGCTGCATAATAGAAAGGCGATTTTTAAAATCAATTTCTACATCTACGTGTTGTAAATTAGAATCGTCAATTTTAACATAATTTAAATCTCTTTCTAAAAATTCTGGACTTTCATTATTTATTTTAAACAAATCACCTGCAACTCTTTCTGTTCCAGTGAAAAATGGTATGTACTCGAGCTTTCCGTAGGTGTTGTTATTTTCTTCAATTGTCTTTAAAATTTTAATTTTGTATTTACTTTTATAAGGATTAATCTTTGCGTTCATAAAAACCTCCAGATAATATATTACCATATTTTGTAGCTTGATATGAAGATTAGATATATAATATAGATATAAAATTATTGGAGTTTAAGATAAATATGTACATACTTTTTGCAGTTTTATTGGGAATATTTTTATCGGCAATTACAAAATCTTTTGCATTTTTAATAATTTTTTCGGCAGGTCTTTCAATTTATCTCATTAAGACAAATAAAAAGGCTTATTATTTGATTTTACCTTTAATCATAATTTCTGTTTTTATAAATTTTAAAAGTAAAGATTATGTCTTGAATGCTTTTAATGGAGAGGTAATTGGTAAGGTCCTATATTCCAATGATGAAAAGTCCATTATTAAAACTAATTCTATAAAAGGGGAAAAATTTAAGACAAGGATTATAATTTATGAAAATTTAGAGAGAGGAGCGACTTATAAAATCAAAGGAAAATTCACTCCACCGCCTCCTGCAATGAATGAAGGTAATTTCAACTCGAGAAATAATTTGAAATCTCAAGGAATTTATCTCTATGGAAAAATTAATAGTTTAGAAAAGATTAAAGATAGCAGCGCATTAGATAAATTTTCTACATATTTTATAAAGAGAACTCAAAATATTTTCCACAAATACTTAAGCGAGAGAAATGCAAACCTATTAGAGTCATTAATCTTAGCAAATAGATATAAAATTGATGATTTAGAAAGCGAAAGATTTGCTAACTTAGGAATTAGTCATCTCTTGGCAGTTTCTGGTCTTCATATTGGAATTATTGTAGCATTTTTGCATTTTATTTTTATAAAAACTACAAAAAATTTAAAAATTACTGATGCAATTGTAGTTATTTTAATTATTTTTTATTTAAAACTAATTGGCAATCCTATAAGTGCAGTGAGAGCTTTTTTATTTTATCTTTTATACAAACTAAGTTTTTATTTTAAAGTAGATTTAGACAATAAAGATGTATTTTATCTAAGTCTATCTATAATTTTATTTATTAATCCCATGGCGATTTATTCGCTGTCATTTTTAATGTCTTATGCAGCGATTTTTGGGATGATTTTTATAATGCCGATTATATATTCCTTTGTAGCAGATAAGGGAAGAGTTATGGACTCAATTGTACTAACTTTTTCTGTAATTTTAGTAATTTTCCCAATTATAAATTATTATTTTTCAGGAGTTTCAATTTTAGTTTATCCTGCAAATTTAATTATAATTCCATTTTATACTTTTGTGATTATTTCTGGATTTATAATGTCTTTAGGGATTTTTCCAGGAATTATTGGTATGATTTTAAATGTATTAATGAATTCGATTTATGGTCTTGAAGAAATTCTTCTTAGGTTTAATATTTTTAATTTTGAAATTCGCGGATTTAAATTAGAGTATGTATTTTTATATTATATTATTTTAGTTTTGATTTTAAATAGACATAAAATTTATGAAATTATAGAACCAAATATTAAAATTATAGAAATTTATATAGTAATTATTTTTGCAATTTATTCCATTGGTTTTATAAAAGAATCAAATTCATTAATTTACAGACAATTTTATATAGGACAAGGCGATGCTGCCATGATTTCACACAGAGGAAGGAACTTTTTAATCGATGTGGGCGGTGCGAGGTACGACAATACTATATTTGAAAGATATCTCGAGCCAAGCTTAGATTATCTAGGAGTTTATAAAATAGATGGAATTTTTATATCTCATTATGATGAAGATCATGTCGGCAATTTAGAGAAAGTATTAAAAAATTACAAAGTTAAGAATGTTTATGTAGGCCATCTTCCTGAAGATAATTTTTTTGAAGATGTGAACCCTAATGGTTTTATATCACTAAGTAGAAATGATAGGCTAAAAATCGACAAAGATTTTTACATCGATGTATTAAATATTGGTGATAAAAATGTAGAGGAAAATGATAAATCCCTTGTGTTAGATGTGTATTACAGAGGCAAAAAGATTTTATTTACTGGAGATTTGAGCAAGAATTACGAGAGAAATATAAATGAAGATGTAGATATTTTAAAAGTTTCACACCATGGATCAAATACTTCAACAGATGAGAAATTTTTAGAAAACATTACTCCAAAATATGCAGTAATTTCAGCAGGTGTAGGAAATTCTTATGGTCATCCACATAGAGAAGTCCTGGAAAGTCTTGAAAAATATGGTATTATATATTTTGACACTTCAAAGGTTGGAGAAATTATTTTTAAAATAGATAAAAATATAGAGGTCTTTTATTTTCTTAAAAATAGAGAAACTAATCTGATTTATATACTTATGAGCTCTCTAATTCTTTATTATATAGCGAGGAAAAATTATGAATTACAAGGAAATTTACAAAGATAGCGATAAAGGCGGCGCTTATTTATTCTATGGCAAAGAAAAATACCTTATTGAAAATGCAATAGGATATTTGAAAAATAAATATATAAAAGGTACAGATGCGTTTAATTACATCAAAATTGAAGGAACAGAAGCGACACCGGCTGATATAATTACAGCCGCAGAAACTTATCCCGTGATGAGCGATAAAAAACTTGTACTTGTAAAGGATGTGTCTTTCTTTATTAGCGAAAATAATCTGAAGAAATCTTTTTATGAATTTTTAGAAAATCTTGATAATTTTGTAATTTTAATTTTTTGGGATAGAGCTAGCATAAAAAAAACTACGAAGTTTTATAAAGAAATGAAAAAGCTTGGAAGAGATGTAGAATTTCCAAAACTCAGCCTTCCTGATTTTAGAAATTTTGTAAATCAGTATTTTTTAAGAAAAAAGAAGAAGATTAAGACCACAGATATTGCATATTTTATAGAAAAAAGTGGTTATAATTCTAGAAACGAAGACAAGACTCTTCTCGATATAAAGACAGAAATGGATAAAATAATATCTGCAACAAGTGGAGAAGTTATAACAAGAGAAGATATTGACGGATCAATAACAGAAAATGTGGACTCAAATATATTTAATTTCCTTGATGCCATGATGAAGAGAAATACTGAAATTGCAATACTAGAGCTTGATAATATGTATAGACTTAACGAAGAAATTCCAAAGATTTTCTATATGATTATTAGGCAAGTGAAAAATTTTTTGTCTTATAAAATTTTAAATGAAAAAAATATTTACCCCAATGACATAATGAATGAAATTGGAGTGAGCCAGTATGAGTTTAAGAAAATACTTGGAACTCAAAATAATTTTACCAAGAGTTTTTTAGTTAGATTTTACGATGAACTATTAGAAGCAGATGAACTTTTTAAGACGACATCAGTTGATGAAAAAGTTATACTTGAGACACTTGTAATTAAATATTGCAATGGATAGATTATAAATAAATCTTGCAATCTTTGTAAATTCGTGGTAAAATAGCAAAAGTGTTAAATAAAGCGGAGGTGAAATTATGGCAAATATTAAATCAGCTATTAAGAGAATTGACGTAGCAAGAAGAAACGCTGAAAGAAATAAACCTATCAGAACTGAAATGAAAAACGCAGTTAAGAATTTCAATCTTGCACTTGATGAAGATAGAATCGAAGATGCAAAGAAACTTTTAGTTCTTGCTGATCAAAAATTAAAAAAGGCTGCAAGCAAAAACGTGATTCACAAGAATCAAGCTTCTAGAAAAATAAGTCGACTAGCAAAGAAGCTTAACGATAAGATTGCAGGTTAAGAGAAATTTTCCCGGGAAAGTTTCTCTTTTTTTAATGGTAGAAAATATTGCGACGGGTCGCAATATTTTCGGTCTTCACAATTCATCCAAGCGTAAGCGCCGGATGAATTGATGAAGAACATTATGCAGCGACCGCAATAAATGCGACCGAATAGGGAGCATTTATAAGGGAGTCGCGAATGGTATGTCATCACGATGAAAGCGACCATAGGGAAGCTTGAGTTGATGAAGAACCAACGGCAATCAAATGCAATAAATGCGACCGAATAGGGAGCAATTACAAGGGAGTTGCGAATGGTAGGTCATCACGACGAAAGCGACCATAGGGAAGCTTGAGTGGATAAAGAATATGATAGAGGTACAGGGACAGTCCCAAATCAGATAAAGTTACTACTTAAAAACAATATTAAAAATAAATAATTTTATATATTAATGAAACACGGGACAGTCCCAAATCTTGCAAAGAAGCTAAATTCTAAGAATATTGAAAATTTTAAATTTAGCAGAAAACTATTTAATTAAAAAGATTAAAAAATAAAAACTAATATATACTTTTACATAGAGAAGGGGACGGTCCCAAGGGACAGTCCCCATTTTTGTCCTATACTTCATTTATAAATCATCTAAAAAAGTCAAGTTCTACTTGATTTGATAGGTCCCGACCTTTCTCCGTAAGGGCCAACTTTCCATCATCTATCTTAATCAAACCACTATTAAGATTTTTACTAACTTCATCTTTATAATCATCCATAAAATCAATGTCAAATCTATTATCTATTTCACTTAAATCAATTCCATAATTTAGTCTTAATCCCATCATAATATATTCATTAATTCTGTCGGTTTTGCTAAGTTCTTCTTTATAAGAAATAGGCAAAACTTCATTGTCTAAAGATTTATAATATTCTTTAAAGCTGTCAAAATTTGAATATCTAATATTTTCTAAATTAGACGATGCAGATAGTCCAAAGGATATATAATCTTCTAATTTCCAATAAACTAAATTATGTCTACATTCATAGCCATCTTTTGCAAAGTTTGATATTTCATACTGTTTAAGACCCAATTTTTCTAAAGACTTTACTACATAATGATACATTTTTCTATCTTCAGCCTCATCGGGGAAGGAAGATAAATCTTTTTTGCAGCGATTGTATAAAACTGTGCCTTCTTCTAAAATAAGTGAATAATAAGATACATGTTCAAGTTTTAACTTTTCTATTTCTTCAATTGATTTTTTAATATGAGAAAAGTTTTGATGAGGAAGTGCAAGCATTAAATCTAGATTTATATTTTTAAAACCAGCTTCTCTTGCATTTCTTACTGCTTTATAGATTTCTTCTGATTTATGAACTCTTCCAATTTCTCTTAATATCGCATCTTCAAAACTTTGTGCTCCAATAGAAATTCTATTAATACCAACATTAAAATAATCTCTTGCCTTTTCAAGACTAAGTGAATTGGGATTTGACTCAATTGTTATTTCTACATCATCTGCAATTTCATAACTTTTTAAAATTTCTATTATCTCAACAATATATTTTGAAGGGACTGAAGATGGAGTGCCACCTCCAATAAAAATAGTCTTAATTTTTTGATTCTTTAAAATTTCATCATTTAATCTTATTTCTTTTTTTAAATATTCAAAATAATTGCCAACATTTTCTCTATTTATAAGAGAAGAGCAGAAGTCACAATAGTGACATCTACTCTCACAGAAAGGTATATGAATATAAATTGAAATATTATTTGTCTTCATCATATTTAAGCACTGACAAGAAAGCATCTTGTGGAATTTCTACGCTTCCAACAGTACGCATTCTCTTCTTTCCTTCCTTTTGCTTTTCAAGAAGTTTTCTCTTTCTTGAAATATCTCCACCATAACATTTTGCAAGTACGTCTTTTCTAAGTGCTCTAATTGTTTCTCTTGCAATGATTTTATTTCCAACAGCTGCTTGAATTGGCACAGCAAACTGATGTCTTGGAATTACATCTTTTAACTTTTCACAAACTTTTCTAGCTCTGTTATAGGCATTGGACTCGTGAACAATAAGTGAGAAAGCATCTACAAGTTCTTCGTTAATTAAAATATCAAGTTTAACAAGATCTGACTCTTCATAGCCAATTAATTCGTAGTCATAAGATGCATAGCCGCGAGTTTTTGATTTAAGTGCATCGAAGAAATCATAAATAACTTCGTTAAGAGGCATGTGATAAGTGATTAGTGCTCTTGTTTCTTCAAGATACTGCATATCTTTAAACACGCCACGTCTATCTTGGCAAAGCTCCATAATTTGTCCCACATAATCAGTTGGTGTCATTATCTCAGCTTTTACAATTGGCTCTTCCATGTAGTCGATTTCGGTAGGATCAGGGAGATTTGAAGGGTTTTGTATTTCTAAAAGAGTTCCATCTTTTTTAATAACTTTATAAATTACAGAAGGAGCAGTTGTAACTATATTTAAGTCAAATTCTCTTTCAAGTCTTTCTTGGATAATTTCCATGTGAAGCAGTCCCAAGAAACCACATCTAAATCCAAATCCAAGAGCAACTGACGTCTCAGCTTCAAAGGATAGTGCAGCATCGTTAACTTGAAGTTTTTCCAATGCTTCACGAATTTCATTGTACTCTTCGCCTTCGCCAGGATAAACTCCACAGAATACCATTGGCACAACTTTTTTATAGCCAGGCATTGGTTCATCAGTTGGATTGTTTTTAAATGTAATAGTGTCACCAACTCTTGCGTCCTTAACATTTTTTATAGAAGCTGTAATGTAACCTACTTCCCCTGCACTAAGTGAATCAAGTGTGATGTGACCATTGGCAATGACTCCAACTTCTACAACTTCAAAAGTCTTTCCAGTTGCCATCATTTTTATTTCATCGCCAGGTTTTACAGTTCCATCGACAATTCTTACATGACAAACAACGCCCTTGTATGCATCATAAATTGAGTCAAAAATTAAAGCCTTAAGAGGTTTATTTTCATCGCCACTTGGTGCAGGCACTGTGTCCACAATAAAGTGAAGTACATCTTCAATTCCAATTCCATTTTTCGCAGAGATTAGTGGAATTCCTTCAGTGTCAAGACCAATTATGTCTTCAATTTCTTCTTTTATTTCATCAGGTCTTGCACTTGGTAGGTCGATTTTATTTATAACTGGCAAAAGTTCAAGGTCTTGGTCAATAGCAAGGTATACATTAGCAAGAGTCTGAGCTTCAACGCCTTGTGAAGCATCTACTACTACAATGGCACCTTCGCAAGCTGCAAGTGATCTTGAAACTTCGTAGTTAAAGTCAACGTGACCTGGAGTGTCTATTAAGTTAAGTACATACTCTTTGCCATCTCTGTCATCTTTATAAATAAGCCTTACAGCCTTTAGTTTAATTGTAATTCCTCTCTCACGTTCGAGTTCCATGGAGTCGAGAACTTGTTCTTCCATTTCTCTTTTGGTAAGCATTCCCGTTGATTCAATTAATCTATCTGCAAGGGTAGACTTTCCGTGATCAATATGAGCAATTATTGAAAAGTTTCTAATTCTTTCTTGATTTTGCAAAATTTACCTCCTGTTTATAATTTTGTTCTATCTTTTAATGGTAAGAATCTATAATAAGCAACAGATTTTATTCTTTTTTTGTCAATAGGTCCAAAGTATCTTGAGTCTACGCTCATACCGGGAAGTCTATTGTCGCCCATTACAAAGTATTCATTTTCTTTTAATGTGTAAGTATCTTGATTTTCGTAATCTGTATAATCAGTAGAAGTGTAATTTTCTTCTAGTATTTCTCCGTTTACAATAACCTCTCCATCTCTAAATTCAATTGTGTCACCGCCTTTTGCAATAACTCTTTTAATATAGCTTCTGTTGTCATTTGGAGCGTCTATTACAACAATTTCTCCAGGATGAATTTCAGTAAATTTCCTATAAGATAGACAGATTAATTTATCTCCTTCATTTAAAGTAGGATGCATTGACTCTCCATTTACAATTGCAATATTAAATAAAAAGTTTCTAACAAAAAGTGCAATTAAAAGTGCAGCTACAATTGTAAGTATAAAAGAAAGTACTTCATTTTTCTTCAATATAATCATCTCCAATACTAATTTTAACACAAATATTAATTATATTATATGTTTAAGAATTTATAAATAGCAACAAAATTAAATTATCCTAAATAAAATAAAAAATATTTTAAAACCCTTGACAAAAAGGAAAAACTAAAGTATTATATAACTATGTTAGCACTCGATGTGTATGAGTGCTAATAAAAGGAGGGGATTATGGATATAAGAAAAATAAATATTTTAAGAGCCATAATTGAGGCATATATTGATATGCCTACTCCCGTAGGGTCAAGAACTCTTTCTAAGGATTATGACCTTGGAGTTAGTTCGGCAACTATAAGAAATGAAATGGCGGATCTAGAAGATCTTGGTTTTTTAAATAAACCTCATCAATCTGCCGGAAGGATACCTTCAGATAAGGCTTATAGATTTTATGTAGATGAAATTTATGAAAACTTTGGAAGCTTCGAAGATAAACTCACTTCTAAAAAATTAAAAGATGAGATTTTAAGAAGTGCAAATAATCACGAAGAATTTTATAAAAAGACAGTTTCACTACTAGCTGATATAAGTAATTGCACGGCATATCTTGTTGCACCAGAAAGAAATGACACAGAGATTAAGAGAATTGTCCTTGTCAAGTTGACAGAAAAGGAAGCACTTCTCGTACTAATCGGCAATAAAGGTGTGCTTGAGAGATACACTCTTGAAATTGAAGGATTAAACGATGAAGATATTTATTACATCGAGGATAGGTTAAACGAAAAAATCACAGGCATTGACTTTAACAAGATTAAGTCTTTAAAGATTTCACTTTCAGATGATTATGTGAAACATGCGAGATTTATTTCAAATATTATTAAGCTTGCCAGTGGATTTAATAAAAAAGTTTCATCAGTTGAAATTTATTACGATGGACTGACAAATATTTTAAACTTCGATGAATATAAAGATCTTGAAAAAGCTAGAGAATTTATGAATTTAGTAGAAGATAAAGACAGTTTGTTTGAAATCTTACACGAAAATAACTTTTCAAGAGATATTGAAGTAGTTATTGGGGAAGAAAATAGTGCAAGTTTAATGAAAGAGAACACTATTATAAGAGCCAATTTCAATTTAAGCAATGATACTTTTGGTAGCATTGGAATTATTGGTCCTGTGAGAATTGATTATTCAAGACTGTTTAAATTATTGAAGGTGTTTAGAGATGCAGTTACAAATGGATTAAGAGAAATGTGAGGGAGTTAGATGACGGATAAAGATAAATTAAAAAATGAAGATTTGAAAGATGATCAAAATGAAAATATAGATGAAATTGAAGATAATATAGATGAAAGTACAAATAATGATGAGAATATAGAAGAATCTGAAAACTCAGATGACAAGTATTCTAATCTTATGGATAAATTTATGAGACTTCAAGCAGACTTTACTAACTTTAAAAGAAGAACAGAAAAAGAAAAGTCTGAATATGTTGAACTTGGAGTTAAAAAAGTTGTAAATGATCTTCTTCCAGTGATGGATAATTTTGAGAGAGCACTTGATTCTCTCAACAAAGAAGATGCAGCTTATGAAGGAATTGAGATGATTAAAAATCAACTCAAAGATGTATTAAAAAAAGAAGGAATCGTAGAAATGGAAGCACTTGGAGTTGAATTTGACCCAATGCTACACCACGCAGTACTCACTGAAGAAAGTGATGAATATGATTCTGGATATGTAATTGAAGTACTGCAAAAAGGATATTTAATCGACGATAAGACACTTAGACCAGCAATGGTTAAGGTTTCACAATAAGTGATATAGGGGGATAATATAATGGGAAAAATAATTGGTATTGATTTAGGAACTACAAACTCAGCAGTTGCAGTTATGGAAGGTGGAGATTCTGTAATAATTCCAAACATTGAAGGTAACAGAACAACTCCTTCAGTAGTAGCTTTTACTAAAGATGGTGAAAGATTAGTTGGAGAAACTGCAAAAAGACAAGCTATAACTAATCCAGACAGAACTATTCAATCTATTAAAAGACATATGGGTTCTGACTATTCAATTGATATAGATGGTAAAAAATACACTCCACAAGATATTTCAGCTATGATTTTACAAAAATTAAAATCAGATGCAGAATCTTATCTTGGAGAAAAAATTACAGAAGCTGTAATTACAGTACCTGCTTACTTTACAGATGCTCAAAGACAAGCAACAAAAGACGCAGGAAGAATTGCAGGACTTGATGTAAAGAGAATCGTAAACGAACCAACAGCAGCAGCTCTTGCTTATGGTGAAGACAAAGACACTGAAGCTCAAACTGTAATGGTTTACGACCTTGGTGGTGGTACATTCGATGTTTCCATACTAGAACTTTCTGATGGAGTATTCGAAGTACACGCAACTCGTGGTAACAACAAACTTGGTGGAGATGACTTCGACAATAGACTTATAGATTATATTGCTGAAGAATTCAAAAAAGAAAATGGAATTGACCTTAAAGCTGACAAGATGAGTCTTCAAAGACTTAAAGAAGCAGCAGAAAAAGCTAAGAAGGAACTTTCTTCTACAATGAGCACAAATATCAACCTTCCATTTATCACAGCTTCACAAGCAGGTCCACTTCACTTAAATATGGACATCACTCGTGCTAAGTTTGATGAACTTACTAATGATTTAGTAAAAATGACTGAAGGACCAGTTAAAGATGCTTTAAAAGATGCAGGACTTTCAGCAAATGAAATAGACAAAGTTTTACTTGTAGGTGGTTCAACAAGAATTCCAGCAGTTCAAGAATGTATCAAAAAATTAACTGGAAAAGAACCACAAAAAGATATTAACCCAGATGAATGTGTTGCTCTTGGTGCAGCTATTCAAGGTGGAGTACTTTCAGGAGATGTTAAAGACTTACTTCTTCTTGATGTAACACCTCTTTCTCTAGGAATTGAAACAATGGGTAATATTACAACAAGACTTATCGAAAGAAATACAACTATTCCTACTAAGAAGTCACAAACTTTTACAACTGCAGCAGACAATCAAACTTCTGTAGAAATTCACGTACTTCAAGGTGAAAGACAAATGGCTAAGGACAATGTAACTCTTGGAAGATTTACTCTTGATGGAATTGCACCAGCAAGAAGAGGAGTTCCTCAAATCGAAGTTACATTTGATATAGATGCAAATGGTATTGTAAATGTAAGTGCTAAAGATCTTGGAACAGGTAAGGAACAACATATTACAATTACATCTTCTACTAACTTAAACGAAGAAGAAATTGAAAAGAAAGTAAAAGAAGCAGAAATGTATGCTCAAGAAGATGCTAAGAAAAAAGAATTAATCGAAGCTAAAAACAATGCTGACTCAATCACTTATCAAGCAGAAAACACTTTAAAAGATGTTGAAGGTAAAATTTCTGATGATGACAAGGCAAAAATTGAAGAAGCTATTAAGAATTTAAATGAAGTTAAAGAATCAGATGATGTTGAAGCAATTAAAGCAAAAACTGAAGAATTAACTCAAGCTTTCTATAAAGTATCTGAACAAATCTATAAAGATTCTGGTGCAGCTGGAGCTGAAGGAAATGCTGGGGCACAAGATGATGATGTAGTAGATGCAGATTATGAAGTTGTAGACGATGATGAAGAATAATTAACTGAATAAAGAAGTTGCAGGGGAGACTCTGCAACTTTTTTTAAATTACCCTTTATTTTTCTAATGATTTATATTAGAATGTAAACTTATTGAGGTGGAAGATGAGAAATTTTTACGAAATTCTTGAGGTTGATAAAAATGCCAACAAAGAAGATCTTAAAAAATCCTACAAAAAACTTGCTAAAAAGTATCATCCTGATTTAAATCCTGGAGATACAGAGGCCGAAGCAAAGTTTAAAGAAATTTCCTATGCTTATGAAGTTCTATCAGATGATGAAAAGAGACAAATCTATGATGTCTATGGCGAAGAGGGACTTAATGGAAATATGGGAGCTGGCGGCAGCGGTTTTGGTGGATTTTCTGATATATTTGACGACATATTTGATATATTTGGAGGCGGAAGATCTTCTTCTAGATATGAATATGCCAATAGAAAAGATATGCCAAAGAAAGGACCAGATTCTAGAGTTGATATAACGCTTGATTTCTTTGAAGCAATTTTTGGATGCGAAAAAGAAATTTCAGTTAAAGTAAACGAAGAATGTGGTCATTGTCATGGCGAAAAGACAGAACCTGGCACAGAGAAACACACTTGTGAAAAATGTCACGGAACTGGTCAAATGACAACTGAACAAAACACTCCTTTTGGTAGATTTGTAAGAACTACTGTCTGCGATGAATGTAATGGCAGTGGAGAAAAAATTGAAACTCCTTGCAAGAAATGTAATGGAAAGGGAAAAGTTTCTAGAAGAAAGAAGATAAAAGTTAACATCCCTAAGGGAGTTGACACTGGAAATATTATTTCTTTAACAGGACAAGGTTCAGTTGGAGAAAATGGCGGACCAAATGGAGATGTCTTTGTATACATTAGAGTTCGTTCAGATGCAGTATTTAAAAGAGAAGGATCAGATATTTATTTAAATATTCCTATTTCTTACCCAGATGCAGTTCTTGGAGCAAAAATAAAAGTTCCAACTTTAGAAAAGCTTGTGGACTATGACATTCCCAAGGGAACAGAAGGCGGAACAGTATTTAGACTCAAAGGAGAAGGCGTGCCAATTCTAAATAGAGAAAAGCAAAGAGGAGACCTATTCTTTAAGGTAAATATTATAATTCCTAAAAATGTATCTGATGAGCAAAGAAAGCTTCTAGAAGAGTTAAGAGATAGAGAGCCAGAAGTTGCTGAAAATAAAAAATCATTTTTAGACAAATTAAAAGACTTATTTGATTAATGCGAATCACAGGGTTCGCATTTTTAAATGCTTTTTAATTGTATTAAATTTTCCTATAATATATAATTTAAAAAGGTGATTAGATGAAATACATTGAATTTAGCATAGATACGAAAACTAAAAATAGAGATATAATTACGGGAATTCTTTTTGACTACAATATTTTTACTGTAGAAGAAATTTCAAAAGATATTGTCAATGAATTAAATCAAGATGAAAAGGACTGGGACTTTATTGATTATCCTCTTACAAAAACTGGAGATGGAGAATTAATTTTAAAAATTTATCCAGAAAGTATTGAGCAAGCAGATGAGATTAAAGAAAAACTTGAATCAAAAAATCTTGGCAAATGCGAGTTTATTGAAAAAGATGACGAAGACTGGGCAAATAATTGGAAGAAATATTATAAGCCACTTGAAATTGGAGAAAAAATTGCAATAATTCCTGAGTGGGAAGATTACGAAAATAAAGAAAACAGATTTGAAATCAAAATAAATCCAGGAATGGCCTTTGGAACTGGAACTCACGAGTCAACTTATATGTGCATAGAAATGCTTGAAAAATATGTAAAAGATGGCGATAGAATTTTTGATATAGGTTGCGGATCAGGTATACTTGCAATAGCTGCACTAAAACTTGGAGCAGAACATGCCCTTGCAGTTGATATTGACGAGAAATGCATATCTGCAAGTCACGAAAATGCTTATCTTAATAATCTTTCAGATAAAATAGAAATCAAAAAGGGAAATCTTTTAGATGTAGTTACAGGTCATGCAGATTTAATTGTTTCAAATATAATTGCAGAAATTATCGTTGATGAAATTAAAAATCTTAAGAATCATATGGATAAAGGTGGAATTTTTATCACTTCTGGAATTATTAAAGAAAGAAGAGATATGGTAATTGATGCTCTTAAAGAAAATGGGTTTGAAATAATCGATGAAACAGATAAAAATAATTGGGTTGCAATTGTAGGAAGATTAAATGTATAGATTTTTTGAAGATAGAAATTTTGATGATAACTTAGATTTAAAAAAAGAAACACTTCATCATCTTAAAAATGTAATAAGAATTGAAGATGGGGAAAATTTCCAAGTTGTCTTTAATGATGGAATTTATAATTTAGCCTATAAAGAGGGAGAATTAAATTTAATTTCAAAAGTAGAAGAAGAAAATGAATCTAAGGTCAATCTAACGCTTTTCTTTGGACTTTTAAAATCAAGCAAGGCTGAAGATGTGCTAAAACACACAACAGAAATTGGAGTTACAAATTTTTATCCAGTTTTAATGGACCGTTCAATTTCAGATATTTCTAAAAAAATGGAAAAGAAAATAGACAGATACCAAAAAATTGTGGAATCAGCTGCAAAACAATCTAGAAGAGATATAATTCCAGTTGTTCACAATATGATTAAAACTGAAGACATTTTAAATTTTAATGGAGATTTAGTGCTTTGCTACGAAGATGAAGAAACTTTAAATCTTTCAGAAATTCTTCCAAAACTTACAAATAATATTGGTCTTATAATTGGACCTGAGGGCGGAATATCCGAAAGAGAAATAAATTTATTAAAAGAGGCCTATAAAGTGAGCCTTGGCAAGCGAATTTTAAGAGCAGAAACTGCATCAATAGCAGCAAGCTTTTACATTATACATGGAAAGGAGAGTGAATAATGGAGAAGACTTTTTCAATTTTAACTCTTGGATGTAAAGTAAATCAGTACGAGTCAGAAGCTATGAGCGAGCTTTTTGAACAGAGAGGTTACAGACAAGTTGAAAATGAAGAATTTAGTGATGTTTATATCGTAAATACTTGCACAGTTACAAATTTATCAGATAGAAAATCTAGACAGTTTATTAGAAAATCAAAGAGAATCAATCCAGATTCTGTACTTGCAGTTGTCGGCTGTTATTCACAAGTTAGCCCTGATGAAGTAAAAGAAATCGAGGGAGTAGATGTTGTAATAGGTACAACTGACAGAGGAAGAATTGTAGATTTAATAGAAACTGCAAAAGAAGAAAATACAAAAATTAATATTGTAAAAGATTTAAGAAATGTAAGAGAATTTGCAAACACTACTAACTTTGATTCGAATAACAGAATTAGAGCTTACATGAAGGTGCAAGATGGATGCAATAGATTTTGCACTTATTGCATAATTCCCTTTGCAAGAGGCCCAATTAGATCTAGAACTATTGAAGATTCTGTAAGAGAAGCAGAAACACTTGCAAACAGTGGATTCAAAGAAATTGTATTAACAGGTATTCACATTGGCTCCTTTGGTTTTGATTTAGGAAAAGAAAGACTAATTGATTTGATTGAAAAAATTGCTGAAGTTGACGGCATTGAGAGGATAAGACTTTCATCAGTTGAGCCAAATATTATCACAGAAGAGTTTATGCAGAGAGCTCTTGCTACTAAAAAGCTCTGCGACCACTTCCACTTATCATTACAAAGCGGGTCAAATAATATTTTAAAGGCAATGAATAGAAGATACACTCGAGAAGAATATATTGAAAAGACTGACATAATTAAAAAATACATGCCAAATGCAGGACTTACAACTGATATAATCGTAGGATTTCCTGGAGAAACTGAAGAAGATTTCATGGGTTCAATGAACATTGTAGAAGAAGTTGGATTTTCAAGAATACACGTTTTTAAATATTCTAAGAGAAAAAATACCAAAGCAGCAATTATGGAAAATCAAATTGACGGAAATGTCAAAAAAGATAGATCTGAAAGACTTATAGCTCAAGGTGAGAAGTACAGAAAAATTTTCTTAGAGGAAAATCTAAACAAACCACAAGAAGTTCTATTTGAAGAAGAACATGGCGAGGATTATCACGGATATACTACAAATTATATCAAGATAAAGACAAAATCAGATATTGACTTAAAAAATCAAATCAAAAATGTTAAAATAATAGATACAGAAGAAGTTGCAGATTGTGAGATTTTATAAGGAGGAAATATGGATTGTCTATTTTGTAAAATCATTGCAGGAGAAATTCCTTCAGAAAAACTTTACGAAGACGAACTTGTCTATGTATTTAAAGATATTAATCCAGAGGCACCAGTTCACTTTCTTGTAATTCCTAAAGAGCATATAAATTCAACTGATGAACTTGATGAAGCTCACAAGGAATTAGTGGGACATGTCTTCTTAGTTGCAAAAAAAGTTGCACATGATGAGGGGCTAACTAATGGATATAGAATAGTTAATAACTGCAAAGAAGATGGCGGACAAACTGTAAATCACCTTCACTTCCATGTACTTGGAGGAAGAAGTATGCAGTGGCCACCAGGCTGATAACTATATTGGAGGGGCTTTAGGACGTAGCGAGCGTCCTTAGCCCCTCCAAACCACCCCAGAACACCTTGACGCTGCTGATTGTCCAAAAATATTGCCCTTACTAAATTTTCAAAACTCGCTTCGCTCAAACAAGTTGAAAATTTTTAATGCAAGAACAATATTTTGCTTATCTTATACAAAATTGCAAAATTTAGAATTTTTGTCAGGCGTAATTTAATGGATTAATTTTTATAAAATGTTTTAATATAATTATTTAAATTAATTTCAAAAATATTTAATTTTGAGTTCTCTTTATTAATTAAAGAGAATTTTTTAATTATTTTACATAATAATAAATAAAATATTGAGTTTTTGGGATTTATAGAGTATAATAAATTTAAATTGGCCGAGAGGCTACTCTTTTCTACGAGAGGAGGTTAAAAAATGTCCGAAATCAGGGTTGGTGAAAATGAATCTCTAGACAATGCTCTTAAGAGATTTAAAAGACAATGTGCCACTAGTGGAGTTCTTAAAGAAGTAAGAAAAAGAGAACACTACGAAAAACCAAGCGTTAAGAGAAAGAAAAAATCTGAAGAGGCACGCAGAAAAAAACACAGATATTAAAGAGGGTGTTCTTATGTCTCTAAAAGAGAGACTTATGGCAGATCTTAAAACTGCTATGAAAAGTAAAGACAAACTTCAAAAAGATGTTATCACCATGGTTCGTGCAGCTATTAAACAAAAAGAAGTAGATGAACGAGTGGAACTTTCAGATAGCGATATTGAAAATATTATTTCAAAGCAACTTAAAGAAAAGAAATCATCAATTGAAGAATTTAAAAAGGGTAACAGAGATGATTTAGTAAAACAAACTGAAGATGAAATCGAAGTTTTATTAAAGTATTTACCTGAGCAATTATCTGATGATGAATTAAGAGAAATTATAAAAAATGTAATTGATGAAAATAATATAACATCTATGAAGGATATTGGTCTATTAATGAAAAATGTAATGCCTAAAATTAAAGGCAAAGCTGATGGCAACTCAGTAAACAAAATTGCAAAAGAATTATTAAATTAAAAGATAAACCTAGGGAAACCTAGGTTTTTTTGCGTATAGGTTTCCTTTTCTGGGTAAAATATAAGTGAATAGAGTGGTAAGGAGGTAAAATTGAAAAATTATAAAAAATTATTGACTATTTTAGCACTTTTCCTTCCAATTTTAGTTATAACTTTTGCCAAGGGACAAGTTACAAACTCTCTTATAGAATTTTTCTCAAGAGATTATGTTTTTACAATTCTACTTGTAATTGCACTTGCAGGAGCTGTAATTGAAATTTTAACTCCAGGATTTGGACTTGGAGGGATTATCTCTCTTGTATCCTTTGGGATATTTTTCTGGGGAAATATTTTAATGGGCAATTCAAACTGGTATGCACTTATACTTTTTGTTGCAGGAATTCTACTTATAGGATTTGAGATAATAATTCCTGGATTTGGAATCTGCGGCATAAGCGGTATACTTGCAGTTGCAGCAGCTCTTATTATAGCAATGGGAGATTTATACTTTGCGATATTTTCACTTGCAATAGCCATAGTGATTTCATTTATAATTGGATATTTCTTATTTAAAAAAGGTATCGATTCGGAGGTTGTAAACCGACTTAGACTTTTTACTACGACTAATACTGAACAAGGTTTTGTAAGTGTTCCAGAAGAAGAGATAAATATTGGCGATGAGCTAATTACAAGCTCAGTTTTAAGACCTACGGGATTTGCTATTAATAATGGCAAAAAGATAGAAGTTATATCAGAATCAGGTTACATATCAAGCGATGAAAAAGTTGTTGTAACTAGATTAAGTGGACCTAGAATTTATGTTAAATCTACTAAATAGGAGGTTTTATGGGATTTGTAGAATTTGGTAGTATGGCGCTAATTATTTTAGTGCTAATTGTAGTAATATTATTTTTATCCTTTGTGCCAGTTGGCCTTTGGATTACTGCATTTTTCTCTGGAGTTAAAATTAAAATTTCAGAACTTGTTGGAATGAAATTAAGAAGAGTAAGACCTTCAAGAATTGTAAGACCTGCAATCAAGGCAACAAAAGCTGGACTTAATCTAGAAATATCAGGCCTTGAAGCTCACTATCTTGCAGGTGGTAATGTGAATACTCTTGTAGATGCACTTATTGCGGCACAAAGGGCAAATATCCCACTTCAATTTGAAAGAGCTGCAGCAATTGACCTTGCAGGTAGAGATGTACTCGAAGCTGTACAAGTTTCAGTAAATCCTAAAGTTATTGAAACTCCAAATATTTCAGCAGTTGCACAAGATGGTATCGAAGTTATTGTAAAAGCAAAGGTAACTGTAAGGGCAAATATTGATAGACTTGTTGGTGGTGCCGGCGAACAAACTATTATAGCAAGAGTTGGTGAAGGTATTGTAACTACAGTGGGTTCATCAAGAAGCTATAAAGAAGTTTTAGAAAACCCTGATTCAATTTCAAAAGTAGTTCTTGACAAGGGTCTTGACTCAGGAACTGCTTATGAAATTTTATCAATTGATATTGCAGACGTTGACGTTGCAAGAAATATTGGTGCAAGACTTCAAACTGACCAAGCAGAAGCTGATAAGAGAATTTCCGAAGCCAAAGCAAGTGAAAGACGTGCAATGGCTCTTGCTCACGAACAAGAAATGAAGGCTGAAGTTGAAGCCATGAGAGCAAAAGTAGTAGAAGCTGAATCACAAGTTCCAATTGCAATGGCTGAAGCTTTAAGAGCTGGAAATATTGGAGTAGTTGACTATTACAAAATTAAAAATCTAAACTCAGATACAGATATGAGAGAAACTATATCAAAGGCATCAGATAGAAATAAGAAAAAGGAAAATAAATAATGCGATTTTTAGTATTTTTACTATCTCTTGCAATTGCCTTTGCACCGATTTTAATATTCTTTATTGTGGCTAAACTAATGATTCAATTTATGAAAAATCAAAAAGAATATAAAAAAGCACAAGGGTATAAGGATGCTAGCTTTATGAATTCTAGAAATAAAAATAGTAGAACTTCTAGAAATAAAAAGAAATTATGCTTTGATGAACTTAAAAACTTTATTGAAGACAATAAAGACAAACTCGAAAAAAACTTTGAAAAGCTTGAAAATAAAAAAGAAGAAGAGCCTGTAGTATTTGACAAGGACTTTCAAACTCATGTTTCAAATTATTATAAGGAACTTAGAGACAAGGGTTACTCAAAAAAAGAAGCATACAAAATGATTAAGGATTCCAAGGATAAAGCCAAGGGTAAAAAGACTGAGTTTGAAAAATTCATTAAAAAGGAAATGGCTTGTAATAAAAAAGAAGAGATAGAGAAAAAAGATAAGAGTATTATAGAGTTATTAGATAATGACCTTGTAAAAGAATGCGAATCTGATCATGTTGATTATCATGATGAAAATTCTGATAGAGAATTTCTTGCTTTTGATGAAGAAGATTTTGTAAAATATCAAATATACAAAGAGATTTTTGATAAGCCTTTGAGCATTAGATAAATATCATGGCTTGCTTTTCTTAACTATGGAAAAGTAAGCCATTTTGTGGTATTATAATAATCACGTTTAGGGGGTATATTATTGAGTAAAGAAGAGAGATCCATTGAAATAAATGATATAAGTTTACTGCCATCTTTATTTGGAAAATTAGATGAAAATATTTTATTAATTGAAAATGAATTTGCAGTAAAGATTAAATCTAAAGATGACAAAATCATTATCAGTGGAGAAGAAGATGCTGTGAGTGATGCAGAACTTCTTTTGCAAAATTTAATTGAGACTTTAAAAAAACAAAAAAGCCTTAGCCTTGCAGATGTTAGATATTCAATTTCACTTATTAAAAACAACGAGAAGAGATCGATTAGCGAGCTTTTAAAAGATGTCGTTGTTTATACTTCCATGGGTAAGCCAATTAGGGCAAAAACTCTTGGACAAAAGAGATACATGGATGCAATAAATAACAATGATATTGTTTTTGGAATTGGACCTGCAGGTACTGGTAAAACTTATCTTGCAATGGCAGCTGCAGTAAGAGCCTTTAAAGCTAAAGAGGTTAATAGAATTATCTTGACAAGACCAGCAGTTGAAGCTGGAGAAAATCTTGGTTTTCTTCCTGGAGATTTGCAAAATAAAGTTGACCCATATTTAAGGCCTCTTTATGATGCTCTTTTTGAAATACTTGGACATGATAATTACAATAATCTCTTTGAAAAGGGACTAATTGAAGTTGCGCCACTAGCTTATATGAGAGGTAGAACACTTGATAGTGCCTTTGTAATTCTTGATGAAGCTCAAAATACTACAAATGAACAAATGAAGATGTTTTTAACTCGTCTTGGTTATGGCTCGAAGGCAATTATAACAGGAGATGTTACTCAAATAGACCTTCCTAGAGGAAAACAATCGGGACTTAAAACTGTTCTTAAAATTCTTGAAGGAGTAAAGGGGATTGGCATAACTTACTTAAATAAAAACGACATTGTGCGTCACCCTCTAGTTCAAAGAATTATTAATGCTTACGAAAAATACGAAAAGAGCAGGGAAAACAAATCAAATAATGATAAGAAGTAACCGAGGAAGATTATGAATATATATTATGACAATAGGCAAGATGAAATTGAAATAACTGAAGAGATGACTTCACTAATTGAAAAATCTGTGGATATGGTTCTAGAAGTTTTAGAACTTGATAAAGATGTTGAAGTTTCTATTTCCTTTGTATCTGATGATGAAATAAGAGAATTAAATAGAGATTATAGAAATGTTGACAGAACAACTGATGTATTAAGCTTTCCCATAGATGATGAATTCGAAATTAATTCAAGGATTCTTGGAGATGTTGTAATTAACACAAGAAAAGTTATTGAACAAGCTAAGGAATACGAGCATTCAAACACTAGAGAGCTATCTTATCTTACAGTTCACAGCATCTTGCACTTACTTGGTTATGACCATATAGAAGAATCTGACAAAGAAGAAATGAGAAGAGTTGAAAAGCTTGTAATGAAAGAGCTTGGAATAGAAAGGTGATTGTGTGAAAAAATTTAGTTTTATATCATCTTTTAACTATGCAGTTCAAGGGATAATTTCTGTTTTAAAAACAGAGAGAAATATGAAGTTCCACTATGCAGCTTGCTTGGGAGTTATTCTTATTTCACTATTTTTTGACATATCATCTACAGAATTTATGTTAATGCTCTTTTCAATAACCCTTGTCATATTTGCAGAAATGATAAACACAGCTATCGAAAGAACAGTGGATTTAGTGGTCCAGGAGTACAATCCCATTGCAAAATATGTAAAGGATGTATCTGCTGGAGCTGTACTTATAACTGCACTTAATGCAGTTGTGGTCGCATATTTAGTATTTTATGACAAATTTGCATCAATGGGAGATTTACTCCTATTTAAGATAAAAAATGCTCCAAACCACTTGGCCTTTGTATCTCTTCTAATTATTATAATTGGAACTGTGGGAGCAAAGCTCTTAATGGCAAAAAAAAGTGGCGGAACTTATTTTCAAGGCGGTGCACTTAGCGGGCACTCTGCAATAGCATTTTGTGCTGCCACAATTATCTCCATGCTTACAGAAAATTCACTTATTACAATTTGCTCAATGGGACTTGCTTTTCTAGTTGCAGAGAGCAGAATCGAAGGTGGAATTCACAAAGTTTCTGAGACAGTTGTGGGTGCAATATTTGGAATTTGTGTTGCTATATTTATATTTAAGGTAGTTGGTTAAAATGAATAAAGAAAAATTAATTGAACTTGCATTAAAAGCAAGAGATGAAGCCACTTACACACCATATTCTCATTTTAATGTGGGATGTGCAGTTGAAATGGAAGATGGATCAGTTTACAGTGGCGGAAATATAGAAATATCTTCTTATTCGCCTACAAATTGTGCTGAGAGAACGGCAATATTTAAGGCAGTATCCGAAGGAAAAAGAGAAATTAAAAAAATCGCAGTAGTTGGAGATAACGAGGACACATTTCCATGTGGAGTTTGCAGACAAGTTATTAGAGAATTTTCAAAAGATCCTGAAATAATAATTGCAAATTCAACAACTGATTACAAAGTCTTCACTATGGAAGAAATTCTTCCGCATTCCTTTGGACCAGAAGACCTTTTAGGAGAAAAATAATGACAGAAAACAATTTTAAATCGGGTTATGTCTCAATCATAGGCAGACCTAATGTTGGCAAATCTACACTTTTAAATCAAATAATTGGTGAAAAGATTTCTGCCATTTCTAATAAACCACAGACGACAAGAGAAAACATAATTTTTATTCATACAGATGATGATTCACAAATTATATTTTTAGACACTCCCGGTATTCAAAAACCTAAGAACAAATTAGGTGAATTTATGCTTAAGGAATCTAAAGAAGGAATTGAAGAATCTGATATTGTTACTTATATTGTCGATGTTTCCACAAGAATAGGAAGACAGGAAAGAGCAATTATAGACATGCTTAAGGAATATAAGGGAGAAATTCCAATTATTCTTCTTGTAAATAAAATTGACACTATAAAAAAAGATGAACTTTTAAATATTATTTCCATGTATTCAGACGAGGAAATATTTGATGAAATCATTCCAATTTCAGCTATTTCTGGAGATGGAACTGACATCTATCTAGATACACTTAAAAAATATTTAAAACCTGGGCCAATGTTTTATCCAGATGACATGATTACAGATAGAAATGAAAGATTTATTGTAAGTGAGTTAATTAGAGAAAAAGGACTTAAATATTTAAAAGAAGAAGTGCCTCATGGACTTGCAATATCTATTGAAAAATTCAAAAAAAGAGAAGATAAAAATATTTACGACATAGATTGCAATATTTATGTTGAAAGAGAAACTCACAAGGGAATTATTATCGGAAAGGGCGGCAGTATGCTTAAACAAATTGCCACTGAGGCCAGAGAAGATGCTGAAAGACTACTAGATGCCAAGGTAAATTTACAGATTTGGGTAAAAGTTGAGAAAAACTGGAGAGAAAAGGAAAATCTGGTAAAGAAATTTGGCTACAGTAAATAACTACACTTATGGCATAGTCTTAAACGATATGTCCTTTGGCGAGAGTTCTAAAATAATTAAGGTTTTTACTAGAGATATGGGAAAAATCTCAATCATGGTAAAAGGTGCAAAATCAAGTCATTCGAAGAATCTTTCTGTATCCCAAATTTTTGGAGTAAATGAATACCTTTTAAAAAAGGGACAGAGTTTTTATTACATTCAAGAAGGAAAAATCATAGAGACAAATTTTAACATTAGAAATAATTATTGGAATTTAATTTATGCTTCACTTTTATCAGAAATTCTTGAAAAGTCTAGCGTAGACGAGCATTCCAATAAAAAGATTTTCGATCTTTTTAGAAAGACACTTATGCTTTTTAATACCACTAAAGACCCAATTGGTCTTGCAATGGCCTTTGAGCTCAAGTATCTTACATTTATTGGCTACAAGCCAAGGCTTGATGTTTTAGAAGAAAATTACTTTTCTGTAAGAGAGGGAGTTATTGATTTTCAAAATTCCTCATCTTATAAAGTAACAAAAAGTGATTTAGAATATTTAAATTCTCTTTTATATAATAAATTAGAAGATATAGAAGATTTAAAAATAGAAGAAAATACAAAAAAGTTTTTACACAAAATCTTAATAGATTATATTAAATACAATTTAGAAATAAGCAGTTTCAAGTCTAATAAGCTGTTTAGTTAGGAGGAAAAAATGTATTTCCAAGACTTAATTTTAACATTGGAAAATTACTGGAAAGAAAAGGGAGCAATTATTTTGCAACCTTACGACATTGAAAAGGGTGCAGGAACTATGAATCCTCACACTTTCTTAAGATCATTAGGACCAGAAGAGTGGAAGGTAGTTTATGTAGAACCTTCAAGAAGACCGGCTGATGGTAGATATGGTGAAAATCCAAATAGACTTTATCAACATCATCAACTTCAAGTTATTTTAAAACCATCTCCAGAAGATGTACAACAACTATATTTAGATTCTCTATTCGCAATTGGAATCGACCCAAAGAAACACGACATCAGATTTGTTGAAGACAACTGGGAATCTCCTACACTTGGTGCATGGGGACTTGGTTGGGAAGTTTGGCTTGATGGCATGGAAGTTACACAATTTACTTATTTCCAACAAGTTGGTGGAGTGAACCTTGATCTTGAAAGTGCAGAGCTTACTTATGGACTTGAAAGAATTGCAATGTATCTACAAAATGTAGAGTCAGTTTATGATATTAAATACAATGAAAATATAACTTATGGCGAAGTTTTCAAGACTAATGAATACGAACATTCTAAATATGCCTTTGAACTTGCTGATATTGATATGTTAAGAACTAATTTTGACATGTTTGAAAAGGAAGCAGAAAGAATTATTAATGAAGGCGTCGTAATTGATGCTTATGATTACACTTTAAAATGTTCACATGCTTTTAATATGCTTGATGCTAGAGGAGCACTTTCAGTTTCTGAAAGAACTTCATACATCGGTAGAGTTAGAAATCTTGCTAGAAAAGTTGCAAAAACATATCTAAAACAGAGAGAGGAAATGGGTTATCCTCTTTTAAAAAGAGGTGAAGACAATGAATAACTATTTACTTGAAATTGGAGTTGAAGAATTGCCTTCAAGATTTGTCAATATGGCAATCAACCAACTTGAAGAAAAATCAAATAAATTATTAGTGGAAAATGAACTTAGTTTTGAAGATATTTCTGTTTTCGCAACACCAAGAAGACTTAGCCTTATTATAAAGGGACTTAGCGATAAACAAAATGACACACAAAAAGAAGTCAAGGGTCCCTCAGTTAAGATTGCATATGATGAAGATGGAAAACCTACAAAACCACTTGAAGGTTTTATGAAATCTCAAAACATTACAGAAGATGACATAATTACAAAAGAAGTAAAAGGTGTAGATTATGTATTTGCCAATATTTCTTCCGTAGGTAGAGACTCCTCAGAAATTTTAAAGGAAATTATGCCAGGTCTTATTAAAGACATTAATTTCCCTAAGAATATGAGATGGGGCGGCAAAAACATCAGATTTGCAAGACCTATTAGATGGGTTGTTTCACTTCTTAACGACAAAGTTGTAGAATTTGATTTTGAAGGAATTGAAGTTTCAAATAAAACTAATGGCCATAGATTCTTAGGTTCTTCAAATATTGAAATAGATAATGTAGAAAACTACGAAAAATTACTTGAAGAAAATTATGTAATTTTAAATCAAAATAAAAGACGTGAAATCATAAAATATGAATCAGCAAAAATTGCAAAATCTCTAGGTGGAGAAATTCATGAAAATGAAGATTTACTGGAAGAATTGACTTATATCGTAGAATATCCAACTCCAATGAAGGGAAGAATTAAAGATGAATATTTAATTCTACCTAAAGAAGTTGTAACAACAACTATGATTGACCACCTAAGATATATTCCAGTTTATGCAGAAAATGGAGAACTTCTTCCAAACTTTATCACTGTAAGAAATGGTAATAGAGATTATGAAGATATAGTAATCGAGGGAAATGAAAAGGTACTTGGAGCAAGACTTGAAGACGCTAAATTCTTCTACGAAGATGATATTTCAAGACCTCTTGAAGATTATGTAGAAAACTTAAAGGGAGTTTTATTCCATGACCAACTTGGCTCAATGCTCGAAAAGCAAAAAAGAGATGGAAAGATTGCAAAGAAAATCGGTCAACTTCTTTCAGTAGCAGATGAAGCAATAGAGGCACTTGATAGAGTTGCATATCTTTCAAAAGCTGATTTGACTACAAAAATGGTTATTGAGTTTACAGAACTTCAAGGTGTAATGGGAGAAATTTATGCATTAAATTCTCACGAAAAGGAAATTGTTGCAACAGGAATTAGAGAACAATACCTACCAAAATTTGCTGGAGATGAACTTCCAAAGTCAAATGTTGGAGCAATCTTCTCAATAGCAGATAAAATTGATACAATAGCTGGACTTTTTGCAATTGGAGAAATTCCAACAGGTTCAACTGACCCTTTTGCACTTAGAAGATCAGCAATTGGTATTATAAATATAATTAGAAACAATGACTGGAAATTCAATCTTAATGAAGTAATTGAAACAAGTCTATATGAATACATTAACGACTTAGGTCTTACTTTTAATCATGAAGAAGTAATTTCAAATATTGAAGAATTTATCTTTGGAAGAATTAAGACTATGCTTCAAGATGAAGCAATTAGATATGACATCATTGATGCTGTATTAATTCCTGGCACTCCAATTAATCAAATATTTGAAAGAGCAGTTAAGTTAAATAAATGGTTTGAAGATGATAGAACTGCTTTTATTGACTCCTTTGTAAGAATTAATAATTTAACTAAGGATGTAGATGATACAAAAATCGATAAAGATTTATTAAAAGAAGAAGCAGAAGAAAATCTTTACAACAAATACAGTGAATTAACTGAAGAAATTAACAATAACATTAGTTCAGCAAATTACGACAAGGCAATGGATGAGCTTGATGAACTTGTGCCATACATTGAAGCTTTCTTTGAAAATGTAATGGTAATGGATGAAAATTTAGATATTAGAAGAAATAGGCTTGCCCTTATAAATTCAATAGAAGAAGATATTCAAAAAATACTAAAAATTGAAAAAATTGTAGATTGACAAGGCCGGTGAGGAAATGAATTTTAGCCAAAGGCAGACAAAAATAATAGAAATTGTAAGAGATAATGGTCCCATAACAGGGGAAGAAATTGCAGAAAAACTAAGTCTGTCAAGAGCGACAATTAGATCTGACCTATCAGTTCTCACAATGATTAATATCATTGGAGCAAGGCCAAAAGTTGGATATTTTTACACTGGTAAATCAACAATGTCACTTATGGCAGAGGATTTGAAGAGACAAAGAGTAGAAGACTATATGTCTCTTCCATTTTCTGTAGATAAAAAGACTTCAGTTTATGATGTAATAGTTGGACTATTCTTAGAAGATATGTCATCTATGTTCGTAACAGATGAAGGTTTTTTAGCAGGAATTGTATCTCGAAAGGACTTAATTAGATTTACAATTGGAGGAGCAGATATTAAAGAAACTCCAGTCAGTGTAATAATGACAAGAATGCCAAATATATTTTATGTCACTAAAGACACAACAGTTTATGAGGCTGCAAATTTAATTGTTTCAAAGGGAGTAGATTCACTTCCTGTAGTTAAAACAAAAAATGATATAGATTATGAAATAATTGGAAGATTTACAAAAACTAATGTCACAAGGCTTTTTGTTGACGTCTGTGATGGAGAAATTATTTAGGAGATAACATGGATAATTTAGATAATCAACTATATATATTTGTAATTTCTGATTCCATTGGAGAAACTGGAGAGCTTATTGCTAAGAGTTCAGTTAGACAATTTGAGTCAGATAACTACCAAATTTTTAGATACCCTTATCACAATTCTGTAGAGCAAATTAAACCAGTTTTAGAAAAAGCTGCAAAAATTAAAAATAGTTTAATTGTCTATACTAATGTTGTGCAAGAAACTAGAGAATATATTAAGAAAAAGGCTCATGAATTAAATCTTCACACAGTTGATGTAATGGGAGAGCCTATGGATCAAATAGAGGATATCTTGGGTTATGAACCACTTAGAGAGCCAGGACTTATAAGAAGACTTGATGAAAATTATTTCAAAAAGGTTGAATGTGTTGAATTTGCTGTAAAATACGACGATGGCAAAGACCCTCGCGGTGCAAAAAAGGCGGATTTATGTCTTGTTGGGATTTCAAGAACATCTAAGACTCCACTTTCAATGTATCTTGCCAATAAACTTTTAAAGGTTGCAAATATTCCACTAGTACCCGAGGTGCCAGTGCCTAAGGAAGTTTATGAAAAAGATGTTAATAAGATAATTGGACTTACAGCAAATCCTGAAAAAATAATTTCAGTAAGAGAGCAAAGACTTAAATCACTAGGTCTTACTTCTGGTGCAAAGTATGCAAATTATGACAGAATTCGTGAAGAATTAGATTATTCTAAACAAGTTATGGAAGAGCTAGGTTGTTTTGTAATTGATGTTTCTGACAAGGCAATTGAAGAAACTGCCGAGATAATTTTAAAACATATAAGAGCAGGGAAGTGAAATAATGAATTTAAGAGTTGAGCGAGAAGAACTTGAACATAAAATGTTATTTGACTTTGCAACTTTTGCAGACTCAAATTTAGGTAGAAAAAATCCTGAAGAAAAATGCCCTTTGAGAACTGATTTTCAAAGAGACAGAGATAGAATTATTCACTCAAAATCCTTTAGAAGATTAAAACACAAGACTCAAGTTTTTATATCACCAGAAGGAGACCATTTTAGAACAAGACTTACTCACACTCTTGAAGTCAGCCAAATTGCAAGAACTATTGCAAGAGCCTTAAGATTAAATGAAGATTTAGTCGAAGCAATCTCACTAGGCCATGACCTGGGGCACACTCCTTTCGGGCATTCCGGAGAAGCAGTGCTCGATGAATTAAAAGAAGGTGGATTTAGTCATTCTAAGCAATCACTTAAAGTTGTAGATTTCTTAGAAATTTCTGATAAGAGAGTTGGACTAAATTTAACAGAAGAAGTTAGAGATGGAATAGTAAATCATTCTGGAGACAATAATGCCAGCACTCTAGAAGGCAAAATCATAAAGTTTGCAGATAGAATTGCCTACATCAATCACGATATAGATGATGCAATTAGAGCTGGAATTATTTCAGAAGATGACCTTCCAAAACACTTAATAAAAGTCCTTGGAGACACTTCATCAAAAAGAATCAATACAATGATTAACGCAATTATAAATAAAAGCTACGGAAATCCTATTGTCGAGATGCAAGATGAAGTTTATCAGGCGACAATGGAGCTTAGACAATATATGTTCAAGAGAGTTTATCTCGATGATGTTGTTAAAAGCGAAGAAGTTAAGATTAAAAGACTTCTCACAGAATTATATAAATTCTATGAAGAAGATTTAGATAGAATCCCTAACAATCACCTTAACATTTATGAAAATCATGAAGACAAGGGCGAGATAGTCACAGATTATATTGCGGGGATGACAGATACATTTGCAATGAAACAAATTAAGAATATTTTTATTCCAAAGGGGTGGAGCATTTAATTGTTTGTAATTGATGATAATGTTCTCGATGAGATAAGAGATAGAGCGGATATTGTAGATCTCATTGGAGAATATGTTGAGCTTAAAAGGTCAGGTTCAAATTACATGGGGCTCTGCCCTTTTCATTCTGAAAAGACTCCTTCTTTTTCAGTTTCTCCTTCGAAGGGCATTTTTAAATGCTTTGGTTGTGGCGAAGGTGGAGATGTCATAACCTTTATAATGAAAAGAGAAAATCTTGGATTTAGAGAGGCTGTTGAGTTTTTAGCAGAAAAATATAATATTACTCTTAGAGAATACAGAGATGAAAATAAAGAAGCTCGCAACAAAAAAACAAGACTCTATGAAATAAATAGAGAAGCTGCACTATATTTTTTAAAGAATTTACAAAAATCAACTAAAGCCATTAATTATTTAAAAAATCGTGGACTTAGCACCAAAACTATGGCAAAATATGGTCTTGGCTATTCAGAAGATTCATGGACTGCACTTTATGATTATCTTACTAAACTTGGATACAAGGAAGAGGAAATCTTTGAAGTAAATTTAATTTCTAAATCTAAAGCTGGAAAATACTATGATAGGTTTAGGGATAGAGTTATGTTTCCAATTATAAATAGAAATAACAATGTAATTGGGTTTGGAGCAAGAGGCTTTGGAGATGCAAAGCCAAAATATTTAAATTCCACAGAGACTCCAATATTTCACAAGGGAAGTAATATTTTTAATATGAATATTATTTCAAAAGAATCCTCACGTGAGAGAATTATTTTAGTTGAAGGATACATGGATGTTATAAGTCTTTATAATAGTGGTATAAATTATAGTGTAGCAAGCCTTGGTACTTCGCTTACAGAAGAACAGGCTGTTTTAATAGGAAAAATGGCTAAAGAAATTTATATTTGTTATGATAGCGATGCAGCTGGTATTAATGCCACTTTAAGGGCAATTGATATCTTTATTTCCAAATCCATTAAGCCAAAGATTGTAGAGTTAGGGGACGGACTAGATCCCGATGATTATGTTAAGAAGTTTGGACTTGAGGGTTTTGAGAAAAAAATAAATGAAGCAATTTCCTATATTGAATTTAAAATTAAAAGGCTTAAGGAGAACTTTAATTTAAAAGATAGCCAAGGTCTATCAAACTTTTCTATGGAATCTGCTAAAATTTTTGCAGGTATTATTAATCCCATTGAAAGGGATGTATTTGTCAGAAAGTTTTCTGCAAATTACAATATTTCCACGGAAGCAATTAATAATTATATAAATTATATTTTAAGAAATAAGAGAAAAGAAAAGAAAAAGAAAAGTTACAGTGTAAACAAAAATGTGGTAGTTGACACTAAGACCAAGGCTCAAAAGGAACTATTATCTTACTCTTTACTTCACAAAGATATTTACAAACATATCAAAGACAAAATCGAAATAACATATTTTACTAATATGAATTCAAGAATACTTTTTGAAGAAGCTCCTAAAATATTTCAAGATGAAATGGAAATTTCAGACTTTTTAAATGATTTAGTTGAAAAAAAGATAATTGATGAAGATTTTGCCAGAGAAATTTCAAATATTACAAAAAATATTGAAGTAAATAATAAGGTAATAGACGAATTAATTTCAACACTTGAGAGAAATTATCTTAAGAATGAAAAAGAAAAAATTCTAGAAAATATTGAAAAACTTCAGGGTGAAGAGGACAAAAATCTTTTGCTCCAAGCTCTAAATGATTTAAAAGAAATTAATTTAAAGCTAAATGAGTTAAAAGAGGAGGGAAATTATGAGTGATAAACAAAAGTCCAATGACATTTCAAAAGAATCGACAATAGAAGATTTATTAAAAACTGGAAAGAAGAAAGGAAAGCTGACTTATGATGAAATAGGTGAAGCTTTAGAAGAATATCCAATTGATTCTGACGAAATTGATTCAATATATAAAGACTTCGAAAAAGAAGGAATTAATATAGTAAATGATAAAAATGTCAAAGATGAAGATGAAGATGACGATGAAGAAATAGATGTATCAAAAGAAGATTTGTCAGTGCCTAAGGGAGTTACAGTTGATGACCCAGTTAGGATGTATCTTAAAGAAATTGGTAAGATTTCACTTTTAACTGCAGATGAAGAAGTTGAAATTGCAAAGAGAATGGAAGCTGGGGATCCTTTTGCAAAAAAGGAACTTGCTGAAGCCAATCTAAGACTTGTAGTATCAATTGCAAAGAGGTATGTAGGAAGAGGTATGAGCTTTCTTGATTTAATTCAAGAGGGTAACCTTGGACTTATGAAAGCAGTAGATAAATTTGACTACACGAAAGGGTTTAAATTCTCAACTTATGCAACGTGGTGGATTAGACAAGCTATTACTAGGGCAATTGCAGACCAAGCAAGAACAATAAGAATTCCAGTTCATATGGTAGAAACAATCAATAAACTTGTAAGAGTTCAAAGACAACTAGTTCAAGAATTAGGAAGAGACCCTCAACCAGAAGAAATTGCAGCAGAAATGAATTTAGATGTAGAAAGAGTTAGAGAAATACAAAAGATTGCTCAAGAACCAGTGTCTTTAGAAACTCCAATAGGAGAGGAAGAAGATTCACATCTTGGAGACTTTATACCTGATGAAGAAATTCTTTCGCCATCTGATGCGGCAACTTTCACACTTCTTAAGGAACAATTAAATACAGTTCTAGAAACACTTACGGAAAGAGAAAAGAAAGTGTTGACACTTAGGTTTGGTCTTGATGATGGCAGAGCGAGAACTCTTGAAGAAGTTGGCAAGGAATTTGACGTAACAAGAGAAAGAATTAGACAAATTGAAGCCAAGGCTCTTAGAAAACTTCGTCACCCAAGTAGATCAAAGAAATTAAAGGATTATTTAGAATGATAAAATTATCAAAGAGACTACAAAAAATTGCTAGCTTAGTTGATTTAAATTCAAAAGTTATAGATGTGGGCACAGATCATGGATATGTGCCCAATTTTTTATGCGAAAAAAATATTTCAAGAGATGTAATTGCGACAGATATCTCAATGAACTCCTTGGAAAAATCAATTGAACTTACAAAAAAATTAAATAACGATGACAAAATTAGAAATATACTTTGCGACGGGATTTATAATGAATATAGAGACAATATAATTATTGCAGGTCTTGGCGGAATTCAAATTGCAGAAATAATCGAAAAGTCTATAGAAATTTCAAAGGTGGCAAATAAATTAATTCTTCAACCAATGCAAAAAAATCATATATTAAGACGAGAGCTTTACAATATGGATTTTGATATAATTGATGAAGAAATAGTTTATGAAGACAATAGATATTTTGAGATTATTATTGCAAAATACACTGGAGAAAAAATAAATTACGAAAATTCTGATATATATATTTCTAAAGCACAAATTAAAAAGAAAAATCGAGTATTTTTAGATTCATTAATAGAAAGAAAAAAGAATTTAAAAAATATAATCGAAAACTTTAACAGCAGTAGCAATGAAGCCTTAAAGAGAAAAGAAGAATTAATAGAGCTTTATAAAAAAATGGAGGAAGCCATAAATGAAATATCAAATTAAAGAAATTAAAGAGTTTATGACAAATTGGGCGAAAGATGAATATCAACTTTCATGGGACAATTCTGGAAGTCAAATAGAATTTAATGAAAAGACAGATTCTGTTGTAGTAGGAATGGATTTAACAGATGAATTAGTTGATCTCGCAATTAAAAATGGGTCAAAATTAATAGTTACTCATCACCCAATGTTTTTCTCCGGAGTAAAAAATATTATTGAAAATACTTATTCTGGGGATAATATAATTAAGCTCATTGAAAATAGAATTTCAGTGTTTTCTTATCACACTTCCATGGATATTGCTGATGATGGAGTTAATGACAGCCTATTTGAAAAATTAATGCTAAAAAATAAAGAAGTCCTAATTTATGAAGAAGAAAAACCAATGGGATTAGTTGGAGAGTTAAAAATATCTCACGATTTAAAAGGACTTTTAGATGGACTTAGAGATATTTTAGATTTAGAAAATATTAGAGTCTATGGAAAAGAAAGAGAGATAAATAAGGTTGCACTAATGGGTGGAGCTGGAGCAGACTTTTTAAGAGAAGCTATAAAAATAGGTGCAGATGCATATATTACTGGCGATGTAAAATATCACGATGGACAAAGTGCCTACGAAAACGAAATAATTTTAGTGGACATTGGTCACTTCCACTCAGAAAAATTTATCATTCCTAAAATCGAAAAGAATCTTAAAGATAAATTCGAAGACTTAGAAGTTCACACTCTTATGAAATCATCTTATGAGCTTGATTTTTAAGGAAATTATGGTAAAATTAATTGGTAAGTAAGTTGGTCAATTGCGCCATGTGCGAGGAAAGTCCGCGCTCCACAGAGCAAGGATGCTGGCTAACGGCCAGTGGGGGCGACCCTAAGGATAGTGCAACAGAGAGATACCGCCATTAATGGTAAGGGTGGAAAGGCGAGGTAAGAGCTCACCAGATTATTAGTGATAATAATGCTATGTAAACCCCATTCGGAGCAAAACCAAATAGGAACAACAGATGCTGCTCGTATCTGCCGGTAGGTAGGTTGCTAGAGGCTAATGGCAACTTTAGCCCAAGATAGATAATTGACAAAACAGAACGCGGCTTATAGACTTACTTATTTTAAAAAGTTACAAAAAGGTTAAAAAGAATTTAACTTTTTTGTAACTTTTTGTTGTTTTTTTGTAATAATTTTGCTATACTATTAAAAGATAAAAAAGTTAGATGGAAAAAAGAAATTTTTTGTAAATAGATTATTAATAGTATAGGAGTTGTTAGTATTGTTTTCCTTAAAAAATAAATTGCCCCTAGGATTATTTGCACTATGTGCAGTATCTGTTGTAGGTATGAAAGATACGGGAGTATTTATTAACGAACATGTACAAAAAACATATAGCGGTAATGAAATAGAATTTTCAATTGGAGAAAAAGTAGAAATCTTAGAAAATAATGGATCTACATATTATGTATCCAAGGGAAAAGCTAAGGTTACTATTCCACAAGAAAAGATTTTACTTACAGAAGTTGATGCACCAAACTACAAAGTAGTTAAAGCTAGTCCAATCTTAGATGACAATGGACAAATTATAAGAAGTCTATTCGTAGATGAAGTAGTAGTTGGAGTTTCATCTGAAGAAAATACAATAAAAGTTAAATGTAGTGACGGAACTGTTGGAAATGTTGATAGAAAAGCATTAGAAAAAGTTTCTCAGTCAAAAGAAAATATCACAGAAATTAAAGTTAAAAAAGACGTTGTTGCAGCTAATATGCAAGGACAAAAATTACAACTTAAAAAAGGTCAAACAGTTAATGTTATTGACTTTATAAATGGAAATTTCATCATTGTAGACAATGGTATTAAATATAGTGTTGCTTATCCAAATCTTGACATAACAGCGGGAGTTAAGGTTGACAGAGATGAGTACCAAGATGAAATTGAAAAAGAAATAATTAAGGCTAAAGAAGCACAAGCTAAAGAAACTGAGAAAAAAGAAGAAAAGAAAGAAAATTCTCAAATTAAAAAAGCATCACCTGCTAATGGCTCAAAAGCAGCTCAAGTTATCTCTTCTGCTCAAGATAAATTAGGATCTACATATGTATATGGAGATACTGGTAAAGCAGGATATGACTGTTCAGGACTTATTTATTCAATTTATAAAAATGAACTTGGAATTTCACTTCCTAGATCTTCAAGAGAACAATCTGGATTTGGTACCCAAGTATCAAAATCAGATTTACAACAAGGAGATTTAGTATTCTTTAATACAACTGGAAGCGGCGTAAGCCATGTTGGTATTTACATTGGTGATGGACAGTTTATTCACGCATCTTCAGGACAAAAGAAAGTAATTACATCTTCACTTTCAGAAGGATATTACGAACAAAGATATGTAAATGCAACAAGAGTATTGTAATTAAAACATAATAAAGATTTTAAAGCAGTTCTAATATTAGAGCTGCTTTTTTGTATTATTAAGGCTCTATAATATCTTATGGTAATCCTAAAATATTATAGAGTCTTTATTTTTTTAAAATCAATATTAGAATTTTCTCAAAATATTAATTAATTTTTTCTAATAAATTTGATACAATAAATATGATAATACATATCAATTTAGAATTGAGGTCGATGTCATGGATTTTATGAGTCATCTTTATGGAAGAAACAAAAATGAGATAATTAAAAATAAAAAGGGAAAAATTTATCAATTCAATAAATCAGAAGATGAAAAATATATTGTAACTGAATATGATGTATTTAAAGGTATAAAAGTTTTTTATAACGACAGGCATACTTCTAAAATAACTTCAAATATATATGAATCTAAAAATTATGACAAAAGATACGAAATAAATCACTGTAGAGAAGGAAGATTTGAATGTATTTTAAGAGATGGTACTGTGACATATATGGAGGCTGGAGATTTTGCAATTAATCCTTTAAACAATAGATCAAAGGAGTCTTTCTTTCCAATAAATCATTATCATGGTGTAACTTTTTATATAACACCTTCAGAGTTTGATGATGAAATACATAATTTAGAAAAGATGTATGGGATTAGTTATGATTTAATACTTAGAGAATTGTGCCAGAATGATAAACTTTTTATTCAAAGATCTACACCTGAAATAAAGCATATTTTTTATGAAATTTATAAAGTTCCAGAAGATGTAGTTATTGAATATTTAAAGGTTAAATTTCAAGAATTGTTCTTATATTTAAAAACTATTAAGAACAATGAATATTATAGCGAAAGACAATATTTTCTTAAGAGTAACATCGATATAGTAAAGAGAATCAATGAATATATTTCTAACAATTTTAACAAAACTTTGACATATGATGAGTTATCGGAAATTTTTAATATAAAAATAACTACAATGAAAAATTGTTATAAAAGCATTTTTGGAGAGACAATAAACGAAACTATAATAAAAAATAGACTCGAGAAGGGAGCAGAACTACTTAAAAATTCATCTCTTACAATTACTGAGATTGCAATAGAAGTTGGTTATACTGATCATTCAAAATTCTCAAATGCTTTTAAAAAGAAATACAATATTACTCCTTCTGAATATAAAAAATTGTCTGAAATAGCTTTTTAAGTCTAATTGGTCAAGAAATAAAAAAGACGAATTGTTATCATAAATATAAATCAAAAAAGAAGGAGGAATTTTTATGGATAACACAAAAAGATTATCAATAAAGGACCTAGCGACTATAGGTATTTTTTCGGCAATAATGATTGTAGTTTTTCTTGCCTTTTCCATGATAACTGGTGCATCTTTATTTTTTAATATGATTCTTAATGCTGTATTTGTGGCATTAATTTTAGGACCATTTTTCTATTATATGGCTATGAGAGTTGGAAAGCCTGGAGTGGCACTTATTTATAATTTACTTCATGCGATAATGGCTGCACTTTTCATGGGTCCTTTTATGTTCCCTTGGTTTTTAGGCGGAGGAATTCTTGCAGAACTGGCACTTTTAGGTAAAGATAGTTATAGAGATCCAAAGAGAATTACTATTGCTTGGATTATCACATCACTAACTAGAGCAGCCCATGGTATGAGTGAAATTTGGTTTTTTAGAGATGCTTTTCTTAAAACAGGAGTATCTGAAGAACAAATACAAATTCAGACAAAGTATTATACAGATCCTAAATGGGTTTGTATTTCTTTAGCACTTACAGTAGTGGCGGCTATTTGTGGATGCTATTTAGGATATAAAATGACAGAAAAACATTTTAAAAAGACAGGAATAATAAAGTAATGCATTTGGATCTACGTTCCAAGTTTGCGGTATTTTTATGTACAGTATTTTTGGCATCAGTATTGTCCAATGATACTGTATTTTTTTTGCTAACCGCCATCCTAATAATTTATAGTACGATATTAGGATATTTAAAAATTGCTGCAAGAATTGCTATTGTAATAATATTAATAAGTTTAATGAGGACTATATCTGAAGGTAATGGATTTGGAGTTATGCTTCCAGATATGTTTCTTTTTATTGTTCTCAGATCTCTGGTGATTTTTTTATCTGTAATACCAATTGTAAAAACATCTCCAGGGGAGCTAATGGCATTTATGAAAAAATTTAAAGTTCATAGAAATATAGCGCTACCATTAATTTTTATGTTGAGATTTTTTCCAGTAGTTAAAAGTGAGTTTTTAGAAATTATTGATTCACTAAAATTAAGGGGGCTTATTTCATTTAAAAAGCCCTTTACAACGATGGAATATCTCTTCGTACCTATGATGTTTTCTTCTTCTAATGTTTCAGAAGAATTGGCTGCAGCTTCAGAAGTTAGAGGTATTTCAGCAAAGGGAATTCATACATCAAGAAGAGTTATTAAATTTAGAATAAATGATTACATTATACTAATATTAACGATTTTTGTAACATTGGGGCTATATCTTTTGGAGGGTGCAATATAGATGATTGAACTTAAAAACTTAAGCTTCTCATATCAAAAGGATTCGAAAGATACTCTAAAGAATATTAATTTAGAAATTAAAAAGGGAGAAGTAGTTGCTTTTATTGGAGAAAGTGGTTGTGGGGACAGTGATATAATGATGACAGATACAATAAATCCATTAAAATCAAAGTTTAAAGCTTCCACAAAACTTTTAAACAAGACGATTTAGGATTAAGTCTGTCATCTTTTTTATTAAATTAACAAAAAAGAAAAGAAAACATAAGTAATAAGGATTGAAGATAATATGATAATATTTAGAGTTTTTTTCAAAATCATATTGTTTCCTATTAGTATAGCGTTAAGTATCATCACTCTATTTTTAACGTTTGTATTAGGACTTAGTACAATATTTTTTAAACTGATTTCATTTATCGCTATTATGGGATTTTTGGGATCTGTTTATCATGGAGAAAAAGCACTCGCAATAGAGGCAATTATACTAGCATATCTTTTTAGTCCTTATGGTTTACAAGTGCTAGGATATTTTATTATAGAAGTGATAGAAGAGGTGAATGAAAGAATAAAAGCAATTTAAATATAAAAATAAATAGATTAAAACGATGAAAAAGAGATAGCAAAATCAAAGCTATCTCTTTTTATATGAAAAGAAAGGGGGTTATGATGAAAGAAATAGTTAAATTTGAATACTATTATGGCAATGAAGCAGAACAATATTCATTTTTTAGGATTCCCAAAACTTTATTTACCGACTTAAACTTTAAAAAACTATCCGTAGAAGCAAAAATTCTTTATGGAATTCTACTCGATAGAATGAGCTTGTCAATTAAGAATAAATGGTTAGATGAAGAAAACAAGGTATACATCATCTATACCATAGAAGAAATTATGGAAGTATTAAATTGGGGGAGAAATAAATCGGTCAAAGTAATGAAAGAAATTGAAGAGATAGGATTATTAGAAAAAAAGAGGTTAGGACTTGGAAAGCCAAATTTACTCTATGTAAAGAACTTTATTTACACAGAAAATAATAAAACTACAGAAGTTTCAAAAGCAAACCTCAAGAAGTTTAAAAAACAAACTTCAGGAAGTTTAGAAAACAAACCTCAAGAAGTTTCAAAAGAGGACTCTAATAATACTAATATTAATAATACTGAAACTAATAATACTGATTATAATAATACCACCCCCATATCCCCCTTAGAAAAGCTAGGAGAAAAATCAAAAAAAACTTTGGAGGAGGAAGAATTAAAAGAAACTATAAAAAAGAATATATCTTATGAAACCTTTGAAAAAGTAAGAATAGAAGAAAAGAAGCAAGTAGATGTAATGATAAATGTACTTGTAAAGGCATTAACTAGCTTTACAAAGATTAAAATAGGAGGGAGGCATATATCCAATGAAAATTTTAAAGATAGATTTCTAAGTCTTAACTATAAACACATAGACTATGTTTTGAAATACCTAAGAGAAAATGCTCCAAAGGATATTAAAAACATTAATGCCTATCTACTGACTCTCTTATACAATGCAGATGAAAATATTAGAAACATAGAAGTCATAAAGAGAGAAGATCAGAAAAGAGAAAATTATGACTATAGTAATGATGAGGATATTTGGAGAGAAATTTTAAATACTTGATAGGAGATGAGTATATGGAATTAATAAAAGAAATCCTAGAACAGAAAATAAAAAATGCAGAAACAAATAGTCCATCAAATGATGAAGAAAATAGGAGTTATATAGATCAAGAAACAGGATTAAAATATTGTGCAAAATGTAAAACACCAATTGAAAAAGAAATAGACTTCTTTGGAGAAATAAAAAAAGTTGGTATTTTATGTCAATGTGAAAAAGAAAGACAAAAATTAGAGGAAGAAAAAAGAAAAGAAAATAAAAGGCTTTTAAAAATTGAACACTTAAAAAAAGAGTGTTTTTCCGATCCTATCCTATTAAATTGGAATTTTAAAAATATGGACAAAGATAGTGAGCATGAAAAAGTAGCAAAAAACTATGTGGAAAAATTTGATGAAATATATGAAAATAATATAGGATTAATTCTCACAGGGAATGTGGGATGTGGAAAAACATATCTTGCAAGTGCTATAGCAAATGCTTTACTAGAAAAAGAAATATCAGTCAAAATGACAAATTTTTCAGTAATTTTAAATGATATGACTAACTTTGAGATTGATAAGAGTAAGTATATAGATAACCTAAATCATAAGAAACTATTAATTATTGATGATTTTGGAATGGAAAGAGATACAGATTTTGCAGCTGAGCATATCTTTAACATAATAGATAGTAGATATAGAAGTGGGAAACCTCTAATTATAACAACAAACTTAAATATATCAGCTTTAACTAATCCTGAAACTATAAAAGATAAAAGAATTTACTCAAGGATACTTGAAATATGCAGTCCCATTATATTTACAGGAGAAAATAGAAGAATAGAAAAAATGAAGGAGAAATCAAAATTAGCCTATGAAATATTAAAAAAAGAATGAAAGTAGGTGAGTGAATGCAAAATGATGATATAAATAGCAGAACAATAGCCATAGTAAAAAAAGCAAGTATAGTAACAGCCAAGCAAGTTATAAATTTGATGAAGAAAATATTAGAAATAAATAAACATAAAGCACAGACAGAACAGTCAAGACCCTTAGAAAAATTTAAAAAAGTAAAAGTAAAAGACCTTGTAAAAAAAGGTAAAGTAGAAACCTTAGAATTAAATGACATAGACTTAAAAGCATTGAAAAAAGAATTAAAAAGATATGGGGTGAAATTTTCCATAAAGAAAGATTTAGAAAATGGAAACAACATTATCTTTTTTCAAGCAAAAGATATAAAAGTAATGGAACAAGCTTTTAAAAAGACAGTCCAGAAATTTAATAAAGATAAGTCAAGAAAAAGAAAATCTTTAATAGAAAGGCTTAATAACTTCAAGGATAAAGTCAAAGATACTATTGACAGAGATAAGGTTAAACATAAACATCAGGAACAAAGTTTATAATAAAAACACTTGGATATATAATATATATGATGAGAAGGCATGAATAGCTTTATTGTTGAATACTATGAAAAAGAAGATTGGAATCATCCAGTAGAAGAATTTCTCTTATATATAGATAAAAAATGATAACATAAGCATTAGGAAAGAAACTAAAAGCTACCTTTGAAAGTAAAGTATAAGTGTATGAAATGAAGAAAAATATTTGCCCAAAATGTAAAAGAAAGATGAAACAACAATTTATAGGCCTACTACATTGCAAGTGTGGTATAAGCTACCATAAAGATTTAGGATATTTTAAAAGAAATGAAAATATGATTTTTGTCTTGGAAAGAAAAAAGATAGGTAAAAAAATAAAACAAGTTCCAGTAATAAGATATAAAAAAGATAAATAAAATACTAATGGGTAGAGAAATCTACTCTTTTTTATGGAGAGGAAGTGATTAATTCGAAAATACTAAATGAAATAATAAAAGATATAAAAAATGTTTTTAAGATAAGAGATAAGAAGAAATTTGTATTAGAAAATCTTCCTTACCTCTTATTTTTTTATATAGGAAATATCTTTGCAAGCCATGTCAACTCTTATGTAGGAGGAGATATAATAGATAGAATTCTAGTAGCTTTTAGTCAAATAGATACTTTAAACTATATTCCATCATTAAAAATAAAAAACATGATACCCAGTCTAATTCTATCAGTAGTTATTAAGTTAATCCTTATACAGAAAAAGAAAAATGCAAAAAAGTTTAGAGAGGGCAGAGAATATGGGTCGGCAAGATGGGGAAATGAAAAAGACATTGAGCCATACATTGACAAGAAGTTTGAAAACAATGTGCTATTAACTCAAACTGAAAGACTTACCATGAACAATAGACCTAAAAATCCAAAATATGCGAGAAATAAAAATGTATTGGTAATTGGAGGTTCTGGTAGTGGTAAAACAAGGTTTTTTGTAAAGCCAAATCTCATGCAAATGCACTCTTCATATGTAGTAACCGATCCAAAAGGAACATTAGTCTTGGAATGTGGGAAAATGTTGGAAAGAAATGGATATGAGATAAAAATACTAAACACAATAAACTTTAAAAAATCCATGAGATATAATCCCTTTGCATACTTGAAAAGTGAAAAAGATATTTTGAAATTAGTACAAACAATAATTGCAAATACTAAGGGAGAAGGAGAAAAATCAACTGAGGATTTTTGGGTGAAAGCTGAAAAACTCTATTACACAGCACTTATAGGATATATCTGGTATGAAGCTCCTAAAGAAGAACAGAACTTTACAACTCTACTTGCTATGATAGATGCAAGTGAGGTAAGAGAAGAAGATGAAAATTTTAAAAATGCAGTAGACTATATGTTTGAAGCATTAGAAAAAGAAAAGCCAAACCATTTCGCAGTAAAACAATATAAGAAATACAAACTTGCAGCAGGAAAAACTGCCAAATCAATCCTTATATCCTGTGGAGCAAGGCTTGCTCCATTTGATATTCAGGAACTTAGGGACTTAATGAGAGAAGATGAACTGGAGCTTGATACACTTGGAGAAAAGAAAACAGCTTTATTCGTAATAATATCAGATACAGATGATACATTTAACTTTGTAGTATCAATAATGTACTCACAATTATTTAATCTATTATGTGATAAAGCAGATGATGAATATGGCGGAAGACTTCCTATTCATGTGAGATGCCTACTTGATGAATTCGCAAATATCGGCTTAATTCCTAAATTTGAAAAGCTGATAGCAACTATTAGAAGTAGAGAAATATCAGCTTGTATAATATTACAAGCACAATCACAACTAAAAAGTATCTATAAAGATAATGCAGATACCATAGTTGGCAATTGTGATTCGACGTTATTTTTAGGAGGCAAAGAAAGAACAACATTAAAAGAATTATCTGAAAGCCTAGGCAAAGAAACCATAGACCTATATAACACATCAGAAACAAGATCAAATCAAAAGAGTTTTGGTTTAAACTATCAAAAAACTGGAAAAGAATTAATGAGTCAAGATGAAATAACTGTAATGGATGGTGGGAAATGTATCTACCAATTAAGAGGAGTTAGACCATTTCTTTCAGATAAATTTGACATAACCAAACATAAGAACTATAAGTTCCTTGAAGATTATGACAAGAGAAATATATTTGACATAGAGAAATACCTACAGAGAAAAGATGAGGTTAAGTTAAAAGAAAGTATGGTAGTTGAAATATTAGATGAATAAATTTAAAATTAAATAAGAAGTAAGATAGATATTAGGAAAGATTAAAAGAAAATACTTGACAAAAAATATTTTATAACATATAATAATGTCAACAGTACCCGACACGCCTCTTAACAATGCGGACCAAGTCGGGTCATTTGATTTTAGGAGAAAAAATGAAAAAAATTCATCAAGAACCGATTAGTATAGAAAATCAAGTAAAAAACTTAATAGACTTAGGACTTTTAGTAGAAGATAAAACTTATGCTAAGAAAATTCTTGGAAGAATATCCTATTACAGGCTGATTAAAGCTTATAGTATCACATTAAAAAAAGATGGAAGATATATATCAGGAATAAGTTTTGAAGATATTGTAAGTTTATATAAATTTGATAGAGAACTTAGACAGCTTATATTTGAAACAATAGAGCATATTGAAGTTTCTTTAAGAGCAGTTATCACAAACTATTTTTCTTTAAGATATGGGAACTTTTCATATAAAGATATGAATAATTTTGAGAAACAAAAGGAACAAGAAAGGGTACTAGAAGAATTAGCAAGGGAAGTTAAAAGAAATAGACGCTCACCATTTATAAAAAACTTTAAAGACAATTATGAAGGTGGAGAAATTCCACTCTATGCAGTGATAGAAGTAGCAAGTTTTGGAACTTTATCTAAAATGTATAAGAATATGAAAAATGAAGATAAAAGTAAAATTGCAAAAGTCTTTCATACAGACTACCATTACTTTGAATCTTGGATAGAAAATTTTGCCTATATAAGAAATATATGTGCCCATTATGGCAGGCTATATGGAGCAAAGCTTACAAAATCACCAAAGCTATATAAAGAATATTTAAAAAATAATATTTCAAACAATACAATATTTGCTACATTAGTTAATCTTAAAATAGTTTCCGAAGAAGAAAATTACAAAAAATTTTATCATGATCTAACAGCACTAATAGCAAGATATGAAAATATTGAATTAAGACATGTTGGCTTTATAGAAAACTGGAAAGAACTACTAAAACCATAAAATTAAATAGAGAAATTTACACCGAAAAAAACATTTCGGTGTTTTTTTATGCCCAAAGGAGGAAGGATGAAATATATACGAGATGAGCCGAAAAAATAAGATACAGAGAAAAATGAAATATTAATGAATTAGAAGTAGAAGCGATAGAGAAAACTATCGCTTTTTTTATGGAATAAAGGAGATAGAACAAATGGAAAGAGAAATGCTAAATATTAATGGAAATCTAGTAGGAGAAATAAAAATAACTGCAATAGATACAAAGGAAGGAGAAAAAGAGGTAGCTAACTTCACAATAGTTAGAAAGAACAAAGAAGAAGGAAAGGTTAAAAAAGAAGAAAAAGAGGAATATTATGGCACTTAACTATAAACCATTATGGATACAGTTACCAAAAAAAGGATTAAAGAAAACAGATGTAATAGTTATGGCAGGACTTACAACAAATGTTATGGCACAAATGGGCAAGGATAAACCAATTACATTTAAGAATTTAGAAAGAATATGTAAGGCTCTATCTTGCACTCCTAACGATATTATTAGTTTTGAAGATGAATTTGAACAAGAGATTTAAATTCTTATAGTCCTTTAAACTTGATTTATAAGGAATCAAAGAAAATCTTAATAAAGTTTTATAAAATTTTATTGAAATAACTGTAATGGATGGTGGTAAGTGTATTTATCAGTTAAGAGGAGTAAGACCTTTCTTATCTGATAAGTTTGATATCACAAAACATAAGAATTACAAGTTGTTGGAAGACTATGATAAGAAAAACTTGTTTGATGTTGAAGAGTATCTAACAAATAGAGATAGGGTAAAGTTAAAATCAAGTTATAAAATAAATAGGTTAAATATATAATCGACTATATCAGAGGAAAAATATAGAAGCATTCGACTTTTACCATGGTAAAGAATTTATCAGCATTTAAAAATTTTAAGAATATTAGACTGCTATGATGATATATAAAGTATGGATATGTTTTGGGAAAGCACAGATAGACACAAATATAGAACACCTTACTATACTTTTAAAAGGATAGACACAGGCTCAAAAAAAGATATGGAGCTTTTACAGGAAGCGTTAAAGAATTGCTGCTTTGATGATGACAAGTAACCTTTTCCCTCTTTGCAGAAGATACAGCAAACAAAAAGCGAAATCAAGAGTGTAAGAACCACTTCTAAATAAGTGGCAGGCTCTTGACAGAGATTTATCTTTTCTGTTTGTAGCGGACAAGAGGAAAATAAACATCTATATTATACAATTCCTATAAAGTTTGAAAGGGAATTTATCACAGACACTTCGTTTTTACTCCAAAAGTACAATCAGGAAAAATACTAATATCGGCTTTAGAATTTTATGCATTATGTACAAATTGAAACAGATATATAGGTGTAAAGTATAAAATAAAAAAGAAAACGTTTGACATCATATTAAAGATGTGTTATAATGAAACTGATAGAAATAGTACGTGGCACAAAACCATAAAAAGTGGAAAGGAGATCTAGCGAATGACAGCAAAGAAGATGAAGATGAAAGTAGTTGGTCTTGTAGCAGCAGTTATGGTGATGAGTGCACCAATTACAGCGTGGGCTATTGATGTAGCGCGTGGGGATTTGTATTATAATGGGGGACAAACAGACACCATTGTATATTCCGAAATCGGTCGTAGAGCAGGTATTAGTCGTAACTATATGGTAAAGGCAACTGTAAAGGTCGGCGGGAATACATATACTAGTGGATTCTTATCAAACTACGCTTACAAAGATGCAAAGAGGGTTTGGTGGGCGAACGAAACATCCTGGTATGATTATTATCCTTATTAAGTAAATCTGTTCAAACACATAGGGCGGGGCTATTTGCCACGCCTTATTTTGTATATTTATTTAGAGAAAGGGCGTAGGTTATGAAAAAATTTTTAAAGATTTTTATTTTTCTTGAAATAATACTCTTCGCATATATTTTTAATACTTCTATTTACAACATTTACGAAAAGAATAACATTTCTTCCGAGAATTTGAAGGGGTATGTTTTAGAAGAAACGTCTCCAGAAATTCTCGACAAATTTTATAAAATATTTACAGAAGAATATTCTCAAAACAAATTAGAACTTATTAATAATACGCTCACTTCTACAGATAAATCCGTTTATGATTTATATTGCTATCCATTAAATGAATTTGCACAAAAGCAACCTATATCTAAGTCTATTTCGCTTCAATATCATGAATTGCAAAAGGAAGATTTTTTAGATAGTGTTGGTGTATTCTATACAGACTTACGATCCGATGAAATAAAAGAGATAGCATCTCAACTGTCTGTTGCAATAAGTGATTTTGAAAATGAAGCTATACCGTATAGTATGGTGTTAAAATTGAATCTTTTTAATTTTGTAATCTTGTATATTGTGCTTCAAATAATATACTGTATTTATACATCCTATAGTTTGAAAAAAATAGGTATTAAAAAAAGTATGGGCTTTTCTACTGTGCATATTTTAAAAGAGCAAATTGCTAGTATAATAAAATATTTTGTTGTAATATGCTCAGTATTAATTTGCTTGCTAAATTTGTATTACGCATTAACAAACCGATTTGAATTTTCTTATTTAGCAACAAGTATACTTTTCTTTACTATTGTTTTAGCTATAAATATAATTTGTGTTTTAATTACAAGTATTTTAATTAAATTTGTTTCTTTGGAAGCAATGATAAAAAATAAGACTTTAAATAGCGGCATAAACATTATAGTTCAGGCTGTAAAAATAGTTTTTTCAGTAATAATCACGATTACTATTATTTCATTGTTAAATCAAGGAAACTCATTTAAACAAAGCCAACAAGCTGTTTTAGATTATAAGTATCTGGATGGATATTATACCGCTAATGGCTTTAATTCATCAGAATATGATTATGCCTTAGCAAACATAGACATATTAGAAAGCTACTCTGAACAAACATTAGAAATGTACAATCATAACCATTCTTTACTTTGTGATTTTAAGAAGGACAGTGGTTTACAGACATCACGCCCCTATTATGAACAACAGCTTGTTATAGCAAATAGAAATTATCTGAGTGAATTCTCAAATATCAGGCTCAATGGAAAACTATTGGGAGAGGATATATTTAATGAGCCAACAGTATTAGTTCCTCATAAATATAAGAGCGATGAAAATTCTATTAAAGAATATATTAAGCAAGAATATTTCCGATTGATGAACTACGATCAATTTTATAAAATACCGGGAGAAGAAAAATCTATTGATAAATTTAATGTTGTCTATATAGATGATGATTCTACGGTAAAAGTTAATACAGAAAATGGTTTTTCAGACATGACTGACCCAATTATCATTGTTGATACGGGCGATTTTGGAGGGCTTTACTATTTGGATTCCTTAAATAGAAGATGTCTATTTTTTCAAATGGAGTCAAGAGAAGAATTTTCTTCTCTGTTAGCAGAATATAATTTCGAGAAATTAGTTACAGCCGGAACATTACTTACACCTTATTTAATGCAACTTGAAAATGTAAAATTTGTTCTTAAAACGCTCACTATGTTTACGATTGTCTTTATAGTTTCCTTACTGTTTATTTTGTATATTTCAAACTATGTAGACATTGTTGTAAATCGAAAGAGATATGCAGCAAAAGAGATTTTAGGATTTTCTCATTTTAGAACACTGAAAAATCGTTATATTTTTTGGGGTATCGAACTAATTATATCGGGCGTATTAACTGTTATAAATTATTATTTTGCTTGTCTTTTTGCGATTATACTTATTGACTATATATTCTGCGAGTTGCTTTATAGAGTTTATATCTTAAACTCTTTATATGAGATTGAAAAGGGGGCGTAAGTATGTCATTGATTACATTGAAGAATATCAAAAAAGAATATGGAAAAAATCAGGTTCTATTTGAAAATTTATCTTTAGAAATAGAAAAGGGCGAGTTTGTAGGACTTGTAGGCAAAAGTGGTGCAGGCAAAACGACACTTTTAAATATAATTGGATTGATTACTGATATATCTGAGGGAACAATCACTATTGATAGTCATCAAAATTTGTCCGTAAACAGCAAAAATGCTATGATTTTGAGGAGATATACTATAGGATATCTGTTTCAAAATTATGGACTAATAGAAGATGAAAGCGTATTATGGAATTTAAAATTAGCTCTTGAATATAAAAAAATGAAAAAGAAAGAAAAGCTGAAAATAATCAATGAGTATTTGAAGCAATTTGAGTTGAGTGATATGCTTAACAAAAAAGTATATCAGCTAAGCGGTGGAGAGCAGCAGCGAATTGCAATTATTAAATTAATTTTGCAAGGAAGCCAGATTATATTAGCTGATGAACCAACTTCTGGACTTGATAAAGAGAACGAAATGATAGTGATGAAACTTCTGAAAGAATTGAATGAAAAGGGAATTACTATAATCATGGTAACTCACAACATGAATTTGTGCAGTTACTTTTCCAGAGTTATAAATGTAGAAAATTTTAGATAGTTTGTTAGAGGGAGACACACGATTTCATCATACGTGCAATCTCCCTATATTTTTTCGTCATATCAAGAATCATATTCAATCATAGTAAATACATGGTAAAACAGTTGATTTTTTAATAGATGAATAATGCTTAATTGCTGTATTTATACGGAAATTGGATTTTCTATATCAAGTTTATCTTAATATCTATAATGTTGATACAGGAAAATTAGTGGTTGGTGGAGATCTATTCAATGAAAAAGTTTCAAAGGGATGATTTTAAATTATGGACACAAATAGATTTTTCAAAACAGTTTTATCACAAAATGCAGAAGATCTTATGAAATATTTTCAAAGAAATGCTGTAATAAAATGGCATTGCACAAATGAGGTATTTACCTTAGATGAGTATATAAAAGCAAATTGTGAATATCCAGGAAACTGGAATGGAGAAATAGAACGAATCGAAGAAAATGCAAATACTATTATTCTGGCTTGCCGAGTCTTTCCAAGAGATAATAGTGAGTCTTTTCATGTAGTAAGCTTTATTCATCTTAAAGATGATTTGATTATTGAAATGGATGAATATTGGTCTGATGATGGATTAGCACCAGAATGGCGTAAGAAAATGAAAATTGGGAAAAGAATTAGGTAAATTAGTTTAAGGAGATAAAATATTGATAGAAAGTAGACCTGAGTTTGATAAAATCACATCGTTTGATGAGTTTAATAAATACTATTGGTATCATGAAGAACTTTCACAGATATGCAAGACATTAGGATTAGAATACAGAGGTACAAAACAGGAACTCAATTATATTATTGAGCAGTACTTTAAGGGTGATTTGATTAAAAAGTCATCAATAAAAAATGAAAAGAAACAAGTAGAAACTATTACCTTAGATACTCCATTACTTGAATGCGGGTTCTCCTTTAACACACATTTCAGAGAGTATTTCTCAATTTTAACAGATGTTTCGCCATTTAAATTTACTGCTGATATGGCTACTGCTTGGAGAAAAGTAAAAAGAGAAAATGATTTGAGTTTTACAATTCAAGATATGCTAAAAGTTTATTATGGGAAATCAAATTATGCTAAGTATGATAATTCGGTTTGTCAATGGAATAAATTTTTAAAGGATTTCTGTGCAGACGAAAATAGTTACAACTACTCGAATAAATTAAAAGTAGCCTCCATTCTTTGGAAAGAAGTTAGAGATTCAAAAAACAAAAAAGTTTATTCACGAGAACTTATAAAAAAATATGAGGATAAAATAGAAGACTATCACAAGTAAACAGAAACTATTTTTTTGAATGAAAAAAATTAATACAGATAGATGTTAGGCGATAGAAATTAAAAACTCTATCGTCTTTTTTTATACTCAAAATTAGGAGGTTAAAATGGTAAGGATAAGAAGTCCTACTTAAAATAATTTAATATATAAGACATTTAGCGATTGAAATATAAGTTCAGTCGCTTTTTTAATTGAAATTTATAGATTAAGGAGAAGAAATTAATGGATAGAGAAATGATAAATATTAATGGAAATCTAGTAGGAGAAATAAAAACAACTTCAATAGATACAAAGGAAGGAGAAAAAGAAGTAGCTAACTTCACAATAGTTAGAAAGAACAAAGAAGAAAAGGTTAAAAAAGAATATATCTACTGTAATCTCTACGGAGAAAAGGCAAAAAGTGTTAAGGAATTTAAAAGTGGAGAATACATCCATATTTTTGGATATTTTAAGGAAACAAAAAAAGAAGACAAGACATTTAAAAATTTTATCGTAAAGCACATAAATAAAATTGAAAAATAAGAAAAAGAGGAGGAAATATAAATGGAATTTTTTACACAAGCAGTAAATGTATTAAAAATATTAGTTACAGCAATTGGTGCAGGGCTTGGAGCATGGGGTGTTATCAACCTGATGGAAGGTTATGGGAATGACAACCCTGGTGCTAAATCTCAAGGCATAAAGCAGCTTATGGCTGGAGGGGGAATTGTACTCATAGGTTTAAAACTAATACCGCTATTAGCAAACGTGTTAAAATAAAATGTTTAATATAGTAGATAAGATCAAAGAGTTTTTTTCGGAGATACTTATTGATATGATCAAGGAAAATTTAAGCGGAATGCTCCTTGATATAAATGACAAAGTATCAACGATAGCAAATGAGGTAGGAAAGACTCCGAGCGGATGGAACTCGGAGGTTTTTCACTTCATAAAGTCTATTTCAGAAAATGTTATACTTCCCATAGCAGGTCTTATCATAACGGCTGTACTATGTATTGAATTAATTCAAATGGTAATGAACAAAAATAATATGCATGACACAGATACCTTTGATTTTTTTAAATATATGATAAAAATGTGGATAGCAGTATGGCTTGTATCTCATGCTTTTGACTTTTCTATGGCAGTATTTGATGTGGCACAGAATTTAATAGGAAAGGCAGCAGGTGTGGCAAATGCTAGTGCAAAAGTTTCTCCAGGTGATATAGCTAATATGGTAGATAGCCTAAAAGGAGAGTCAATAGGAAAATTAATGACTATAGTATTAGAGACAGCAATTGTAAAGATGATAATTCAAGGGATATCAATACTCATTACAGTTATTCTATACGGCAGGATGATAGAAATATATATTTATACTTCAGTTTGCGCCATACCTTTTGCCACAATGGGTAATAAAGAATGGGGAAGTATTGGAACAAACTATATAAGAGGGCTCTTCGCACTTGGCTTGCAAGGTTTATTCTTACTTATATGCGTAGGAATTTATGCCGTACTTGTTAAGACTTTAAATATATCAGACATACACAAAAGTATTTTTGAATTACTAGGATACACCTTAATACTTGGTATAACTATGATGAAATCAGGAAGTATTGCAAAATCAATTTTAAATGCTCATTAATAAAAAAGGAGAAGATGATGAAAATTAGAAGAAAAAAAGACAATAAAATTAATTTAAAAACACTTGGAACAATAGGACTCCCAATACTTTTAATAGGAGGATATATTACAAGAGAAATACAAAATAGAATGATTATAAGAAAAATATCGGAAGTTTTAGATAATAGAGAAGAAACGGATGAAAAAGTCTTAGAAATAGCAGTGAATATGGGAAAATCATTAGAAGATCTGGACAGAGAAGATATATATGGCTTATACTTAGAGGGTTTAGAATAATGGCTTATGTAAATGTCCCAAAGGACTTAACAAAAGTAAAAACAAAGGTAGCTCTAAATCTAACAAAAAGACAATTAATTGGCTTTACAATTGCAGGTCTAATAGGCTTTCCAGTATATTTAATGGTAAAAAAAGTGCTGCCTAATGACCTATCTATGTTAATTATGATAGGTGTGTCTTTTCCTATAATATTTGCAACTCTTTATGAAAAGGACGGGATCTATTTTGAAAAATATTTAAAGTATATTATAGATAAGAAAAGACAGACAAGTATAAGGATATACAAGACAGAATGTATTTATGATATAAAGAAACAAAGAAAGGAAAGGAGTAAATGAATCAAATACAGAAAAAACAACAGAAAAAATTAAATCAAGAAAAAAGAAATTTAAAAAAACAAAAAGAAGATTTAAAAAGCATTAGTATAAGTCAAAAAAAGATGAAAAAAGCAAATATTTCTAAAGAAAAAGGAAAGCCCAAAAAGAAGCTTTCCTTTTTTGGTGGGAAGAAGAAAAAGAGCGTTCAGGAAACAATCCCTTATTTAAGAATGTTGAGAAATGGGATTTGCCAAGTTGAGAAGAACAAATTTAATAAAATGATTCGTTTTTTAGATATTAACTACCAGCTTTCAACAGAAGAAGATAAGGAAAGTATATTTAATGAATTTTCAAGTTTTTTAAACTATTTTGATCCAAGTGTTGATATAGAACTTTCATATATTAATCGCATAGGAAAAAATGAAGAAGTAGAAAAAAACATCAATGTTCCGGATAGAAACGATTCATATAATGAAATACGAAAAGAGTACAGGGAAATGCTAAAAAATCAGAGTCAAAAAGGAAATAATGGACTTACTAAATATATGTATATCACCTTTAGCTTACAAGCACAAGATTTAAAAGAGGCAACTACAAGACTTGAAAGAATGGAAATGGATATATTAAATAACTTTAAGAAGATGGGAGTAAAAGCTTATGTATTAAGTGGATATGAAAGGTTAAAGGTTATTCACGATATATTAAATCCGAATAAGAATTTTGTTTTTTCCTTTGAAGACCTAAAATATAGTGGACTATCTACTAAGGATTATATAGTACCAGCATCATTTAACTTTTCATCTAACAATCAATTTAAAATTGGAGAATACTTTGGAGAAGTCAACTTTCTACAAATTCTAGCACCTGAATTATCAGATAGATTATTATAAGAATTTTTAGGGGTTGAAGAAAATATGATTGTAACATTTCATATAAATTCCATTGATCAAACAGAAGCTATAAAGATGATTAAGAGAAAAATAACAGACTTGGATAAAATGAAAATTGAAGAAAATAAGAAGGCTATAAGATCAGGATATGATATTGATATTCTTCCAAGCGATTTAATTACCTATGGTAATGATGCTAAGAAACTATTGGTAGAACTTCAAAATCATAATGAGAGAATGTTTGTCATAACTATTTTGTTTACAAATATGGAAAAAAGTAGAAAGAAATTGAGTAATATAATCTTTCAACTAAATTCAATAGCAGGTAGGCATAATTGTGTATTGAAAAATCTTAACTATAGACAGGAACAAGGACTAATTTCCTCCCTGCCACTTGGAAAAAAAGAAATCGAAATAAAAAGAGGACTTACAACTAGCTCTACAGCAGTCTTTATTCCTTTTACAACAGAAGAGTTGTGCTTAGAAGGAGAGAGCTTATACTACGGATTAAATGCTTTAAGTCGTAACATCATTATGACGGATAGAAAGCTTTTAAAGAATCCAAACGGTTTAATACTTGGAACGCCTGGTAGCGGTAAATCTTTTTCAGCTAAAAGAGAAATTACCAATGCTTTTTTAATCACACAAGATGACATCATTATCTGTGATCCTGAAGGTGAGTATGGAAATTTAACTAAGGCATTAGGTGGAGAAGTTATAAAAATATCGCCAACAAGTAAGGATTATATAAACCCGTTGGATATAAATGTAGACTATGCCGATGAAGACAATCCCTTATCTTTAAAGTCTGACTTTATTCTTTCACTGTTTGAACTTGTAGTAGGAAAGGAAGGATTAAGTGCAGAAGAAACTTCAGTAATTGATAGATGTCTTCCAATATTATATAAGGATTACTTCGACAATCCCATTCCTGAAAATATGCCAATTTTAGAAGATTTATATAATTTACTTTTAAAACAAGAAGAAAATGTAGGGAAAAAATTAGCGGTAGAAATGGAAATTTATGTCAAAGGTAGTCTTAATGTATTTAACCATAGGACTAATGTAGATACAGGAAATAGAATTCTTTGTTATGACATTAAGGAATTAGGAAAGCAACTTAGAAAAATAGGTATGTTAATTGTTCAAGATCAAGTGTGGAATAGAGTAACTATTAATAGAAATAAGAAGGAAACCAGATATTACTGTGACGAATTCCATTTGCTTTTAAGAGAAGAACAAACAGCCTCATATTCCATAGAAATTTGGAAGAGATTTAGAAAATGGGGAGGTATTCCAACAGGTTTAACTCAAAATGTAAAGGACCTTTTAGCCAGTCCTGAAATAGAAAATATATTTGATAACACAGATTTTATCTTAATGCTTAATCAAGCTAGTGGTGATAGGGAAATTTTAGCTAACAAGTTAAATATATCTCTTTATCAGTTATCCTACGTAACAAATTCCAATGAGGGAGAGGGATTACTATTCTACGGAAACACAATAGTACCTTTTGTAGATAGATTCCCTAAAGATACAAAATTGTATAAGTTAATGACAACTAAACCAGAAGAATTAAAGGAAGGGATAGAAATTGATAGACAGAGAGAAGTTAAAAACTAACTATATTATTAATTTAGATGCAATTTCTGCTCTAAAGGAATTTCCAGATAGAACATTTGATTGCTGTATTACATCTCCTCCATATTATGGACTTAGAGATTATAAAGCAGAAGGACAAATTGAAAGAGAAGAAAGTCCGGAGGAATATTTAAATAAATTAATTGAAGTCTTTAGAGAAGTAAAAAGAGTATTAAAAAAAGAAGGAACACTTTGGGTAGTTATTGGAGATTCTTATGCAGGGACAAGAAGCAAAAGAGAATATAAAGATCCTAAAAACATAGAAGGAAGAAGTGGTCAAAAAGAGTCTATTACAGAAAAACTCAGTGGCTACAAGGCAAAAGACTTAATGGGGATACCTTGGCAACTAGCTTTAAAATTAAGAGAGGAAGGTTGGTATTTACGAAGCGATATTATTTGGCATAAGGAAAATGCCATGCCTGAGTCTTGTAGAGATAGACCATCAAGGTCCTATGAACATATCTTTCTACTATCAAAAGCAAGAAAGTATTTCTATGACTTTGACGCTATGAAAGAACCAATAAAAGAAATAAGCAAGAACAGATATATGAGGGCAAGAGGAAAGAATAATAAGTATTTACAAGAAGGTACAGGAGCTAAAAGACAGAGCATAAATGAAGCAAGAGAGTATGGAGAATATATAGGAGATAATGTCCCTAAGTTTAGAAACAATAGAGATATTTGGACTATTAACACCAGTGCATTTAAAGGAAAACACTATGCGGTATTTCCACCAAAACTGGTAGAACTTTGTATAAAAGCAGGATGTCCTAAAAAAGGCTTAATTCTTGATCCCTTTATGGGTTCAGGAACTGTTGGAATGGTAGCTATTAGGATGGACAGAGAATATATTGGAATTGACATAAACAAAGACTACTGTCAAATAGCTAAAGAAAGGATAGAGAAAAATATGAAATAGGAGGTATGTATGAAAAAGAAAGGGAAAGTAAACCCAAGAGATGTACCAAAGACCAAGCTTATATCAGAAAAGAAAGAAGAAAGCAATGAAAAATTCAGTAATATAGAGATACCATCAGATTTTTCAAAAAAAGAAATAAATAAAGTAAAAAGCAGGAACAACATAGACAATAATGTTGAAAACTCTAAATATTACTCAGATCATTTGCAAGAAAATAGTCAGGATTTATTCAAAGAAAAAGAAAAGCCAAATAGAGAAAGAAGACAAAGAAAAATCCATGAGGAAAAATTTGCAGAAGCCTCCTATCATAATGAATATCAGCCGGAATATTCGCAACGGCAGCATAGAAAAATGGAAGAAAATGAGGAAAGTAGATATGGTGAATATCACGGGCAAGAAAGAGAATATAGGCTAAGTAATTTTAAAGAAGATTTTAATGATGGAGTAATTTCAACTAACTCTAATATAAAAAGTAGCATTTCTCCTCAAAAAAATTGCAATGGGAATAGTAATTTAAAATGGAAGAAAAACGTTGAGAGTGAAAGTTTTAATGATGTGCCAGAGGAAAAAATAAGGAGATTTAGAAAAGAAGATAAGAATTTTAATAGAGAGATAAGTTCAACATATGATCCATTATCACAGGACTCAGATAATGATGGTGTCATAGATCGCTATGACATTAACTTTAGTGATAGCAATGTATCCTATAGGGATACAAGGGATGACTATAAGTATTTACCATCTTCTGATGTGCAAAGAAAAAATTGGGATGGTTATTTTATTCTTGGTGAGAAAGGGAAAGAAAGCTTTCAAAAAAACACCTTTAAAAAACTTTATCAATCTCAAAGTCAGTTTAAGGATAAAGGGGAAAAAGCAGAATTAAAATCTTTAAATGGGAAGTTTAGAAGAAAAGATCTATCATATAAGGCAAATGAAGAAGATAAAAAAATAATTCAAGACCTGAATACTAATAAAAAACAAAATAGCAAATATTTCAAAGGCAAAGTTAGAAATTTAGAAGAAAAAAATATGCTAATGGGTAGGGTTTCTAGTGGGAAATTTAGACAGGATAGCCTATCTGAAGGATTTAAAAGTGAATCTGAAAAAAATAAAGATAAATATAATATAAATAAAAAGAATCAAGAAAAAATAGGCACGAAAAAAGAAATCTTCAAACAGGAAAAAAACGTAATAAAAAATGAGAATCTTGAAGTAGATGAACTTGATTTAAATCATAGTGGAATTTCTAATAAAAACAAGGGAAAGAAAAGACAAATAAAAGACGCTTTTGATAATACTATAAAGAAAAGCAACTTTGATCCAAAGAAAGAATACACCAGGACAAAAAAAGAAGTACAGGATTCTAAAAATGTATCTGAAGAAAATAAGGTAGATACAAAAAATAAAACTAAATTCCATTCTAAAAAAGATAACAAAAGTGAAAAAGATAAGTTTTATAAAAAGGAAGATAAAATATCAAAACTATATGAGAAAAAGAATAAAAAAGAAAAAGAGTTAATTAAGGATAAGAAAAAGTCAAAAAAAGCGGGTTTAGAAAAACCTATTACTTTTGCGAGTGCTATGACGGCAAACTATCTATATAGTGGGAAAGATGATAATGCAGGCGTTAACGCTGCTTATAAGCTTAGTAGAACTACCGAAGTTGTAGGTAGAGAAATTAGCCATTTTAGAAGAAAAAAACCTTTAAAAACTCAAAGGAAAATAAAATCTTTAGAAGGAAAAATTTATAAGAAAGAAAGTAAACTCCTCTTTCAAAGAAATTTTGAAGAATTGAAGAAGACTAAAGCTTATCAAAACTCTAATAAATTGAATCGATTTTTTATGAAAAAGAAGTTTCAGAGAGATTTTAGGAAGAAACACGGGGAAGGTTTAGTAAATAGAATAAAGAAATCTTTCGCTAATATTGGAAAGAAAACATTGGAAGTTTTAAAAAACAAAGGATATAAGCAAATTTTAATTGCCCTTTGTATTTTAGGACTTTTTTTTATGCTATTTCAAGGAATTAGCAATGTTGGCAGTCTTACTTCAGGATTAACAAGTAATGTTATAGCTACAAGCTATCTATCAAAAGAAGAAGTTTTAATGGATATTAATAATGAATTTACAAGTTATGAATATGCATTACAAGATGAAATAGATAGTATTAAAGAAAATTATCCAAATTATGATGAATATCATATAAAAGGAGATTCTGTTGGTCATGATCTACACGAGCTTTTTAGCTATTTAACAGCAAGATATGGAGAGATTAAGTCAGCTGAAGCGATACAAAAGGAATTAAAAAAACTATTTAATCAAATGTATGAGAAAAAATATACTTCAAAGTCTATTACAAAATATGACAGTGAAGGAAATCCATATACCTATAGAATTCTAACATTAACTATAAAAAAGAAAAGTATTGATGAAATAGCAAGAGAAGAATTTGCAAACTATGAAACAAATATGGCTCATTATTTAGCATTACTTGATAGTCAGGGAAATATGAGTGGATATTTTGGATCAAGCTATGGGAACTTGGGAGAGATTATAGACAATCCAAACTTTGGAAATCCCGGTCTTGCTTTTGATTCTGAAACTGCCAAAGCCTTATTTAATGAAGCAGAAAAACATATAGGCAAAAGATATGTGTTTGGAGCAAGTGGACCATCTAACTTTGACTGTTCAGGTTTTGTATGTTGGTCATTTACAAAGTCTGGTGTAAAGAGAATGCCAAGAACTACAGCTTGGCTTATTTATAAAAACTATTGTAATCCAATATCTCCAAGCGAGGCAAAACCTGGGGATATTATTTTCTTTAAAGGCACATATAATTCTGGTACGCCAATTTCTCACGTAGGGATATATGCCGGAAATGGAATGATGCTCCATGCAGGAGATCCTATCCAATATGCCAGTATAAACTCAAGGTATTGGAAAAATCACTTTTATTCCTTTGGTAGACCAAAATAAGGGGGAAGGAGTAAAAATCTATGAATAAAAAATTAATTAGAAACATAGAAAAACAGAAGAATTTAAGAAAGAAAAAAGAAGAAATTGAAATAGAACTTCAGTTATTAGCAGAGGAACAAGAAGAAATAGAAAATTTAGAGGTCATCAAGGAATTTCGAAGTCAAAAAATATCTCTTGATGAATTTTTATTTATTGTTAGAAAAAATAAGGAAGAAGAAAATAGAGAAAGACAAGAACTTAAAAGAAAAGATACAAATGAAAGTGAGGAAAATTTATGAAAAAAATAACCAGTGGGATTTTAGCTGTGATAATGCTACTTGTAAGTCTAGTGAATATAGTTGCTGTAAGTCCTGTATATGCAAAAACAGATGATAAGGTGGAGTGGACGGAAGATGATTTTATGTATTCCTCTGAGGGAAATATAATTGCCTTTAGTGATAAAGGCTTAGAAAAGAAAGAGAAGACAAATATTCTAGTATTTCCTGAAGGAACGAAATCTATAAGTGGAAATTATTCTTTAAGTCATTCAAACGATGAACTTAGATATAAAAGAGAATTTGGACGTGGTAAACATTGGGATAAAGTAATTATTCCTGATTCTGTTAAGCATTTAGGTTATGCTGCCTTTTACGAAGCAAGTATAAATGAAGTAAAACTATCAAATAGTCTAACTTATCTTGGTGGTTTAGCATTTTTCAACTGTGGACTTAGGGAAGTGACTTTACCTGATACTCTGGTAAATATTGAACATAATGCTTTTGAAAGAAATAATCTTCAAGAAATAATTATACCTAAGTCTGTGAAGACAATTGAACAATATGCTTTTTCAAGAAATAAATTACACACTATAAAAGTTTTAGGCAATCCAAATATTAACAGTAAGGGAGTATTCCATAATCAAGAAGTTGAGTATAGACCAAAACAAAATCCATTTTACGAAAATCATTTTGGTTTCAAGGGAAATCAAGGATTTAAATCTATTCCTAATGGATTAAGGTTTGAAAATGGAGAGTTTGTCTTTGATAAGAACGTAGATAGTGTAGAACTTGAATTTGATTATAACAATGATATGTATCAAGGAAAGATGACTATTTACAATCCAAATAAATATTCGATTGATACTCAAACAGATCTAACAGAGCAAGATATTGATGAAAAGGACAATAAGATTGATGATTTAACTAAAAACATTAAGGACTTAGAAAATCAGATCAAAGACTTAAATGATAAGAAACAAGAAGATCAATCAAAGATAGATGAGTTAAAGGAAAAGTTAGAATCTTGCAAAGATAATGGAGAGAAACTAAAACAAGAAAAAGCTAGGCTAGAAGAAGAAATCAGAGATAAAGACAATAAGATTGATCAATTGAATAAAGAAATTGAGGATCTTAAAAACTCCAATAATGATGAACTAATAGCAGAAATTACTCAGCTTAAAGATGAATTAAAAAGATTACAATATGAAAATGCAAAACTAAAAGAAGATTATTCATCTACAAAATGGGAGTTAGAAGCTGAGAAAGAAAAGACCGATAAAAACGAAAATAAAATTAAAGAAATGCAAGAAAAGCTCGAGTCTTTAGAAGAGAAACTTGCAAAGAAGACTAAAGAAATTGAAGATAAAGATAATAGAATTAAGGACTTAGAAAAAGCTCTTGATGAAAAAGATGCTAAGATAAAAGAACTTGAGTCTAAAAAGAAAGAAATAGAAAATTCTAAGTCAGAATGCTGCAAGAAAATTGAAGAGCTTCAAAAGGCTATTGATAGTTTAAAAGAATCTTCTGAAAATACAAAAAAAGAATTAGAAGATAAGATTAAAGAACTAGAAGAAAAACAAAAAGCTTCTGAAGAAGAAATTAAAAAGCTAAAAGAAGAATTAGATAAGAAAATCGAAGAAGCAAAGAAGTTAATCGAGGAAGCAAATAAAAAATCGAAAGAAGAACTTGAAAAACAAGCTAAAGATGAAAAAGATAAAAATCTAAATCAAGACTTATCTAAGAAATTAGATGAACTTTTAAAACTCCAAAGAGAAAACAAAGAGAAGAAAGAAGATAAGAAATCTCAAGATAAGAAGTGGGACGAACTTTTGAAAGCTGATGACAAGAATATCCTAAATCAATTTGATCTTAACAAGATGAAAAAGCAAGAGGAACAACAAGGTAAAAAACAAGTTAAAAATGAAAAAGAATTTGCAGTTTTCCAAGTAGACAAAAACTTTTATAACATTATAAAAGATGGAAAGAAAACTACTGTGTATATGGATGTAAAAGCATATATTAAGGATAATCGCATTATGCTACCTGTTAGATATGCAGCTTATACTCTTGGGTTTAATGTAGAATATGATGATAGTAAGAGAGAGGCTATCTTTTCAAATAAAGAAAATACAGCCTTACCTAAAAAAACTCTAAGATTAAATATAGATACTGGTGTTATGAAAGATAGTCAAGGAAACATTTATCATTCTGACACTAAACCTGTAATTATAAATGGAAGAATTCACGCATCTATTTCCAATATAGCTAAAGCTTTTAATGCAAGCTGTGGGGATATAAGAGATGAAAAAGATCAAAGTATAGAATGGGATAATAGCAGAAAGGCAGTTTATGTCTTCAAGAATATAAAGTAAGAAAAGGAGAGAATTATGAAGAAAAAAAGATTAGGGGTAGCCTTAGTGCTACTCCTTTTACTATTCAGTATGCCAAGCATATCCATAGCTAAGAGCAATGAAAATGAAATAAAAAATCAGTCAAATGATATTTATTTGCCAGAAAAAAGTAAAGAATTAGAAAGCTTATTTGATGAAGATATATATGAACCATCTAATGAGAGTCAAAAAATTCCTTATCAGGAAGTGCCGAAAATACAAGAAAATAACATAAAAAATGAGCAAGTAGATAAAAAAGAAAAGCCATCTAAACTTGTTAAAGGTGGCAATACTAAAGCAATTAATCCATTAGCTACAAAAGAAAATAAGGCAAGAGGAACAGTTATAGAAAATGTAGATAAAAATGGACAGGATATTACACCGAAAGTAGAAGATCAAACATCAAGAGATGAAAAAAAGGAAAATCCAATAGATGTTAGACAATTTTTAACCTTTCAAACAAAGAGTGGAAAAACTATGCACCTCATTGTAGATCATTCGGAAAATCAAGAAAATGTACAATTACTAACAGAAGTTGGAGAACAAGATCTACTAAATATGATTGAAGGAGAAAGTGAAGTAAAGCCAAAAGAAGAAGTAGTGAAAAAAGAAGAACTGGTGGAGGAAAAACCGAAGAAAGAGGAGAAAGAAGAAAAGAAATCAGGGGTAGGACTTTATTTATTTATGGGTTTAATTATTGTTGGTGTAATGGGTGCGGGATATTACTTCAAAATCTATAAAAAAAATGAAGAGGAAAGTTTTGAAGAGGAGCAAGATTATAATGAATTAGAAGATGATTATGAATCTGAAGGGGAGGATTATGATCTTGAAGATAAGGAAGATACAGAAATTATTCCAGATGAAGATGAATTTTAATCTTCTCAATGATTTAAGCAGTAGATTAAGGACAACAATAAACTCAATTATCGTGTAAATTTATAAAAAAAGTACAATTAGAATTCTGGAACTTTAATAAAAAACGATGAACAAAACGACAGCACAAACTTAATATATAAGTAAAGCTAAGTTGAAATGATTGATTGTATAATTAAGAATTTGATATAGATAAAATCATAAGTTTAATGAGAATGCTAAAAACGGATCAAGCTTTTTTATACAGATGGAATTCTTATTCGAAGAAAAATCTTTATGTTAGAGACATAAAGTTTGAAGATGTAATAGATAATGGAATAAATATTATAGAAAAAATAAAAAATCAGTAGAGCTATAAAAAGATGAGGGATTGAAAATTTAATCTCTCATTTTTTTATTAAAAAATTAAAGGAGGAAAAATGAAATTAGTAATCGCAGAAAAACCAAGTGTTGCAGCATCAATAGCAAAAGTTATAGGAGCAAAAAATAGAAATAATGGATATTATGAGGGAAACGGATATATTGTTTCATGGTGTGTTGGACATTTAGTACAAATGGCAAATCCTGATGTGTATGATGAAAGATATAAGAAGTGGAGAATTGAAGATTTACCTATTATCCCAAAAGAATACAAGTATGAGGTAACGAAGACAACTAAAAAACAGTTTAATATTCTTAAAAGGCTAATGAATAGTAATGAAGTTGACACCATTATTAATGCTTGTGATGCTGGTAGAGAAGGAGAAGCTATCTTTAGACTTGTATATATGATGGCAAATTGTAAGAAGAAAATGAAACGTCTTTGGATTTCCTCAATGGAAGACTCTTCCATAAAAGAAGGATTTAGCAACTTAAAAGATGGAAGTAATTATGATAATCTTTTTGATTCAGCTAAGGCTCGTGCCATAGCTGATTGGCTTGTTGGAATGAACATAAGTAGACTTTACTCCTGTCTATATAATGAAAATTATAGTGTAGGCAGAGTACAAACACCAACTTTATCAATGATTGTGAATAGAGATGATGAGATAAATAGTTTTAAAAAAGAAAAATATTATACAGTGGAGATTTCTATGAATGGATTTACACTGTCGACAGATAGAATTGATGACAAGATAGTGGCAGAGCAGCTTAAAAATTTAATCGGAGAAAAAATTGAAATAACCGATGTAATTAAAAAAGAAAAGATTACAAAGCCTAATCTGCCCTTTGATCTAACAACACTTCAAAGAGAATGTAATAAGTATTTTGGATACAGTGCAAAACAAACCCTAGATTATGCCCAAAGCCTGTATGAAAAGAAGTATATTACCTATCCACGAACAGATTCAAGATATTTGACAGTAGACATGATAGAAAGCACTGTAAATAATATTATAGGGAAAAATGATTTTGACACAGAAAGAATTAAGGTAGTTTTTAATTCTGAAAAAGTTACAGATCATCATGCAATAATTCCAACGATAAGTTCATTAAATAAGGATATTTCAAATCTCCCGGAAAGTGAAGCCAAAGTATATAGACTTATAACAAATAAACTCTATGCAAGTTTTGGATATCCTCTTGTAGAAAATACAACAAAGATAGTGGCTGAATTTGACGGGTTTGAATTTATAAACACTTATAAAATAATTGCTGAAGAAGGATTTACAAAATATTTAGAAGAATATAAATCAAAGAAGAAAGAAGATATACAACTTCCTGATGTAAAAATAGGAGATTTTTTATATATTGAAAATAAAGATATAAAAGAGAAGTATACAAATCCACCTAAACACTTCACTGAAGACACACTCTTAAAAGCAATGGAAATAGCTGGGAATGATGAATTAGTTAAGAATGTTGAAGTTGAGAGAAAAGGACTTGGTACTCCTGCTACAAGAGCGGGAATAATAGAAAATTTGATATACAAAGGTTATATAAAAAGAGAAAAGAAAAACCTAATATCAACTAGAAAGGGATTAAACCTAGTGACTATAGTTATAGATGAGTTTAAATCTCCAAAGACAACAGCAAAATGGGAAATGAGATTAAGTGATATAGCAAAGGGTAAGGAATATAAAGAGAATTTTTTAAAAGAAATTGAAGAAGAAATAGAAAATACTATAGGTAAATATTATAAGTAAATTGATTATAAAAACTTGAATATAATTATAGGAATGAAGAAAGGAATGATTTATGAAAGAAATAGGATATAATATAAGTGATAAAAGAGTAGGCATTAGGAAATTTGCTTATTTGACATTACTATAAATATACGTTATACTCTTATCAGATAAAGATGGTGTCCCGCTACCGTTAAAGGTGGAGCATTAAAGAAGGTGTATCACTACCTACATCCCAAAGGTAAAATATTAAAGCAAACAGAGAGGTTAAAACCTTTCTATTTTTTTATTCCAATTTCTTCTGCAAAGGAAAACGCAAAAAATGAAAGAATGTTTCTGATGAGCATTTTTTAATTTATGAAGTGATCGATGATAGTATTACTATAGATGGAGATATTTACAGATATTATTCTGATAAAGAAAAAATGCACATATTATCTATATTGGATATTAAGAAAATGATTCCTGTACCGGCTGATTGTTATGAAAGAATTGAATTTAATGAGCTTGAGGATATCAGATATAAAGACTTATTTCAAAAAGAATACGCTTTTTGTTTAAAGGTAAAAACAAAGGTCTTGATAAAGGTAGAAAAAATATACCAAAAGCAAAAGAAAACAGGAATTATAAGAAGAGCAAATTGTAATTTTTCAGAGCTAGAAAAAGCAATGTTGGACTGGAAGCAATAGGATAAAGGCAGTTAAAGCGATTAGAAAAGAAAAAAATTCTAATCGTTTTTTTAATGCAATAAAAAGATAGCGTAAATGACATTTTAAAGTTATCTTTTGCTTACAGAAATTAAAAAAATAGAAAGAAATAAAGTTTAATAAATAAAGGTATAAAATATAGTACATTTTTATCACTATAAAGAGGAGGGATAAAATGCCAAGATATGATATAGTAGATTTAAGCAGATCAATCTATCTTGCAAAAGAAGAATTTAAGAAAGATATAAAAAAATATGAGGAATATTTAAAGGTATCAGGCAATAATTATAAGTATCCATATATACATCAAATATCTATATACAATATGGATCCAAAAGCAACAGCCTGTGCAGAATTTGATTATTGGAAAAGTATAGGTAGAAGCGTTAAAAGAGGCGAAAAAGGAATACCACTTTTAGATATAGATAGTGGAAGGATAAAATATATCTTCGACATAAGGCAAACAGTAAGTATTAATCATAATATTTCTGAGGTAAAGTTATGGAAATATGATAGCAAAAAGCATTTAAACTTACTAGATGAACTGATAGATAAGTTTAAAGAAAAAGATAGTAAGCTTCTATTAAGCCAAGAAGATAAAATTGATGCCTTAGTAGAAAGTAATGTTAGAGGAAAATTCAATAAAATTTTAGAAAGTCTATCTGATGAAAGTTTAAAAAGCATTCAAAAGGTAGACCTTTTTAATTTGTTAAAAGAATCCGTAAAAATTTCCATAAGCGAGAGAATGGAGGTCTCATATCAGCTAAAAGAAGAAAACTTATCTTTACTGTCTAAAATATCAAGTTCGGACATAGACAAAGTATTAAATATAAGTGCTAATATAAGTAAAAATATCTTACTTGATTTGGGAAGTGAAATAAAAAGATTAGAAATTTTAGAGAAAATTCAAGAAAGAAAAGATTTGGAGCAGACAAAAGAGCTTAAGGAGCGTTATAATAAATTAAGTTCTGATATAAACGGTGAAATAAATTTTAAAGGAGGCTTGGAAGATGAAAGAGAAATTAACATTGGCAGGCAAGGAATACCTCATGGAGGAGGGGATTTACACACCAATCGTCAAGGAGAATTCCTTCGAGAGACAGGGAGGGACATACAAGATGGAAGAATTGGAGGAAGGCATGGAAGTCCTAATACCCAATATGGCAATTCCCAAGGAAATAGATTTAAAGAAACTCAACAGATGGGGAAGGATGAGATTGAACTTTCTCAAGGAGAACAAAGAAGAGGATTATCAGATAATGTATTTGCAAGGGATATTGATGGATCATCTTTTATCAAAGGAAAAAGAGATAGAGGACTTTATCACGAGGGAAGAAGTCAAAATGATGGAAACTTGGGGGCTGACAGAAGAACTGAAAGAAGAGGACTATCTGAAATATCTGAGATTGAAGAAGAACATGGATATGACCCTGCAAGAAATAGGGGAAAGGGAGATAATCTTAATCTAAAAAATGAGGAAGTAGAGTCTACTTCCTTTTTTTCTGCTAAAAATCAGGGAGAGCAAATATCCTTCTCAAATCCAATAAGTCAAAGAGAAATAGATACATTTTTAATTCATGGAGGAAACCATGAAGATGGAAGATTGGCAGTAATAGCAGAATTTTCTAAGGGTAAATCTTTAGAAGAACAGGCAAACTTTTTGAAAGAAATATATAGGGGAGCCAATGGTCTTGAAATTGAAGGAAGAAAGATATCTGCATGGTTTGGAAAGGAAGGAGCAATTTTTAAAGATGGAGATGAGGCAAGATATAGAAAAGGGCAAATAGTTTCTTGGAAACATTTAGCTAATAATATTAATGATTTATTAAATAGAGGAGAATTTGCTAGCAACGTGGAGGTTATAGAAAGTGCCACATATGAAAGAGAAAAAATAGCAGAAAAATTATTGTATTTAAAGAGAGATCTTTCTGATGAAACTAAGGACAGATATTTAGCAATTCTTAATGATATAAAAGGAAGAGGCTTCCCAGATGAAAAAGAAAATCTCGGGAAAAAACTTGAAGATAAAAATTTTATAAATAAACTCAGAAAAGAATACGAGGTATTTTTAGAAGAATATAAGATTAATCCTGATATTTTAAGATTTCATCATTATAAATTATCTAGAATCTATAATGATATCAATGATTTAGAAATAGAAAGAAAATTATATAGGTCAAATTTAAAGGATATTGCACCTATTCAGAGTTTTATAACACAAGATGAAATAGATGAAAGCCTAAAAAGAGGAAGCGGGTTTTCTGATGGAAAGAAAAGAATATATGAATTTTTTACTGAAAAGCATGATTTAAAAGAACAAGCAGATTTCTTGAAAAATGAATATGGCGTAGGTGGAAGTTCTCATGCACTATCTGCTGCAAGAGAAAGTGGTGAGTGGCACGATGCGAAGGGAATAAAATATAATAAAGGTAATGCAAAAGAAATACTACTATCTTGGTCTAATGTTGCAAGAAGAATTAATGACCTTATTAAAAAGAATATATATATAGATGAAGAAAGTTTTGAAGAAAATAGGGAGAAAAAAACAGATCAGGAAATAAATAAAACAGAAAAAGAAAGCCAGGAGTATATAAATTATCAAGATGATTTGCCTCCAACTGATAATGATGTATATATAGAAAGAACAAATAATAGTTCTATATATTATTATCAAGGACAGTCTGTAGCAAGTATAGGTGATGATGGAAAACTTATCATTTATGATGAATTTATACCAAACTTTTTAAAAGAAGAACTATATTCCATAGCCTTTGAAAAACAATTAGATATACCCTTAGACCAGTTAGACGATGGAATTATTCTTGAGGGAATATATGACACTTTTTATATTAAAGAAAAGGAAGAAATAGAAGGAAGAGAATATTACCTTTTAGAAAGTCAAAGTCGATATGATGATATTCCAAATATTGTAGTTAATTCTAACAAAGAAGTTATAGATGATGATATAGTAAATGGTTTTGAAGAATTTAAGGAATTTTATCCTAATAAAAATAAAGAGAATATAGGTTTTGATTTAGATAGCCATAGAAAAGATGATTATTGGATAATTGAGTTTAATGAGGGTTCAAGTCTAATAGAAAAAGATTATGCAGGACAAAGGCTGACTAAAGAACTATTAGATGAAATAAGGGAAATAGATGAAAAGATAAGACTTCATAATAAGACCTTAGGAGAAGATGAATATGGGCAGATGACTGATAAGTGGGAGGGGTATTCCAAATTCTATTTTAACCATATAGTAGATGGGAAAATAGTTGATCACTATAAGATAGACATAGGTGATGGAAATGAGATCAACCAAAGAGACTTTGAATTTCTTTATGAACAAATAGGAAAAAGTCAGATAGAACTTAATCAAACTATAGAAGGAAATAAGATAGATGAAAAAATAATTTCAATAAATCAAATTGAAGATAGAATTTTTGATGTATTAGTTAAGGATAAAGTTTTAGAAAATGAAATTATAAAGGCAAGAGAAAACTTAGGAAATAATACCTTAGCAAGTTTTAACTCTGTATTCCAAAGAGAATATGCAAAAATCATGAGAGAAGTTGCCGATGAGCAGGGAAATCTTCCAGATGATATGAAGTCAATAGATAAGGTTAAAGAATTAGGCATTAGAATAGAACATAGATATAGAGAATATTTAAATAATTCACTTGAAAACAATATAGAAGATGATAAGGAGATACTCTCTATAAAAGTGGGAGATATAGTTAAAACAGAGGATAATAAATATTTAAAAATAAAAAATATTTCCAGTGGATATGATAATAACCATAATCAAATAACATATTATTCATATGATGCCTATTTTGATAAGGACTTAAAACTATTCTCACATTCCTTTAAAGAAAGCGATTTAAAAGCTTTAGAAGTATTAAGAAATGAAGTAGAAGAAAAATTAACAAAAGAGATTGTAGAAGATAAAATAGCAGTAAAAGTAGGAATTTATTACGCTTTAGTAAATAAAGAGAAAACAAAGGATATAGAACTAGAAGAGACAGGAATTAGAGTTTATCCAAGAAAGGAAAACTCACAAGGAAAGGTCTATACTTTATATAAAGGGAAATCTTTTGAAGATAGCAAAAAAATAGACAGTTTGTTTGATGAAATTACTGCCAAAATGAAAGAATCAAACCTTACAAATTTAAATGATGTATTAGAATTGGAAAGGGAAGGTTTATTTGAAATTACTGATGATAAAGTTACAAAATTTGAGGAAGGCTATGATATAGATGTTCAAAGCTTTAATCAGCAATTTCCAGATTATTATAATGATATATATGTTTTTAATAAAAATCTTGAAATCAGTGGAGCATATCAAAATTTAGCACATATAAATGAAGAAAATAAAATTACTTTTAATATAAATTTATCGCAAGAAGAAAAATCAAAAATTGAAGAAATAAGAGATAAAAAAGAAGTTCTTTCCAAGTTAATAGATAAGGATATTAAAGAAAAAAGAGAATACTATTTTGATCCTCAAAATGAAGAATACTTACTACTATCAAAGAAAATAGAAGAAGGACTATTAAAAATCCCAGATAGTATTAAGGAGACAATCGATGGAAAAGGAGGCTTTGATGTAGAGCTAATCTTAGATATAAAAGAAAAAACTCTAAGACAAAATTTACGATACAATGGATATATTTTAAATTCTAATCAAGCTATAAAATATAAAAGTTATAAGGACATATTAAATAACTTACCTTATTTACTCGATGACAAACATAGAGAAGTGCTTTTAAATGGATATTTAAATCAGCAGATAGAAAATGATAGAACAAGGCAAGAAGAAAATCCATTTAAAGAAGGTATGAGTGTTAGATACAAAGGAAAAGAATACACTATAACCGCCATTAACGATGCTACAAGTCCTAAAACTATAGAACTAGAAGATAGCACAGGACTAATGAATGGTTTTATTACCGGAAGCGAAACAATTCTTTTTTATGACTACAAAGATCTTGATTTAGAAGTTATAAAAAAAGAGGAATTAATTCCGTTAGAAATAGAAGATTATAGTCTTTTAGGATTACCAGTTCAATTTAGAAATAAGGAATATTTAATTAAAGAAAATGAATTTAATGAAGCTGGAATGGGTAGATTAGCTTTAAGTACAATAGATAAGAATGTTATTACTGAAGTAATATATAGTAGAGAAAGACCTGTTTCTAATATCTTTGTAAGAAAGGAAGATTTAGAAGAATATAAATCTAGTGAAAAAGATAAATTAAGCAAAAAACAATCTATCGATAAAGAGGAATTAGTAGAACAAATTAGCTTTGAAGATATTGATAATAATAACGAAGAAAAAGTTAAAAAAGAAAATTCAAGGCTCTTATATAAAAGCCTTGATGTAATAAATAATAAATCTTCTCTTGTTGCTGATCAGTTTATAGTAAGTGTTGATAATGAAAAGGAAGAATTTTTAGTATATAGTTCATCTAATCCAAAAAATCATAGGGAATTTACTCTACCTTTTTCTTACCTCAAAGGAATTGACAAAATTGACGGAGATGGTAATGCATTAAAATTAACCACTCATAGAAAAGAAACTATTGATAAGAAGTTAGAAGAATATAAGGAATGGAAAGAAAATAATGATTTAATAAGGACTGATAGAGAAAATATAGAAGGGGTTTCTGAAGTTTCTTTAGAAAACTATAAAATTATTAATGAAGAAGAAAACCTACCACCTTCACAGAGATTAAAAAACAACATTGAAGCTATAAATGTCTTAAAAGCTTTAGAAAAAGAAAATAGAAGTGCAAGAAAAGATGAACAGGAAATTTTAGCAAAGTATATAGGCTGGGGAGGACTTTCTGATGTATTTGATGAAGAAAAGGAAGGTCAATGGCTTGATGCAAGAAACTTTTTAAAAGAAAATCTAACTGGGGAAGAATATAATAGGGCAAGAGAATCAACCTTAACGGCTTTTTATACGCCGAAAGTAGTTATAGACTCTATCTATGAAAGTCTTTCTAATCTTGGCTTTGAAAAAGGAAATATATTAGAACCAAGTGCTGGGACAGGTAGATTTATAGGAAATCTACCTGAAGAAATGAAAGAGTCAAACTTTTATGGAGTTGAATTAGATAGGATTAGTGGACAAATTGCTAAAGAACTTTACCCTAATGCCAATATACAAATAAAAGGATTTGAAGAAACCAATTTTTCTAATAACCTATTTGATGTGGCCATAGGAAATATTCCTTTTGGAGAATTTAAAGTAGCAGATCGTGAGTATGAAAGAAATAACTTTCTAATTCACGATTATTTTTTTGCTAAAACTTTAGATAAGGTTAGAGATGGCGGCATCATTGCATTTATAACATCTTCAGGAACAATGGATAAAAAAAGTGAAGATGTTAGAAGATATATATCAGAAAGGGCGGAGTTCTTAGGAGCAATACGACTACCTAATAGAACATTTAAAGGAGTAGCAGGTACAGAAGTAACTTCAGATATAATCTTTTTAAAAAAGAGAGATAGGCTATTAAAGATAGATGAAGACTGGATAAAGCTAGACAAAGATGCAAAAGGACTAATATATAATAAATACTTTGTAGATAATCCTCAGATGGTAATAGGGACTATGGAAGAAATACCGTCAAGATTTGGGACAAGCCTTGCATGTATTGAAAATAAAGATATTTCTTTAGAAGAAGGACTAAAAAAAGCCATTAAAAATATTCAAGGTAGGTATGAAGAAGCTCAAATAAATGATGATTTAGGAGAAGAAACAATACCAGCTGATGATAGAGTTAAAAACTATTCTTTTGCTTTAGTGGATGATGAAATATATTTTAGAGAAAATTCAATTATGCAAAAAATATCCTTAAATGAAAAGGATAAAGATAAGGTAAAAGAATATTTAAGATTAAATGAAAGTCTAAGGAAAGTTATAACCTATCAAAGAGAAGACTATTCAGATGAAGAGATAAAAAAAGAACAAGAAAATCTAAATAAATTCTACGATGATTTCAATAGCAAACATGGAAGACTAAATTCAAAAACCAATAAAAAGTTATTTAGAGAAGATGCCAATTTTTCTTTAATTTCGACTTTGGAAAAATTAGATAAAGAAGGCAATTTTATAGGAAAATCTGATATCTTTAACAAGAGAACTATAAAAAAAGCTGTCATAATAGACCATACAGATAGGGCAATAGATGCTCTGGTACTCTCTATTAGTCAAAAAGGGAAAATAAATTTAGATTATATGGAAGAATTGACAGGAAAAACAAGAGATAAATTAATAGAAGAATTAAAGGGAGAAATATTTTTAAATTTAGATTCCTTTGAACCTAATGATATAAATCCATTTAAGTCTGCTAAAGAGTTAGGAGATTTTTCAAGACCTTATGTAAGTGCTGATGAATATTTGTCAGGAAATATAAGAGATAAAATTGAAGTTGTAGACTCTTATATTAAAAACATCGAAAAAGAGTTAGGAAAGGAAGTAAATCTAGAGGATAGTAAACTCTTAAAAAAAGAATTAGAAGAGTTACATTTTCAAAAAGCAAAGCTAGTGGAAGTTATGCCTAAAGCACTAGATGCAAGTGAGATTACAGTTAGAATGGGTGCAACATGGATACCGGAACAAGATTACAAAAAATTTATGTTTGATTTGTTGAAAACACCAGTTTCATCAAGGTGGAATATAGATATTAAGTATTCTGACTTTACAGGAGAATATAGAGTTGAAGGAAAAAGCTCTGATAGGGACAATGACCTTGCTTCTTTTACCTATGGTACAAATAGGGTAAATGCCTACAAATTGATAGAAGATACTTTAAATTTAAGAGATACTAAGGTATTTGACCAAGTAGAAGACAGTGATGGAAAGAAAAAATCTGTGCTTAATCAAAAAGAAACAATGCTTGCAAGAAGTAAGCAAGAGATTATAAAAGAAGAATTTAAAAGCTGGATATTTGATGATGTGGAAAGAAGAAATAGATTAGTAGAAGATTATAACGAAAGATTCAATTCCATAAGACAAAGGGAATATGATGGATCTAATCTTACTTTTGAAGGAATGAATCCTGAAATAGAATTAAGAGCACATCAAAAAGATGCCATAGCAAGAGGTTTGTTTGGTGGAAATACTTTACTTGCCCATGAAGTAGGAGCAGGAAAAACCTTTGAAATGATAGGTATAGCCATGGAGTCAAAAAGACTTGGAATGAGTAATAAGTCAATGTTTGTTGTTCCTAACCACATTGTAGAGCAATTTGGAAGAGAATTTAATGAACTTTATCCAGGAGCTAATGTATTATGTGCTACAGAAAAAGACTTCACACCAGATAGACGAAAAAGATTTTGTAGTCGTATTGCTACAGGAAGTTTTGATGCTGTTATTATAGGGCACAGTCAATTTGAAAAAATTCCTATATCAAAAGAAAGACAAGAATATGAATTGCAAGGTCAAATTGATGAAATAATTGACTATATAGATGAATATAAAAGAGAAAGGGATCAAAGATTTACTGTAAAGCAATTAGAAAAAACAAAGAAAAAATTAGAGACAAAGTTAGAAAAATTAAATGCTGATTATAAGAAAGATGACGTTGTAACCTTTGAGGAACTGGGAGTAGATAAGTTATTTGTAGATGAAGCCCACGCATACAAAAACCTCTATCTATTTTCTAAAATGAGGAATGTAGCAGGAATTACTTCTACAGATTCACAAAAATCATCAGATATGCTTATGAAATGCCGCTATATGGATGAAATTACTAATAATAAAGGATTAGTATTTGCCACAGGTACACCAGTAAGCAACAGTATGGCTGAACTTTATACCATGCAGAGATATTTACAGTATGATGAATTAAAAAAGATGAAATTGCAACATTTCGATTCTTGGGCGTCTACTTTTGGAGAAACAATAACGGCAATAGAATTAAATCCTGAGGGTAATGGTTATAGGAGCAAAACCAGATTTGCAAAATTTTATAATCTTCCTGAACTTATGAATACTGTAAAAGGATTTATGGATATTAAAACAGCTGATGTTTTAAATCTTCCTACACCAATTGCCCATTATGAAACTATAAAAACAAAGCCTACCGAAGAACAAAAAGAAATTCTTGAAACTTTTTCCGAGAGAGCAGATAAGGTTCGTGATAAGCAGGTAGATTCAAGTGTTGATAATATGCTATTAATAACAAATGATGGAAAGAAGATGGCATTAGATCAAAGATTAATCAATCCTTTACTTCCTGATGATCCTAATAGTAAGGTGAATACCTGTATAAAAAATGTATTTAGCATTTGGGATAAATATAAAGATAAAAAATCTGCTCAATTAATATTTTGTGATATGTCTACACCAAGTAGTGATTTTAATATCTATGATGATATTAAAACAAAACTTATAGATATGGGAGTACCTGAAAATGAAATAGAATTTATTCATAAGGCAAAAAACAATATGGAAAAAGACGCTATCTTTGATAAGGTAAGAAAGGGAGAAATAAGAGTCTTACTTGGTTCAACACAGAAAATGGGAGCAGGTACTAATGCCCAAGACAAACTAATTGCAATTCACGATCTTGATATACCATGGAGACCTGCTGATCTTTCTCAAAGGGCAGGCAGGATTGTGAGGCAGGGAAATGAGAATAAGGAAGTCCATATATTTAGATATGTAACAGAAAATACTTTTGATGCCTACCTATTCCAAACCTTAGAGAATAAACAAAAATATATTTCCCAAATTATGACGTCAAAGACTCCTGTAAGAGTTGCAGAAGATGTAGACGAAGCCACATTAAACTATGCCGAAATCAAAGCTCTTGCAACAGGAAATCCATTAATAAAGGAGAAGATGGACCTTGATGTTGAAGTTTCTAAACTTAAAATGCTAGAGTCCAATTTTAAATCAAATCTTTACAAGCTGGAAGATAAAGTAGTTAAATTTTATCCAAAGGAAATAGAAAGATTAAAAGAAAGGATAGAGAACTTAAAGGAAGATATTAAAAATGTTGAGCCTTATGGAGAAGTAGATAAAAATTTAAAAGAAGATAATAAATTTACCTCTCTAATTATTGACGGAAAGAAGTATATAGATAAGAAAATAGCTGGAGAGTTTTTGTTGAACAAAATTAAGGGAGTTAAAATATATAGGGAAATGGATAAAGATGGAGAAAAAATAGGTGAATATAGAAATTTTGATTTATCCATAAAATATGATTCTTTTTTCAATAAATATAACTTTATATTAAAAGGTAAGGGAGAATATAGAGGAGAGTTTGGAACAGATGAAATAGGTAATATAACAAGAATGGATAATGTATTAGATAAATTACCAGAAAGATTAGAAAATACAATTTCAAAACTAAAAGATACAGAAGAGCAATTTCAAACAGCCAAAATTGAAATACAAAAGACATTTCCACAAGCTGAACTTTTAAAGGATAAGACATTAAGACTTGCAGAAGTTAATAATTTACTAGATATGGGAAAAACTGAAGATATACGCCAAGATAATCCATTACTAGAGGAAGTAAAGGAAGAATTGATAGACTTCCTTAACAGAGAATATGATGAAGAAAACAGGTTAGAGGACTTTGATACTATATTTCCTGACTTAACAGATATAGGAATAGCTTATACAACTACACCAGATGAAAAACATGAGATACAAATCAGTTTAGATTTGATAAATTACAAGATGAACACCTATGTAGATAAGAACCTAATTGACAGCTTTCAATACACCTATGATCCATTAGATGCAAGTGATTTAAAAGAGCTAGTACAGATAAAGACATCTATTGGATTTTGGGATTTTAGTGAGCTTGTATCAGTAAATGAAGAAAAACTGAGAGAAGTAATGGGACTTGAGATAGATGATGATGGCAACTTCTATGATCCATTATCTAAAGATATGGATTTAGACGGAATAATAGATAGAAATGATGCTGATTTTAGAGATAGTAAAGTGCAGGAAATAGGAGATTTTGAAATGAAAGAAAAAACATCTATTATGGATAAATTAAAGGGATATAGGGAGAATTTAGCAGTAAATAATAATATAAAAGAAATAAATAATAGTGAACCATGTGGCAGATAAAACTTTAAATGATATTATTAGAGGAAAAAGAATATGGAATTTGATAGAGATAGATTTAATGAATTTATTCAAGAAAATTTTTCTTTTGATGGTGCTACTCAGAGAATAATTAACAATATAGTTGAATATGGAATTAAAAATTTTGCCACTTCAGAAGATAAATTAGTTGAATTTATTCAGACTACAATTGATGATCCAACAGTTGAAGAAATAAAACAATTTATTATTAGTGATGAGAAGGAAGAAGAAATAAAAGATTTCACAGATGAGATGGATAAAAAAATAAAAGGAGGAATAGCAATGAATATAAAAAAGGGAAATGTAATTGAAACTGAATTTGGAGACACTATGGTACTGGATGTGAAAGATAATCAAGCGACCTTATTTGACGGGAATCAATTTATTTTAGCCACAGGAGTGGAGTTTAATAAAGAAAGTGGAAAGTATGAATGGGATTCTGTTAGATACGCAAGTGATATTAAAACAATAGCAAACATGGAAAATACAAATTTTGAAAGCATGAAAAATACAATAGATTTCTTAGCAGAATATAATCATAAAGAATTTGTAAAAGGTATTATATCTCTTGAAACAGGAGTAGAAAATGAAAATGTTCTTAATAATGCCTATGATAATTATATGAACGATTCAGTTATGGGTTTTATTGATGAAAAGTTTATTGAATATATAGACGAAGAAGAGTTAAAAGAAAACTTAGAAGCTAATCAAGAACAAGGAGATAAAGAAATGAAAGATATAGATAATAAAGAGAAGGATACATTAAATATAGATGGAAATATAGCAACTGATATAGAAATTAAAGATTTAAAATCAAAAGATGGGAGGGACTTTAAAGTAGCCTCCTTTTCTATTGCTGAAAATGACAAGGAAGGAAATGCAAAATTCATCAGTTGCTACGCCTATAATGACAAAATCAATCAAGTAAAAAATTTGAAAAAAGGAGATTTTGTACACCTATTTGGAAAAGAAAAGAAAAGTATGGGAAAGGATAATAAGGAATACACAAGTCTAAAAGTATACTCTGCAAAGTTATTAAAAGCTAAAGAGCATACTAAAGCAAAAGCATCAACAATAGGGAAATTAAAGGAATTTAAGACCAAAGGGAATATGAAAGTGGATGAAAAGAAGAAAAAGGATAATAGCATAGAAAGGTAAAAGATTATAGGGGGCAGTTTTTAGTCTGCCTCCTGTATTTTTTTATTGGTTGTCTTTAAGGGAAAATGATGGGTTATATTGAAAAAATATCAGCCACATCCTATTAGGAGGGCTGATACACAAAATTTTACACAGTCTCCCCTAAACAAAACTTTTCACACTACCGGAGAAGCTGATACACCAGATCCTTACTTATACAATTCATTATAAATATACTTATCAGTATTCTTTCTTAATTGAGTCAATTCATTTATCAAGATATTCTCGTTGGCGTAGTCATCCATAAGAATATCTTTTTTATTTTTGTATTCATCATATAATTTTGACAACTCTTTTATACTTAGATTTTTATATTGACACTTTTCTAAAGTATTTATTGCTTTTTCATATGCGATAATTTGAGGCTTATATTCACTATAAAAATTTTTATCATTTGGATTTTCTTTATAGGTTTTAAAGATAACCTTATTTATTTTTATAGTGTTAATGTCTTCAATAGCTGCGTAAATTTCGCTCATAACTTTTTCTATATCCTTAATTTTATTTAGGATTTCTTGCCTATTAACAGCCTCTTCTTGGAGTTTATTTTCCAAATCCATACTAGATGATAGACCGTATTTTCTAAGCTGATTTAAGGTATTCGCCATAGTATTCATATTATGTTTTCTAGCCCATATTTCATAACCTTTAGAAGATTTAACCTTTTCATTGCTTTCTATGTCTATTATATTATCAAATTTCTTATAAGATTTCTTAGCATAATATACTTCACTATTTTTGTAATTTTCATTTACCTTATTTTCAATTCTTTCTTTTATTTTCTCTTTTGTATAATCTTTTCCAAGAGTAGTTTCCTTCGCACGAATGAATCGCCCCTTTTCTCCTTGTTTTTTATGTCTGAAAGAAAGATATTTTCCAAGTTTAATTTCATAGCCATATTCTTCCATAAGCTTTAAGAAATTCTCATAGCTATTTGCTTTATTAATAGCATAATCAATAGAAATTTGAAGTTTATGTTTCCAAGATTTTCCTTTATTAAATTCAATATATTCTTTGTAGGATTTACCATTGGTTTTATACTTTTCTTTAAATTTTACATAATCTTCATCTATAACAGAGAGCTTATATTTTCTACATAAATCATCACTATGATTTCTAATTTGGTGGTAAGTTTTTTTGTTACTTTGATATGCTTTACCAGTTTCAAAAGAAACATTATTAAATAGTATATGGTTGTGAATATGACCCTTATCTATATGGGTAGTAAGAACATATTCATATTTTCCTTTTAAGATTTTATCGCATAGTTCTATGCCTATTTGATGAGCCTCTTCAGCAGTAGTTTCTCCAGGAAAAAAAGATTGAATTAAATGTCTTGCTAAAACTTTTGCTTTAGAATTACATTCTATTTTTGTTTGTTCAAATTCTAAATGAGCAGTTATAGGGTTACAGTTTAGGGAGGAAATTAGAATTTTTTCATCTGTTTTATCACTATTCATAATATAATCAAGTGCTACTTTTAAAGTGGATTTTATAGGATGAATTTTAGTAATTGCCATTATTCTTTCTCAGTATTTATGCTATTAGAATTAGTAAGAGAGTATATTTTTTTACGCATAGAGAAAATATCTTTTGCTTGATTTTCTAATAAGATTTTTAAATCTTCTACATCATCTTTATATATGATTGATGTAATATTTACCCTTTTAGCAATTTGATTTATATTATTTGAAGTACGACTTATATTTGTTGACATTTCACGAAAGACATCCATATCTAATACATAAATATCTTTTTCTAAAATACATTTCATAATAAATTGCCTAAGAGTTTTACACTTAGATGCTTTATATTTTTCATTTAGCAATTCTAACTCCTCATCAGATAACATTAAATAGATTCCGTTATTTCTAAATCTACTTGTCATAATTTAACCTCCTCGTATATTGTAGTTGTAATAATAAATACTACATTTTGTTCTCAATCCCTCTTTCTTATGTGATAATAATTATATAGATAGAGCTCGTAGTAAACTTTCTTGAAGTTCCTCTTCCTAATAAATTTATTAATCGAAATAAAAAAGAAAAACCTGTAAATTCAAGTAGGATTACTTGACTTACAGGTTTAATTTATTCTATATATTTCGTCTGGAAATCTCCTGATTTAATTTTTTATTGCTTATATTTTATCATTTTTTGAGATAATATTCAAGTTTGAGTTGGGGCTATTATAAGAGTTAGTTGATGAATTTAATTATTATAAATTTAGGGGTTTGGGGATATTCCCCAACAAGTAAAACGGAAAAAATAAGCGATATAATAGTAGTATTCTTATTCCATTTTTAGTAAGTGCATATGCACTTACTGTGCTTGCTCATATACTAATAGTATAAGAACAGCTTTAAGCATAGTTCTTAAAAATAAACCTAATCATCTATGATAAAATTATAGATATTAGGGATGAAATGGATTGTTTTATGTGCTTGGTCTATTAGAGTTATAAGCGCTAAGTGTTTATTAAATTTTATTAAGTTACCGCATCTATTGAAGTTAATAAACAATATATGACAAACCTAGAGGAATATTGCAAAATTTACTTTTAAATAGGGATTTTTATAAGTATAATGAGATAGTATAAAAATTAAGGAAATCATTTTTTAAGTTCTTTAATTTCGTATTTACTAAATTTGGATGTAATTATTTTTATTTTTAAGGGAGGGGTAATCCATTCTACACAGAGAATTTGCAGAGGAAAATTATTTAGAAGCTATATATATTTTATCTTTGGGAAAAGATGAAGTAAGAAACATGGATCTTGCTAATTACTTAGAGTATAAAAGACCTACTGTTACAAGAATGTTAAAAAAACTTGAAAATAAAGGGCTGATTATTTATGGTGAAGATAAAATAATTCGTTTAACAGAGGAGTCAAAAACATTTTGCAAAAAAATGTATACAAGGCATAAATATTTGACGGATGTATTTATAAGACTTGGAATAGATGCAGAAAAAGCTGAAAATGAAGCTTGTCTTATAGAGCATGTTATTTCTGATGAAACTTTTGAAAAATTAAAAAAACATTTTGATTACAATTTATAATAAATAGCATAGATGGCTCGCATAATGAGATATCTATGCTATTTTTATCTTTAAAATTATTTTTTCAAAAGCATCTTAAAGCTATTGATAAAAGCTATCAAATAGTATATAATAATTTTGAGTTAGCCGATACTAACAGAAAACAAATAAAAAGGTGAATTTATGTCAAAAAACTTTGAAATACTAAATAAAGAAATTAATGAAAATAATATAATAGCAAATCTTTTTATATTTCCATTTGCAGGTGGTGGAGTGTCTGCCTTTAGAAAATGGAAAGATGAGTTTGAAGATATAAAATTATTTGTTGCCCAGTATCCAGGAAGAGAAAACAGGTTTTCTGAAAAGGCTATAAGTGACATTAACATCTTAGTGGATAGTTTATTTGAAGACATGAAAGAAAATTTTGATTTTAGAAAACCTTATCATTTATTTGGACACAGTATGGGAACAAAAATAGTCTATGAATTAGCATTAAGAATTAAAAATTCGGATTACATAAATCCAAGAGGAATAATTATATCGGGAGGGCGTGCTCCATTATATAAAGAACCTCATCCAATTTATCATCTTGACGATGACGGATTTATAGAAGGCTTGAGAAGATATGAAGGAACACCAAAAGAAATTCTAACTAATAAGGATTTAATTTCCATTTTCTTACCAACGCTTAGGGCAGATTTTGTAATAGATGAAGACTATCAAGACACAAAGTTTGAGAAATTAGAATCACCTATACTAGGTTTTATGGGAGATAAAGATCAAGAAATGACCTTAGATGAACTTATAAAATGGCAAGATTATACCACAAAAGAATTCACTTATAGATATATCGATGGCAAGCATATGTTTGTCAATACATCTCCTGAAAGTGTCATTAAAGAGATAAAAGAGTTTATAAAAGTAAATGAAAATTGAAGAATATGAGATAAGAAATACTAAAGATTTTCTTACTTTAGAAAATTTAAAAGCTAAATTATCTAATAATGATTTAATACTAATTAATGCTTATACAGACAAATTATTAGAAGAAAAATTACTTTCTTATTTAACTGAAGAGGAGATAATAAAATCAAAGGATTATAAATCAGAAATAGCAAAAATTAATTATCTAGTATCAAGGGCAATACTTAATTTAGCCCTAAAAGGTTTACTAGAAAAAGAAATTGATGATTTAACAGTCAAAAGAGATAAAAATAATAAACCTTATTTAGAAAATACTCTAGGAATAAAGTTTAACATCTCACACACTGAAGGCTTAGTCTTGTTAGCTTTTTCTAAAAGAGAAGTAGGGGTAGATATTGAAAAAATAAATTATAAATTTGAGTTTAAGGATATATTAGAAAACTGTTTTACTAAAGATGAAATAACAAATATAGATAACAATATAATAAATTTCTATAGGTATTGGACTGCAAAAGAAGCCTATCTTAAATGTGATGGGATTGGTCTTATAAGAAATTTAAAAGAGATTGAAATAATTTCTTTTGAAAATGAATTTATAAAAATTAATGATAGTAAAAGGAATACAATAAGCAGATTAAAGTCATTGAACCATGACGACAAATATGTCGGGGCAATATGCTTGGAGGAGAATTAATGAACATTGAATTAAAAGAAAAATTGGAAAAATTTTATGATGAACAAGTATGGCCGCATATGACTTTAGGAGAATTTATTGAAGATTGTGCTAAAAAATATAGGGATAAGATTGCCTTAGTAGATGGAGTCGTTGAACTTTCATATCAAGAATTAAATAGAAAAGCTTGCCATTATGCCAATGGTTTATTGAAAGCTGGATTTAAAAAGGGGGATAGAATCGTTCTTCAACTTCCTAATTGTCACGAATTTGTTATTATCCTTTTTGCCATGTTTAAGATTGGTGTGATTCCAGTATTATCACTTCCAGCTCATAGGAAAAATGAAATAAAGGGAATATTAGAAAAATCAGGGGCAAAAGCATATATAGCTAAGGATAAATATCTTGGCTTTTCATATGTTGATATGATAAGAGAAGTAAGAGAAGAATTAAATATAGATTTTGAAGTTTATATTCTTGGAGATAATCAAGGATATAAAAATTTTTACAAACTCAATGATAAAGATTATTCATCTCAGTATATAGATATTGATTATAAAGAGATGGCTCTACTCATGCTATCGAGTGGAACAACGGGAAGTCCTAAAATGATACCAATGAAACATTGCGAATTAATTTGTTCGGCTATAGCAATAGGAAGTGCCCTAAATTATTCAGATGCTACAATATACTTGATGGCATTATCTCTATCTCATAAATTTGTTTTATCTTATCCAGGGATAATAGGAGTATTTTATCATGGAGCTAAGTGTGTAATATCTATGACACCAAGTCCTGACGAAATAATTTACAATATAGAAGAGCATAATATTAGTACAATGGCTTTAGTTCCAGCTTTAGCAAGTTTATGTATGGATTTTTTAGAGTTCGAAAAAATTAATATTTCATCTTTAAAAATTATACAAGTAGGTGGATCAGTTTTAGAATATAACAAAGCATTTGAAATCGAAAAGAGTTTTGGGTGTATTATTTCACAATTATATGGAATGACTGAAGGACTAGTTATGTGTACGAGATTTGATGATAACATGGACACCAGGCTTAATACTCAGGGCAAACCTGTATCTATTGGTGATAGTGTAAAAATAGTAGATGAGTTTGGAGAAGAAGTAAATACTGGTGATTATGGTGAATTATTAATAAGGGGGCCGTATACAATGTATGAGTATTACGGTGGAATGAATGATGTTAATAACTCTATATTAGACAAAGAATTATACTTTAGAACTGGAGATAGAGCTAGAAAGTTATCAAACGAAAACTATCAAATAGCTGGTAGGGTTAAAGAAATGATAATTAAAGGCGGAGAAAAAATTATTCCTTCTGAATTAGAAAACCTATTGCTAAAGAATAAAAAGATATCAGAAGTTCAAGTAGTCGGAGTTCCTGATGAAATATTAGGAGAAAAAATTTGCGTATGTATACTAGAAAAAGACAAAAATTTGATGTTTTCTGAAATCGTTCAAACACTTAAAGAAACTGGTATAGCAGAATTTAAGATTCCAGATTGTATGAAGATAATTGATAATTGGCCGCTAACTGCTACGGGAAAAATAGATAGAAAAAGGCTAATAGAGAATTATGGAAATTAGAATATTTGAGAGGAGAAGAAAGAATGCCTGATTTATACGATTTATTAAATGAAATTAAAATTCAAGTTAAAAGTTATATAAATAAAGATGATATAAAAAATCATGATAATTTAATAGAGTTGGGAATAACTTCAGTAAATGTTATGGGAATAATAAGTAAATTAAGAAGGCACAATATTAATGTATCGTTTTCTAAATTAATGGAAAAGCCATGTTTTGCTGAATGGGAAGTTGCAATAAAAAATGCTCGTAAATTAAATAATCCAAATAATTCTAATAAAAAAGTCATAGGAAACAAACTGTTTGAATTAACTGATATTCAGTATGCTTATCTTGTAGGTGGTCATGATAATCAAATACAAGGAGGAGTAGGTTGCCACGCCTATATTGAAATAGATGGAAAAGAAATAGATTGTAAAAGATTGAATGATGCATGGAATAAACTTCAATATAGACATCCAATGCTTAGAGCAAGGTTCACAGAGGATGGAAAACAAGAAATATTAGATAAACCTTTTGGCGAAGAAATTGAAGTTTTTGATTTATCTAATTTAGATGAAGAAGATACCAAAATTAGACTAGATGAAATACGAGAAAATTTATCTCATAGAAAACTCAGAGTAAAAATGGGAGAAGTCGCAGGATTAAAACTTGCAAATCTGTCACAGAATAGAAATAAAATTTTCTTTGATTTAGATTTACTTGTTGCCGATGTCATGAGTATGAGTATTCTTTTGAAAGAATTAGGAGAATCGTATTTAGGAAAAGAATTAGACAATCTAAACAATTATACCTTTAAAGATTATATAAACAATCTTGAAGTAGACTCTGAAATTTATAAAAAAGACCAACAGTTTTGGAAAGAAAAAATAGACTCATTTGAGATAGAAAGACCTAATTTACCATTAAAGAAAGCTCCTGAACAAATTAAAGAAACGAGATTTACTAGAAGGAAACGAGTTATTGAAAAAGATAAATGGAGCAAAATAAAAGAGCTTGCAGCAAGCTATAAATCTACACCATCAATGGTTTTATTAACTGCGTATGCTTTAATTCTAGAAAGATGGACTAACCAAGATAAGTTTTTTATAAACTTACCATTATTTAATAGAGATCTTTCAAATGAAAACTTAAAAGCTATGGTAGCAGATTTTACAAATATCTTATTAGTAGAGCATGAAAGAAAAAATGATACTTCTTTTCTAGAAACTTTGAATAGAATAAGCAAAACCTTTATAGAAAATGCCAGCCATTCATATTATAGTGGAGTTCAAGTTCAAAGAGATATATCAAAATCACAGGGTACAAGCCTTAATGTAGCACCTGTAGTTTTTGCGTGCAACATAGACTATCCAATAGAAACTGAAATTTCAAGGAAAGCTTTGGGCAAAATTACATATATGGTATCACAAACTCCAGGAGTATGGTTAGATTTCCAATCATATATAAAAGATGGAGATTTAGTATTATGCTGGGACAGTGTAGATGAACTTTTCCCTGAAAATATGTTAGATGACATGTTAAATTCTTTAGAAGAACAACTTTTAAGACTAACAGAAAAGGAAAATTGGGAAAGCAAATTTGATGTACTATCAGAAAATCAAAAACTAGCAAGAGAAAAAGAGCTTAAATCAATTCTTCCATTAAACTTTCCTGATGAGAGATTATATGATGGATTTATAAAAAATGTAAAAGAAAATCCAAACAAAATTGCAATTATAGATTCAGAATCTAAAGAAGAAATATCTTATATAGACTTATATGAAAAATCCTTAAATGTAGCAGGATATTTAAAGGAAAATGGAATAAAAAAGGGAGACTATGTAGGCATTACTCTCCCAAGATCAAGCAAGCAAATTTACGCTATATTTGGAATACTTTTTTCTGGAGCGGCATATGTTGCTGTTGGAATAAATCAGCCTAGCGAAAGACGAACTAAAATATACGAACAAATTGGTATAAAGTTTGTCATCAGTGAAAATAAAACAATAGAAAATTGCAAACTAGATACGGGAGAAGTTTCTTTAATTGACTTAGACAAAGCTATAGACAAATCCTTAGGTCTTGATAAGCCTATAGAAGTAAGTCCTTTTGACTCAGCCTATATAATAATGACATCAGGTACTACAGGAGTGCCAAAGGGTGTTGAGATTATGCATACAAGTGCCATTAATACTATTAATGATTTAAATGAAAAATATTCTATTAATTCAAATGATACGTTACTTATGGTATCAGCAATAGACTTTGACTTATCAGTATATGATATTTTTGGAATACTTGGTGTAGGTGGAACTCTAATAACAACTAATGAAGATAATTATCGTAATCCTGATGAGTGGATTAGAATTATTGAAAAATATAAGGTAAGTGTGTGGGACTCTGTACCTATACTTTTTGACATGCTCGTAACTATGGCAGAGAGTGAAAAGAAAAACTTACCACTTAGAATTGTTATGTTATCGGGAGATTGGATAGCAAAAGACTTACCAGGAAGATTTTATAAGATAAGCGAAAAAGAAAATTCTATAGTTGTTGCTATGGGTGGTGCAACGGAAGCTTCAATCTGGTCAAATTATTTAAATGTGCCGAGACAAATACCTAAAGATTGGATTTCCATTCCTTATGGAAGACCACTTAAAAACCAAGTCTATAGAGTAGTAGATGAATTAGGTAGAATATGCCCTAATTATGTTAAGGGAGAACTTCTAATTGGTGGAGTTGGTGTTGCTAAATGCTACCATGGAGATGAAGAACTAACTAATAGAAAGTATTTTGAAGAAGATGGACTTAGATGGTATAGAACTGGAGATAATGGAAGATTTTGGAATGATGGTACTATTGAATTTCTTGGAAGGAAAGATACTCAAGTAAAAATTAAAGGACATAGAATTGAACTTGGTGAGGTTGAGTCTGTACTTAAAGGATTTCCTGATATCATTGATTGCTGTGCGAGCGTTATAAATTGTCATAATTCAATGAAAATTGGATTATATATTGTATGTAATAGCAATAACTTCAATATAAATAATTTAAAAGAAAGATTAGATAGAATTCTTCCAAGGTTTATGATTCCAGAGGAATATTATATTTGTAATAGCAGAAAAATTACAAAAAATGGCAAACTTGATCGAGAAGAGATTAAAAAAATAATAGTAAACGAATCGTTAAAAGTTGAAAAAGTTGTCCAAAACAACTTAAACCCCAAATTAACCGATACAGAAGTTTACTTAATAAATTTATTTAAAAATAAATTAAGTATAACAGATATAAGGGTAGAGGACAATTTTTTTAAATTGGGAGGGGATAGTTTAGCAGCAATATCTATTATTAGTGAAATAAATTCGGATTTTATGTTGAAGGAAAAGATTTCTATAAATAAGATTTTTAAATTTCCAACTATTAAACAATTATCAAAGGAAATTGACACCTTGATTCAAGATGTAGAAATCTACGAAATTTAATTATATATTGGAGGATAACATGAATATTGAAGAAAAACTGAAAAATTTAAAAATAAAAGGGATAACTGTGTGGAAAGATGGTGAAAAACTTAAGTTTAGTGCTCCTAAAGATAGTATGAATAACAAAATTTTATCTTGGCTTAAAAATAATAAGAAAGAAATTTTGGACTATTTAGACAATAAGGAAGTTTTATATTATGAAGATACAAAAAATAGATACGAAAGATTTGCATTGACAAATATACAATCATCTTATGTAATGGGTAGAAATGAGTACTTTGAGTTGGGTGGAATTGGTTGCCACGCATATATAGAAATAGAATATGATAGCATCTTAGATATTGATAAAATAAACAAAGCATGGAATTTGGTAATAAAAAAACATGATATGCTTAGGGCTGTAGTTTTTGAAGATGGAACTCAAATTGTTCAGGAACATGTGCCAAATATTTTAGTTGAAAGTATAAAAATTGGTGATGGAGAGGTTAGTAAGTTTAGAAAAGACTTAGAATTTAAACAATATAAACTGGGGCAATGGCCGATGTGTGAAATTGCTATTACTCTAAAACCTAATGTATCAGTTATACATTTTTCATTGGATATGTTAATAGCAGATTATAATAGCATAAATATTATATTAAGTGATTTAGAATATTTTTATAAAAATCCTAACAGCTATGTCAATTTTCCAAGCAAGTATAGAGATGTATTTAAGTATCAAGAAAAAGCAATAACTAGTTCTAAAAATAAAAATCAAGATGAAGAATACTGGTCTAAAAAATTAGATGTTATTTATGAAGCTCCTAATTTACCCATACTTTCACAGAATAATGGTGTAAAAACTTTTAGCCAAAAATCAATACAACTAAATAATTTTGAATGGGATAAAATATGTGCAATTTCTAAGATAAATAATATTACCCCATCAGTTTTAATAATGTCAGTGCTAACTGAAACGATAGCATATTGGTCGACAAATAAAAAATTTAGTATAAATACTACTTTCTTTAACAGACCCCAAATAGTAGATGATATTGATTCTGTAGTAGGCGATTTTACGGATGTTAATATAACATCTATAAATATGGATTATAGTAAGACATTTTTAGAAAGAACAAAGATTTTACAAGATGATTTATGGACTGATTTAGAACACAAAGAAGTTTCAGGTGTTGAAGTTTTGAGAAAATTGAGTAAAAAAAGAAAACAAAACATCATTATACCAGTAGTTTTTACTAGCACAATAGGGTTATCAAATAGCAACACAATACTTTCGAATAGAAAGATTATTTACAGAATAAGTCAAACTCCACAGGTATATTTAGATTGTCAAATTATGGAAGAAAATAATGGAGTTAAAATTAATTGGGATATTAGGGATGGTGTATTTAAAAAGAAAATTATTGATGATATGTTTGAATGCTTTACTAACATAATTGAAAATTTTAAATCAGATAAAAATATTTTAGATAACAAGATTGTTACTAAATTAAGTAAAAGCAGTTTAGATACAAGAAAAACAGTAAATGATACATTTGAAAGCTTTAATATAAAAAGATTAGAAGATTGTTATTTTGACTCATTGAAAGAGCATAAAAATAAAACGGCATTGATTTGCGACAACAAAGAATACACATACGAAGAGTTTAATAAATATGTATACTCAATTTTTAAAAATTTAGAAAAAAATGGAATAACTAAGGGAGATAGAGTCATTATTGATATCCCTAAAAGCGTTTGGCAAGTTGCATCTGTAATAGCAACTTTGGCTATTGGCGCTGTGTATATTCCTATTAACACTTCGCAACCAATAAAAAGAAAAGAAAGAATAATTGAAAATTCTGATGCTAAAATAATTTTATCGTTTAATAGCACAAATTTAAATGAATTTAATACAAAGATTATAGATTTGAGAGAATGCATAATTTATCAAAACGTAGAATATGAATATTGGAAAAACAAGAGAAAATCATATGATGATGAAGCTTATATAATTTTTACATCAGGGACAACTGGAGACCCAAAAGGAGTTGTGATTACACATAGAGCGGCTATTAACACTATAATTGATGTTAATAAAAAATATAAAATTAACGAAAATGATGTATTTTTAGGTCTAGCAAATCTTTCTTTTGATCTATCAGTATATGATATTTTTGGTTCATTTCTTGCGGGTGGGACTTTAGTATTACCAGACTCAAAAACATTAAAAGATCCAAATATTATATACAATCAAATGTTGTTATATAGAGTTAGCGTTTGGAATTCAGTACCAGCTCAAATGCAACTTATAACTAACTTCTTAGCTATGTCTAAGAATTTAAGGAGAAGTGAGTTTTTAAGAACTATAATACTATCAGGTGATTGGATTCCGATCGATCTTCCTGAAAAAATATATAGTGAGTTTCCTAATGCACAAGTAATAAGTATGGGAGGTGCTACTGAAGCTTCGATATGGTCTATCTATCATGTGGTTAGCAAACAAGAAACATTCCTAAATAGTGTTCCATATGGCACACCTTTAGCTAATCAAAAGTTTTATATATTAAACGAAGCAATGGAAGATTGTCCAGATTATGTTGTAGGAAGTTTGTATATATCAGGAACAGGGCTTTCTGTAGGTTACTTAAATGATGAGAAACTTAATGCTGAAAAATTCAAGACTTTAGGCAATGATGGAGAGCGAATTTATAGAACAGGAGACATTGGTTATTATTTGCCTAATGGTGACATTATTTTTTGTGGTAGAGAGGATGGAGATTCACAAATAAAAATACATGGTCATAGAATTGAGTTATCCGAAATTAAATCTGCTTTATTGGAAAACAAAGATATTGATTCAGCTGAAGTGTTTACAATTGATGTAGATAGTTTAGAAAAGAAAATTTGCGCAGCCATTTTACCAAAAAAGATAATAATCAATGATGATTTATTGGATAGAAATGAAGAGGTAAATAAATTAAAAGAGTTAGAAAATAGTATAAATGAAAATATTAAAGATGAACTTATTGAAAAATGGATTAAAGCATCTGAAAAAGTAGTTATAAGTGATATTTTGAATACATTTCAAAAATGTGGTTTCTTTATTAATAATGCAGAAAAGTACACTTTTGAAGAAATTATATATGGGATGGGAATACCTGAAAAACTACAAAAATTAACAAAAAGATGGCTTCAAGTATTAGAAAATGAAAAAATTATTAATAGAGAAAATGAACTTTATTATTTAGTAGGAGAAGTTAATTGTCTAAATTCAGACAAACAATGGGAAGAGTTCTATAAAATTGAAGAAGAATTTAATTATGGTAAAGATTTTGTTGACTATTTAAAGAAATCTAGCCAAAATTTGGTAGCGCTTATAAAAGGGGATGAAGATCCATTAAATTTATTATTTCCAAAAGGTGATATAAAGCCTGCACTAGCCTCATATAATACAAATAAAATAAATAAAATATGTAATTATTTTATAGCTAAAGAAATAGAATTTATTGTAAAAAGAAATAAAGATAAAAAAATCAAGATACTTGAAATCGGTGCGGGAGTTGGAGGGACAAGCTTAGAAGTAATACCTATACTAGATGGAGAACAAGTTGAATATTATTTTACAGACATATCTACGTTCTTTTTAAATAAAGCTAAAAGTAATTTTAAAGAATATAATTGGGTTAATTATGGTATTTTTGATATAAATCAAGTTTTTTACGAACAAAATTATGACATATCTTCATTTGACATAATATTGTGCGCTAATGTATTGCATAACTCAAAAAATATAGACTTTGTTATGAATAATATTAAAAATTTGTTAGCACCAAACGGTTCATTAATCATATTAGATGAAACTAGAATGAGTTATATGTTACTAACATCTATGGAATTTAAAGATGGATTGACAGGATTTTCGGATATTAGAAGTTTAAATGAACAAACTTTTTTTAATAGAAATCAATGGAAGGATAATTTTGAAAACCATAATGGTCAAATAATATATGAATTTCCTAAAGAAGATAGTCCACTAGATGATTTTGGACAAACTATATATGTAGTAAGATTTAAAGATTCATATAAACCAATAACAGAGAATGCAGTTATCAATGAACTTAAAAATAAATTGGTTTCTTATATGATACCTAATGATGTTAAAATAATATCTAAAATTCCTACAACAATTAATGGAAAAATTGATATTAAATCATTAAAAAAATTATTCGAAAATACCGTGAAAAATGAAAAACATGTTATAGAGGAGACAAAAACTGCAATTGAAGAAAAAATAGAAAAAATTTGGACAAGAGAACTTGGAATAACAAACTTAAGGCTAGATGATAACTTTTATTCTGTTGGTGGAGATTCTTTACTGATTGCACAAATAGTCACAAAGATATTAGAGGAAGTTCCAGAGGCTAAGGATTGGGAATGGAGTGCCTTGTTATCTGAAATGATGCAATTTCAAACGGTTAGAGAAATATCTAAAAGGATACAAGACAAGTTTGAAAAAGGGGAGGAATATCATGATTCATCACTGCTAACTATCAAGAAATCCACTATAGATAATAATAAATCGGTAGCTAAAGTTATTTTTCATGCTGGAACAGGAACTCTTTCTGCGTATACTGAAATAATTAATTATATAAAGGAAGATAGTAAAGCAAATGAAGCTGTGTTAGGATTTACTTTCGGTGATGAAGCCGAATATATTTCTATGAAAACAGAAGATACTTTTAAGTTATTAGGATTAAAATACGGTAAAATCTTAAGAGATTTGAATTACTCAAAATATATATTAATAGGACATTGTGTTGGAGGGTTAATTGCATTAGAAACTGCTGAATTTTTAAATGCTAATAATAAAAAGGTTATTGATGTTACTTTGATAAGTACGACTATACCTAAAGCTCAGGAAAGAACACTATTTAGAGATATTTCACCAACAAAATATAAAAAAGCTTTGCACTCTAATTTAAAAAATGAAATTCTGTTAGAACGAACTTTTGCAAGACTAATAAATGCAGATATTTCTAACGCTGGGCATGAGATAAAGGATCATGAATTAAATGATTGCATTTATGATATGGTAATTAATGGTGATGGAGATTTGAATGTTAACTCCTTTATTCAATTGTCAAATGAATATAAATATATTGGACAACAGTTTAAAAAGTTAAAAGACACACCTTTATCTGAAAGGCTTAATAATTTATATTCAACAATAAAAAGGGAGTCTTTGAATCTTCAAGATTCAGAAATACGTATGCTTAATACGCTTTTTAACATATTCTCCCAAAATTTCGGTTGTATATCAACATATATACCTAAACAGTATTATGGAAATGTCAGAGTTTTTTATTGTAAGGAACAGGAAAAGAGTTTTTATGGAGAATTCTTTGCTGAGGATAGAGAAACTTGGGAAGAATATTTGAATGGAGAAATATTTTACGACGAAATAGTAGGGCAACATTTTGATTGCTTGAATGGAGAAAACTTAAAGAAAAACTTAAGCAGAATATTAGACTTTAATGCATATAAATAGTCTATTTAAATAATAATATAAAAATAAGCTTTAAGTTAGGAGGTTAAATTGGAAAAAATTATAGGTATTTTGGGTGGAAGTGGACAAATTGGTAAAAGATGCATTGATATATTGAAGCAAAAAAATTATTCAATTCTTGCCACCTATAATCAAAATTACGTCCCAGATGATAAAAATTGTAGATATATGAAATTAGAAGTTAGTGATATAGATGCTTTAAGGGAATTCATAAAAAAATGCGATATTATTTTAAATTGTGCGGGAGCTTCATTTATTAATGGAGAAAATATAGCAAGAATTGCTAGTGATTTTGGCGTTCCTTATATAGATCCATCAGGAGAATCTTTTTTAGAAGATAGACTGGAAGATATTAAAAATAAAAATCTATTTATTTTGTCTGCTGGGTATTTTCCTGGCTTAACGGGATTAATGTTAAAATATGTTGCAGAGCATTTCGAAGTTCCCTTAATGATTGAGGGATTTAATATAAGCAATGAAGTACCGAGTTATTCAGCGATTGAGGATTTCATATTAACTAATTTATCTGGTTTCGGAAAATCTTTAAGTAGTTATATTGATGGGGAAGTAATTAATAATAATTGTTATAAGACAGAAGAATATAAAAACAAAAAATATAAAATGTATAACTATTTAACCAATGAGATATTAAGAGTAGCTAAAAAATATAATTTAAAACAAGCTAATTGGTACAATTGTTCATTTTCAAGTGAAATTTTAAGTAAAATGCAAATGATTGTACAAAAAATGCAACAAAATATTTATATTGATAACAAGAAAGACATAGATGAAATTTTAAATTACTTTAAGAAAGAGGTCGGAATAGGTAAAACATACAGCTATTTAAATATTTGTGGAAGGGGGAGAATAAATGGGAGAACTTCATCAGTTGAAATAAGTATTGATAGCTCATCAAGTAGTGAAATGAGTGCTATTGTGTTGGGTTATACAGCAATGTCAATTTTAGAGAATACATTTAAAAACGGTATATATTATGCTATGGATATCATAAAAATTGATAGAATTATACAAGACATTGACAGTTTAAATATCAATTACAGTATAAATGAAAAATTTGAAGGGGAAAATTATTATGAAAGTGAATTATAATTTAAATATTGTTGGAGACAAAACAAACAAAAAGATTTTGCTTATTCATGGTGTGGGATTTAGTTATGCAAATTGTTTTAAGAGTATTATTGCTAAACTCAGTAAAACATATTGTATTATATCCCCAGAATTACCTGGACATGGAAACAATACACTTGGAAGGTTAAGTTCAGTAGAGGATGTTGCTGAAGATTTAGAAAAATCATTGATGCTTGAAGATATAGTAAATATAGAATGTGCATATGGGATTTCATTAGGAGCAAGTATTGCATTACAAATTTCTTTGAATAAGAAAATAAATGTTAATAACTTAATTATCGATGGTGGTCAGTATGAGAGCATGGGAGAAATGATTGAACCATTTTCAAAAGTTATGGCAGAACAATTTGATAATTTAAAAAACGGAATTCATTTAATAGAAGATGTGAGAAAAGGAATGGGTTATGGAGACAATGATGTTATAACTTTGAAACATATGATGTATCCTTTTATTACAAGAGATACATTATACCAAGCTTTTAAGATGGCATATAAATATGATATTAAAAATAAAGTTGAAAAGCTTACAATGCCTGTTTGTATAATGTTTGGCAAAAAAGAAACTTATGCAAGCAAATATGTCGATTTAATCAGGAGTAAATCCATAAGTGATGTAAGAGTTGTTAGTTTTGATAATGTAGGACATGCTGAAGTATTAGGATTAAATCCAGAGCTAATTATAAATGAAATTGAAAAAGTCTTATAGGATACATTAATATATTGGAGGGGATAATTCTGAGATTAAATAAAATTGATATAATAGAAAATGTCCTTGAAGGATATATGTTTTCTGAAAAAAAGGTTACTGATGAATGTAAAATTTATACAATTGAAAATTCTACTGGCTGTGGCGAAATGCGCTGCTACAATTTATTTGAAGGTATTCAATTATCTTATAATATCCTAAATATGGAGACAGCATATCAAAAAATAAATCCTAAAAGCGGGGTTTTAGAAATAGATCATTGTTTAGAGGGATGTTATGAGTTTAAACTTGAAAATAATGAACGCGCTCTGATAGGTAAAGGCGATCTAAGTGTAATCGAAATAGGTAAAGTTCCTTTTGAAGATTCATGCATACCAACAAAAAAATATGTGGGACTTTCAATATTTATTGATATTGAAAAGGCACAAAAATCTATTGATAAATACTTTCCGTACGCAAAAATTGATTTGTTAGAAATAAAAGACCGTTTATGTAAAAATGGTGCAGCTTTAATTATTCATTCACGTCATGAGATAGACCATGTTATTAGTGAACTTTATAGAGTAGATTCTAGAATAAGACTTTCTTATTCAATTATAAAAACAATAGAGTTGTTATTATTTTTAAATTTAGTTGAAAGTTCAGATACATTTAAGTTAACGTCTTTTTCAGAACCAGTATATAAAGCAACTGTAGAATCATATAAGACGATTTTAAATAATCCTTTTGAAAGATATTCTATTTCTGATTTATCAAAAAAATATGCTATTTCAGAATCCAGTTTGAAGAGATGTTTTATATACATAACTGGAAGCTCAATAGGTAATTTTATTAGGGAAAATTGTTTAGAAGCCGCTGCTAAATTATTAATTCATAAACCCTTAATGTCGATAGGAGAGATTTCTGATTTGTCAGGATATTTGAATCCTAGTAAATTTTCTGAGTCATTCAAAAAACATTTTGGGCAAACTCCTCAAGAATATAGAAAAAAATCCATCTGACCTTTTTAGAGCAAATAAAGAGCTGTCAGGTTATAAAGAAAATATCCATCTTACTTTATAATAAAGTTGAGATGGATATTTTTTTGTAAATATTCTCTATACACATTCTATGTACATTTTATTAATTAACGGAGGTGTTTTATGAACAATAAAAAAATGACTACAAAAGATGTAGTAACAGTAGCTATTATGATTGCTTTATTTTATGCAATTTCTATTGTTATTGGAATGAGTATGGTTGCTGTTCCAGTTGTATATATTTATGGTACTGCTGGAATTGAAATGTTTATAGGAGCTATTTTCTACTTAGTAGCAGCTAACAGACTTAATAAACACGGGCTATTATTTATATGGATATTAATTTATGGTCTTATCACAGCAGCTATGGGTTATGTGTTTATGCTTCCATATTTTATTGGACTTGCTATTTTGTGTGAAATAGTAATGATAGGCAAAGATACTTATATAAATCCAATAAGAAATATGATTGGCTGGAGTGTTTATGGTGCTGGTATGTTCATGGGAATAGGAGTTCCATGTTGGATAGCTTGGGAATCTTATCAAAAGCAAGCTTTAGAGAGTGGGTTTGCAGATAAGACATTAACATTGCAATATAATTTGGTATCTTCACCAAAACTACTATTATTAGGTGTAACAATAACCGTTATATTATCTGCTTTAGGTGTTTTGTTTGCACAAAAAATTCTTAAAAAGCACTTTAAAAAGGCGGGTATTTTAGAGTAAATGGAGATATATGGGAAATGAAAATAGAAAAAATAAGTGGAATAACTTGTCTTTTTTTAACTATTATTTCCTGTATGGTGTCAATATTTACAAAAAGTTACTATATGCATGCTCTGTTTGTAGGATGGCTTTGTATGCTTTTAGCATATTTTGGTTTTATCAAACAGAGCATAATTTATTTTATGATATATAGTTTTACTACATTTTGGTTATTAAAAATGATACCTAGTGGTGTAGTTATAATTTCACCAATGCTTTTGGGAATGTTGTATAAATTCATAGTTCCAATCATGGCAGGATTTTTAACTTTTAAGATACCATCAGGAAAATTAATTTCAATATTTCACAAATTAATGTTGCCACGAAATTTTGTACTTATATTAACGGTAATTATTCGATTTGTACCAACAATTGCTGGGGAATTTAGAACAATAAAAGAAGCTATGAAAGTAAGGGGATTTACAGGTAACTTTTTTCATATTTTATCAAATCCTTTGAGGACTCTTGAATATGCTATAGTTCCTTTAATTTTTCGTTCTATAAAAGTAGGAGATGAATTATCAGCAGCAGCGATTGTTAGAGGAATTGAAAACCCAATAAAAAGGGATTCATATTATAGTAACAAGTTGTGTAAATTAGACATAATTATAATAACTGCAAGCTTTGTTTTATTTATATTATGTCTTATATGAGAGGTGCATCATTGAATAATAAACTGGAAATTAGGAAATTATCTTTTTCATATAATAGCAATAAAGATGAACAGTTGAAAGATATAAATTTAGACATTAAAGATGGTGAATGTTGTGTAATTATAGGGGAGTCGGGATGTGGCAAGTCTACTTTGACAAGGGCTATAAATGGATTAATTCCAAATTTTTACGAAGGAAATTTAGATGGAGAAGTATTTATTGATGGCAAATCTATCAGAAATTTAAAATCCTGGGAAATAGCAAAGTTAGTCGGTAATGTATTTCAAGATCCTAGAAGCCAATTTTTTGCCAATGAAGTTAATGGAGAAATTGCATTTGGACCGGAAAATTTGGGATATAAGCGTGATGAAATAATAAGAAGAGTAAATGAATCAACTGAGAAAATGAATATTGATAAATTGCTAAATAATAGGATATACAATTTATCCTATGGAATTAGGCAAAAAGTAGCAATTTGTTCAGCAAGAGCCATTGAACCATCTATTTATGTATTTGATGAACCATCTGCAAATCTTGATTTACAATCAATATATAAATTTTCAAAACTTGTAATGGACTTAAAAAAAGAAGGAAAAACTATAGTAATTGTTGAGCATAGGTTATTTTATTTAAAAGGAATAGCTGATAGGTATTTATTGATACAAAATGGATCTTTAATAAATAGTTATAAAGCAGAAGAATTTGAAAAAATCAGTTCAAAAGACTTAAATGCATTGGGCTTACGCTCAATAAATCTTAATGATATTGTTGTAGATGACCACAAAGTTAAAGAAAAAGAAATTAGTAGTGACAATTCTTTTGATTTTGAGGTGAAAAATATTAGTAAAAAATATAAAAATAATTTCGTACTAAAAGATGTGTCACTTAAATTTGATAGCAATGAGACTATTGCTTTAGTAGGAATAAATGGAACAGGTAAAAGTACACTCGGTAAAATTTATTCTGGGATTCAAAATCAGACTGATGGAGAAATAAAGATAAATGGACTCAAAGCTAATAAAAAGATGAGGTTAAGCAAAGTGTGGTATATTCCTCAAGATTTAGACTCTCAATTATTTGGGGAAGATTTGATGGATGAATTATTAACTGGGTTAAAAAATAGAGAAGGTTATATCACGAAAGCAGAGGAACTTTTAAAAAAAGTTGGATTATTTGATATAAGAGATAAGCATCCAGCAACTTTATCAGGTGGTCAAAAACAGAGATTGGTTCTATGCGTAGCTATGTTGAGAGAAACACCTTTTATTATATTGGATGAGCCGACATCAGGGCTTGATTTCAGGAGTATGGATAAGGTGGGGAGATTAATCAAAGAGGAACAAAAAAAAGGAACAAAATTTTTGATAATTTCTCATGATATTGAATTTATAGCAAAGACATGTGATAGACTTGTAAAACTAGAGAATGGGATAATAACAGAAGATTTTTATATTGATAATATAGGACAGCTGTTAAGAGCTATGGAGGCTAAATAATTTAGGAGGTGCGTAATGGAAGTTTTAAAAAAGCATATAGGACAAATTTTATCATCAGTTATTATTGCAGTAATTGGTGTTTTTTGTAGTGTTGTACCATATTTTGCTTTAGCTAAGATTACTCAAAATATAGCAATTAGTAATACAGATTTAGAATTCTATATAAGACCAATTTTGCTTATTTTAGGTGGGTTAATAGGAAGTGTTATTTTTCATGAGATTTCAACTTTAATTTCTCACAATTTAGCATTTCGCATAATAGAGGATGAGAGGAAGAAACTTGTAAGAAAAATTAATAGATTATCAATGGGAGAGATTGAAAAACGATCTAGTGGAGAATGGACTCAGTTTATGGTAGAAACTTTGAATAAAATTGAGCAACCGATAGCTCATGTTATTCCTGAAGTAATAGCTAATCTTATCATTCCAATCGCTTTAGTAGTTATTATTTTTATAATGGATTGGAGGATTGGAATTGCAAATCTTATTACATTACCACTAGGGGTGTTATTTTCAATTCTAATGATGGGTGGATATGAAGAAAAATCACGAAATTATCAAGAAGCCGCAAAAAACATGAATACAACAGCTGTTGAATATATTAGAGGTATTCAAGTTATAAAGGCATTCAATAAATCTGCATCATCATATGGAAAATTTGTAGATGCTGTAAATAGTAATAGAGACAGTATGCTAAATTGGTATTTAAGTGTTTGTTTCTATATGACAGCAGCAATGGAAGTTTTACCATCAACTTTATTATTTGTTTTACCAACTTCTTTATACTTGTATATGAATGGAAGTATTGAAGTAGGCAATCTAATAATGTGTGTTTTATTATCTTATGCCTGCTACAAACCTTTGATTAAAGCTATGAGTCATATGGATACTATGGCGAATGTAAGAGTTGTAATAGATGAAATAAAAAATGTTATGGAGTTACCAGAGTTAGAACGAGGTAATGGAGAGGAAAAAATAAGATCATACGATATTAATTTTGAAAATGTATGTTTTGCCTATAATGATAAGAAAAAAGTTTTTGATAACTTATCCTTTAGTGCAAAAGAAAATAAACTTACAGCTATTGTTGGTTATTCTGGCGGTGGAAAATCCACTATTGCTAAGCTAATTGCGGGATATTGGAATATTAATAAAGGAAAAATATCCGTAGGAAATGTAAATCTTAAAGATGTTTCTCTTGAAAAGAACATGGAACTTGTAACCTATGTATCACAAGAAAATTATCTATTTAGAAAAAGTATTATAGATAATATGATAATGGCAAATCAAAATGCTAGTATTGAAGAGATAAAAGACGCTTGTAAAAAAGCTTCTTGTCATGACTTTATTATGAGTCTTCCTAATGGATATGAAACCATAATTGGAGAATCTGGGAGCAACTTGTCTGGAGGAGAGAGACAAAGACTTACAATAGCAAGAGCTTTGCTTAAAGATAGCCCAATAGTTTTATTAGACGAAGCTACAGCATATTCTGATCCAGATAATGAAGCTGAAATTCAAAAATCTATAGATGCATTAGTTGAAAATAAAACGGTTATTATGATTGCTCATAGGCTTTCTACAATAATAGGAGCCGATAAGATCATAGTATTAAACAATGGGGAAATTGAAGCAGAAGGAACTCATAAAGAACTTCTTGGAAAAAGTGAAACATATGCAAAAATGTGGAAATCACACATAAGTTTATCAAACGATAGGGGTGAGTAAATGAAAGAATTAATTCACAAGTTATATTGGGTCGCTGGAAAAGAATCTTCCAAAATTAGCAAGATGTTTTTCTTTGAAGTATTAAAAAGTATATTTGAAGGAATATCCCTTGGAGCTACAATGTTGCTTTTACTTAAAATATTTCAAAATATATTTGAAGGAAGAAATATTACACAAGAAGACATCTATGTCGTATTTGCAATAGCTCTACTAAGTGTAGTAGGGAAAATATTATCTAGTTATATGGCTGATAGAAATAAATACATCGCAACTTACAATATGGGAGCAGAAAATAGGCTATATATAGGTGATCAGCTAAAAAAAGTGAATATGGGATATTTTAGCAGTAATCGCCTTGGAAACATTTCAGGCGGATTAACCACAGTTATAGGTGAACTTGAAACCGTAGGAGTTAATATAATAGAAACTTTATTTGTGGGAGTAATTCAAACTATAATAATGGCGATATTTATGATTCCGTTTGATATAGTTACAGGTTCTATAATTTTAGGAACTTTATTCTTAGGAATGTTATGCAATGTTATCTTTCAAAAGAAATCAGATGAGTTGACTAAAAAATTACAAGCGTTGAAAATAAATCTAAACGCATCTACTTTAGAGTATGTTAAAGGTATTAGCGTCATTAAGTCGTTTGGAAAAAGTGGTGAAATGACTAAAGAATTGGACAGAGAGATTTATAAAAATAGAAGAGGCTTTATAAATGTTGAAAAAACTGTAGCACCTGCTGCTTTGATATTTCTAATTATATTTAAATTAGGGATTTGTCTTATTATATTTTCAGCTATTTATAGATTTTGTATAGGAGAAATTGATCACTATAAAGCTGTAATGCTTGTAGTGTCTAGTTTTATTGTTTTTTCTGGTTTTGAAATGGCTGGAAGTATGCAAAACGTTAGAGGAATAGCTATACAAAACTTGGATTCAATTGCTAAACTTAGGAATCTACCAACAATTTCAGAAGGCATAAGAACAAGCTTTGAAAAAGGAGATATAAATCTAAAGGACGTTGACTTCTCATATGACGAACAAAACTTATTTAACTGTTTAAATTTAGATATTCCAAAAGGTAAGACTACAGCAATTGTAGGTGGTTCTGGAAGTGGAAAAACAACACTTTGTAATTTGATAGCTAGATTTTGGGATGTAGATTCTGGAGAAATATTGATTGATGATAATAACATAAAAGATTTTAGGTATGACAATCTGTTATCTAATTTCACTTTTGTTTTTCAAGACGTCTATTTATTTGATGACACTATAAAAAACAACATTAAGTTCGGAAATCCAGAAGCTAGTGATGAGGAAGTTATTAATGTTGCTAAGCAAGCACAGTGTCATGAATTTATTATGAAGTTGTCAGATGGTTATGACACAGTTTTACAAGAGGGTGGTTCAAATTTATCTGGAGGAGAGCGTCAGAGAATATCTATAGCAAGAGCTATGCTAAAACCAAGCAGAATTGTTATTCTTGACGAAGCTACTTCAAGTGTAGATCCAGAAAATGAACAACAACTTATAACTGCTTTAAACAATTTGTTAAAAGATAAAACTGTAATTGTGATTGCACATAAACTTGAAACTATTAAAAATGCTGATCAAATTGTTGTTATGGATAAAGGAAATATTGAAAGTATTGGTAAACATAAAGAGCTTATGGAAAAATCACACATATACAAGAGTTTTATTGAGAAAAGAGAAAAAGCTACTGGTTGGAAAATTGAATAAAATTTAATAGAGGATGATTTTATGAAACAAGATATGAAAGAACAATTATTAACAAAAAGACCCATAGATTTACTTTTTCAATTATCTGTCCCTGCTGTAATAGGAATGATAGTAATAGGTCTTTATCCACTAATGGATGGAATTTTTGCAGGAAATATTATAGGACAAACTGCAATGACAGCTTGTGGTGTAGCTATGCCACTTACCTTTTTTAATAGTGGAGTATCTACACTCATAGGTGTAGGTTCAGCATCAGTTTTATCAAGAGCTATAGGAAAGGGTGACCAAAAAACAGTTGATAAAATTATGGGGAATTTAATCTTTTGGGTTATTCTATTCTCATCAATTATTACAATAGGCGGAATTTTACTTGCACCACATTTTTTAGATATGGTTGGAGCAAGTGGAGAAATTAAAGAATATGGTATCAGATATTTACGAGTAATTTTCATTGGTTCTTTATTTGTAAACTTTACTCAATCAGCAAACATGGTTATGCGTGGAGAAGGATTAATGAAAAAAGCAATGCTCATTATGGGGCTAGGGGCTTTTTTAAACATAATTCTTGATCCCATTCTAATGAAATTAATGGGAAAATATGCAATTGAAGGGGCTGCACTTGCAACTATTACAGCACAATTTGTTCAAGCAATAATAACACTCCATTACTTCAAATATAAAAGTAAAGCAGTAAAAATAAATAAAATTAAACCTGATCAGGAAATAAAAAAAGAAATGTTTGGCGTAGGGTCATCTGCTATGATGATGCAAATTTTATTTATGATTCAACAAACAATGCTATATAAAATGTCATTTAAATATGGCGGAGATACAAATGCTATCTTGATGGCAGCAACACTTAGAATATATGCCTTTTCATTCATTCCACTTTGGGGAATGAGTCAAGGTTTACAACCTGTAGTTGGTACAAATTTTGGAGCGAAAAAATACGACAGAGTAAAAGAAGCTATGAAAGTATTTTCTATCGGAGGATTAGTTCTTGCATCAATATTTTGGATACCAGCATTAGCATTTTCAAAGAATATTCTGTCTTTATTTGGAGTAGAAGAAAGTATTATAACTCAGGGAATAGAAAACTTTAGACTATTTTATTCTATCTTTATCCTATATGGAGTAATGGTAATGACTATAACATTCTTCCAATCAATAGGAAACGCTAAAAAAGCCGGCATAATAGTAATGCTAAGACAGTTATTTTTGTTCGTACCTGCCATGATTGTTTTACCAATGATATTTGGCGTTAAAGCAGTATGGTTTGCTGAACCCCTTGTAGATTTAATTATGATAATAGTTGGTGTAGTAATGATGTTTGGGGAACTAAATAGGATGGATAAAATTGGTTTGAAAAATTCAAGTAATGAATAATGAGTGGATTGATTTAAAAGAATGGAGGTAAAATATGCAAAAAAATATAATTAAAGTAAATTTACCTTTTTTCTTTGGTTTATGCTGTTTACAAGTTAGATAACTCAGTTAAAAAATTAAATACAATTACTATTAGAAAGAGTTTCTTTCATTCTAGAGGACTAACCATGCCCAAGAGCAGGAGTCCTCCTTTTTTTGTCTGAAAACATAAAGACAAAAAAAGAATGGAGGAAATATAAATGACAAAAGAATATTACCTTTATGTCGGTGGGCAAAAAATCAAAGTAAGTGAGCAGATATACAAAGTCTACTGGCAAGAAAGAGAACACGAAAAATATTTAGAGCAGGTGGACAAGAAAAACCACTTGCTATTTTTTTCGTCTCTAAATCACGATGGGAATTTTGAAGATAATCTAGAAGATAGAAATGTTGATGTTGAAAAAGTTGTAGCTACACAAATGATGATTGAAGCACTAAGAAATGCAATGTCAAAGTTAAATAAGGATGAACGGGAAATCATAGAAAGATTATATTTCAATGATGAAACACTTCGTGCAGTAGCAAAGACTAAAAATATCTCACATCCAACTTTAATTAAAAGACGAGATAAAATTTTAGAAAAACTAAAGAAATTTATAGAAGAACTATAAATTCTGGTTACCAAAGAGGGCAAATTTTCCTTTATAAAGTGAAGGGGAATTTTGTCCTCTTTTATATAAAAAAAGAAATTAATAGAAATTTGAACCTTGACAACTGAATAGACCAAGACAGGACATTAACCATTTGTGGAGCTTTATAATTTCTTCGCCATGACATTTCTGCTGATAAGGATTTCGGTTTAAATAAATACTCTAGTTAAAAGAAGGATAAAAGAAAACGAGCGACAAAAAGAAATTATATATTCAGCTTAGGAAACTGATGCATTGAAGCAAATGGGGATAATGATACTTCTACAGTTGTTGCCGGCTCATCTTGAAAAGGGGCGGTGGTGAAATTCCAATGTCGTGACCTACACGCCTGTTAATGTCAAAAAACTTAAAAAAATTAAAGATAAGGAGAAGATATTATGTGTGATGAACATAATATAAATACAGAAATGAAAACAGATAAAAAAGATAAACATATGATAAATCAAATTGATGGTTGGAATATAGAAGTTAAATTTAATGAAAATGGATTTAGTTTAGAAAATTTAGTAGAGGAATACATCAAAGAAAAAATTTCTGTCTATTAGGGGCTGACAAAAAATATAAGGAGCGTTATAATATTTTTGTGGAAGCCTAACCTTGGTTCGATTTATTGTATGTAAATTGAATTAAAGGAGGCTTTTTTATGTTTAAAAACAATTTAGCAAAAGAAAATTTGGCAGTTATGTATTTAAGATTATCAAAAGAAGATGGCGAAAAAACAGAAAGTAACTCTATATCCAATCAAAGAGAAATTATAAACTCTTATGCAAGAAGAAATCAAATTCCAATAGTCAAAGAGTATGTAGATGATGGATATTCAGGTGCAAATTTTGATCGTCCCAATTTTAAAGAAATGATAAAGGCTGCCTATGATAGAAAGTTCAATACAATTATTGTAAAGGACTTATCAAGATTCGGAAGAGATTATATAGAAGCTGGAAAATATATTCAAAGAATATTTCCGGAAAATGGTATAAGATTTATATCAGTAAATGACAATTACGATAGTAAAAGTGCAGATATAAACGATACACATCTTATACTTCCTATAAAAAACTTCATCAATGACAGTTATTGCCGAGATATTTCCAATAAGGTAAAAAGCTCTCAAAAGATAAAAAGAGAAAAAGGAGACTTTATCAGTGCTTTTGCACCTTATGGATATAAAAAGTCTGAGGAGAATAAAAACAAGTTAGTGATTGATAAAGAGATATCGGATATTATCAAAAATATATTTGATATGAAACTCTTGGGATATTCCTCAAAGGCAATTGCAGATGAACTAAATCATTTAGGAGTTTTAACTCCAAGAAAATATAAAGAAAGTCAAGGATTTAAGTGTAATGGATTTCAAAATACAAAAGGTGGAACTTGGTCAGCAAAGACAGTAAATAGAATTATAGAAAATGAAGTATATATTGGTAATACATTGCAGGGAAAGAGTGTTACTTTAAGTTATAAAAATAAAAAGCAGATAGAAAAAGAGAAAGAAGAATGGATAAGAGTAGAAAATACCCATGAAGCAATTATAAGTAAAGAAGTTTTTACTATTGCAAATACTATGTTAAAAAGAGATTTGAATAATTCTCGTGGAAAGGACAAAATTGATATTTTTACAGGAATGCTTTTTTGTAAAGAATGTGGAAGTTCTTTGATTAGAAGGACTGTAAAGTATAAAAAAAGAGAAGAGGTTTTTTATATATGCTCAAAGTACAACAAGGAAAAATCTTGCACAAGACACAGCATAAAAGAAGAAACCTTGATAAAAGCAGTATCTAAAATAATGAAGTCCTACATTGAATTTAATGAAAATCTATATTCTAAAGTTCAGCGTATAGATATAAATAAAAATTTGAAAGACAATCAAATTCCTATACTAAAACGAGAAAAAGCAATGACAGAAGAACTCTTATCTTCCCTATACCTTGACCTAAAAGAAGATGTTATTAGTAAAGAAGAATATCAACTTTTTAGAAAAAACTATACAGAGAAACTGACTAAATTAGATGAAAGTATCGAGTATAGATTGAAAAAACAGGAATATACTAAGGATAAGATTGACAAAAATAAGAGTTGGATCATCGACATTAACAAGTATAAAAATTTATCGGAAATAGATAGATTGTCTGTTGTGATGCTCATTGATAAAATTTTTATTTCTGAAGATAAGACGATAGATGTTAGGTTTAATCATACCGAAGAATTGTCTTTACTTGAAGAAATGACAAAAATGGATAAGTCAGACATTAAATCTAACACCATAAAAAAGAAAAGTATCGATATAAGCAGGAAGTCAAAAACTATCCCCACTGTTATGAATAAAAGTCTTGTAAGTGCTGAAAGTGAGGTATGCTATGGCTAGAACAAAAAATAGGCATATATCACAATCAGAAACAGAAGTTGGAAAGGTGATTGAAAAAATATACATTGCCGGTATTTATGCTAGGTTATCACAGGAAAGAAAGGAAGCTTACAGGGATAAAAGTAATTCACTTGAAATGCAGGAAGAACTTTGTATAAATGCTGCAAAAGAAAAAGATATAAAGATTTTAAGAGTATACAAGGACTATGAATATTCTGGAACAAATTTTAAAAGACCTGCATTTATTGAAATGATGGAAGATATCCGAACAGGTAGGATAAATTGTATCATAGTAAAAGATATGTCAAGGTTTGGTAGAGAGTATTTAGAAATCGCAAACTATATCGAAAAAGTATTTCCATTTTTGGGAGTTCGATTTATTTCCGTAAATGATAATCTGGATACCAAAGACGGTATAAAATCAGATCAGAGTTATGAAATAGCAATAAAAAATATCTTCAATGATTTATACGCAAAAGATATTTCAAAGAAAATAAAAGCCTCTAAAGAAATAAAAATGAAACAAGGGTCTTTTATAGGAGCAATGGCTCCGTATGGCTATAAGGTTGATAAAATTGATGGAAAAAGAGTTCTGATGATGGACGAAAAGGCAGCAGATGTAGTAAGACTTATCTTTTATATGGCAAGTCAAGGTAAATCCAATATGCAAATAGCAAGAGAATTGACTAAAACATATACGACACCTGATGAATATAAAAGAACAGGTAAAATTTTTAAGGATAAAGAAGATACAAAACAATGGGATATTTCTTATATATCAAAAATGCTTTCTGATGAAGTATATATTGGGAATTTGATTCAAAGAGTATACTCAAATAGACATGATCCAAGTAGGAAAAGTAAGTTTCGTGATAAAGAAGAGTGGATTATAACAGAGAACACCCACAAAGGGTTAATAGACAAAACTACATTTGAAAATATCAGAGAGATAAAGGAGAAAAAACAAAACTATCTACCTTACCATTCACTGAAAAACATAATAAAAGACGGAAAAGAAAATGTTGGAGTAAAAATTCAAAGAGATCATAAAAAAGAAGGAAAGTATGACGACCTCATACAGTGCAGTGTTTGTGGCAGATATTTGAAAAAACAATATGGACCACGAGGACTGAAATATAATGATGAGATTTGCTATTGTTATTATTGTAAAGGTGGAGACAGATTAAAACTAGAAAAATCTCATGTCAGAATATATGAAACAGACCTAGACAAAATTTTAGTAGATACCTTTAAAAGACTGTTTTCAAGCTTTTATAAAAAGGATAAAAGATTACAACTAAAAATATATTTAGAAAATATAAGTGCTGAAAAGATAAATCAAGTTTCTATAAAAACAGATGTAAATAATAAAAAGATTGCTTCTCTTAGGATCAATCTACAAGAACAATATGAAAACTATGTTAAAGGAGAGGTTCTTTTAAGTGATTTTAAAATAGAAAGTAAAAAAATAAATAATCAAATAAAAACCTTAAAAAATGAGTTAAAAGTTTTTGATGAAAGAATAAGAAATATAAAAAATAAAAAAAGAGAAATTATAGAATTTATAGATGCACTATTTTGCTGCTTGGATGATAAAAGCATAGAAGTTGATAAAGAATTGGTCGATACATTAATTAGCCATATAGAAATATCAGAGTATAAGCAGGTTACCATATATTTTAAGTTTAATCTTGATAAAGATATGGGAAAGCAGTTGGAGGTAGAGCATGAATAAGATAGCTATATATTTAAGACTTTCTGAAGAAGATTATCACAAAGTAGATGAAAGTGTAAGTATAGTAAATCAAAGAGATTATATAAAAAGCTACATTGAAAATGAAACCTCTTTAAAAAGTTGTGAAATAGAAGAATATGTAGATGATGGATATTCTGCTACTAATACAAATAGACCTTCATTTTTAAGGCTTATTGAGGATATAAAGAGTGGTAAAGTAGGAACTATAATTGTAAAAGATATGTCTAGGTTTTCAAGAGATTATATTTTGCTTGGGGATTACTTAAGCAATATATTACCATTTCTAAAAATACGATTTATTGCTATTAATGACAACTATGATTCTTTAAAAGAACAAGGCAATGGCTTAGATACAGATACACAGTTTAAGACATTGTATTATGATTTATTCAGTAAGGAATTATCTGAAAAGGTAAGAAGTTCTATTAGGCAAATTAAATCGCAGGGGAAAAATATAAATTGGGCAGCACCTTTTGGATATATTAAAGATCCTAAAGATAAACATAGTATTATCATTGATGAAAAAACAGCTTTTATAGTTAAAGAAGCTTTTGATTTATTGCTAAAAGGATATTCGTGTATTCAAGTGGCTAATATATTTAATGAAAAAGGTTATATTACACGCTCTGAACGAAAAGAAGAACTGAAACTTTCTGATTATACTGGAAATTTAATTACTGGAAGTGAGGTAAAGAAAAGAGTTTGGACAAACGCAGCTATCTCACAGATTACAAGGAACGAACTATATACAGGAGATTATGTATATAATAAATTCAAAGAAACAAAAATAGGTGGAAGAAAAAGAATTTTACTTCCTGAAGAGGAGTGGAAAATTCTTCCAAATACCCATGAAGCGATTATTTCAAGAGAAGTATTTGATGAGGTAAAGAAAATAAAAGAAAAAAGAAGTTTTGGAGGATATACAGGAAATAAAAATCGTTCTATTTTTTCTGATAAGATTTTTTGTAAAGAATGTGGTAGACATATGAGTTTTCGCAGTGATATTAGACAAAAGAAAAATTCAGATAAAATATACAAGTATAAAAGTTATTATTGTAATTTATGTAAAGCTGAGAAAACACCAAACAATATCAAAGAGAAAGATATTATTGAACTTATAAAACCCAAATTAAAAGATTTTAAGATTCAAAACACATTAAATGAAGAGAAAGTCATAGAACACAAGAATGTGAAAGAAGAGATTCTAAAGGAAATATCCATATTAAACAGTAATTTACAAATCATCTATGAAAACTATAAAAAGAAAAATATTTCAAAAGAGGACTATTTAAAGGAAAAAACTTTTATCCAAGATAAAAAGATATTATTGGAGAGTAAATTGGAAGAATTGAAGTCAGAGAAGATTGATTCAAGGAAAGAAACGGATATTACAGTCTTAGACGAAGAAAGTTTATTGAAGGCTTATTTAGACAATAAAATTGATAAGATAATTGTATCAAGAAGTGAAGAAATAGAAATTGTAGAAATATAGATGGATAGTATTAAAAGTAACTCATAATCTCGCCAACTTTAATTTTAATACGCCAAAATGTAAATAATGGCGAGAAAATTTGCGGAAATAAATAGTACTGTTTACTATGAGTTGATAGGGTAAATCTTTAGGAACAAACAAAAAAATGATATAATTATAGTTAAAATGAGATATTGTGAGGTGATTTTTGTGTCTAAAATAAATGTAGAAGGATCAGAAATTAGCATTATTGCCATAGATAATAGAGATTATATTTCTTTAACCGACATGGTTAGAAATGTTGAAAATGGTGTGGCACTGATAGAAAAATGGCTAAGGAATAAAAATACAATTGAATTTTTAGGAATATGGGAAGAAATGTATAATGCGAATTTTAATTCCACCGAATTCGAGGGAATTAAAAATGAAGCAGGTTTTAATCGTTTTATTTTATCGGTTAAACAATGGGTCAATAAGACGAATTCTATCGGAATTATTGCCAAAGCAGGAAGATATGGTGGAACATATGCACATAAAGACATAGCTTTTGAATTTGCGTCTTGGGTATCACCTTATTTTAAGCTCTATCTTATTAAAGAGTTTGAGCGCTTAAAAGAAGAAGAACAAAAACAATTAGGTTGGGATATCAAGAGGAATTTAGCTAAGATAAATTACAAAATTCATACAGATGCAATTAAGAATAAACTTGTCCCTGAAAAATTATCAAAGGAAAGAATAAACTATATCTATGCAAGTGAAGCAGATATATTAAATGTAGCTTTGTTTGGAATGACAGCAAAAGAATGGCGTGAAAATAATCCGGAGTTAAAAGGAAATATGAGAGACTATGCTGATATATCACAATTAGTGTGTTTATCAAATCTTGAGAACTTAAATGCTGTTTTTATAAATGAGGGAATGGATGCAACTGATAGGATAGAAAAATTAAATGCAATTGCTATTGAACAAATGAGGATTCTAACAGAAAGTGAACGTATAAAAAAGTTAAAATAAAAGTTTTGTATATAAATTAGGCGATAGAAATATCGTCTAATTTTATGTAACAATTGCTTGACATTGTAGGGGAAAACTACTCTTACTAGACTTATAAATGGTCTTGCTTATAAATTTTATGACGGAGTAGTAAATGGAGAAATAAAAATTGATGGCGAGAATCTTTTGGAAAAAGAATTATATGATATTGGAAAAAAAGTAGGATCAATCTTTCAAAATCCAAAAAGTCAATTTTTTGCTGATAATGTAGAAGATGAAATTGCCTTTGGTCTTGAAAATTATGGACTTGAAAGAGAGGAAATAGATAGGAGAATAAAAAAAGCTCTCTCTTCAATTAATGGATATGATTTGATACATGAAAATTTATTTCATCTATCAAGCGGAGAAAGGCAGAAGGTTGCCATTGCTTCAATTAATGCACTTGATCCACCAATTTATGTATTTGACGAGCCATCATCTAATCTAGATATGAAAAGCGTTGAAGTTTTGAGAAATTTAATGCTCTCTTTAAAAAATGAAGGGAAGACAATAATTGTTTCAGAGCACAGAATTTATTATTTAAAAGATATTGTAGATAGATTTTATTATTTAGAAGATGGTGAGATAATAGATTCCTTTACAGGAGATGAACTAAATTCATTTGCAGATGAGTTTTTTATAGATAAGGGACTTAGATTTTATTCACTTGATAAAGTTATTACCAACACTCAAAAATTAAATGAAGTTAACTCATTGGACTTGGATAAAATTTCATTTTCATATAATAAAAAACAAGTTTTTAAAAATTTATCTTATTCTTTTAAGAGTGGGAATATTTATGGAATTATTGGAGATAATGGTGCTGGTAAAAGCACATTGTTTAAGTTATTATCAGGGCTTTTAAAAGAAAAGAGTGGGAAAATTTCAATTAATGGAAATGTTTTAAATAAAAGAAAAAGACTAAAGAAAATATTTTATTTGTCTAATAATGCAGATAGTAATTTATTTGAAGCTTCTTTGGAAGATGAATTAAAGCTAAATGATCCTGAGGCCGATGTAGATAAAATTTTAAAAGATTTTAAGTTGGAAAGTGTAAAAGACTTACATCCACAAATTTTATCAGGCGGGCAGAAGCAAAGGTTAACAATTGCTGTATCTGAACTTTTAGAAAGAAATGTATATTTATTTGATGAGCCAACAAGCGGATTAGATGGAAATAATATGAGAATTATTTCTCGAAAATTAAAAGAATTACAAGAAAAACAAAAATTAATTTTATTAATTTCACACGATTATGAATTTTTAATGAATACTTGTAATATAATTTTGCACTTAGATCAAAATAATTTTAAGGAATTTAATTCGGAAAAAGATAAAGATAAAATTTTAAAAATCTTATTAAAATAAATTAACAAAAGGAAGGATTTTATGGATTTAATAAAACAATATGTAAATAAAAGAAAGGGATCATACTTTTTATCTGTTATTTTAGCAATAATTGGAGTTGTGGCTGGTCTTTTTTCATATGTTTATATGGCAAAAATTATTGTGAATATACTTGAGGGCATAAGTGATATAAGTATATATAAATCACTTTGCTTGATGATTTTACTCTTATTTGTTATAAAAGAAATTGCAGCAGGAATATCAACAAGTATTTCTCATACGGCAACCTTTAATTCATTAGGAGAAATTAGAAATGATATTTCAAAAAAATTATTTAAGATGCCATTGGGTGATGTGCTATCAAGATCATCTGGAGAACTTAAAAATATTATAATAGAACAAGTTGATAGCATGGAAACATCACTTGCCCACCTAGTACCAGAATTTACGGCAAACTTAGTAGGACCTGTTCTATTATTTATTTATATGTTTACCTTAGATTGGCGATTGACCTTGCTATCACTAATTCCTTTTGTGGTAGGAATGGCTACCATGATGTCTGTTATGAATGCTCATTATAAGGAAATGTTTGGAAAGTCAGTTGCCATTGGTCAACATATGAATAATTCCATTGTTGAGTATATCAATGGGATAGAAGTAATAAAGACCTTTAATCAAAGCGAATCATCTTATAAAAAATACGCTGATGCAGTTTATAACAATGCAAGTTTTTATTATAACTGGATGGGTGAATCTATGAATAGGGTTGCAATAGGAAGACTTCTTTCTCCTATGGGAATTATTACAATCATACCCTTTGGGATTTTATTTTATATAAATGGAAGTATTGATTTAGGAAATTTAATTACCTTAATCGTATTATCCTTTGCTACGGTTTCTAGCATTTTAAAAATCATGAACTATATGGATGATATGTCAAGAATATCAACTATAACTTCTGAAATAGGAAAAATTTTAGATTCAAGAGAGCTTGAAAATGAAGAAAAAGGTATAAGTGAAAAAGATTATAGCATAAAACTTGAAAATATTGAATTTTCTTATGAAGAGGATAAAAAGGTTATTGATGATATAAGTTTTGATATTAATCCTAATTCAGTTTCAGCCTTAGTTGGTCCATCAGGATCTGGGAAATCTACTCTTGCAAAACTTATTGCAGGTTTTTGGAATGTGGATAAGGGAAATATAAAGATTGGGGGAGTTGATACTCGCCATATGTCCCTTGAGAAATTATCATCACTAATATCCTTTGTTTCTCAAGATAATTTCTTGTTTGATATGTCAATAAAAGAAAATATTAGAATAGGTAAAAAAGATGCAAGCGATGAAGAAATAATAGAAGTGTGCAAAAAATCAGCCTGCCATGATTTTATAATGAATCTATCAGATGGATATGATACAAAAGTTGGTGAAGGAGGTGGACATCTATCAGGTGGAGAAAGACAGAGAATATCTATTGCAAGAGCCATGCTTAAAGATGCTCCAATTATAATTTTAGATGAAGCAACTTCATACATCGACCCTGAAAATGAAGCATTAATTCAAAATGCCTTGGCAAATCTAGTCGCAGGAAAAACTTTGCTTATTATAGCTCACAGGTTAAAGACAGTTACAGACGCAGATAAAATATTTGTAATTAATAATGGAAAATTAGATGCAGAAGGAAGTCATGAAGAACTTCTCAAATCATCTAGCTTATATAAAGAAATGTATGAGTCAAGCTTAAGGGGTGAAGAAAATGCTTAAAGTTTTTAAAAAGATATGGAATTTTTCTAAAGAGGAACAAGGAAATATAAAAAAATCTATTATTGCAGGACTACTCCACGCAATCTTTAATGCTCTTGAGTTTGGAGCAATTTATTATATGCTAGTAAGTATTTTTAATAAAAGCATAAACTACAAGAGTATATTTGTTAGCCTAGGGATATTATTAGTATCTTTAATTGGCAAAATTCTTACTCAAAAAATATCTCAAATGGCACAGACTCATGCAGGATATTTTATGGCAGCCCATAAGAGGATAGAAATAGGAGAAAAGATAAAAAGAGTTCCTATGGGTTTCTTTTCAAGCTTTTCACTAGGAAGATTAACTACTATTTCCACATCTTCACTTTCCCAAGCGGAAATGTGGGTGCCTATGCTTTTGGTTCTTGTACTTGGTGGAGTTTTAAATACTTTAGTTTTTGTCCTTGGAACTTTAATTTTTAATGTAAAGATAGGGCTTGTTGCAGTAGCAGGTGTAATAGTTTTCTTTATAGTTACGTCAATGATGGAGAAAAAATCATCAGCCAATGCAGACAAGATGACAGAAACACAAACAAGACTTACAAAAGAAGTATTAGCAACTTTACAAGGTATGCAGGTTATAAAATCCTATAATCTTGGTGGAGAAAATAACAGAGCTTTGAGAAAGTCTATAAAAGATACATCAAGAATACTCTTTGACCTAGAAAAATCTGTTGCACCATACACAGTTATTCAAAGAATTGTAATGGGAATAACAACAATATTTATGGTCTATGTATCATTAAAATTAAATTTATCTGGTGAACTTCCACTTGCTGAAACAATTCTTATGATTATGGCATCCTTTATTATCTTTGAAGGATTAATCGGGGCAGGATCAAACATGGCAATCCTAAGAGCTTGCGAAAATGCCATAGATTCAGTTGGTTTTATAGACTCTATGCCTGATATGAAAGAAGGAAGTATTACAGAACCAATAAAAAATCACAATATAGAATTTAAAAATGTGAGATTTTCTTATGATGACAGACCAATTTTAAAAAATGTTTCAGCTGAGATAAAAGAAAATACCATGACTGCCATAGTTGGTCCATCGGGATCTGGTAAGACAACATTTTGTAATCTCATAGCGAGATTTTGGGATGTAAATTCTGGCGAAATTTTAATAGGTGGAGAAAATATTAAAAATTATAAGATAGAAAATCTTATGAATTCAATTTCCATGGTATTTCAAGATGTCTATTTATTTGAAGATACAATTGAAAACAACATAAAATTTGGAAAACAAAATGCAAGCCATGAAGAAGTAATAGAAGCTGCTAAAAAAGCAAGATGTCATGAATTTATAGAAAGTCTGCCAGAAGGCTACGACACTTTAATCGGAGAAGGAGGAGCGAGCCTTTCAGGAGGAGAAAAACAAAGAATTTCCATAGCAAGAGCTATGCTAAAAGATGCTCCAATAATTATTTTTGATGAAGCAACAGCAAATATTGACCCAGAAAATGAAGACAAATTAAAAGAAGCAATAGAGTCACTAACAAAAGATAAAACAGTAATAATGATTGCCCATAGGCTAAAGACAATTAGAAATGCAGATCAAATTTTAGTTTTAAAAGATGGAGAAATTGTCGAAAGAGGAAATCACGATGAACTTATTAAAAACAATGGCATATATTCAGATTTAATAAATGCAAAATCTAAGGCTGAGTCCTGGAAATTAAATAATTAAGACAAAACCCACAACATTAAGTTGCGGGTTTTTAAATTACATATTTACTTTATTATAAAGTTGCTGCCATGTCTTTTAACATCATGATTTGAATTTTCCAAGAATCCTTTTAAAAGTTCTTCTCGAAGTTTTAAGTATTTGCTATCGCTATTATTTGCATTAATCTCTACATTTTCTTGAACATGAAAACTTTCATGGTCATCATGATCATGTTCCCCTGCACAAGAATTATCAAGGCTATCTTCTGGATTAATTTCAAGTGGATTATCTTCATACTTCTTATGAGTATTTACATTTAAAATTAAATTTAAATCTCCATTAGCATCAACTGCTGCAGTTAGTGCATGATCGCATGGCATTCCATCTAAGATAATTTTGTTTACGAAGTCGAAAATTTCTTCATTACTTTCTAATTTATCTGGAGCTATTTCTCTTCCAAATTCATATGCCTTTTCGTAAATATTTTCACCATTATTAATTGCATAGGCAAGTCTTGATTCAACTACATCAATCTTTGCAGATAAAAATCCGTGAATATTATCTTGATCTAAAATATCTTTTAGATTATCTAGTGGAACTGGCGGCATAATTTTATTTAACTCATTAAGCTTATCTTCTGATAAAAGTCTTTCTGTAATCTTATCTTGAAATTTTATTTTCTCATACATTAAATAATGTATAGGTCCTAAACTACTACTCATTTTCAACCTCCCTTAATAATAATTATAATCAAATGATATATGTTTTACTACTAAATTTAGAAAAAAATAAAATTTTTATTTGACAAAGAAAATAAATAGTTTTATAATTAGCTTTATTAAAAATAATTTTATTAAAAAAATATTGGAAAAAAAGAGTAGACTTATTAAAGTTTTTAGAGAGTAGGTGCTTGGTGAAAACCTATAATGGAGATAAGTTCGAAAATCATTTTTCTTAATGCAATTCTGAACTTTAGTAAGAGTTGCCGCTTTAGTAGGCGTTATTTATACTCGGCATTGATAGATGCTTGTTAAGAGTGCTTACATAATTGTAAGAATTAAGGTGGTAACGCGGAATTTCGTCCTTTGTCTTTATAGACAAGGGACTTTTTTTATTTAATAAAATTTAATTTTAGGAGGTAAAAATGAAAAAATTATCAAAAAGTCAGTTTTCACAAGTAAGCATAATGTTATTTGGTTTATTTTTTGGAGCGGGAAATCTAATTTTTCCACCTTTACTAGGTAATCAGGCTGGTAGCAATACATTTGTTTCTCTACTTAGTTTTTCAGTTACTGCCGTTTTATTTCCAATATTTGGAGCAATAGCAGTGGGAAAGACAGATGGGCTTAAAAATCTTGCAAACAGAGTAAATCCAATTTTCTCATTAGTATTTACAACTGCAATATATTTATCAATAGGACCTGGACTTGGAATACCAAGAGCGGGATCAGTTCCTTTTGAAATGGCAATTGCTCCATATATACCAGCAAGTTTTAATATGAACTTAGCACGACTTGTATATACTTTTGTATTTTTTGCAATTGCAATGTGGATATGCTTAAAACCAAATAAATTAGTTGAAAGAGTCGGAAAATATTTGACACCAGTGCTTATCTTACTTATAACTATAATGTTTGTAAGAGTTATGTTTTTACCAAAAGAAGTTGCTGTTGCTACTGGAGATTATTTAAAGGCACCAGTAGTCAAAGGTTTCTTAGCAGGATATGAAACAATGGATGCAGTTGCAGCTCTTAATTTTGGTTTTGTTGTCACTCTTGCTATAAGAAGATTTGGAATTGAAGATAAGAAAGATGTAACTAAATATACTGTTAAGGCAGGATTAGTTGCAGGATTTGTATTATTTGTAATATATGCAATGCTTTCAACTATAGGAGCAGTAACTTCTAAGGCTTTTGCAGGTTCAGAAAATGGGGCTGTAGTTTTGACAGAAGCTGTGAAACTTGTGCTAGGAAATTCAGGTTTAGTACTGCTTGCAATGATTTTTACACTTGCTTGTCTTACAACATGTGTAGGACTTATATCAAGTGGATCTGAATATTTTTATACATTATTTAAAAAGAAATTGTCTTACAGTGCATGGGTTGTAATATGGACATTATTTTCATTTTTAATGGCAAACTTTGGACTTAATAATTTGCTTGCATTATCAGTGACACTTCTTACTATAATATATCCAGTTGCGCTTGTATTAATAGCAATGGGAATAACTTCAGATTTTGTAAATTATTCTAAATTAACATATAAGGCAACTGCTTTATTTTCAGTAGGTTTTCCTTTAATATCTGTGCTTTCAAGCACATTAAATGTTAATTTACCTTTATTAACTAATTTAGAAAAATCATTACCACTTTCTCAATATGGACTTTCATGGTTACTTCCAACTTTAGCAGCCATAGTTTGTGTAGAATTTGCAATGAAACTTTCTAGTGTAAAAGTTTTAAATTATAATAATTAATTAAAAAAATGCGGTTGAGTTTAATCTTAACCGCATTTTTGATATTTAATATTATTTAGTTTTGTGATATAAATTTTATAAGGAGGAGCAAAATGAAAAATAAAATGCCTGTATTTGGAGTCGGTCCAATTTATGTAATAAGTATTTTTATATTAACTTTATTTGGAATATATCTTGATAAAAGTGGAAAGATTGTTTCTGGAAAAATTTTTGCTTTTAATAATTTATTTAAATTTATAGGAATATTATTAATTATTTTTGGAATTTTTCTTTGGATTTATGCAGTAATTTTTCAAAAGATAAATATAAGAATAGGGGAAGATAAACTTTTGACAAATGGTGTTTATAGTATTGTGAGAAATCCAGTTTACTCTGCTTTTACATTTATTTTAACAGGAATAATATTTTTTAGATGCAATTTATTTCTTTTAATTTTTCCAATTGTTTTTTACATATATCTTAGCCTTTTAATGATAAATACTGAAGAAAAATGGTTAGAGGATAAGTTTGGATATGAATACATAAATTATAAAAATAATGTAAATAGAATTATTCCTTGGTTTAGACATAAAAATAGCCGCTAGTTTTAGCGGCTTACTTTTATTCTTTAGTTGTTGTATTTTGAATATTGTGTAAATTCCTTAATTCATTAATATCTCCATTTATGATTATTTCACTTGGTATATCAGATATAGAAAGTGCATTTTCCCAAGTTTTTGCTTCTCCATTTTCTGCTCTATCTTTCATTGGAATGAGAATAATGCTGTACTTTCTTATTTCAAAATTTTCTTTATCTAATATTTTTTGAAGTTCTTGTAATATTTTCATCGCTTCTTCAAAAGTTAAATTATTTGAAAATCCTAGAACCCCAGCTGAAACTTTAAGTGGGAAATTTTTAAAATCAACTTTTTCATCTAATTTTAATAAATCTAAATTATTACCATCATCTAGTATTGAAAGTGATATTTCATAATTAAAATTATTTTCTTTTTCTAAAAATTTTCCATAATTACGAATCTCATTTTCAAAACGCAAAAAAGTGTTAAATAATCTGTCATCAAAATTATCTGATTTTAATCTACCAGAGCTATCATAAGATAGAAGAAATGTAGTGTCCACACTATTTTCATCTTGAAGTCTAATATTATAGTATCCATCCTTAAAATTATAAAAAATTTTATCTCTTTCAAGATTTAGATTTCCATAATTTTCTTTGATGTATTTATCTTCAGAATTATTTACTATAAATTTTGAAATAGGATTTCCAAAAAATAAATTTATAACAAATAAGATTATAACAATGAAGATTGATAGAATTATTCTTTTCATGATAAACTCATAAATTATTCAGCGAGTAATGTAATAATATTTTTTACAACTTCCTTTGATTTTTTCATTTGGTCTAAACTTACAAGTTCATAACGACCGTGGAAGTTTCTGCCTCCAGTAAATAGGTTAGGTGTTGGAAGACCCATAAAGGATAATTTAGATCCGTCTGTTCCTCCACGCACTGGTCCTATTTCAGGAGTAACGCCAGCTTTTTCAAATGCCTTCTTTGCAAGCTCAATAATTTCCATATGATTTTCAATTTTTTCTCTCATATTATAGTATTGATCCTTTATTTCTATTTTTATTCTGTCATCATATTTCTTATTTAGAAAATTTACTATTTCTTTAAATAAATTCTTTCTATTTTCAAAAACTTCTCTTGAATGGTCACGAATTATATAGCTCATTGAAGTGGATTCCACAGTTCCATTAATTGAAGTTAAAAGAGAAAATCCTTCGTAGCCTTCAGTGTATTCAGGTCTTTCATTAACTGGAAGAAGTGAGTTTAATTCCATTGCAATAAGTTGAGAGTTAACCATTGTATTTTTTGCACTTCCTGGATGAACATTTTTGCCTTCAATTTCAATTTTGCAACTTGCTGCATTAAATGTTTCGTATTCTAGCTCGCCAATTGGTCCACCGTCAACTGTAAAAGCAAAGTCAGCTCCAAAGTTTTTCACATCAAATTTATCTGCACCTCTTCCAATTTCTTCATCGGGAGTAAAGGCAATTTTAATATCTCCATATTTTGCATCTTTGTCATTCATTAGTTCTTCTATTGCAGTTATTATAATTGCAATTCCTGCCTTGTCATCTGCACCAAGAAGAGTATTGCCATCAGTTGTAATAATTGTTTCGCCCTTTAAGTCTTTTAAAAATGGGAAATCTTCTACAGTTGAAGTAAATTTATCATTAAGAACAATGTCCTCGCCATCATAATTTTCTATAATTCTTGGCTTAACATCTTTTCCGCTCATATCAGGAGAAGTGTCCATGTGTGAAATAAATCCAACAGTCTTAGAAGACTTTGAATTTCCAGAAATACTTCCATAAACATATCCATATTCATCTACACGAGCATCAATTCCAAGTCCCTTTAATTCATCTACTAAATAATTTGCAAGATTTAGCTGAATTTTTGTAGATGGAATTGTATTTGAATTTTCGTCACTTGTTGTTTCAAAAGAAACATAATTTAAAAATCTATTTTGTAAATTTTTCATATTGCCTCCTATAATATAATTTTATCACAAAATTTAAAGTTGAAAATATTAGTTGCTAAATGGGTAAATAAAAGTAGGAGGGGATTTTATGAATATAGAAAAGTATAGAGTAATTGCAAAAACAGAAAAAGATTTTAAAGAAATAAATCTTAAAAAAGTTCCAACATCATATGAAGGAAAACTTAAAAAAGATGAAGTTAATGATAAATTACTTAGAGAAAACATACATGAAATGAGAGAATATCAAGAAAAACTTTATGCAGAAAACACAAAAGGCCTTTTAATCATACTCCAAGCAATGGATGCGGCAGGAAAGGACTCACTCATTAAAAAAGTTATGACAGGAATTAATCCACAGGGAACTCATGTAGCTTCCTTTAAAGAGCCGACATATGTAGATCTTGACCACGATTATTTGTGGAGAATAAATAAAGAACTGCCAGCAAGAGGAGAAATTGGAATATTTAACAGAAGTCATTATGAAGATGTAATAGTTTCAAGAGTTCATAAATTAGTCTTAGACCAACCGCTTCCTAAGAATTTAAAGACAGATGAAATTTGGGACAGAAGATTTGATGAAATAAATAATTTTGAAAAGTATTTAAATGACAATGGTATAAAAGTCATAAAATTATTCCTTCATGTTTCAAAAGAAGAACAAAAAGAAAGATTAATGGAGAGAATAACAAAAGAAGATAAACACTGGAAATTTGCAAAGTCTGACATAACAGAAAGACAGTATTGGGATGATTATCAAGAAGCTTATGAAGATATGTTTAACAGAACTTCCACAGAATACGCACCTTGGTATATCCTTCCTGCAGATAGGAAGTGGTTTACAAGATACTTGGCATCAGAAATAATACTAGATGCATTAAAGAAGCTAGATCCAAAATTTCCAGAATTATCTAAAGAAGAAGAAAAAGACTTAGAAAAATGGAAAAAAATATTAGAAGAAGATTAAAGAGGTAGATTTCTATCTCTTTTTTGTTTACTTAGAATGATATAATAGAATAAAAAAGAAAAGTTGGTATTTATGCAAAATATTTTAATAGTTGAAGATGATAAAAATTTAAATAAAGGCTTATCCATTGCCTTCCAAGATAAATATATTATCCATTCTACATTTAGCTTAAGTGAAGCGAAAAATTTTATAGATAAAGTTGACTTAATCTTACTTGATATGAATTTACCTGATGGAGATGGATTAGACTTAATTAAAGAAATTAGAAAAAATTATAATACAGCGATTATTGTAATATCTGCAATTGATTTGGAAAGCTACATTATTTCTGCAATTAATCTAGGTGCAGATGATTACATAACAAAACCCTTTTCTTTAGGTATTCTTCAGGCAAAAATTGAAAGATTGTTAAATAAAAACACATATGATAATAAAATTTATTCAAAAGATGGCATTTACTTTAATTTTGACGAAAATATTTTTAAAGTAGAAGAAAATAATATAAGTTTAAGTCCAACTGAAGAAAAAATTCTATATTTTTTAGTAATGTCTGAAAATAAGATAATTACTAAGGAAGTTTTACTTGAAAAAATTTGGGGAATTGATGAAAACTTTATAGACGAAAATACAATTAGTGTAAATATTTCTAGGTTGAGAGGGAAATTAAAACCACTTAATCCTATTGAGACAGTTTTTGGGGTTGGTTACAAATGGAATTTATAATTTTTATATTAATAATTGTACTGTTAATGGTAACTTATAAATATTTTCAGTTGATAAGAGAAATGAGGGAGTTTTCTGATTTTATTGATTATGGAACAAAGGGAAATCTTTGTGATATAGAATTAAATGAAAAGGAAGTTTCAAAATTAAAAAGTAAAATCTATAAATTCTTAAAATCAAATGAGATTCGCCAGTCAAAATTAAAAGGTGAAAAGGAAAAAACTCAAAACCTAATAGCAGATATATCTCATCAGACAAAAACACCTATTACAAATTTAAATTTATACATAAATTTGCTAGAGAAGGAAAATAAAAGTGAATATTTTGACATAATTAAATATGAACTAGAAAAATTAGATTTCTTAATTAAAAATCTTGTAAAATCTTCAAGACTTGAATCAAATATAATTTCACTAGAAAAGATGAATGTGAATTTTAAAAATTTGATTCTCGATGTAGTTTCTGAACTTGAACCACAGGCTATTCGAAAAAATATAAAAATTATAAAAAATCTAGAAGATTTTAATTTAAATGTGGACTTAAGATGGACTAAAGAAGCGATTCACAATATTTTAGATAATGCAATAAAATATTCTCCCGAAAATTCACAAGTTATAATAAATTCATATAAATCAAGCCTCAACTATAATTTAGACATAATTAATAAATGCGAAGATATAGGTGATTTATCAAAATTATTTACAAGATTTTATAGAGGTGAAAATTCAGTTTTAAAGGACGGGCTTGGCTTAGGTCTTTTTATAACAAGAGAAATATTAGAAAAGGAAAATGCACAGATCAAGGCAATATACAATGATAATAAAATAAAATTTGAATTAGACTTCCCACTTTGAGAAGTCTTTTTTCTTACAACATTGTAAGAAGTTTTGAAAGAAGTTTGTAAGATATTCTTGATACTATTAAATGGAGGTGAAATATGTTAAAAGTTAGAGATTTAAAAAAATATTACAATAAAAATATTGAAGTAAAAGCACTTGATGGAGTTTCTTTTGATGCTAAAAGGGGAGAATTTGTATCTATTATTGGAGCTTCAGGCTCTGGCAAGTCAACTTTATTACATTTAATTGGTGGACTTGATTATCCAACTTCAGGTACTGTACTTATAGATGATAATGATTTATATGAATTAAAAGATGACGAGAGAACTATTTTTAGAAGGAGAAATATAGGATTTGTATTTCAAAATTATAATCTCTTGCCAATGCTTAATGTTTACGAAAATATTGTAATTCCCTTTGGACTTGATGGAGAAAAGGTTGACAAAGATTATGTAGACTATGTTATAGAGATTCTAGAAATAAAAGATCAAATTTATAAAATGCCTAATGAATTATCAGGAGGTCAGCAGCAGAGAGTTGCAATAGCAAGGGCATTAGTTACAAAGCCAAGTATTATTTTAGCAGATGAGCCTACTGGTAATTTAGATTCTAAATCTTCCTCACAAGTTGTATATCTATTAAAAAAAGTAAATATTGAGCTTGGAAATACTATACTTATGATTACACATGATGATAATGTTGCACAAGCTGCTAGTAGAACTTTAAAAATAGAAGATGGAAGGCTATTAATATGAATGTAAATAATAAAGGTTCTATAAGAAAAGTCGCACTTCATATTTTAAATCATAAAAAATCAAGAAGAAATATTTTATTAATATCAATAGTACTCACTTGTGTTCTATTTACTACTCTTTTTTCTGTAACCCTTGGAATAATAAAAAGTATGGAATTTCAAACTATGAAGTCTATTGGATCAATAAGTCATGGCTCTTTTAAAGAACTAAATGAAAAAGATATAAAAATCCTATCAAAAGATAAAAATATTAAAGACTTTTCAATAAGGACTAGAGTTGGAATTCTTGATAATGATAAAGTAATGGCAGAATTATCTTATCAAGATGAGAAGGGGTTTAAATGGGCAATAATAAATAATGTAAGGGGCAGTCTACCTAAAGAAAAGAAAGAAGTATTTGTTGAAATAAATACTATAAGAAAGTTAGGATATAAAGGAAAAATTGGAGAAAAAATTCGCATACCCTTTAATATAATGGAGTCCTATTCTTCAACTGTTATTGAGAGATTAGAAGATGAATTTATAATTTCTGGTACTTATGAAAATCCAATAGATTCAAATGTTGGAGTTGGTCAAATTTATCTTTCGAAAGAATATGTAGAAAATCTAAATCTTCCCAATAAATCATGTGACATGGAGGTAGTGCTAAATAATTCTATAAATATTAGAGGTAAATTAATTGATATTGCAAATAGAAATGGATATAAAGTTTTAGATGATTCAATAAATCTTGGTGACAAAGAAATTAGAATAGGGGTAAACTTTGCATATTTTGGCAATGATGAAAATTTTGATTATAAAATATTTGCTCCAGTATTATTTTTAGCTTTATTAGTATTTATTGCAGCTTATTTAATTATAAATAATATTTTTAGCATATCAATTAATGAAGATATAAAAATTTATGGACTACTTAAAACAATTGGAATGACAAAAACACAGACAAAAAAATTAATAAGATATCAGGGAATTTTTCTTTGCATTCCTTCAATTGTAGTTGGAAATATAATAGGGCTTATCATGGGAAGGTTAATTCTAAATAAAATATTTGAAAACAATGAAATGCTTGCAAATATTAATATATCTTATAATATTTTATTTTTAATTATAGTTTTTTCTATAATATTTACTATTTTTACAATTTTAATTTCTGTGAATAAACCAGCTAAAATTGCTGCGAAATTTTCACCAATCGATGCAAGTAAATTTAATGAATATAAAAATATAAAAAACATAAAAAGTGAAGAGTTTTCACTAAATAAACTTGCATTTAGAAAGATTTTTTCTAAGAAATTTAGATTTATGTCGATTGTGCTTTCAATGTCATTATCTGCAGTGATTTTAAATTCAGTTCTGTCCTATACTTCAAATATTGATCTTAAAGCAGGGATTTCAGATATAATTATTACAGATTACAATTTAGCAAGTCCAAGATACTTTAGATATATGTATCTTTCTACAGAAGATAAATTAAATGAAAAATATATTGATTTAATTAAATCAAAAAAAGGATTTAAAAATGGAGGAGCCATCTATTCAACAGGATCAGAATTTCTATATCCCAATGTAAAAATAAATGATGAAAAATTAATTCCATTTATTTTTGGAATTGATAATTATCTGTTGTCTAAAATGAATGTGAAAGAAGGAAGCATAGATGGATTTAAAGAAGGAAACAGGGTAATAATTGGAGAAGGTGAGACTAAATCTAAATTTAATGTTGGGGATAAAATAAATATTACTTTTAATAACAAGACAATGGAAGCAGAAGTAATTGCCAAGATAGATTATAATTTTGCCAATGGAATTAGATATTTTTATTCAATAGAAGATGGTGAAAAAATATCAGATAATGAATTTATTTATTTAAATCCTAATGACTATACAAATCTTACTGGCGATAAGTCCATAATGAGTTATGGGTTTGATGTAGAGGAAAATAGTAAAGAAGAATTTAATAATCTACTTCAAAGTTTAGAAAATAATCTTGATTTTTCCTTTGATTCACGTGATAGACAGATAAATTCATTTAAAAATTTTAAAAATTTAATAGAATTTGTGGGATATTCTCTTTCAATTATATTATTTATAATTTCTATTCTTAATTTTATAAATATTATTGCTACAGAAATTATAAAGGAAAAAAATTCTTTATCAATTTTAGAAGCAGTAGGAATGACAAAGAAGAGCATAAGAAAATATTTAATAAAGAAAAATTTAATTTATTCAATATCATCGCTAATTTTTTCAAGTGTATTGATGGTTTTAATAAATGAATTTGTATTAAAAAGTTTATTATCAAATATGAATTGGACAAGCTATAATTTTGTCATCTTACCTTTAGTTATTGTAAATTTAATAAATATATTACTTGGTATTACATTTACTTCATTATTTTATGAAAGACAAAATAGAGAATCTTTAGTTGAAAGAATAAGAGATATTTAGTAGAAAATAAAAGTGATAAATTTTAGTATAAATTTTATACAAAAAGCCTTGACATTTTTTTTAAAAGAGTTTATCATATATTTTAACATTTTAAATCTTGAAAAAAATAATAGAAAAAAAGAGTAAGCTCATGGAGATTTTTAGAGAGTAAGTGTTTGGTGAAAGCTTATAATGGAAGTGAGGTTGAAAATCATTTTTCTTATGCAATTCTGAAATAGTAGTAAGAGTTGTCGCATTGGTAGGCGTTATTATTACCCGGCATTGATAGATGCTTGAGCGCTTATTTTTTATAAGAAAAAAGGTGGTACCGCGGTTAATTCGTCCTTTGTCATATATTGACAAGGGACTTTTTTTATAGGTTTTTTTGGGGAGTTAAAGATGATTGAATTTAAAAATATTTACTTTATTAGAGATGATAAAGTTTTATTAAATGATATTAATTTAAAAATTAATAAGGATGAAAATTGGCTAGTCCTTGGACCTAATGGATCTGGTAAATCTACTTTATTTTCTCTTTTGAATGTCTATACCGTGGCTACTAAAGGGAGTATGGAAGTATTTGGGAAGGTCTTTGGAAAGAGCAATTGGAATGAAGTCAAGGAAAGAATAAGAATTGTTTCATCAACTATGAATAAATTCAACGACACTTTTTATAAGGAAACTGTTTATGAAATAGTTCTTTCTGGACTTCACAATAAAATTGGTATTTTTGAAAAAGAAAGTGATGAGGATAGAGAAAAGACTTTAGAGTTTTTAAAGAAGTTTGATTTTTATCATATGAAGGATAAAAAATACTCAGTTTTATCAGCTGGCGAAAAGCAAAAGGCTTTGATTCTTAGGAGTTTAATTTCAAATCCTGAGATTTTAATTCTTGATGAGCCTTGTGCAAGTTTAGATTTATACCAAAGAGAAAAGATTTTAGATTTTCTAAAGGATTTAGACAATAACCTAATTTATATCACACATGATATTTCAGAAACTCTGCCAAATATTACTCATGTAGTACTTTTAAAAGATGGTGAAGTTTTGGCAAAGGGTAAAAGGGAAGATGTTTTGACTGATGAAAATCTTTCAAAACTATATGATTTAAATTTAAAAATTTTCTACGGAAATAATAATAGACCTGTAGTGGAAATTTTGTAGAGGGGAGTTGGTTACATGGAGATAAGAGGGGCAGAGATTATTATAAAAACACTTATTGATGAGGGTGTTGACACAATATTTGGTTATCCTGGAGGGTCTGTAATACAGGTTTTTGATGCACTGTATGACTACAACGAAAAACTAAGACTTGTAAGAACAAGTCACGAGCAAGGCGCAACTCATGCTGCTGATGGATATGCTCGTTCTACTGGTAGACCAGGAGTAGTTATTGCTACATCAGGTCCTGGAGCAACTAATACTGTTACGGGAATTGCTACTGCATATATGGATTCAATTCCTATGGTAGTTATAACTGGAAATGCTAATTCAAAACTTATTGGCAAGGATTCCTTCCAAGAAATTGACATTATGGGCATAACAATGCCAATTACAAAGCACAATTTTGTTGTAAGAGATGTTAATTATCTACAAGATATTATTAGACGTGCTTTTATGATTGCTAATTCTGGAAGAAAGGGTCCAGTTCTTGTAGACATTCCAAGTGACTTAATGGGTCAAATGGCAAATTATGAGAAAAAAGAACCTTTAAAGGAAGAAAAAAAATATGAAGTTAATGAAGATGAAATTTTAAGAATTGCAAATTGCATTAATAATTCCAAAAAGCCAATTATTTATTCAGGTGGCGGAGTTACATCTTCTGAAAGTTTTACAGAACTTAGAGAACTTATTAAAAAATCATCAATTCCAGCCTGTAACACAATTATGGGTATTGGAGTTTTAGGTCATGAAGATGAGCTAAATCTTGGAATGTTGGGGATGCATGGAAAGTACAGTACAAATTATGCAATAGATGAATGTGACCTTCTTATTGCATGTGGCGTAAGATTTTCTGATAGAGTTGCACTAAATACTAAGAAATTTGCACATAATGCAAAAGTTATTCATATAGATATAGACAAATCTGAAATCGACAAAAATGTCTTTGCTGATTACGGAGTTGTTGGAAATATAAAAGATATTTTACAAGCACTAATTCCTCATGTTGAGAGCAAAAATAGATACAAATGGATTAATAGAATTAACGAACTTAGAAAAGATGATTACAAGCCAGTAGATTTTCATGTTGATATAAAGCCTCATCAAGTTATTAGATACATTTCAGAAAAACTTGGTGAAGACCTAATCTTTGTAACTGATGTAGGACAACATCAAATGTGGACTGCCCAGTACTGCGGAAGAACTAAACCGAGATCCTTTTTAACTAGTGGTGGTCTTGGAACTATGGGCTTTGGATACGGAGCAGCAATGGGTGCAAAAATTGGAAACCCAGACAGACCAGTTGTATTAATAACAGGCGATGGATCCTTTAATATGAATTTTAATGAAATAATAACTGCTGTTAGAAATAATATAAAAATTATAACTATTGTAATGAACAACCACACACTTGGAATGGTTAGACAGTGGCAGCATTTACTTTATAATGATAGATTTTCAGGTACAAATATTGATGAAGGCCTAGACTATGTTGGACTTTCTAAGGCACTTGGTGCAGAGGGTTATAGTTGTAGCAAAATTGATGAATTTAAAAAGGCCTTTGAAGATGCTGTAAATTCAGATAAGCCATCTATTATCGAAGTTAAAATCGATAAAAATGAATTGGTTCTTCCAATGATACCATCAGGTGGCTCTGTAGAGGATGTGATAATGGAGTGATAATATGAAAGATTTGAGTACTATAAAAATTTTAGTTGAAAACAATGCAGGAATACTTACTAGAATATCTTCAGTTTTTTCAAGAAGGGGATATAATATTGAAAGTATTAATGCTGCAGTTAACTGGAATAGTGATAGAACAACAATTATTGCGACTATTTCAGAAGATGAAGATTTAGTTAGACAAGTTATTAATCAAATTGAGAAACTTGAAGATGTTGTTAAACTTGAAATTATGGAAGATAATAATTTTATCTCTAGAGAAATGTTAATAGCAAGACTTAGAGTTAGCAATAAAGATTATCTTGAACTCAGTGCACTTACTAATCTATACAATGCACACATTATCGATTACTCTTCAGAAGATTTATTTATAGAACTTACTGGAGAAAGAGAAAAACTAAATGATTTCTTGAATATAATTTCAAAATATGAAGTAGTTGACGTGTCCAGAAGTGGACTTACAGGAATAAAAAGAAAATAATGGAGGAAGAAAAATGATTCAAAAATATTATGACAAAGATTGTGATTTAAGTTTATTAAATGGTAAGACAGTAGCTATTATGGGATTTGGTTCTCAAGGACATGCTCATGCAATGAACCTTAAAGAAAGTGGAGTTAATGTAATTGTAGGACTTAGAGAAGGATCAAGCTCTAGAAAACAAGCTGAAGAATTTGGACTTGAAGTATATACAGTTGCTGAAGCTGCTAAAAAAGCTGACATAGTAATGATGCTTGTACCAGATGAAGTTTCTGCTGACATCTACAACAAAGAAGTTGCTCCAAACATGAAAGATGGAGACACTTTAATGTATGCTCACGGATTTAACATTCATTATAACCTTGTTAAACCAGCTGAAGGAATTGATGTAATCATGGTTGCTCCAAAGGGACCAGGACACACTGTTAGAAGCCAATACGAACAAGGTTACGGAGTACCATCACTAATTGCTGTATACCAAGACAAATCAGGCAAGGCAAAAGAAACTGCTCTTGCATATGCATCAGGAATTGGAGCAGGTAGAGCAGGAATCCTTGAAACAAGCTTTAAAGAAGAAACTGAAACAGACCTTTTTGGAGAACAAGCTGTACTTTGCGGTGGTATAACTGAACTTATGAAAGCAGGATTTGAAACTCTTGTTGAAGCTGGATATGAACCAGAAATGGCTTACTTCGAATGTATTCACGAAATGAAACTTATCGTTGATATGATAGTTGAAGGTGGATTTGCAAACATGAGAAATTCAATTTCTAATACAGCTGAATACGGAGACTATCACGCAGGTAAAAAAGTAATCGGCAAAGAAACTAGAGAAAATATGAAGGGAATACTTGAAGACATTCAGTCAGGTAAATTTGCAAGTGAATTCATGACAGAATTCTCATCAGGAAGAAAAATCAACTTCCTTACAACTAGAAGAAGAGAATCAGAACATCAATTAGAAGAAGTAGGTAGCGAACTTAGAGGAATGATGACTTGGTTAAAAAAGTAAACTGAGCAATTAGATTAGATAAATTAATCAAAGGATTAGGGAGGAAAAATGAACTTAAACAGTGATAATGTAGTTAGAGGAGTGGAAAGAGCACCTAATAGGTCTCTTTTCTACGCTCTTGGATACACCAAAGAACAATTAAATAGACCTCTTGTTGGAGTAGTTTCTGCTTATAGCGAAATTGTTCCAGGTCACATGTACTTAGACAAGGTTTCAGATGCAGTTAAAACTGGAGTTTTAATGAATGGTGGAACTCCAATTCTGATTCCTTCAATTGGAGTATGTGATGGTATTGCTATGGGACATGTTGGAATGAAATATTCACTTCCAAGTAGAGAACTTATAGCAGACAGTGTTGAATCCATGGCAATTGCACATGGATTTGACGCCCTAGTACTTGTGCCTAATTGTGACAAAATTGTTCCGGGGATGATAATGGGAGCTCTTAGACTTAATCTTCCTACAATTTTAGTCAGTGGTGGACCAATGCTTGCTGGCAAAGCTTCCGGCAGAGAACTTTCATTATCATCTGCTTTTGAAGCAGTAGGTGCAAACAAGGCAAATTTATTAAGTGATGAAGAGCTTTATGAAATTGAAAAGGCAGTATGTCCAACTTGTGGATCTTGCGCAGGGATGTATACTGCAAATTCAATGAACTGTCTATCAGAAGCAATAGGTCTTGCTCTTCCAGGAAATGGAACGACTCCAGCAGTTTATTCTGAAAGATATAGACTTGCAAAAGAATCAGGTTTTCAAATTATGGAACTTCTTAAAGAGGACATAAGAATTAAAGATATCATCACAAATAAATCAGTTAGAAATGCTCTTGCTTGTGATATGGCTCTTGGTTGTTCAACAAATACAGTGCTTCACCTCCTCGCAATAGCACATGAAGCAGGACTTGATGTTGATTTAAATTTATTTAATGAAGTAAGTGAAAAGGTGCCAAACCTTTGTCATCTTGCTCCAGCAGGACCTCATCACATGGAAGACCTATATTTAAGTGGTGGAATTGCAGCAGTTCAAAAAGAATTAACTAAAAAAGATTTCTTAGACACTGATGTAATTACAGTAACTGGAAAGAAACTTTCTGAAAATATTAAAAATGCAGAAATAAAAAATAAAGAAGTAATTAGAACTTTAGACAATCCTTATTCAGAAGTAGGTGGACTTGCAATATTATTTGGAAATATTGCAGAAAAGGGTGCAGTTGTTAAGCGTTCAGCAGTCGATGAAAAAATGCTTACTCACTCAGGACCAGCAAGAGTATTTAACTCTGAAGACGATGCAATAAAGGCAATCTATGGTGGAGATATAAAAGAAGGCGATGTAGTTGTCATAAGATATGAAGGACCTAAAGGTGGACCAGGAATGAGAGAAATGCTTAATCCTACATCTGCACTTGCAGGTATGAAGCTTGATAAATCTGTAGCTCTTATTACAGACGGCAGATTCTCTGGAGCTTCAAGAGGTGCTTCAATAGGACATGTTTCGCCAGAAGCTGCACTTGGTGGAGCAATTGGGATAATAGAAGAAGGCGATATAATTGAAATTGATATCCCAAATTATTCCATTAATCTAAAAATTTCTGATGAAGAATTTAAAAATAGAATGGAAAACTTCACACCAATGGAAACAAATAAAGTAAGCGGATGGCTTGATAGATATAGAAGACTTGTTTCAAGTTCAGACAAGGGGGCAGTCCTAGAATGACAAAAAATCTCACAATAGACTCTGTCTACAATGCGGCCTTTAAATTAAAGACCATTGTAAGAAAAACAGACTTAATCCATGCAGAAAATCTTGGAGAAAATATTTATCTTAAGACTGAAAACTTACAAAGAACTGGATCTTTTAAACTTAGAGGAGCATACAATAAAATTTCAAAGCTTTCCAAGGAAGAAAAAGAAAGAGGAGTTGTAGCAACTTCTGCAGGTAATCACGCACAAGGAGTCGCCCTAACTTGTAAGAAACTTGGAATACCAGCAACAATTTTTATGCCAGAGCATGCACCACTTTCAAAAGTTGAAGCAACAAGGTCTTACGGTGCAGAAGTCATCCTTGAAGGCAATAATTACGATGAAGCCTTCCAAGCTTCTCAAGAGTATAACAAAAAGCACAACAAAACTTTTATCCATGCCTTTGACGACATTGATGTAATTGCAGGACAAGCAACACTTGGTCTTGAAATACTTGATCAACTTGTAGATGTTGAAGCTGTTATTGTTCCAATAGGTGGCGGCGGACTAATTAGCGGCATTGCATTTTTAATTAAGTCTTTAAAGCCAGATACAAAAATTATCGGAGTAGAAGCAGAAAATGCAGCCTCAATGAAAAAATCAATAGAAGAAGGAAAAATTGCAGACCTCGATACTGTAAACACCTTTGCAGATGGTATTGCTGTAAAAAAACCTGGAGAGCTTACATTTGAATTTGTAAAAGAATATGTAGATGAAATTGTAACAGTTTCAGAAGATGAAATTGCATCTGCAGTTCTTGAACTACTTGAAAAGCAAAAGCTAATGTGTGAGGGCTCAGGTGCTGTAAGTTTTGCAGCTATTAAGCATGGCAAAGTTGATGTAGATGGCAAAAAGACAGTTGCACTTCTATCAGGTGGAAATATTGATGTAAATATTTTATCAAGAATTATTTCAAGAGGACTTGTAAAATCTGGAAGAAACACAACTTTAAACATTGAACTTTCAGATAAACCAGGTGAACTTGTAGCAGTTTCTAAAATTATTGCAGATCATGGAGCAAATGTAGTTAGAGTTGATTACAACACTTCAGAAAAACCTAACGAAATATTCTCTTGCGTATTAAATATAAAATGCGAAACTAGAAACGCAGAACATGAAAGAGAAATAAAAAAGGCCTTTAAAGAACAAGGATTCAAATTAATATAAGATAAATTCTATTTAAAGTTTTTGAGACTCGAAATGACGGGTCTCTATTTTTTTTAAGTAAATACATAAAAAAATTGAAAAAAAAAACATTGTACTATAATAAAATTATAAAATGCTAAATAAAGATTTTAACAATAATAATTAAAGGGGGCTAGACATGAATAAAAATAGTGGACTGTTAATTGCATTCATTACTTGAATAGTAGTTTTAATTATGGAAAGTTTTGTAACCTAAACTTAATTTATGAAGTAGTAATTTGGTTTTTAATTTATTTTGTAATAGATATTATATTTAAGGGAATATCTAAGATATCTATTAATAGTAATAAAAAAGAGGGATTTAATATGAACATAAAAAAAGAGACAGTTTATTTCACGAGTATAGTTATTTTACTGAGTCTTTTGGTAGATATTACAGGAAAGTTTTTTTATAATATAGAAAAGGTAGGAATTATAACACTTATTGGGAGCTTAATCCCTGCGGCAGTTGTATTTTTGTTAGAAAAAAATTTTAAGTTAAAAGATTTGTTTAAAGATAAATTAAGTTTAATATACATATTATATTCTATATTATTTATAACATTTTACATATTGTCATTTTTTTCTGAAAAAGTTTTTAATAATATAGATTACGTTGTATATTTAGGTTGGGCAGTTAGCCTTTATATACTTACAATTGATAACAAAGTCTTAAAAGGAAAATTTAATTTAGGTGTGTTAATTAAATGGGCCATTGTCGTAATTATATTAGATGTGTTTAGATTGGGTATAATGGGTTATTATTATACATCAGAAATTGATTTTAATGATCTTTTCAGCAGGGTAATAGGAGTATTTACGGTAGGATTAGTAAGTACAATTTCTAATTTTATATTTACGATGGGCGAAGAATATGGATGGAGGTATTTTTTACAAACAAGGTTGCAATCACTTTTTGGAAAAAGAAGAGGAGTTTTAATAACTGGTTTCATATGGGGCTTGTTTCATATACCATTGTATGGTCTGATATTTTATAACGGTTTAGAGAGCGTTTTTGCAAGTATAGAAATTACCATATTCTGTATTACTTTTGGAATAGTATTGGGACTAATTTATATGGAAAGTAGAAGTGTCATTATAGTGACATTTATTCATCTTATGCATAATATGTTTATGGCAAATCTGTTGAGTACAGGTAGTAATCAAGATTTTATTTTTACTAAAGGATTCTTAATTGTATCAGTATTAACATCAGTAATTTTTTATACTCCATTTTTATTAAATAAGAAATATAATTAAGCAATAGTAAAAGATATCAGTTTTATTTGAAAGCCCATGGTATTGACCTTTTGAAAGTTTATGTAATATAATAATCTATATGCAAAAATTAGATTTTATTAATTTATATAAATAGAAAGGTGATTATATGTCAGGACACTCAAAGTGGAACAATATTAAAAATAAAAAAGGCAAGGAAGATGCTAAGAGAGGTAAAATTTTTACTAAACTTGCAAGACAAATTACTGTAGCAGCTAAGGAAGGTGGACTTGATCCAGATTACAATCCATCTCTTAAGGTTGCAATTGATAAGGCAAAGGCAGAAAATATGCCTAATGACAACATTGATAGAGCAATTGCAAAAGCAGGCGGTGCTGATAGTGATGATAACTTTGAAGAAATTACTTATGAAGGTTATGGTCCAGGTGGAGTTGCAGTAATGGTTAAATGTCTTACAGACAATAGAAATAGAACTGCTCCAGAAATTCGTCACGCTTTTGATAAATACAGTGGAAATCTTGGTCAACCTGGATGTGTATCTTTTATGTTTGATCAAAAGGGACAACTTGGTGTTGAAAAAGAAGGACTAGATGAAGATGAGTTTACACTTTCTGCAATTGATTATGGTGCAGAAGATGTAATCGACAGAGGAGAAGCCTTTGAAATCTTAACTTCAGTTGATGATTATCACAATGTTAGAAAGTCACTTGAAGATGATGGTTATAGTTTCATTGAATCTGATATAACTTATATTCCTCAAACAACTGCAAGCTTAACTGATGAAGAAGATATTAAAAATATGGAAAAATTAATTGATGTTCTTGAAGATAATGATGATGTTCAAGATGTTTACACTTCATGGGAGAGAGATTAATGGAAATAAATAGAATTATCGACCATACACTACTAAAGCCAGAATCAACTGAAGAACAAATTGAAAAATTAGTCCAAGAAGCTAAGGAATATGATTTTTATTCAGTATGTGTAAATCCAACTTGGGTAGAAAAATGCTCTGAGCTTCTTAAAAATTCAAACACTAAGGTTTGTACAGTTATTGGATTTCCACTGGGAGCAAACACAAAAGAAACTAAGGTCTTTGAAGCAATTGATGCAATTGAAAAAGGCGCAGATGAAATTGATATGGTTATAAATATTGGCTATATTAAATCAGGAAAATTTACAGAAGTAGAAGAAGAAATTAGAGAAATTGCAAAAGCATGCCACGAAAGAGATGCACTACTTAAAGTAATTTTAGAAAACTGTCTATTGACTAAGGAAGAAGTTGAAAAAGCTTCTAAAATTTCTGAAAGTGCTGGTGCTGACTTTATTAAAACTTCTACAGGCTTTTCAACATCAGGTGCTGATGTAGACGATGTAGCACTTATGAGAAAATCAGTATCAGATAAGGTAAAGGTTAAAGCAAGTGGCGGAATTAGAGATTATAAAAAAGCTAAAGAAATGATAGATGCAGGAGCAGACAGACTTGGTGTTTCTGCAGGAGTAGAAATAGTTAAAGAAAGTAAAAACCTATGAACATAAATCCTGTGGCCTTTTCAATTTTTGGAATTGAAGTAAGGTGGTATGGAATTCTAATTGCCCTTGGAGTTTATCTTGCAATTACAATTTTAGAAAAGATGGCTCAAAAGAAAAATTATAAAAATGGACTTTATGAAGGAGTTTCCTACGATATAGGTCTTATTGCAGTTTTAATTGGAGTAATTGGTGCAAGGCTTTATTATGTATCCTTTGAATGGGATTATTATAGTAAGCACTTAAACGAAATTTTTGCCATACGAAATGGTGGACTTGCAATTTATGGAGGAATTATTGCGGGTGCTTTAACTGTCTATGTGTTTTGTAAAATCAAAAATATTAAGTTTGCAACACTTGCAGATTGTGTTGCACCAGGACTTGCTCTTGCTCAGTCCATAGGCAGATGGGGTAATTTCTTTAATGGAGAGGCTCATGGTGGTCCTACCGATGTGCCCTGGGCAATTGTAGTAGATGGAGTTAAAGTTCATCCTACATTTTTCTACGAATCTTTTGTAAACTTTTTACTCTTTATATTTTTGTATTTCTTCTTATCTAAGAAGCAAAAGTTTGAAGGACAATTATTTGCAGTTTATATGATGGTTTATGGAGCGGCAAGATTTATAATAGAAGGAATGAGGACAGATTCTCTTTACATTGGAAGTTTTAGAGTTTCTCAAATTGTAAGTATTTTACTTTTAATTTTTGGAGCTTTAATATATTATTTTGGAAATAAAAGAAAATTTACAGACTAGCCTAGCTAGTCTAATTTTTTAGGTGATTTATGTGAATAAGATTAATTACAATCTAGAAATGGAAAAAATTATAAAAAAGATAGATTTAGAGAATAAACCAAGACTTCTTCTTCACTCATGTTGCGGTCCATGCTCATCTGCAGTCTTAGAAAGAATTAATGAGTATTTTGATATGGATATTTTTTATTACAATCCAAATATTGATTCTTCTTCTGAATTTTACAGACGTGCTGATGAACAGAAGGATTTGGTAAAATATTTAGATTTAGATGATAAAATAGGAGTAGAGGTGGTTAAATACAATCACGATGAATTTCTAGATTATATTAAGGGATTTGAAGAGTACGAAGAAGGCGGAGCAAGATGCTTTAAGTGCTACAGACAGAGGATGGAAAGAGCAGCAGAGTATTCCAAGGAAAATAATTACGATTATTTTACTACTACACTTTCCATTTCGCCTCACAAGGATTCTCAAATTTTAAATAAAATTGGCGAAGATATTTCAAAAAAAATTGGAGTAAAATATCTTTATTCAGATTTTAAAAAGAAAAATGGTTTTAAGAGATCAGTTGAGCTAACTGATGAATTTAACATGTATAGACAAGATTATTGCGGATGTGAATTTAGTAAGGTAGAGAGATGAAAAATTTTAAATATATTTTTATTTCCTTTGTAATTTTAGTTCTGACTGCTGGACTTTTTATAATAGGTTCGAATTATAACAATATTATGGGAAATAAGAAAGAAATTATTGAAAATAAAAAAGAGATTACACCAAATAAAAAAGATAAAAAAGAAATTCCACAAAAATCTCGAGTTGAAATTTTTGCTATGGGAGATATGATTTTTCACAGACCTATTGTAAAAAATTACGCGGTGGAAAATTCTTATGACTTCACTCCAATTTTTAACAATATTTCTGGGGAAATAAAAAGTGTAGATATTGCAGTTGCAAATTTTGAAGGCTCTGTAAATTCTAACAGGGCTCTCTCAGGCTTTCCACTTTTTAATTTTCCAAAGGAGAGTATTTATTCACTAAAAAATGTAGGCTTTGATGTACTTTCAACATCAAATAATCATGCCCTTGACACTGGAATCGATGGTGTTCATGAGACGATAAATCACATTAAAGAAAGTGGAATGGAAGTTTTCGGGACTTTAAAAGAAGATAGTGTCGATAAGGGAATTGTAATTGAGAAAAATGGAATAAAAATTGGATTTATTTCTTTTACAGACACTTTAAATGGCATGGATTCTTTAATGAATGGAAGAGAATACAGCGTAAACACCTTTGGGCAAGACTTTATGACTGATATATCCAATTTAAAAGCAAAATCTGATATTGTCATTGTCTATCCTCACTGGGGAAATGAATATCAATTTAGACCAACTGAAAGACAAATTTTCTTAAAGGACAATATGCAGCAAGCTGGTGCAGATATAATTCTTGGCTCACATCCCCATGTTCTTCAAAGATATGAAGTTGAGGATAGAGATAATAAAAAGTTTTTCACAATATACTCCATGGGGAATGCACTTTCAAACCAAAGAGTTGTAAATTTAAAGAAAAAAGGTGTTGAGACTGGAGTTTTTGTAAAATTAATTGTGGAAAAAGATTTAAATTCCAATGTCACAAAATTAGTTGAATACGGAGTTTATCCAACAATGGTCAATAGATATCACGGCGGAAGAGGTTTAATATATGATGTTGTAAAGCTTGAAGACTTAATGGATGGCGGAAGACTTTCAGATACTGCAACTGAATCATTAAGAAGAGATGCGGCAAATAAATACACAGAAGCTATAAAAGTTTTAAAGGGAGAAATATGAAATTAGACAAAGTTCCTGGTACAGAATATACAATTTATCAAGGAGAAGATGAATTTAAATACACAACTGATTCACTGATTTTGTCTTCTTTTGTAAAGCCAAATAAAAAGTTAATGGACTTAGGATGTGGAACGGGCATTTTAAGTTTAAGACTTGTTAATAGATATGAAGAAATTTATTCAGTTGATATTAATAAAAAAGTATTAGATTATTTTGAAAAATCAGTGCGTGCTAATGATTTAGAATATAAAATTAAAATTCTAAATGAGGATATTTTTAATTTAAGAGATAAATTTAAGACAAATTCTTTTGACTCTATTGTATTTAATCCGCCATATTACAATTATGAGATTTTTTCTGAAAATAAAATAATTGCAAAACATGACTTCAATATTGAGAAATCCCTAGAAATTGTAAAATATTTACTTAAAAACTCGGGAAATCTTTATATAATTTTTCCTACCTTTAGACTAGCAGAACTGATTTATAAAATTAACGAGAAAGGTCTTAGAGTTAAGCATATTATAAATATTCATGGAAATAGGGAAAAAGAAGCTAAAAATTCTATAATTATTGCAAAGAAGCAAGGTAACTTTGGAAACGAGTTTTTAGATTTTTACATAAGAGAGAAAGATAATTACACAGAAGAGATGCAGAAAGTCTATGCAAATGAGGTGCTTATATGATTTATTTTTGCCCAACTCCCATAGGAAATTTGGGAGATATAACTCTTAGGACAATTGAAATTTTAAAATCTGTGGATATAGTTTTTGCAGAGGACACAAGAGTTACAATTAAACTTTTAAACCACTACGACATAAAGGCAAAGCTTGAAACTTATCACAAATTCAATGAAAGCTATATGTCTGATAAAATTTTAGAAATTAAAGATAAAGACATAGCAATTGTAACTGATGCGGGAATGCCAGGGATAAGCGATCCTGGAGAAGTTCTTGTAAAAAAATTAATTGAAGAAAATATTGAATTTAGAGTTTTACCTGGTGCAAATGCGGCGCTAACTGCACTTGTGCTTTCTGGACTTGATACAGAGCACTTCACATTTTATGGATTTACTGGAAACAAATCCTCATCAAGAAAAAAGGAGTTCGAATCTTTAAAGGATTTAAAATTCACTTTAATTTTCTACGAATCACCTCATAGAGTGAGAGATTTTTTAGAAGATATGCTAGAAGTTTTTGGTGACAGAAAGATTTCAATTTCCCGCGAGATTACAAAAGTTTTTGAGGAGACAATTCGTGGAAATATTTCTGAAATCTTAGAAGGAGAAATTACAGAAAAGGGCGAATTTGTAATTGTAGTAAGCGGCAATGATGAAGAATTGATTTACGACATAAAAGCCTTATTAATAGAAGAAATTGAAAAGGGACTCACAAAATCTAAGGCAGTTAAAGAAGTTTCTAAAAAATATGGACTTTCAAAAAATGAAGTTTACAAGGAGAGTTTGGAATTATGATTGATTTACAGGAACTTAGGGAACAACTTCAGGGAGTAAATATTGGCTTAAAGGAAAAGTACAATCCAATTTTTAAAATTGGCAAAGAAGATTTTAGAAATAAATTAAAATTTGAAATAGGAAGACTTATAAAGCTTAGAAAACTTGATAAGTGTGAAATGAATAAGTATAAAAAAACTGTAGGAGTAGATGGGTCTAACAATAGAGCAGGAGGAGCATTTCCTCACTTTATAGAAATTTTTCAAGGCCTTGCAAAGTCCACTGACGGAAGTGAGCTTTATAAAACTGATGTCTACACGCCAACACTTATGCCCTCAGAAGAGGACAAAAATATGTCTCAAAGACTTCTTGCAAGTATAGAAATCCAAACTGCTTTGGAATTCATTGACACTTATGATTTAGATTATCTAATGATGGATGGCGGATTTATTAGATATAAAATTAACTGCTTGGATTTATTTAGAGAGTTAAGAGAAGTTTGCGAGAGGAAAAATATTATTTTATTTGGAGTTATCAAGGACATTAAAACCAATGTAATTTCAAGAAAGTTAGAGCTTGACACAGGAATTTATGACAGAGAAATTTTATTTAATAGACTAAATATTGGTGAGGCAATTATTATCAATAACGAAATCAATAAAAAGTATATCGAAAATGAATTGGGCGAGGGATTTTCTTCTGCTTTTATGAGGACTTCAAGCTTTCCGGGAGCAACGGGAATTGATATACTAGACACTCAAGAGGAATACCTTGATGAAATTTGTAATTTAATCTACACTCTGACTCCTCACAATTCAAGGGGAGTGCCGCTATGGCTTGACATTGTGGACAAAGATGTAAAAATTACTGATGAGATTTTAAAGATGATGCTTGAAGAATACTTAGACAGAGATGTTTATGAGAGATTTTTTATTTCTGAAAGAGATAAGAGAACATTATAGGAGGAAAAATGAAAGTACTTGGAATAACAACTACTAGAGAAGTCTATGTGGGTTCAAAGGATAAAAATTTTAGAAACAATGAATTTTTAATAGTTGAAGATCCAGTTCAAGGAGATATAATTGGAGAAATTGTTGATGCGAAGACTTTTAACAGATTTATTCCCCTTGATATGGGAGGAGATTTCATTGACTCCGATGTGCTGGCATCTCTTGGAAATATGGGATACGATGTTTCTGATGAGACAGTTTATATAGGAAAGCTTAGATTTTTTGAAGAGCTTTTATATCCTCCAATTACTGGAAGTGATCTTAGAACTCCAAAATTTCATGAGATTAAAAGCTTTTTAATTGATTCACTTCCTTCTAAATCTCTTGTGCTTGGCTCAATTAAAAATACTGATAATATTGCAGAAGATATGGAAGATGTTTTTAAAGATATTTTCTATACTTTTGAAAATGAGAGTTTTATAAATCAAAGAGAGCTGCCATATTTATTTGATTACCGCTCAATGCACAACTATCCTCATATAGGAGTTTTTGGAGGAAGTGGTAGTGGTAAGAGTTTTGGTCTTAGAGTAATTTTAGAAGAGTTAATGGAAAAAGGAGTTCCTGCAGTTGTAATGGATCCTCATTATGAAATGGATTTTTCAACTAATTCAGAAATTTCAGAATTTGATTACAAGGATTATTTCAAATGTCTAGAAATTGGAATTGACTGCGGAATTAAATTTCAAGATTTGCAAAAATCAGACCTTAAAAATTTATTAAATGCAGCATCTCCTCTTACAGATTCAATGAAAAATGTAATCGACCTAATGCTTAAGAAAGGATCAAGTTTTGACAGTTTTAAAAATAGACTTGAAATGCTTCTTGAGGGTCAAGAAATTGGATCAAAGGAAAAAATTGAGCAGGAAATTGCAATGGAGCCAGAGCCTGAAAGAGCACAAAGACTTGAAATGGTACTTGATGTCTACGAAAGATACGACAAAACTTGCAACTCAATGTCTGTTAGAGGAGTTTTGTGGAGGCTTATCAATCTTTCCAATGAAGGAATTTTCTCAAGAAACATTGATGAGATTTTAGATTTACTAAAGAGAAGAAAATTAGTTGTGCTTCAAGGCTCAACGAGAATTATAAATGTATTTTCAACTTATCTTCTTTCAAAATTATATTATTTGAGAAAAGAATATAGAGATGAACTAAATAGAAATAATGTAAAAGCAGATTATTTCCCGCCATTTGTAATTATTACAGATGAAGCGCACAACTTTGCACCTAAAGGATATGACACGCCGTCAAAGAGCATACTTCGTGAAGTATCACAAGAAGGAAGAAAGTATGGAGTATTTTTAATTTTGGCTACACAAAGGCCTACACTTCTTGATGAGACAATAACTGCTCAGCTAAACACAAAACTTATTTTTAGAACAGTTAGAGCATCAGATATTGATACCATAAAAGAAGAAACAGACCTTTCTGTTGATGAAACTAAAAGACTACCTTATTTAAGCTCTGGAGATGTTTTTATTTCATCATCTAAGAAGGGAAGGACTTCCTTTGTAAGAATTAGAGCTGCAAATACAGTATCACCTCACACTGAAAACCCATTTGATGAGCTTACAAGTCATGACGATGAGCAGTATGAAGATTTTTATTTAAAGGTGAAAGAATTCTTGCCAATTGACACTTCAAATATTAACGCTTCTCTTATTAATTACAATACAAAGACAGGCGACAATTTAAGTTATGACGATATGAAAAATAATTTAGAAGAGCTTGTGAAAAGAGAATTTATAGAAAAAGAAGATAATTTCTTGACAGAGATATATAAGGATAAATAAGGAAAAAGAGTCTAGTATGATAAATGTTAGACTCTTGTTCTTATTGGTGGAGTAGTATTAATTAAAAATAAGCATAAATTTGCATAAAAAATCCAGCAATATTAGTTGCTGGATTTCTCTTAAATATATTTAGTTATTATATTTTTAATTTTCTCTAAATCCAAATCTTTTACATCAGTATATTTTTGAAAAATATTCATGATATATTCTGTATTTGCATCACTTTGGATTTTCTTTGTTGTAGCTTGCACAGCAGCCATAGTTATATAATTATATGGTTGATTAAAATGTGGTAAGAAGAAAATATCTGTAAGTGCAAGTTTATCAATAGTTACTTTTTCTTGAATAGCAAGTGAGAACATGTGAATTCCCATAGATATATCATAGTTAGAAGCCATTTGTGCACCTAAAACAACTCTTGTCTTCTTATCATATACAATTCTTATTTTAACTTTAGAATTATCAGCTTTAATAAATGCAGGTTTTTGTAAATCTTCAAAGTCAGTAGATTCTGCATCTATACCTAAACTTTTAGCTTTTTCTAAAGTAATACCAGTTGAAATCATTTTTAAATCATAAATACAAATACCATTTGATCCTTGAACACCATTTAATTCTAGCTTTGTTCCACCAGCATTATGAGCAGCAACTATACCAGTTCTAACTGCATTAGTAGCCAAAGCAATATAAGAAGTTTCATCAATTGCATTGTTATAAATAGTAGCACAATCTCCAACTGCATAAACATCTTTTAAATTTGTTTCTTGTCTATTATTTACAAGGTAGGCACCATTTTTAAATAATTCTATATCATCTTTTCCAAGAGCATTATTAGGTCTAAATCCAATTGATAGTATTACCATATCAGTATAATATTCGCCCTTATCAGTGATAATTTTTTCAACCTTTCCATTGCCTCTTATTTCTGTTACTCTTTGACCAAATTGAAGTTCAATATTATGAGATGCTAAATTATCCCTCATAAGATTTGTAAATTCATGATCATAATAACTTGATAAGCAAGTGTCAGCTTGATCAATTACTCTTACAGTTTTGCCACATCTTTGGAAAGCCTCTGCTAATTCTACTCCAATATAACCTGCACCTACAACAGTTATGTTTTGAATGTGTGGATTTTTTAATTTTTCAATAACTGCTTGAGCATTTTGATATAATTTAACTTGCATTACATTTTCTAAATCTTTTCCTGGAATATTAGGAATTATTGGAAGAGAACCAGTAGCTAAAATAATTTTGTCATAAGATTCTTCTACCTTAGTACCATCATCTAAAGTTGCATAGACTATTTTATTTTCAAAATCAATTCTATCAACTGGACTATTCATATGTATTTTAGCTCCAGCCTCTTCAAGCTTCTCTTTACTTGAGTAGAAAAGTCCCTCAGGCCCATCGATTTGATGACCTATCCATAATGCCATCCCACAACCTAAAAAGCTTATATTTGAATTCTTATCAAATACAATAATTTCGTTATTTTCTTTATAATTTGCTAACAGAGTGTTAATAGCAGCAGTACCTGCATGATTAGCTCCGATTACTATTATTTTTGACATATTTATTCTCCTTTAAATAATGATTATCAATAAACTTATTATATATAATATTTACTCTTTTAAAGTACATCTGTCAAGTATAGTTTAAAAAATTTATATTTATTTACAATAAGTAAAAGTACAACTTAAAGAAGAGTTAAAATCAGTTTACAAAATAAATAATATTTTTATCTTCTATTAAAATGGCGAGATTATAGTAATATGAATTTTCATTAGAAAGAAATAAAATATAAAATCTAGGTGAGTTATTAAAAATTAAATTCCATTCATATTTATCTTTTGAAATTAACAGTTCTGAAAAGTTTTTAAATTCAACTTTGTTTTCAAATTCCTTAAAGCTATAAGAAATTAAATTCATATTATTTTCCATTTGATTTTTTATATCTTTAGATTTATATTCATCTAAAATATATTTATAAATATGATACTTATCTTCTTTATTTTCTATTTCTATTATCTTATTAGGCTCAATCTCTTCAATATCGATTCCAAATCTTTTAAAGTTTTTTGTAAAAATTTCTTTTTCTGAAGTAAGATTTAATAAAATATGAGTAATAGAGAAAATAATTACAGATAATATTAATATAAAACCAACATCTTTAAAATATCTTTTAAAATTCATAAAATCATCTCAAAACAATTTTATCATAATAAAACAAATAAATTAAAGAAATATAAAATTTATGAAAATATTTTCATAATTCATGTTAGAATATAATTAACACTTAATTATAGGAGGACTTATGTATTCTTGCACAAAAACATGTACACTCACTGGGCTTGAAGGATATCCAGTTGATGTTGAAGTTGACCTTTCAAATGGAATGCCGAGAATTAGTCTTGTAGGTCTTGCAGAAACTGCAGTTAGAGAATCTACAGAAAGAGTCAAATCGGCAATAAGAAATTCCGGATACACATTTCCAAATAAAAATATAACTATAAATTTAGCTCCTGCAAATCTTAGAAAAGATGGGTCCCATTTAGACCTTCCCATAGCAGTTGCTATTTTAAGCTGCGATGAAAACCTTGACATGGATTATTCTTCCTATGTATTTTTAGGCGAGCTAACACTTGATGGAAAGATTAATAAAATTCAAGGGGCATTGCCAATGATTATTTCCATGAGGGAAAGGGGATATAGAAAATTTATAGTTCCTTACGAAAATAGGCATGAATGTTCAATAATTTCAGATGTTGAAATATATCCTGCAAACACTCTTGAACAAGTTATCTCATTTATTAAGGGTGAAAGCCAAATAGAAAGATGCTTTGGAAATTTAAAGAGAGAGAAAGTTTCTTTTGATATAGATTTTTCAGACATTAAGGGACAGGAAAATTTAAAAAGAGCAATGGAAATATCTGCCTGTGCGAAATCAAATATTTTAATTTTAGGCTCGCCTGGTTCAGGCAAGACTATGGCTGCCAAGAGATTTCCAACAATACTTCCAGAACTTGACTTTGAAGAAGCAATAGAAGTTACAAAGATTTATTCAATTTCAGGAATTTTAGATGACAAATCTCTAATAACAAAGCCTCCATTTAGAGCACCACATCACACTGCATCAGCAGTTTCATTAATTGGAGGAGGAAAAATTCCAAGACCTGGAGAAATTTCACTTGCAAATAAGGGAGTGCTGTTTTTAGATGAACTGCCAGAATTTTCTAAATCAGTCTTAGAAGTTTTAAGACAACCTATGGAATCTAAGGAAATTACTATATCTCGCGCTAACGCAAATGTTAAGTATCCTTGTGATTTTATTTTAATAGTTGCTCTTAATCCATGTCCTTGCGGATATCACAACTCTAAAATACATGAATGCAATTGCAGTCCATACGAAATTCAAAGATACTTATCTAAAATTTCACATCCACTTTTAGATAGAATTGACATCCATCTTGAAGTTGAAGAAGTTCAATACGACGATATTTCTTCTGATAGGGTTGGAGAAAGTTCAGCAGTTATTAGAGAAAGAGTTAAACATGTGCGTGAAATTCAAAAGGACAGATTTAAAGAAAAATCCTATAAATACAATTCTGAAATTCCAGAAAAGGAAATTAAAAAATACTGCGAGCTAGATTCAAGCTCTAAGAAAATTTTAGAAATGGCTTATAAAAAATACTCCATGTCTGCAAGAACTTACAATAAAATTTTAAAGATTGCTAGGACAATTGCTGATATGGATAATTCAGATAAAATAAAAGAAGATCACTTGCTTGAAAGTATTCAATACAGAACTATGGGCTCAAAATACTGGGGTAATTAATATGAATGAAAGAAATTTTTTAATTTTTCTAAATTCCATAGGCTTTAGCAGCGAGAATTCTCTAAAGATTTTAGATCATTTGCTAGACAATGAAATTCCTCTTGAAGATTTTTCTAAAATAGATTTTCATGAAGAGAAGGTGCTTGTGCCTAGAAGTCAAAAAAAATTAGAAGAATGTATGGATAAATTTGAGTTAATAATTGAAAAAGTAAGTGAAGAATGTATAAAAAAAGATATTAATATTATCACTGTGCTAGATGAAGAATATCCTGAAAGTTTAAGACTAATCGAAGATCCACCTTCAGTTTTATACATTAGGGGCGAATTAAAACTTCACAATCCCATAGCCTTTGTGGGCGCAAGATCTCACTCATCCTATGGAAAAGTTGCAGTTAATAAAATTATTGACGATTTAAGTGCTTATGATTTTACTATTGTCAGTGGAATGGCCTATGGTATTGATTCAATTTCTCACAGAAGAGCTCTTGATAATAATTTATACACTGTCGCAGTTTTAGGGACTGGAGTTGATGTGCCTTATCCTAAGAGCAATCAAAGGCTCTATGAAGAAATTATTGAAAAGGGAGCAGTAATAAGTGAGTTTCCACTTGGAAAGCAAGCAAATACATATACTTTCCCCATGAGAAATAGAATTATCTCGGGTTTATCAAAAGCCGTTGTAATTGCAGAAGCAAAAGATAAGAGCGGAAGTTTAATAACTGCAAGACTTGCTGCAGAACAGGGCAAGGAAGTTTTTGCAATTCCAGGAAATATAAACTCAATTTATTCTGTGGGTACAAATAAATTAATAAGAGATGGAGCAATGCCACTAATTGATATAGAAGATATTTTGACATTTTATCCAGATATAACTGAAGATAATAAGGAAAATGAGATAATAAATTTAGATGCAGATGAGCTTGTGATTTATAATCTCATTCAAAAGGGTATAAATTCAGCCAATGATATTTGCAATAATTTAAATAATGATGTATTTTATATAAATAAGACACTGACCAAACTTGAATTAAAGGGAATAATTGAAAAGATTTCTATGAATGAATTTCAAATTTTAAAATAGAAGGAGATGTAAATTTGGCAAAGAATCTTGTGATTGTTGAGTCGCCGACTAAGGCAAAGACAATAAAAAAGATGCTCGGAAGAAATTACAATGTAATTGCTTCTGTTGGCCATGTTAGGGATTTACCAAAATCTAAATTAGGTATTGATATAGAAAATGATTTTGAACCGCAATATATGAATATATATGGGAAAGGTCCACTAATCAATGAAATAAAAAAAGAAGCAAAAAAAGCTGATAATGTAATACTAGCAACCGACCCCGATAGAGAAGGAGAAGCCATATCATGGCATTTGGCTCACATTCTTCAAATGGATCCTGATGATAAAATTAGAGTAACTTTTAATGAAATTACAAAGGATACTGTTAAAAGAGAAATTAAAAATCCTAGGGAAATTGACATGGATTTAGTTGATGCTCAGCAAGCTAGGCGTGAGCTCGATAGACTTGCAGGGTATAAGATTTCGCCACTTCTTTGGAAAAAGGTAAAGGCCGGACTTTCAGCAGGTCGTGTGCAATCTGTTGTTCTTAAACTAATTTGCGATAGAGAAGAAGAAATAAACGACTTTGTCCCTGAAGAATACTGGACAATTGATGCAGACTTAAGGGCTGGAAGAAGAAAAGTCTTAGTTAACTATTACGGTAGAAAAGAAAATGGAAAATTAAAAAAGAATGAACTTAAATCTGAAAAAGAAGCAGATGAAGTTATTTCAAATATAGATAGGGATAAATTCATTGTAGATGAAATAAAAAAGGGAAAGAGAAGCAGAAAAGCTCCTAAACCTTTTACAACTTCAACTATGCAACAAGAGGGATCAAGAAGAATCAATTTCTCTACAAAAAAGACTATGATGGTTGCGCAAAGTTTATACGAAGGTGTAAATATTCCTAAAGAAGGCTCTGTAGGTCTTATAACTTACATGAGAACTGACTCTACTAGAATTTCTGCTGATGCAAAAAATGCAGCTCTTAACTTTATTGAAAAATCTTATGGGGAAAAATATCTTGGAAGTGCTAAGAAAAGCAGTGCTAAGAAAAATGAAAAAATTCAAGACGCTCACGAATGTATTAGACCTACAGATGTTTTCAAAACTCCTTATTCAATTAAGGATTCACTTTCAAAGGATCAATTCAAACTTTATTCACTAATATGGAGCAGATTCGTAGCATCACTTATGGCTAATGCAGAATACGATACAATTTCTGCAGATATTTTATCTAATATTGAATATTTTAGAATTTCAGGTTCAACTCTTATCTTTGATGGATTTTTAAAAGTTTATGATTATAATTATGAAAAACAAAATGAAATTCCTGAACTAGAGAAGGGTCAAGTCTTAAAATTTAAAGATATTGTAAAAGAGCAACACTTTACAAATCCACCTCCAAGATATAACGAAGCTTCGCTTATTAAAGAACTTGAAGACCTTGGAATTGGCAGACCTTCAACTTATTCACCAACTATTTCAACTCTTCAAAGTAGATATTATGTAGTACTTGAAGAAAAGAAATTTGTTCCAACTGAGCTTGGACTCACAGTAAATGAATTACTAGTTGAAAACTTTGACGATTTAGTGGATAAAGATTTCACTGCGCACATGGAAGACGAACTGGATAAAATTGCAGCTGGAGAAAAACCTTGGAAAAATCTTGTAAGATCTTTCTACGGAAATTTAAAAGAAGATTTAGATAAGGCCTATGAAAATATTGAAAAGGTTGAAATATCCGACCCAGTAACAGATGTGATTTGCGACAAATGTGGCAGAAACATGGTTATAAAAATGGGAAGATATGGAAAATTCTTAGCTTGCCCAGGTTTTCCAGAATGTAGAAACACAAAACCTTTAGTGGAAAAAATAGATGTTAAATGTCCAAAATGTAAAGACGGAGAAATTGTTGTCAAGAGAAGTAAAAAAGGAAGAAAGTTTTTTGGCTGCAGCAATTATCCAGATTGTGATTTTGTGTCATGGAACAAGCCGATTGCCGAAAAATGTCCAAAATGCGGCGAAATTTTAACAGAAACTAATTCAAGAAATAAAAAAATAATCAAATGTAGCAACAACACATGCGATTATAGGAGAGAAGACAATGAATAAACTTTCTTTAAATATAGAAAAATTAGGCGAAAATTATTGCAGGAAAAATTTCATCGCCCCAATTTCTGAGACTTCAGATTATATTTTATTTTTATCACTAAGAGATGATGAATTGCTTAGATATAATCTTAGAAATAAATTAAAGAAAGATATTAAATTTAAAATTTCAACAGCTGATGAAATTAACAATTCTTTAGATGAGATTTATAAAAATGATTTGAGAAGTAGCATTATCACTGATATTAATTCCAAATACAGTGATATTGAAACCTCAGATTATGATGAAGAGAAAGAGGACTCACCTGCAGTTAGAGTTCTCAATCTCATTTTATCTGAAAGCATTGAAAAATCAGCTAGTGATATACATATTGAACCCCGATTTTCAAATATTAGGGTTAGAATTAGAGTTGACGGTTCTCTAGAAGAATTATTTGAGCTGCCACTATCCATATTTCCACATCTTGTTACTAGAGTTAAAATTCTATCAGGACTAGATATTTCTGAAAAGAGACTACCTCAAGATGGTAGGTTTACATTTAAATTTAATGATGATGACATCGACATAAGAGTTGCAACTACTCCAACGGGAAGTGGAGAGAAAATTGTCCTTAGGATTTTAGATATTCAGAGAATTTCTTACACACCTGAAGGAATTGGACTTTATGGAGATAACTTGGATAAAGTTATTAACTTAATAAGTCAGCCATCTGGTTTAATTTTAATTTGTGGACCGACAAGTTCAGGAAAAACTTCAACACTTTATACTATTCTTAGAAAAATCCAAAATAAAAATATTAACATAATGACAATTGAAGATCCTATAGAATACAAAATTGATGGAATTAATCAAATCGAGGTTAATCCTAACACTGGACTTAGTTTTGAGAAAGGTCTAAAGGCAATTTTAAGAATGGATCCAGACAAGATAATGATTGGAGAAATTAGAAATAAAGACACAGCTCATATTGCAATTTCTTCATCTATAACAGGCCACTTAGTTTTATCTACATTACATACAGAAAGTTCACCTGCATCAATTGGAAGACTTGTGGATATGGGGATTGAGCCGTATTTAGTTTCAGCAGGGCTAATTGGAGTAATTTCTCAAAGACTGATAAGAAAATTATGTCCCCATTGCAAAGAAAAGATTAAAAATACAAATCCAATTTTAGGTAGTGAATATGTCTATAGAGCGGTTGGATGCTCACATTGCAACAGCGGTTATCTTGGAAGAATTGCAGTTTTTGAAATAATGATTGTTGATAGTGAAATAAAAGAGATGATTACAAATAAATCTAGCATTAATAAAATTAAAAAAGTTGCAATAGATAAGGGGATGAATACACTATCTTCTGAAATTCTTAAATTAATTGAAGTAGGTGAAACTACTTTCGAAGAATTTTACAAAAACATTCACACAGTAGGTGAAATATGATTTTTAAATACAAAGCTCTAAGTGGTGACAAGGTAATTGTAAATAATATTGATGCAGAAAAACTCGAAGATGCCAAGGATAAAATTAAAAGACAAGGCCTAAGGCCTATAAAAATTGAAGAAAATATTGAATCCACAAATTCTTTTAAAGTAAGAACTAAATTTAATTACAAAGATTTATTTTTATTATTTAAGCAGCTAAGCCTACTTATTGGATCTGGAATAAATGTTGAAAAATCCTTTGACATTTTAAGCTCTCAGTTTAAAAAAGATAAGAGTAGAGTTTTAAAAGAAGTGCTTGAAAATTTAAGAAGTGGAATGGCTCTTTCAGCTTCTATGGAAATTTCTGGTGCCTTTCCAAATCTAGTTACAAAAATGGTTTATGTGGGAGAGAATACCTCAAGCTTAGATAAAATTTTTGAAAACCTATCAAATTATTATTTTAGGAGTAGAGATAATAGGAGCAAAATTATAAATGCACTTTCTTATCCAATAATCCTACTCATCACTTCGATACTTATAATAAATTTTCTGATAATAAATGTAATACCTAGCTTTACAGAAATTTTTCAGTACAATGACAATATTTTGCCATTCCCTACTAGGATAATTATTGCACTATCAAATTTTATATATGAAAATTATATTTTTTTGATTTTATTTTTACTCATATTTCTTATAATATTTTATTATCTTTATAAAAAGAAGACTGAAAATTATCATAAAATTCTACTAAAATCTAATTATTATAAAATGATTGAGACACTTAACTTTACTTTTAATATGAATTTATTGTTAAATTCAGGACTTACTGTTGATAGGAGTTTAGAAATATTAAGCTCCATGGAGAAAAATTTAATATTAAAGGATAAATATAAAAATGTACTTCAGAAAATCAAATCAGGAGAAGCCTTTTGGAAAAGTTTAAAAGAAACTGAAATTTTCCCACAAATTTTAATTTCAATGATTCGGGTGGGAGAAGAATCATCAAGTTTACGAGAAATCTTTAAAGAGATGTCTAAATTCTATGAAGATGAATTGGAAAATCAAAATAAAAGATTTCTTGGAATATTGGGACCTATATTAATTATAATATTGTCCATTTTTGTAGGTTTTATAGTTCTGTCAATTGCACTGCCAATTTTTGACATGGTAAATCAATTTTAGGAGGAGAAATGAAAACAAAGAAACACAGGGGTTTTACCCTACTCGAATTAGTTATTGTAATTGCGATTATTGCAATATTAATTTCTATTGCAGCTATGAGATACAGCAATACCAATCTTGCAGCACAAGCGGCCACTCATAATTCAAATGTCAAGGTAATTAAAAATGCAGCAATTTTATATTTAATTGATAATCCTGAGGCTACTTCTGTTTCTACAGAGAACATAACACCTTATCTTGAAGGTAAGAAAATGCCAAAGCCTGCAAGAGCACTTGGACAAGGAAGTAGTTTTTCTGTAAGTGTTGATCAAAGTGGAGATGTAACAGTTTCTCCTGGACTTGTTAAAGTTTCTGGCGATTCATTGGTTTCTGACAATGAGCAATAATTTAATAGAAATTTTAATATTTTTTTGCATATTCATGATAGGAGGAAGTATTTCTTCTTTCTATCATGTTTTTGTAACTAGAAGAGAAAAGGGTGAAAACTTTTTAATATCAAGATCAAAATGTGATAATTGCAATAAAGTTTTAAAATGTTATGAAATGATTCCAGTTTTTTCTTATTTATTTTTAAAAGGAAGATGTTCAAATTGCAAATCTAAAATTGGTTTAGATAAATTTATAACTGAACTTTTGTCATCAACATTGGCGTTAGTATTTTTCTATAAATATGGATTTTCTATTTTAACAATTTTTGCAATTTTAATTTCGGTTGTTCTAATATTTATCGGTCTTGTTGATTTAAAAACTGGATATATTCACAATATTGATTTAATAATTTTATTAATTTTTGCGGTTTTATACAATCTATTTCTTGGAATTAACATAGTAACTACATTAAAATATGGAGCTATATTATTTGCAATATTTTTTATTATTTATTTTGTGACAAAAATGATGGGTTTAGGAGATGTTTTCTTTGGCTTCATCTTGGGACTTTTTGCAATAAACAATCTCGAAGCTTTTATAATTTTTAAAAACTCTTTTATATTTGCAGCAATTATTTCAATAATTTTGATTCTAATGAAAAGAAAAACTCCAAAAGATGAGATTGCCTTTGGACCTTATATGAGTATGTCAATTTTATATTTTTTGATTTTTTACAGGTGAGTTATGTTTGAGAAAAATAAATATATAATTAGAATAAAAGACGGATATATGGAAATTATCAGTGATTCAAACTCCAATAAATATTCCATGCCTTTTAAAATTTTTAGAGATGGTAATATTTTAGATTATCATCATTTTTATTATAAATTTAAAAAAGCAGTTGATGATCTAGAGATTAAAAAAGATGATAAAGTGGTTTTGACATTGGACTCATCTGAGATTATACATATTAATTACAAGATTCCAAAAATTAAATCAGAGGAAATAAATGATTTTTTAAAGTTAGAATTAGAAGACTATGGAGATTTTAATTTAGATGATTATGAGATTTTTCACAGAGAAAATGAAAAAGAAAATGGTCTCGAGATTTCCATTGATTTAATGCCTTTATTATTTATAAGAGAATTTAAAGAAATTTTAGAAAAACAAGATTTTAAAAATTATGAAATAATTCCAGAGCCATTTCTAATTTCACAAGATGGAAAATTTGCAGAAATTGCTGCTTATTATGTAATTCTAACAGAAATAAGAGATGGCCAGATTTATGAATTTGAAAAAAATTATAATAAAAATACAGAAAATTTAATTATTGATAATAATCTTGAAGAGAAAAATGCGTCAAATATTATAAATAGAAAATATGATCTAGAAGAAAACAAAATAGAGGATGACTTTTTCCTTAAATTTGAAAATTTCTTTATGGATGATTTATATAAAATTGAAAACTTTGCAGGAGAAGATGAAATTAAAATATATGGAAAAATTTCTGATTCAAGTATTATTAAAGATTTAATAGAAAACTACACTAATATAAATTACAAAATAATTGATGAAAAATCTATTTTTAAATATAAAAGCAATAAAAAGAAAGAGAAGAAAAAATTAAATTATATAAATTTCATATTTCCAATAGGAATTTTGGTAATTTTAATTTTTAGCTTTTTTAGAATCAATGAAATAAATAATAAAATAAATTTAATTCCAGAAGTTCAAAGTGAAGTCTCAGAAGTAAAAGATAATTCCAGTGATATTTATCAAGATAAAAATAAAATCTTCTTAGATTATGTAAATGAAATTCAAAAACTAGAAGACAAAGATTTAGTCTTTACAAATTATTCCTTTGAAAATGGAAGGATGATTGTTAGAGGAATTGTAATTGATGAAAATTATCTAAAGAAAAAATTTAAGGACTATAAAATTTTATCAAAGAATATGTACATGGAAAATGGATTTAATAAATTTGAAATACAAATCAAATGATAGTAAAATTTTTACAAAGGGGTGCACAATGGAAATAGGCAAAATAAAAAGTAAAGATTTAGAAAAATATGTATTTGATAATATTACTTCGAATAGAGATGAAGTTTTAATAAATGGTGGAACGGGAATAGACAATGCAGTTCTAGACTTTGGTGGAGACTTAATAGTTACTTCAACAGACCCAATCACAGGTGCTTCAAAAAATATTGGCTCAATTGCAATAAATGTTTCAGTGAATGATGTGGCTTGTCAATGTGCAGATCCTGTGGGAGTTCTGCTTACAATCCTTTTACCTCCAAGCACTACAATAGATGAGCTTGATGAGATTATTAGAGATGCCAATGAAACTTGCAATAGATTAAGTATAGATATTGTTGGTGGGCACACTGAAGTAACTGATGCAGTTACAAAAATTTTACTTTCTACTACTGTAATTGGAAGGGTAAAAGAAGAAAATAGACCTAAGATTGAAGAGATAAAACCAGGAGATGTAGTGGCAGTTTCTAAATACATTGGACTTGAAGGAACAAGCATTATCGCATCAGATGTGGAAGAATTTAGAAATCATTTAAATGAAGAGGAAAGAAAAATTGCTTTAGAACTTCACGAAGAGATTTCTGTTTTAAAAGAATCAAAAATTGCTTCGAAATACAATGTAAGGCATATGCACGATATTACAGAAGGCGGAATTTATGGAGCACTTTGGGAAACTTCCATTGCCATTAATCATGGTATTAAATCAAATTACAAAGACTTTCCAATTTTAAACTTAACAAAAAAAATTGAAGACTTCTATAACATTGACTGTTGCAAATTAATTTCCAGTGGAAGTATGCTAATGGTTTTTGATAAAGATGACTTTGAAAGATTTAAAGAAGAAATGGAAAGAGAAAATATCAAAGTTACAAGAGTTGGTGAAGTCATTGAAGACAAAAAAGCAATTGTATTTAAGGGCGGAGAAGAGATAATTCTAGAAGAGCCAGGATCTGATGAACTTTATAGTGTTATATAATTGTTACAAATTAGTTACAATATTGACAATTTTATTAAAAAACTATAAACTCTACTTGGGTGAAAATATGAAAAAACTATTAAAAATAATTCCATTATCAATGATTTTGCTATTACAGCCAGTTTTTGCAAAAGATTTTTTTAATGTGCGAATTAATAATAATACTTATAAAGTAAGAGAAGCTGGAGTTACAGTTGACAGAAAAGAAATAAAATCAGAATTCAAACCATATATAAAAGAAGGAAGGACTTTTGTTCCTATTCGTGAAGTAACTGAAAGTATTGGAGCTAAAGTTGACTGGAATAATAAGGATAAGAGCGTCACTATTACATTAAATGGCAAAGCTATTCAAATGAAAATAAATAGTAAAGATGTAAAAATTGATGGCAAAAATACTAAAGTTGACAAGGATCAAGTGCCTCAACTTACACTTTACAGCTCTCCAAGAAAAGAAACTAAGACAATGGTTCCACTTAGATTTATTTCAGAAACTTTTGGATATGATGTAGATTGGAATAATGATGCAGTAAGAGCAGAAATAACAACTGTTAAGGCTAAATCTATAACAGAAGATAATACAAAAAATTCAAATAGTAATACAAAGAATCAAGCAAAAACTGTTGCAGAAGAAAAGAAAATTCAATCTATTATTAACGAGCCAACTAATTCAAAACAAAACTACTATCAATCAAATGTAGAAGAAAAAGAAACTGAAAAAATCAATAACAAGATTCAAAAGGGAAATGTCAAAAGCGTTTTTGATGAAGCTGAACTTGATTTAGATGATGTAAAAGTTAAAGAAAAAAGAGTTATAAAAGATAAAATTTATAGCGATGGCAAATTAAAAATTGTAATTGACCCTGGTCATGGCGGAAAGGATTCAGGAGCCATTGCAGTTGATAATAAAACTTACGAGAAAGATTTAAATCTTCAAGTTGGAGAAAAATTATATGAAAAACTTAAATCAAGAGAAGATTTAGATGTAATAATCACTAGAAATAGAGATGAATATGTTAAACTTCTTGATAGAGCTGCACTTTCAAACGACAATGAAGCTGATATATTCTTATCAATTCATTTTAACAGTTCTAACAAAGAAAGCCCAAATGGTATAGAGGTACTTTACGCATCTGAAAAAAATATTCAGATTAAGGAAACTGTGCAAAAGAGTTTTGCACAATGTCTTCAAAATGCACTTATAAAAGAAACTGGGGCATCTAATAGAGGAATTAAAAATAGACCTGCTCTTATAGTTTTAAATAAAACAAAAAATGTATCTGCTCTTGTTGAGCTTGGATTCGTGTCTAATAGAGCTGAGCTTGAAAAATTAAAAGACCCTGATTACATTGATAAATTAGTCAATGGATTATATAATGGAATAGATAATTATATTGACAATTATGTAGTTAAGTGAGAAGGGTAGTATGAGAGAAGATAGACAAAATAACGAAATAAGGGAAATTAAAATAACACCAAATTATCTGGATCATCCAGATGGTTCGGTGTTAATTGAATGTGGAAATACAAAAGTTATATGCACTGTAATGATTGAAAATAAAGTCCCACTTTTTTTAAGAGGAAAGAATAAGGGATGGCTTTCTTGTGAATACTCTATGCTTCCAGGATCAACTCCTACTAGAAAAGTTAGAGATATATCTAGGGGAAAACTTGATGGAAGAAGCAGCGAGATTTCAAGATTAATAGGAAGATCACTAAGAGCATGTATTGATTTAGATAAAATTGGCGAGAGGACAATCTGGATTGACTGCGATGTAATTTCTGCCGATGGAGGAACTAGAACTACTTCAATTACAGGTTCATACATTGCACTTGAAATTGCGATTAAAAAATATTTAAAAGACAAAAAGATAGAAGAAAATCCTCTTATCTGTAAAGTTGGAGCAATTAGCGTTGGAAAAGTTGGAGGAATAAATTTAGTTGATTTGGACTTTAAAGAAGATTCCAATGCCGATGTTGACTTAAATGTAGTAATGAATGACAATTTTGAAATTATTGAAATTCAAGGAACAGGCGAGAGAGATACATTTTCAATTGATGAATTAAATAAGTTCTTAGAAGATGCAAAAGTAGGAATTTCTGACATTTTTAAATATTATGAAATTGTAGAAGATTATATTTGAGGTCTATATGAAAAAAATATTATTATCCACTGACAACAAAAATAAATTAAAAGAAATAAGAGAAATACTTAAGGATTTAGATGTAGAAATTCTTGCAAAATCTGATGTAGAAGGACTGGACTTTGAAGTTGTAGAAGATGCAGACACATTATATGGAAATGCACTTAAAAAGGCAGAGGCAATTGCAGAAAAAGTTGACATCGCAGTTTTAGCTGATGATACTGGACTCTTTGTAAATGCACTTAATGGCGATCCAGGAGTTCATTCAGCAAGATATGCATCAGAGCATGATGATGCAAAAAATAGAGAAAAACTTCTAAATAATTTAAAGGATAAAGAAGATAGATCAGCTTACTTTAAGACACAAATTGTATTAATTGATTCAAAGAAAAACATAATTCCTATAGAAGGAGTTTGTGAAGGAGAAATTATCGAAGAAGAAAGAGGAGACAATGGCTTTGGTTATGACTCAATCTTTATGCCAAAGGGATATGACAAGACCTTTGCAGAAATGAATTCAGAAGAAAAAAATGCCATTAGTCACAGATCTCGTGCACTTGTTAATCTTAAAAAAATGCTAGAAGAAATGTAAAATATTATTGACAATAATTTTTAAATCTGATAAGATATATTTATTGTTCGTGGTGGGTATGGCCTAGCTGGTTAAGGCGTCAGATTGTGGTCCTGAAGATCGTGGGTTCGATTCCCACTATCCACCCCACAATATTTTGAAGTGTCTTATGACACTTCTTTTTTTCTTTATGCTAGAGTGGCGGAATTGGCAGACGCACCAGACTCAAAATCTGGCGGTGGCAACACCATAGGGGTTCAAGTCCCCTCTTTAGTACCAGTATGTGCACTATGATAAATTGTAAAATAATTTATATAGTGCACTTTTTTATGAGGTGAATTATGAAATTATTAATTTTGGTGGATAATAATAATGCAATTGCAAAGGATGGAGATCAGATTCTATATATTGATAATGACCTTTCCATGTTTAGAGAATACACTACTGGAAATGTAGTTATAATGGGAAGAATTACTTTTGAAGCAATAGGAAGACAACTTCCAGACAGAATTTCTGTTGTCTTTACAAGAAGTAAAAAAGAAAATAAAAAAGATTTATATTATGTAAATTCTGAAGAACAATTAGATGAGCTGCTTGAAAACTTTGAAGACAAAGAAATTTTTGTAATTGGTGGAGCGGCAATTGTAAATATACTTTGGGATAGATTAGATGAGTTAATCGTCACAAGAGTTGACACAGTTGTTGAAGGAGCAGATACATTCATCCCTAAATTTGATGAATTTGAACTTATAGATAAAACTGAGATAAAAGATAAAGACTTCAAAGTTTATCATGAAATATGGAAGCGAGTTAAATGAGAATTTTAGTTGTTGAAGATGAAGAAAAACTCTTAAAATCAATTAAAGAAGGATTGGAAATCTCTGGCTATGTCGTAGACACCGCAAATGATGGAGAAGAGGGAAGCTTTATGGCATGCACAAATGATTATGATTTAATAATCTTGGATATTAATCTTCCAAATAAAGATGGCTTTGAAATTTTAAAAGAAATCAGAGAAGTAAATAGTAGCGTAAATATTATAATGCTTACTGCAATTTCTGATGTTGAAAATAGAGTGAAAGGTCTTGATTTGGGAGCAAATGATTATGTCTTAAAGCCATTTCACTTCCAAGAATTAAAAGCAAGAATTAGATCTCTTTTAAGAAGAAAGACTACTATAACTGATAACATCATGGAAATAAATGGAGTTACCTTTGACAGCACTAAGAGAAGTTTTTATATTGATGGTGAAGAGTTAAAACTCACTTCAAAGGAAAGTGGAATTTTAGAATATTTATTTTTAAACAACAATAGATTTATATCGTCAGAGGAGCTGATGGAGCATGTGTGGGGAGATGAAATAGATTCATTTTCCAATGTTGTAAGAGTCCATATGTCAGCTCTACGCAAGAAATTAAAAAGTAAACTTGGTAAAAATATTATTCTAAATGAAATAGGTAAGGGCTATATATTAAGCGACAAAGATGAATAAAATAAAGAATACTATAATTTTTAAACTTTTATTTTCAGTTATTTTAATTTTTGTTATAATGACTGCCACATCAAATTTTATAATTGGAAAATATCAAGAAAAGATGATTTTTGAACTTGGCGAAGATTTTGTCATGGAAAAAGAGACCTATGGAGATGACGAAAATTTTCTAGTAATAATTGAAGATGCAAAGTTAAAATCAACTAAAGAGATGAGAAATTTCTCTCTTATAGTAATAACTTGCACGATTATAATAGGATCTTTAATTTATCTATATATAATTTGGAGAATTTTAAAACCACTTCAAGAATTAAAAAACAGAGCTATGGAAATTGACATTGATAACTTAAAAAGCTTCGAAAGTATATACATGGAAGGTGAATCTGTGGAAATTGAAGAACTCTCTAGAGCATTTCAAAATTCCATTGACAAGATTTATCTTGGATATGAGAGAGAAAAATCTCTTTCATCAAGTATTGCTCACGAGCTAAACACTCCAATCTCTATAATGAAATCGCAGCTTGATTTATATAAGATGAAATCTAAGGGTGATGATGAAAATTTAAATGCTCTTTTAAATAATTTTGATGAAAGTATCGATAGGATTTCAAAAATTATTGAATCATTATTATTCTTAAACAGGAGAGAGAACTTAAGGCTTTCTGAATTTGATATTGCTGATCTTGTTGATGAAATAGTTTTTGATTTAGAAGATATGGCAGATGATAAAAATATCGAGATTAATTCAAATATTCCTTCAAAAATAATAAAATCTAACGACATACTCCTTCAAAGAATATTATACAACATTGGTAAGAATGCAATTTTATATAATGTATGCGGTGGAAGTGTTGAATTTGATTTTAATGAAGATGACAAATATTATGTATTCCAGGTAAAAGATACTGGAATTGGACTTTCAGATGAAGATAAGAAAAAAGTCTTTGAATTATTTTATAGAGTTGATCCATCAAGGAACAGAAAAACTGGAGGATATGGAATAGGACTTAATCTTACAAAAAATATTGTAAAAAAATTAGAGGGCAGTATTGAAATATTAGACAATAGCCCTCAAGGTAGTATAGTAAAAATAATTCTTCCCAAAATTTAATTGGGAAGATTTTTTATTTTAATTGTGCTTTATCGTTAAAAAATGTCCTGTAACCAAATTCAATTATTATAAATGATGAAAGTGAAACTGATCCAAGTATTCCAAGCATAACTGCAATTTGATATGAGATTGCCGTAACTGGAGAAGTGCCTGATAATATTTGTCCTGTCATCATTCCAGGAAGAAATACAATGCCCATACCAAGCATTGAATTAATAGTAGGAGTTAGTGCCGAATCAAAACTTGAACCTACAATTTCCTTTGAAGCTTCTTTAGGCGTTGCACCTAAGATTAATGCACCTTCAATAAAATCTCTTTTGGAATTCATTTGTTCAAGAAGATTATTTGCTCCAAGGGCAATGGCAGTCATGGAGTTTCCAAGTAGCATTCCTGAAATTGGAATAAAGTACTGCGGATCATACCATGGCTTTATTCTTATTACAATAAACAAGAAATAAAACAAACAAGTTGTAGTACCTAGAAGAACTGAGAGTGCAATAATATTTTTAAACTCTCTTGAAACTTTATGCTTCAATCTTTTTATAATAGTATAAATTGAAAATATCTCCATCACTAAAATTATCACAAGTGTAATGAAGGGAAATGGATTATCAAAAATATAAATTAAAATATATCCAACGAGACTAAGTTGAATAGTCATTCGAAAGCAGGAAATTAAAATGTCCTTTTCACGATTAATTCCCTTATATCTAACAAGACCTAAGACTAGAAGTATAAAGAAATAAGCACAAAGAAGCTGAACTATGGATAAATTAATTATTCCTCTCACTTTACAACCCTCCCATTACTAAGCCTAATAATATTATCGCAATACTTTTCTTGCAAATAATTTGAATGAGTGACCATTATTAGCTTGATATTATTTTTATTTGCATTTTCTATTATCTTTTCAATAACTTCATCTTCGTTTTCTCTATCTAATGCTGAAGTTGGCTCATCTAAAAGAATTACTTTGGGTTTTAATAAAAGACCTCTTGCAGCTTGAAGCTTTTGCTTTTCTCCGCCAGATAATTTTGTGGCATCTTCTGAAAGGCTTTTATCTAAATTTAAATTTAAAAGTTCTTTACTTATCTCTTCTTCCCATGGAATTTTTTTACCTTGATAATTAAAGGCAAGTTTAAAATTATCCAAGATACTCCCATTAAATATTGTGGGATTTTGTGGAAGCATTAAAACTTCTCTTCTGTGTCTTATTACATCTACATCATTTAAATTTTTTTTATTATAAAAAATTTCTCCATCATCAGGACTTATTAAAATATTTAAAAGTTTAAGAAGAGTGGACTTTCCGCTTCCACTTTGTCCAATAATCAAAGTGATTTTATCATCTGGAATTTCTAAATAATCAATATCTAAAATTTCCTTGAATTTAACATTTTTTAAAACAAACATATTTACTCCTTTTAAAATATAATACCATAGCTAGGAAAAATATTTCTAAATATTGTATAATAAACATGGTGATTTTATGGAAGATAGTATATTTTTTACAGTTATAATATTAAATGTGATTAATTTTTTAGCCTATGGACTTGATAAATTTAAAGCTAAGTTTGATTTTTATAGAATTTCAGAGAAAACTCTTTTGACATTTTCTCTCATAGCAGGTTTTGGTGGCTTTGCTGGAATGCAAATCTTTAGACACAAAACTAGAAAGAGTATTTTTTATCTTGCAAATTTTATAGGAATGGCAGTTTCAATTTATTTAATGACAAAAATATAAGGGATTAAAAAATCCCTTACTCATCAATTTCTGCCAAAATATCTCTATTATCTAGCATCTTCATTATATTTTTAACATCTAAGATAATTACATTTTCATCTTTTAATTTCATCTTAGTTTCTTTCTTAAGAAGGGAAGTGTTGATAAATAATACTGGAGTGATGTTTTCATATACTCCTGAAAATTTCTCAACAAGTTCTTCGACTTCTTTTTCAGGCAGCACTTCAAGGTCGTTATATTTTTTAATTTCTAGTGCGTATCTCTTGTTTTTCTTTTTTACATAATAATCAAAGTGATAATCTAAATTTGTATTTCTAAAACTTTCCACTTCGTATCCAGTTCTTTGAAGGGCAATTTGTGCAAGTTTTTCTGCAGTTACTTCATCATTTAAACTTGATAGGCCTCTAAGTAAATTCTGTGGAAAGATTTTAAATATTGCAGTGCATTCTTCTGCATTATTTTTAACAGTCTTATAATCAAATCCAATTAACATATCTTCCACAACATTAAAATGTCCATGTGCAATGGAATTTCTAATATGGCGAAGAAGAGAATCAGTTTTACTTTCATTTTCTTGTCTTGTTAGAATTAATTTCTGTGAATAAGTGCAAATTTCATCTTCGTAAAACTTCACAATATCACTGTCTATATAATCTAAAAAAGCAATATCAATATTTTTTAAATTCATATAATTTTTTATAATCCCAAAGACAAAGTTATCAAAATTAATTGAAGATGTCAGCTCATTTTTTGGTGACTGAATGGAATTAATATTTGGCACATACCAAAGAAGGTATTCTAAAATTTTTATCATATCTGAACTTAGTTTTAAAGGTTTATCTTTATGATAAATGGAATAAGCCTTTTTATCATTACAATCTTCAAACTCAAAACCAAATCTTTTTAAATTAGGAAGCATCTTTTCACCCTCCACAAATATTTAATTTAAGTATAGCACAAATTTGTAAAATCAAAATAAAAAGCCCTAATCTAAATTGATTAAGGCTAGAAATTTATAGATATTTTGAAATTGCTTCTTCGTGAGCACATCCTAGATAATAATATGGTGGAGTGTCAAGATTTGTGTGAGCTCCGTAATTTTTGTTTACAACATAATTAGCAACTGCATTTGCTGCCATTATCATAACTGAAGCTGTAAATTCAGGATTTGAATCAAGTTCAAGTGTAAATTTATACATTTCCCTGTTGCCATTTAATGTATTTCCAGTTCTAATTACATGACCTCCGTGAGGCATTGCTCTATGATTTTTTTCAAATTCTTCATCAGAGATAAATTTAACATCAGTGTGATATGGTTTGAAATAATCTTCCATATTAACTATTTCATCTCTAATTCTTTCTTCATCATCTTTGTCGCAAACTACATAGCAAAGTCTGTCGTGTCCTTCATAGGATGCATATGATTTGTCGGCATCTTTAATATTTTCAATAATTTCTTCTTTTGAAATTGTGTATTGAACAGCTTTTTTAACGCCTTTAATTCTTCTAACAGCATCGGAGTGGCCTTGGCTCACGCCTTTGCCCCAGAAAGTATTAGTGTATCCATCTCTTAGTACAGCTTCTCCCATAAGTCTATTAAGTGAGAACAAACCTGGGTCCCAACCTGTTGAGATAAATGCAACTTTATTATTATTTTTTGCAATTTCATTCATTTTTTCAAAGTATTCAGGAATATGTGCGTGATTGTCGTAGGCATCAATTGTGTTAAAATTTTCAATTATTTGTGGAGCAAGCTCAGGAATATCAGTTGCTGATCCAAGTGTTAAAAATAGTACATCAATTTTGTCTTTATAGTCTAATAAATTATCAAGAGATTCAAAAACTTTGTCTCCAAAACTTGCTGGATCTCTTCTTGTAAATATTTTTACAATATTTTTATTTTCTTTTTCTAAAAGACCTCTGACTGCTTTTCCTAAATTTCCATATCCTACAATTCCTATATTCATCTTTTTTCCTCCATGATTATTTCAATAACTCTTTAAAATCATAGCGACCAGGTTCTTTGCCAATTAAAAATCTTGCAGCTTTAATTGCTCCCTTGGCAAAAATATTTTTTGAACCTGCTCTGTGAGTTAGTTCTAAAACTTCATCATCTTTTGCAAAAATTAAAGTATGTTCTCCAACAATGGAGCCTGCTCTAATTGTGTGAACGCCGATATCATTAGGCTTTCTCTTTTCATGAAGATCATGTCTGTCATAAACTTCATTTAAATCTCTTTCTTTTTTAACTGCATCAATTAGCATTCTCGCAGTACCAGAAGGGGCATCGACTTTTTGATTGTGATGTGATTCAATAATTTCAATGTCAAAATCTTTTAGCATTTTTGCCATAATTTCTGCAATACTTTCCATTGCGTTAACTCCAATGGAATAATTGCCTGATTGAATAATTGCAATTTCCTTTGAAGCTTCTTCTAATTTTTTAAAAGTCTCATCGCTTAGTCCTGTAGTAGCTTCGACAAGTGGCTTTTTATTTTTAACTGCAAAGTTAATTGTGTCATCGACTACATTTTTATTTGAAAAATCAATTATTACATCAAAATCAACATCAACTTTATTAAAGTCATTGTAAATATTATTTTCTAAATCTTCCTCAATTGAATAACCACCTACAACTTCATAATCATCAGCTGAGTTGCAAATAGTTTTGCCCATTGCGCCAGTTATTCCAACTATAAAAACTTTCATTTTCTTTCACCTATAATTTTTTCAAGTCTTTTCTTAGTTTCATCAGATGCTTCAAAAAGTGGAAGTCTCAAATGACCTTCGTCCATTCCCATAATATTCATTGCTGCCTTAACTGGAATTGGATTTGGTTCAACAAAAAGTGCGTCATTTAATTCTTTAAGTTCGATTTGAGTTCTTGCAGCTTTTTCAGTTTCACCATTTAAATAATCAGTTACCATATTGTGAACTTCTTCTGGATAAATATTTGCTATTACAGAGATAACTCCCTTAGCACCAATACTCATTAAAGGAATAGTTACATCATCATTACCTGAATAAATGTCAAAGTCAAACCCAACTAATGAACGAACTTTTGCAGCATAGGACAAATCTCCAGTTGCATCTTTAAGTCCTACAATGTTTTTGATTTTTGAAAGTTCTAAAACAGTTTCTGGTGCAATTGGCATTGCCGTTCTACCAGGCACTGCATAAAGAATAATTGGAATATTTACATTTTCAGCAATTTTCTTATAGTGCTCAATTAGTCCTCTTTGAGAAGTCTTGTTATAGTAAGGTGTAACTTGAAGAAGTGCATCGGCTCCAGCTTCTTCACACATCTTAGAAAGATTTATACCGTGATCAGTGTTATTTGAACCAGCTCCAGCAATTACAGGAACTCTTCCATTGACACGCTCTACAGCGTATTTAATGACATCTCTTTGCTCTTCGTCAGTCATAGTTGATGCTTCGCCAGTTGTACCAGCAACTATAAGTGCATCTGTTTTATTTTCTAACTGAAAATCAATAATCTTTCCAAAGTTTTCGTAATTAATATCTCCATTTTCAAAAAATGGTGTTACAATAGCAACTCCGCTTCCAGTAAATACAGTCATTTTTATTCCTCCTATAAATTAAATTCTCTAATGAAAAGTTCCATTACTTTATTTTTATCTTGAGTGTCCACAATTATTGATACAGAAATTTCTGAGGTGGAGACTTGATAAAATTTTACATTATTCGCATTTAGTACATTAAATATTCTTGCAGCTACACCGCTTTCGTTTCTCATTGCATTTCCAATAAGAGAAACTTTTGACACATTTTCAATAAATGAAAAATCTTCTGAAATATTTTCTATTTTATTTTTCTCCTCAACTAGGGAAGTAAAGGAAACATATTTCTCTCCGTCAATTAATGTCTCATTTATGACATCTATGTTAATTTCTTCGTTTGCAAGTTCTGAAAATAAGTCTGCAATACTTTGGTCTACAAGTTTTTTAGTTACAAGTAGAATTCCATCAACTGCAGAAACTGATCTAATAATACTTTGTTCCACAAGATCCTCCTTATCAATTATTGTTCCAAGCACATCGGCAGTATTAAGTGCAATATACATTCTCACTCCATACTTTTGAGCAAGCTCTACTGCTCTTGGGTCGATTACCTTCGCTCCTAAATGAGCCATCTCCATTGTCTCTTCATAGGAGATGTGGTCGAGTTTTTTTGCATCTTTATAAAATCTTGGGTCAACTGAATATATTCCTTCAACATCTGTATAAATTTCAGCATCGCAAGAAAGTTTCGCTGCAAGGGCAACAGCTGATGTATCAGAGCCGCCTCTGCCTAGAGTTGTAATGTCTCCCGATTCATTTCTTCCTTGGAATCCTGCGACAATTACAATGTATCCATGTTTTAATTTTTCTTCGATTAGCGTAGTGTCAACATCTAAGATTTTTGAAAATCCATGTCTTCCATAAGTTTTAAATCCTGCTTGTTCTCCAGTTAGGGCAATTGCTTTTTCTCCAAGTTCTTGAACTGCCATTGCAAGTAGGGAAGAGGAAATAAGCTCTCCAGTGGATAAAATCATATCCAGTTCTCTCGTAGAAGGATTTTCTGAAATTGTCTTTGCCTTTTCGATTAGCTCATCAGTTGTATCTCCCATTGCTGAGACAACGCAGACTACATTTTTTAAATTATTCTTTTTCTTAACAAGAATTTTGGCGACTTTTTTAATTTTTTCAGCATCAGCAACAGATGATCCGCCAAACTTCATGACAACATTGTTCATTTATCCTCCCTTAAATCATTTCTAATTAAATCTTCGTAAGTTTCTCTCTTAACAATTTCCTTGACTTCATCTTTTGTAACAGAAATCATTGCAGGTTTTTCAACTCTATTGTAATTTGATGACATTGAATATCCATAGGCACCAGTTGAAGATACTAAGAATAAATCTCCTTCATCTGCTACTGGAAGCTTTATGTCTTTAATTATTATGTCTCCACTTTCACAGCATTTACCAGCAACTGTATAAACTTCTTCTTTGTCATTATCAACTTTAGAAGTAATTGCTCCCTCATATTTTGCACCATACAGTGCAGGCCTAATATTATCTGTCATGCCGCCATCTATAAATAAAAAGTTTTTGCCACCATAAGTTTTCTTTATAGTGTCTATTGTATAAAGTGTGTGGCCGCAGTTTGCAATTAAGCTTCTTCCAGGCTCAATTGTAACTTTTTCTATTTCAAGATTAACTTCTTCTAAATAATTTTCTAAAAATTCAATATAGTTTTTAAGGAATTTTTCTAAATTAAATGGAGTGTCTTCTTCTGTGTAGTAAATTCCAAACCCTCCGCCGAGATTAATTTCTGAGATATCAATTCCCTTATCGCAAACTTCTTTTGCAAAGTCTATCATCACCTTTGCCTCGTCAAAGAAGGAATCTTCTCTAAATACTTGAGATCCAATATGTGCATGAATTCCTTTAAAATCTAAAAATTCTGAGTCGTCAATTCTTTTAATAATTTCAAAAATATCATCTGAGAAAATTGAAAGCCCAAACTTTGAATCATTTTTAGAAGTTGAGATGTATTCGTGAGTATGAGCATCAATTCCAGGATTTACTCTTAATAAAACTTTTTGAGTTTTATTTTTTTCTTTTAAAACATCTTCAAGTCTAGTAATTTCAGATACATTATCAATTACAATTGTCCCAACTCCAACTTCTACTGCCAGTTCGATTTCCTTTTTAAGCTTATTATTTCCGTGGAAGTAAATTTTATCTAAATCCATATTTGATTTAGAAATTGTAAAAATTTCTCCGCCTGATACTGCATCCATTGAGATATTTTCATCTGCACAGATATTTGAAATGTAAATATTTAAATTTGCTTTAGAAGCGTATAAAATATTTGTCTCAAATTTTTCAGATTTGAAAGTATCTCTGTAAGCTTTAATTCTCTCTCTAAAATAATCTTCATCGATTATGTAAAGGGGAGTGCCAAACTTTTCCTTTAACTCATTCATTGAATAGTCGTGGATTTTTAAATTAGAATCACTAACTTTTAAATTTCCAAATAATTTCATTAAAAACTCCTTATATACAAAAAAACCATGAGCAAAAGACTCATGGTTATAAAAAACTATCTCTTGCCCTCAGAATCTAGAGCACACAACAAAAAATTGGGCATTTTTCTGTGACAGTTATACAGATATTCTCTGCATACCCAGGTACTAAACCTTCGGCGACTCTTCCTTTCGAAACCTACTGATAAAAGTCGCAGCCTCTCTAAAAACTGAAATTTTCATTTAATTGATTACAACTATAACATATATAATTTTATATTGCAAGTTTACTACAAAAAAGATAAATTATATTTAAATGTATAATTAATTTGAAAAATTAAAAATTATATATATAATAGAGTATATTAAAATTAGAGATTAGGGAGGCATTATATGGGAAATGAAAATTTAGAAAAGAAAAAGAAATTTGTTCCAACTATTGAGACAAATCTTAGAAAGAGACAAGTTTCTGTGCCCGAAGTAACTTATAGAGCAAGTGGAATTAATTTTATGGGAAAGAGAATTAAATCGCTTCTTTTTACAAATGACATTCCAATAATAGTTAACAATAATGCTCAAGGAATTATGTCTGTATATCCCTTCACACCTCAGCTAAAAATTATTTCTGCAATAATGGAAGTGGCATCAGTGCCAGTTTTTGTAGGAATTGGTGGTGGCACTACATCAGGCATTCGTGCAGTAAACATTGGACTTCAAGCAGAGCTTATGGGAGCTGCAGGAGTTGTAGTAAATGCGCCAATGACTAATGAAAATATTAAACTTATTTCAGAAAGTTTAGATGTTGCAGTAATCGCTTCTGTTATTACAAAATACGATGATATTGAAGGAAAAGTTGAGGCAGGAGCAAAGGTATTAAACATTGCCGGCGGCAAGAAAACTGCTGAACTTGTAAAATATGCAAGAAGTATTGTTGGAAATGAATTTCCAATAATTGCAACAGGTGGTCACACTGATGAACATATTTTAGAGACAATTGAAGCAGGTGCCAATACTATTACTTATACACCTCTTTCAAGTGCAGAAATTTTTTCAGAAGTTATGGATGATTATAGAATTGACATGCGCAATTCTTAATTAAATATATTTTAAGGAGTTTTTAATGGAATTTGGAATTTTGACAATAGTTCCTCCAATAGTTGCAATTGCTCTGGCACTTATAACTAAAGAAGTAATAACTTCACTTTTAATTGGAATTATATCCGGAGGACTAATTTTCACAGGCGGAAATATTATCGCAGCACTTGAAACTGTTTTTGAACTAATGGGGACAAAACTAGGCGATAATGCTTTAATGATAGTGTTTCTGGCAATGCTTGGTTCGCTTGTTATGGTTATGAATATGGCAGGAGGATCATTTGCCTATGGTAAGTGGGCAAGTAAGAGAATAAAAAGTAAAAAATCTGCTAAGCTAGCAACAGCATTCTTAGGAATGATTATATTTATAGACGATTATTTTAACTGTTTAACAGTTGGTGCTGTAATGAAGCCAATTATTGATGAAAATAAAGTTTCTAGAGCAAAGCTTGCACACATCATTGACTCTACTGCTGCTCCAGTTTGTATTATAGCACCAGTTTCTTCGTGGGCTGCTTCAGTTGTTGCAGTAATTGGAGACACAGGCGTTGCAAATCCAATGAATGTATTTTTAAGTACTATTCCAATGAATGCTTATGTACTTTTAACTTTATTTATGATTTTATATTTTTCCTTTTCTGATATTGAAATTGGAGTTATGGAAAAATATGAACTTAACGATACTTCAAAAATAATTGAAAGTGAAGAAGTAGGATATGAGTATTCAAAAAATGGTAAGGTATTTGATTTAATTATTCCAATAGTAGTTCTTATTGGAGTTACTATTACAATGATGCTTAAGACTGGTGGATTCTTTGAAGGAGTTAATGCAGCAACTGCTTTTGGAGATGCGAATGTAAATTTATCTCTAGTTATTGGATCTTTTGCTGGAATTATAATTTCTTTTGTACTTTACATTCCTAGAAAGCTTTTAACTTTTGATGCTTTTATGAAGGGAATAGTTGAAGGAATGAAGACAATGCTTTCTGCAATTGTAATTCTTACTCTTGCTTGGACAATTGGTGGAATAACAAGTGATGAATATCTTAACACTGGATCTTATATTGCATCACTTATTACAAATTCTACAATGCCAATGTGGATACTTCCTGCAATTATTTTTGTAGTCGGTGCGTTTTTATCTTTCTCAACTGGAACAGCTTGGGGAACATTTGGAATACTAATTCCAATTATGGTACCAATTTTACAGCACACAGACCACATGCACTTCTTACCAATAGTTCTTGCGGCAATTTTCTCAGGCTCAGTATTTGGAGACCACTGCTCACCAATATCTGATACGACAATACTTTCATCAGCAGGAGCAGGATGCGATCACATAGCCCATGTATCAAGTCAGCTTCCTTACGCACTTTTAGCTGGATTATGTTCTGCACTTGCATTTTTAATTCAAGGAGTAATTGGTAAACCACTTCTAACAGTTCCAATTGGATTAGTTTTAATTATCATCTCAATTTATATTGCAAAGAGATATACTGTAAAAAAATATATGAGTTAAAAAAGACTTAGCAGTTAATTCTGCTAAGCCTTTTTAATTTAATATACCAACTTCTCTATAATATTTTTTTGCGCCTTCATGCACTGGGAGATTTGAAATATCTTCTAGTGTTTTTTTAATATCTAATTCTTCTAGGGATTTATTAGATTTTTTTAGCTCATCTATATTTTCCCAAAATGTCTTTGTCATTTTATAAATTATTTCATCTGGCACATCAGAAGTTGTGTAGAGAACCATTTTTATTGCAGAAGTATTAATCTCATCATTTTGATTTGGATAAGTTCCACTAGGTATTTTATAATTTGCATACCAAGGATATTTTTCTTTTAGAGAATTAACTTCATCTTCAGAAATTTCTATGAGCTTTGAATCTGCAGTTGTCAAAAGTTCTGAGACAGATGCTGTGGGGGTTCCTGCCATTATCCAAAGTCCGTCGAGGTTCTTATTTCTAATAAGCTCTGATGCTTCGCTTGGTCCAATGTAGACTGGGCTGAAATCATCTGGATAATTTAAACCAACACCTTCAAGATGAATTTTAGTTTCTTCTTCAGTTGTTGAGCCAGGAGAGCCTGGAGCAAATCTCTTATTTTTTAAATCTAAAAGTGAATTTATATTTGAACTCTTAGTAACTACAACTTGATTGGGATTGTAATAAAGTCCTGCAATAATTCTAAGCTTATCATTTTTTCTGTCTCTAAACTTTCCTTCACCATTATAAGCTTGATAAACAATACTTGTAACTCCAAGGCTAACCTCGGCATCTCCCTCATATATTAAATTTAGATTTTCAATTCCGCCATTTGATGATTGAGATGAAACTGAAACGTCATCTAAATTTGTGTTCCACATATAGGCAAGAGATGCACCAAGAGGATAAAGAGTTCCAGTTGTGTTTGCTGTTGGAAGATTAATTGGATATTTGTTTTCTCTTCCGCATCCTGTTAAAAGTAAAAGTGCTATTAATATAATTTTAAGCAATTATAACCCTCCTTCTTTGCATTACAAAAATAGTTATAAAGATTAAAATTCCAATGACATCAGTATAAAATCTCGAATTTATAAGAAGAAGTCCTCCTGTTATTAATAAGACTCTCTCGTAATTTTTTAAATCGCTGTCAATAAATCCACTAAAGCCACAGACAATTTCAAAAACTCCAATAATTGAAGTAAAAATCATATATAAATTATAAATTTCAAAGTTTGTAGCACCTAGTAATAGAGCTTCATTTTTTATAAAGAAGAAGGGAATTATAAAACCTATAATTCCAATTTTTACAGAAAGAATGGAAGTTTTATTAACATTTGACTTTGCAATTCCACTTGCAACATAGGAGCTCATGGCAACTGGTGGAGTAATATTTGAAAGACAAGCATAAATCAAGCAAAATAAATGAGCAGGTATTGGACTGATTCCATTTTTAATCATTATTGGAACTGCAATTGATACAACTATTACATAAGCGGCAACTCCAGGAACGCCCATGCCAAGAATTGTAGACATAATCATTACAAGTATTGCTGTAATAATTGGATTTTGGAAAAGTTCATTGTTTAAAATTAAAAATCCAAAATTAAGTCCCAGTGAACTTAGAGAAACTGTTCCAATAATTATTCCAATTAATAGACAAGATAGTCCTATGGAAATTGTAGAAGTTGCACCATCAATTGTTGCTTCAACAATTTCTCTCATGCCCATTTTGTGTTTTTTTACAAACCATGAAGAAATAATTGCAGAGATTATTCCACTAACTGATGCAAAAATTGGAGTGTAACCAAGAAACATCAGTAGAATTAAAACAAATAGAGGAAGAATTAAAATTCCTCTTTCTTTAATAATTTCAGAAATATTTTTGTCTGAATTTTCTGCACTTTTTAGTCCCAATTTTTTAGATTCTAAATGCACTGATAAAAATATTCCAAGATAATACATAAAAGCTGGTATTGCTGCTGCAAGAATTACTTTTCCATAAGGTATTGCTAAAAATTCTGCCATTAAAAATCCAACTGCTCCCATAATTGGTGGAGTGAACTGTCCACCAGTAGATGCAGTTGCTTCAACGGCTGCTGCAAACTCTTTTGAGTAGCCTGATTTTTTCATCATTGGAATTGTAATAGTTCCAGTTGTTGCAACATTAGCTACAGCTGATCCATTAATCATTCCAAGAAGAGCAGAAATTAAAACTGGAACTTTACCTGGTCCACCAACTGTATTTCCAACGAAATAAAGTGCAAGATCGTTTATTAAATCTGTAAATCCAGAATATTTTAAAAAGGATCCAAAGAGTATAAATAAAAATATATAAGTCGCACTTACACCAATGCTCACGCCAAAAATTCCCTGGGAGCCCCAAAACATGTGATTTAAAATTCGCTTAATGCTAAATCCATTGTGACCAATTACTGAAGGGAGATATTTCCCAAAAAATAAGTATAAAAGAAAAACAAGTGCTAAGATTGAAATATTTTTGTTAATTCTAAAACCACATATAAAAATTAAAATAATTCCAAGAAGAGCGACAAATAAATCGAATTGGTTAGTGAAGCCACCTTTCTTTGCTATTACATTGTAATTGATTAAAAAGTATGAAAAAACAAATAAAAGACCAAGAATTAAAACTACATTAAAAAACTTAATATAATTTAAATCCTTGGGATTTTTTTTGTTAAGTAATATTGAAAAAATACATATACACATTGCGTGAAAAGCCCTAAATGAAATGGCATCAATTGGGTATATAGTATTAAAGATTATTTGCAAAAGTGCCCACATAAGTATTAAAATTGTAATGGGAGTATTTATTTTTTTTAAACGATTCATTTTTTCCTCCATGGATATATAATAATATAAATCGTGGAAAAATCAAGAAGGAGTGCGACATGTTACATATTGAAAAGAAAAATATTTTAGATTTTGAAGTTGATGCTATAGTAAATGCTGCCAACAAAGAACTTAAAAGAGGCGGCGGAGTTTGTGGAGCAATTTTTGAAGCAGCAAATGATGAAAATTTGCAAAAAGAGTGCGATGTACTTGCTCCAATTAATCCTGGAGAATCAGTAATCACTAAGGGGTATAATACAAAAGCTGATTATATTATTCACACAGTGGGACCAGTTTATTTTGATGGAAAGAGAAATGAAAGAGAGATTTTAGAAAATGCATATAATTCTGCACTAAAAATTGCTGAAGAAAATAATTTAAAAACTATTGTATTTCCATTAATTTCATCAGGAATATATGGCTATCCACTTGAAGAAGCAGCAGAAGTTGCAGTCAATACTATAAAAAATTATATTGAAGATAAAGATTTCGAAGTTACAATAGCAGCTCTTGATGATGAAATTGTTGAGACCTTAGAAAAATATAATAAAGAAATCTAATGAGAATTTAAAATATGGATATTCATTTTATAAATTCTATACTATTCATTATTTTTTATACAATTAGATTTAAAAATAATTTAAAAATTAGAATTCCAATTTTAATTCTTGGAACTTTCATATCTTATATAATATTATATAAAATCTTTTTTTATAGAGAGATTTTTAGTGTAATTGACTTTATGAGATCTTCAATATTATTTATTGCATTTGATTTTATTTTTTCAAAAATAAAAAGAGTAGCTTGTCATTAAGACAAGCTACTTTTTTAAAATATAAATCTTTTAAATTCATTTCTAAGTCTTATTTTTCCTGCATGAAATGCAATTTTACCAGCTCTTTTTGGATTTATAAGTGGCAATAATTTAATTGCAGTTTTTCTTTTTGGAAGTAAAAACTTTATAAATCCCAATAATTTTATTATGCTAAATAATCTCCTCATATTGACCTCCTAAGATTTTTTCTTTGTAGATTTAGTGCCTTTTGTAGTTTTAGTAGTTTTAGAACTTTTATTATCTTTATCACTATTATCCTTATTAGAATTTTCTTCTTCTTCATTTTCTTTTACCCATTCTCGAGTGTGAATATCACAATAAGATTTTGGAATAGTCATATAATCATCAGGATAAATTCCAAAGTGTTCTCTTGCATCATATACATCAGGTCTTTCAAACATTACAGTGTAGAGAACTGATTCGCTAGGACAGAACTGAGTTGCGATTTTATTTGATTCATCGCAGATTAAATATTTTTTAAACAAGTCGTCGTATTCAGTTGGCTCAGTGCCAGATATAAATTTTTCTCTGTAACTAAAGCCAGCGTATTGACTTTCCTTTGTTGAAAGTTTACCGCTCTTTGAAGAAATGGACCTTGTTAGAATATAAGATGGATCTTCAGGAAATTCTGTAGCTAAATCAATATCTCTTGTCATTAAATTAAATAACTCAACAATGGAATTAGAATTTGAAGCAAGAGAAATCTTTGGCGAATCTGCACCAACCCACATTGAGATAGTGTATTTAGGAGAAAATCCTGAAATAAAATAGTCGCTGTTTTCTCTGTTTTGACCAATGTATGATGCAAAAGTAGAAGAATTATTAACTCCTCTTGATTTACCTCTTATGGAATTTGATTTTAAAACATCTGAAAGTAGAAATGCGTATTTTTCATCGACAATTTTTTTACTCTTCTTAGAGTTGTCAATGATTATATTTCCACTTGAATCTTCAATTCTTAAAATTGCCGTTTGCTCTTTTTTAACTCCATTATTTGCAATAGTAGAATACATTTCTGAAATTTGTGATAGAGTTAGTCCCACTTGCATATTTCCAAGGGCAAGGGCATCTAAGTTTTCATCGTGTTTTTTTGGATTTTCAGATTGTTTTATAAAAAAGTCTTTTCCTTCATTATCTTTTATAACATCAAAGGCTTTTAATATTTCCATTGACTTATGGATTCCAATTTCTTGTAAGATTTCTGCGGCAATTACATTTGAAGAATTTTCCATGGCTCTTCTAATAGTCATTAGTCCTTTAAAAGAATTGTAATAATTAGCTGGCCAGAAGTTTCCATCAACTGTAATAGGAACATCATCATAAACTGAAGACAAAGTCTTTCCATTAAGTAGTGCTGGAAGATAAACTGTAAATGGTGTGATAATACTTCCAGGTTGTCTGTAAGAATCTGTTGCTCTATTTAAAATTTTTGCGTTCTTAGAATTAACATCAAGTCCGCCAATAATTCCTTCAACAAAACCATTTTCATTATTTGCAACAATCATGGCAGATTGTGGTTGAAGCACAGGTTTGTCGTTGTAATTGTAGTATTTTTTTGAAATAATTAAATTTTTATTGTTATCAATTGTGTAGAAATCGCCAACATTATTTAAAAATGATCCATCTATTATTAAATAATCATTTTTAAGTTCACAAGCACCATCTTCTATTTGAAGACTTCCAATTTCAAAGGTATTTAAAATTTTATTGTCGTCAATTAAGTAGGCATCAATAATATCTATATTTTGTCCAACCTCTTTAAAGTATATGTTTTTAATTTTTAAATCTCCATGAGATGAAATATTGTAAAATTCTTTTGGAATAATAAAATTAAAATTCTCATCTAAAAGATTATTTCTGTTGATATACAAAATCTCGTCATCATAAATAATATTTTGAGATTCGTCAAAACTCAAATTTAACATTCGAGATCCACCAGTTGATGATTTATTAGAAAGGAAGTTTTCAAATTCTTCGTACTTTGATTCCAAGTCGCCTTGAAGATTTTCATCAATTGTAGAATAAACTTTGTATCCACCAGTGAAAAGTTTGTGCTCGCCTTCCTCTAGTGATGTCTTATAAAAGGAAGCCAAGTATTTTGAAGCTTCTTTTTTTATATAATCAGTAGAATAGGAACTCATGTTGTGGTTTTTGAAATTTTTTGGATTTAGAGATGAAAGAATATCATAATTTTTTGCTCTTTCATACTCTTGTAAGTCAATATATCCAAGTTCATACATTCTTTTTAGCACAACTTTTTGTCTTTCAAAGGCATCTTTATTTAGCACAAGATAAAGCTCTTCGCCGTCGACAATTCTAGTTCCAATGATGTGAAAATCATCTTGTAAAAATTCTCCTGGCACTGATTTAAAAGGCGGATAATTTGTAGGAGATTTTGGAATACCTGCAAGCAGTGCTGCTTCAGCTGTATTTATTTCATCAACATCTTTTGAAAAATAAGTTTGGCATGCAGCTTCAATTCCGTAAGCACCTTGACCTAAATTTATTCTATTTAGATACGCTTCTAAGATTTCACTTTTAGTCATTTCATCTTCAACTCTTAGAGCAAGATAGGCCTCTTGAATTTTTCTGCCTAGAGTCTTTTGATTTGATAGATAAACTGAACGCACAAGTTGTTGAGTAATTGTTGAACCTCCACGAACTAGAGCACCTGATTTAATATTTGAGACAATTGAAGATGCAATACCAATTGGGTCTAGACCAGAGTGTTTGTAAAATCTGTGATCCTCAATGGCAACAAAGGCATCTTGAACATTTTTAGGAATATCTTTAATATCAATTAGCGTTCTATACTCTAAAGATTCAATTTTTTCTAGAACATTTCCCTCTTTTGAATAAATATAGGAGCTTTGATTAAAGGAATCCGTTAGACTTTCAAGGTCAGTGGATGGAGTTTTAGAAATTATTGAAACAATCATTGCCGCAAAAATAGAAAAGATTAAGACAATAATTAAAAGTAATGTCAAAAGCAAAACTTTAATCCTTTGATTCTTATTTAAATTTTTTAAATCGCTTATAAATATTTTTAGATTTTTCATACTTTTCTCCTAAAATAATTATATCATTTCGGCCATTTAATTACTATTTTAAAAGTTTTTCGCAAGTAAAGTTAGAATATAGTATAATTAAGATATGGATAAAGTTTATTTAGAAAATTTAAATTCACAAAAGAAATTAGAACGCGTTATAACAGTGGGCACAAATTTAGGAGCTCATCCTCATTCACTTGAGACTTCAATGAACGAATTAAATGAACTTGTATTTGCTGATGGAGCTGAAGTTGTAGGTGAAATCACACAAAATATTGAAAAGTTTAATCCAAAATATTTAATAGGATCAGGTAAAGTAGATGAGATAAAAGAAATGGCAGAGCTCCTTGAAGCTGATGCCATAGTTTTTAATGATGAGCTCACTGGTATACAAGTGCGTAATCTTGAAAAGAAAATAAAAAAGAAAGTTCTAGACAGAACAAATTTAATATTAGATATATTTGCACTAAGGGCAACTACTTATGAAGCAAAACTTCAAGTTGAACTTGCAATGCTTGAGTATCAACTTCCAAGACTTTTAGGAATTGACGGATGGTCAAGAACAGGTGGGGGAATTGGTACAAGAGGACCTGGTGAGCAAATAATTGAAACAGATAGACGTCGACTTAAAAGAGAAATCGACAAAATTAGAGATAAATTAAAAAAAGCAGAAAAAACTCGTGACATCACAAGAAGCAACAGGCTAAACAATAATATTCCAATAGTTTCACTTGTGGGTTATACAAATGCTGGAAAGTCAACGATACTAAATAGATTAAAAGATGATGAATCATCGGAAGTATCTGTTAGAAATATGCTCTTTGAAACGCTTGACCCAAGTTCAAGACATGCAAGGCTTCTTTCAGGTAGAGAGTTTATAATCTCTGATACAGTAGGATTTGTTTCAAAACTTCCAACAAAAATTGTAGAAGCTTTTAAATCCACTCTTGAAGAAATAAAGTATTCTGATTTAATTCTTCATGTGATAGATGCTTCAAGTGAAGACTTAGAAATTCAATATAAAACTACTATGTCTATCTTAGACGAAATCAATGTACTTGATAAAAATATAATCACGGTATTTAATAAAATCGACAAGGTAAACATTGAAGATGTTCCATTAATTTCAACAATTCCTAGAGACAAAAGAATTTATATTTCTGCAAAAAATGATGAAAACATGGATGCTCTTTTAAAAATTATTGAAGAAAATCTTGCGGATAAATATATAGATGCAAAGCTTAAATTTCCATATGATGACACAGATTTATTATATAAACTTGTAGATAAATTTGATGCTACTCCAAGATATGAAGATGACGGAATTTATTTGGATTTATATCTTGAAGATAGAGAATATGATTTAGTAAAGGAATATGCAAGAGATGTATAATTCAGTTTTAAAACATGGAATAGATGAAGTAGAAATTAAAAAGTCGACTTTTATTGGACAAGCTTTTTTTGTAAGGACTGAAGAGGAAGCTTTAAAAATAATTGAAGAGATAAAAACAGAACATAGATCTGCAACTCACAATTGTCATGCATATATTATCGGAGAAGATGCACTGACTCAGAGGTATTCTGACGATGGAGAGCCAAGTGGCACAGCAGGTGTACCTATGCTTGAAGTTTTAAAAAAAGAAGAGCTTAGAAATGTGCTAGTAATTGTCACAAGATACTTTGGAGGAATTAAACTTGGAGCTGGTGGACTTGTTAGAGCTTACACCAAGGGTGTTTCAATTGCACTTGATGCAGCAAAAAGAGTTGTAAGACGTGATTTTAGCAGAATGAGCATTAAATACGACTACACTTATCACGGAGCTATAATAAATCTTTTAAATAATGAAAATTTTAAAATACTAGAAGAAAATTACACTGACAAAGTTGAGGTTGTAATTGATATTTGCGAAGATGACATTATTAAGAAATTAAATGACTTGACTAGTGCAAATATTGAAGTTGAAAAAATTAAGACAATTGAACTTCCAACTATTGATGGAGAAATTATATATTAGGAGAAATTATGGATTACAAAAAAGTCACAGAAGATTTAGTTAATTGGTTAAAGGAAAAAGCAAAAGAAACTGGTGCAAGGGGATTTGTCTTTGGACTTTCTGGTGGAATTGACTCTGCAGTAATTGCAGCACTTTCAAAAAAAGTATTTCCAGAAAATTCGCTAGGACTAATTATGCCCTGTGAAAGCATTGATGAAGATGCAGAACATGCAAAGCTTGTTGCAGATAAAATCAATTTAAAAACAGAGACAATTGATTTAACAAAAACTTACAGAACTTTAATAGAAGCATCTTTTGAATCTGAAAATAAAATGGCAAAGTCAAATATTAAGCCAAGACTTAGAATGACTACACTTTATTATTATGCCCAAGACTTAGGATATTTAGTTCTTGGACCTTCTAATGCAAGCGAGTGGTATCTAGGTTATTCAACAAAATATGGAGATTCTGGTGCAGATATAATGCCTATAGTAAATATTTTAAAGACAGATGTATTTGAAATAGCAAAGGAACTTGGAGTGCCAAGAGAAATTATAGAAAAGAAACCATCAGCAGGACTTTGGAAAGGACAAACTGATGAAGATGAAATGGGCTTTACTTATGAAGTTCTTGATTCATACATCAGAGGAGAATCAACTCCTGATGAAAAGATAAAAGAGAAAATTGACAGAATGCATAAAAACTCAGCACATAAAAGAGTTATGGCACCTCATTTTGAACTTAAAAAATAAAATTATTTAAAAATTTTTAAAAAGTTGTTGACAAAAAAATTTTAACTAAGTATAATACCATTTATAAAATAATAAATGCGTTGAAAGAGAAAAAGATATTTAGCAAATCTTAAAGAGAGTGGGGATGGTGAGAGCCCACAGATGAGCTTATATGTAATATTCACTCTTAAGCTTGAAGGATGAAATTTAGTAGGCCTTCACGGAAGTCACCGTTACCAGAGACTAGAGATTGTTAGATCTTTAAAGAGGAAATTATTTAATTTCGAATTTAGGTGGTACCGCGAATCCTTCGCCCTATATGGGGTGAAGGATTTTTTTATTATTTTAAATAATATTTTCGGAGGAAAAAGATGAAAAATTTAAGAAGTTTATCAAAAGTGTTAGCGGGAGTTGTGTTATCAGGAATGTTAGTGGCATGCTCAGGAAGTGGAAGCCAAGGACAAACACAAGCAAAAGCATCAGGTGGAAGTGAGCCGATAAAGATTGGAGCTATTTCATACATTGAACATGTATCATTAGATAATTCAATCAAAGGGTTCGAAGACAGATTAAAAGAAAAAGGTATTAATGCAATTGTAGAAGTTGAAAATTTACAAGGCGATCAAGCTCTTACAACTACAGTACCTAAAAAATTCGAAGGAGACGAATACAAACTTGTTTATGCAGTTGCGACTCCACCAGCACAAGGTGCAAAGACAGCTTTACCTAATAAAAATATAGTTTATTCAGCTGTAAGTGATCCAATAAAAGCGGGACTTATTGAGGCACCAGATAAAATCGATCATGTAACAGGTGTAAATAATAAATCAATTGCTAAAGAATACTTATCTTCATTCTTAGAATTATATCCAGATATAAAAACAATAGGAACTTTATATTCACCATCAGAAGTTAATGCACAAGTGCAAGTTGAAGACTTGAAAAATGCCTGCAATGAACTTGGTATAAAATTAGAACTTGTTGGAATTAATAGTATTAATGATGTGTCGCAAGGTCTATCAGGAATTGTAAATAAAATTGATGCTTATTATGCAATCACTGATAATGTTGTAGCAGCAGCAGGACCTATAGTTGCAAAAACATTATTAGAAAATAATCTTCCTTCTGTATCTGCTGAAGAAGGACAGGTAATGAAGGGACTATTAGTAAGTGATGGAGTAGATTATTATGAACATGGTAAACAGGCAGCAGATCTTGCAATTAGAATTTTAAATGGAGAAGATATTAAAAATGTTCATGCAGAAGATAATAAGGTAAAATCCAGAAAAGTAAACGAAAATACAGCAAAAGCATTGGGTCTTGATTTAAATTCTGATTATTTCAAGAATGCAACACTTGTAAAATAAATTTAAAATTTTTTAAAAAAAGTGTTGACAAAAAAATTTTAACTAAGTATAATACCATTTATAAAATAATAAATGCGATGAAAGAGAGAAAGATATCAAGTAAGTCTCAAAGAGAGTGGGGATGGTGAGAGCCCATAGATAAGCTTATATGTAATATTCACTCTAAAGCATGGAGGATGAATTAAGTAGGCCTTCACGGAAGTCACCGTTATCAGAGACTAGAGATTGTTAGATCTTTAATAGAGGAAATTTTTTGAATTTCGAATTTAGGTGGTACCGCGAATCCTTCGCCCTATATGGGGTGAAGGATTTTTTTATTATTTTAAAAATAATTTTTGGAGGAAGAAATGAAATATTTAAAGAAAGTATCAAAGTTAGCAGTAATTGGTTTAATGGCAGCATCACTTGTTGCATGTGGAGGAAATAAAAAAGCAGAAACAGCAGATGCAGCAGCTGGAGATGAACAAGTAAAAATTGGCGTTATATCTTATATTGAGCAAGTTTCACTAGACAATGCAATTAAAGGTTTTGAAGATAGACTTAAAGAAGAAGGAATAAATGCTCAGTTAGAAGTTGAAAATCTTCAAGGAGACAATGCTCTTACAACAACAGCTCCTAAAAAGTTTGAAGGAGACGAATACAAACTTGTTTATGCAGTAGCAACACCATCAGCACAAGGAGCAAAGACAGCTCTACCAAATAAAAACATTATTTATGCTGCAGTAACTGATCCAGTTGAAGCAGGACTAATTGAAGCACCAGATAAAATTGACCATGTAACAGGAGTTAATGATGCAGTATCTGCTAAGACACAACTTGAATCTTTCTTAAAGATTTATCCTGATGTAAAAACTATTGGAACTCTTTATTCAACATCAGAAGCTAACTCATTAGTTCAAATAGAAGATTTAAAAAAAGCTTGTGATGAACTTGGACTTAAAGTTGAAATCGTAGGAATTAATAACATCAATGATGTTTCGCAAGCACTTCAAACTATTACAAATAAAATCGATGCTTACTATGCACTAACTGATAATACAGTTGCATCAGCAGGACCAATAGTTGCAGAAATTTTACTAAACAATAATCTTCCATCAGTTTCAGCTGAAGAAGGACAAATGTCAAAGGGACTACTTATGAGTGAAGGTGTAGATTATTACGAACATGGAAAACAAGCAGCAGATTTAGCAATTAGAATTTTAAATGGGGAAGACATTAAAAATGTTCACGCAGAAGATAATAAAAAAGCTGCTAAAAAAATAAATGAAAAAACTGCTAAAGCACTTGGACTTGATTTAAATAGTGAAAATCTAAAGGATGCAGAACTTGTAAAATAAAATAAAAACTTAAAATATTTTTGGATAAAAGACTTGACTTTAACTTGCTACTAGCTTATAATACATTTAAATTTTAATAAAAGCTGTGCAAGAGAAAAAAGAATTTTAGATGATTTAAGAGAGTTGTCGTTTGGTGAGAGACAATACATCGGAATTTAACATACACTCTTAAGCTTATTTGTTGAAGGTAGTAGGCAAGTACGGAAGCCCCCGTTAACGCAGGCTAGAGGTTGTTAGACCTTAAAATGAGGTAATCTTTTTGATTATAAAATCGGGTGGTACCGCGAAGTCAGTCTTTCGTCCCAATGTGGATGAAAGACTTTTTTTATTTTGGAGGTATTTTAATGAAATTTAGAAAGTTAGTAGTTTTAGTGATGATGTCAATGCTTCTTGTAGCATGTGGCACTAAAAAAGAAGATGGAGCTTCAACAGAAAAGACAAATGCAAATGAAGTTTCCACAGAAAGCTCAAATAAAAAAGTCGGAGTAATACAACTTGCAGATCACATTGCACTTGAAAGAGCGAGACTTGGATTTGAAGAAGAACTTAAAAAGACAAATCCAGATGTAGAAATTATTACAAAAAATGCAAATGGAGATTTAACAGTTGTTCCACAAATTATAAAATCCTTTAGTGATCAAAATGTAGATTTAATTTACGCAATAGCAACACCTGCAGCCCAGGGAGCTAAAAATGCAGAAAAAGATATTCCAATAATATTTAATGCAGTAACAGATCCTGTAACATCAGACTTAGTTGAAAATATTGAAAGCCCAGAAGCAAATGTAACTGGAGTAAGTGATTACTTCTCAATGGCTGCTCAATTAGAAGAGATGATAGACATCTTCCCAGATGTAAAAAATATTGGAGTAATGTTTTCAACAAATGAATCAAATTCAAAATTCCAAATTGAAGAACTTAAAAAAGCAGCAAGTGATTTTGGATTAGAAGTTGTAGAAGTTGGAGTTAACAACATAAACGACGTATCAACAGCAATAAAAACACTTGAGCCAAAGATGGACATCTTTATGGCGATTACAGATAACACAATCTCATCTGCATCATCAATAATTGCAGAAAGTTTAAAACAGGCAAATATTCCATCCTTTGCATCAGAAGAAGGACCTGTTGAAAATGGAATACTTCTAAGTTTAGGTGTAGACTACACAAAACTTGGTGAGGAAGCAGCTACTATAGCTGATGAAATTTTAAAGGGAAAGAAAGTTAATGAAATTCCAGTACTGTTTCCAACAGAAGCTAGAAAAGTAGTTAATAAAGATACAGCTGAAGCATTAAAGATTGAAAATGAAAAATTATTTGAAAATGCTGAAGTGAAATAAAGAATTAGGAGGAAAAAAGTTGAGTTCAGTATTAATTGAATCCATTGTCATGGGACTAGTCTTCTCAATATTGACAATTGGAGTAGTGATAACATTTAAAATATTAGATTTTCCAGATATGTCTGTGGAAGGTACATTTCCACTGGGAGCCTTTGTATTCGCAAAGATGCTTACAATTGGAATTAATCCAATAATATCAATGGTGGCAGCCCTACTTGCAGGAGCTGTTGGAGGTTACATTACCTATGTACTTTACAGAAAGATAAATATCCAAGCAATCCTAGCTGGTATTCTAACAATGACATTTTTATATTCAGTTAACTTAAGAATAACTGGCACACCAAATGTTACTTTTTTTGATTATAAGACTGTATTTCAACTTTTTGAAAGCGTGCCAAAAATTGTAATCTTGGCTATAATCGGAATTATTATAAAACTTGCAATAGACTGGTTTTTAAAAACAGAAAAGGGTTATCTCTTACTTGCAACAGGAGATAATGAAACTCTAGTTAAATCACTTGGAAAAAATCCAAACAAATATGTTTGTACAGGACTTATGATTTCAAATGCACTTGCAGCACTTGCAGGATCTCTTATGGCTCAGTCAAATGGATACGCAGATATCACAATGGGCCAATCAATTATAGTATCAGCACTTGCATCAATTGTAATAGGAGATGCATTCCTTAAAAATGTAAATGCATTAAATAGAACAACAAGAGCTATAATTGGAGCGGTAATTTATAGAATAATTTATGGAATCGCACTATACATTGGACTTGCACCAAGTGATTTAAAGGGAATTACAGCAGTAATAGTTGTAGCATTCTTAATTTATAATAATATTTCGTCAAAGGGACTTAGTGTATTAAAAGAGAAGAGGGAAGAAAATGTTAAAAATTAAAAACTTATCAAAAACTTTTTACAAAGGCACAGAAGAAGAAAATAGAATTTTCAATAATTTCTCATTAGAAATTAATGACAACGAATGTGTGGCAATACTTGGGCCTAATGGTTGCGGAAAATCAACTTTATTTAATATGATTAGTGGAGCTTTAAATTGTGATTCAGGTTCAATTGAACTTGACGGAAATGACTTATGTAAACTTTCAGAAGACCAAAGAGCAATCCACATTGGTAAGGTTAATCAAGATCCTTCAAAGGGAGTTGCATCAACTTTAAATATTTTAGAAAATATGTCAATGGCATATAAAAAGGGACAAAAATTTGGATTTAGAAAACTAATCGACAGAAATAATATAGATCCAATAGTTGAAAAGTTAAAGGGAATAGGACTTGGACTTGAAAACAAATTAAAAACTCAAGTAAAATTTTTATCAGGAGGACAAAGACAATCACTTTCACTTTTAATGGCAACTATTAAAAAACCTAATATACTTCTTCTCGACGAACATACAGCAGCCCTTGACCCAAAGACATCAAAGATAATAATGGATAAAACTAATGACCTTGTGAAAAAAGAAAAGATTATGACTCTTATGATTACACATAATCTAAGACATGCAATAGAATATTCTGATAGAATCATAATGCTTAATAAGGGAGAAGTAGTACTTGATATTAAACCTGATGAAATAACAGAAGAAGAATTAAATAGAATTTACAACGAAAAAATTGAAGAAAGCAATAATTTAAAATTAGAAAGATTAGAAAAGATAGCATAAATAAAAACCTACTCAAATGAGTAGGTTTTTTTAATATTTAAGTTCTTTATTAGAATAGATTGCATAAGTTAGCACAATCATTAAAATAAATATTCCAAGATTTACAGCAACTGCTATAAAATCTAAATTTGCACTTACAAAAGAATAAGGTGCAAAGGCTAAATTTGGGAAGAATTTTACAACATTTTCAAAAACTCCTCCAATTGTCATTCCAATAACTGTAACTAAATAAATTAAAAATACAAAAAGTGCAGAAACTGCATCTTGTTGAGTTGATGATCTTGACATTGAAGAGAAGAAGTATCCAAAAGACATAAATACTAATCCACTGCCAAGTAGTCCAACAAAGATTTTAACTACAGCTTGTAAGATTTCGTAATTTGATACTGCAGGAAGATCAACGCTGCCAATATTAATTGACGTTAATAGTATTGAAAGTCCGCAAGTTGCAACAGCCATAATTATTAAAAATATTATATAAATTAAAATATTTGCAGAAATTTTTGAAGTTACGATTTCTGATTTGGAAATTGGATTTGAATAAATATATTCAATATTTCCACTTGATTGTTCCTTTGCTAGGGAATTAGCACCAAGTTGCATTGCAAATATTAAAATTAAAAATGCAAGATAATGATAAATAAGTGAAAGAAAATCACTAATATTTGTAATGTCTAAATTATTGTAAAATCCAAGGATTTCACGAGTGCTTTCGCTAAAGTTTTCAACAACTGAATTTAAAAGTGAACTCATTTGTGAATCTGCTAGGAAAGGATAAAAGGCAAGCATAAGTCCAAGTAAAATAATCAGAACAATTGCCCAAGAAATCATCTTGCCGAAATTTGATTTAAATTCCATATTAAATATCATCTTTATCCTCCTTTGATAATGTATTTTCTGTTGCGTTGAAAATAGAATCTTCATTAGTTTCAGAAGGAATGAAGATAGTTTCGTCATTATTATTTACTACTGCTTCGTTATTTATTACAGTTTCTCTGTACTCATCATCAACAAATAAATTTGTCTTAGTGTTGTGAATTTCATCTTTTTGAGGATTAGTATCTTCAACTTTAACTCCTTCAATTTCTGTAAATTCAGCACTAGGTTCTTCATTTATCTTTATAGTTGATTCAGTAACTCCATTTATTTCTTCTGCATGAATTGTAGTATCATCCGCTACTGATGTCTCAACAACTTCAGCTTGTTCAACTGGTTTTGCAAAATTTTCTGGGTTAGGATTATCTCCACTGTAGTAAGCATTTATTTTGTCTTCTAATTTTGCATTTTTAAGCTCATAGTTTACAAGATTTTCTTCATAAATAACTTTTGAAAGTGCAGGAATTTCTTTGTCGTAATAAAGTATTGTTTCATCATCTTCATCTTTAATAACTCTTGCACCAATGGAAGTAAAATAATTTAAATTTCCTCTGTATTCAGGAATTTTTAAAACTTTATCTTCTGAAATTTTTTGGTTGTTGTATTCAATATTTTGAATTTTGCCATTAGATAAGTAAGCAATTCTTGAAGAATATTTTTTCGCTTCTGATAAAGAATCAGATAAAAGTAGAACTGTTAAACCTTCAGTCTCATTTAGTTTTTTAATATGAGAGAAGAGTTTATTAATATCACTTTCATTTAAATCCTTAGTTGGATTATCTAATACAAGAAGTCTTGGTTTAGTAACTAAAGCATTAATAATAGAAAGAATTTTCATTTCTCTATTATCCAAAGCTGAAATTCTATTTGAACCATTAAATTCAAAATAATCACACAATGCATCAATATCTTCAGTGCTTGTTAAATTATGTGCGTTAAGTGTTTTCTTTAATAGAGAATGCACCTTTAAATTTGAATTTAAAATTAAATCTTCAAAAACTAAGCTAGTGCTTTCCTTAATTTCTTTTGACTCTTTAAATGAGTCCATATCGTAAATCCTAATAGATCCATTATTAGGTTTTAAATATCCCATAATGATTTTAGCAAGAGTAGTCTTGCCGGAATTTTCCGTCCCAAGTAGAGAGAAAAATTCGCCATCTAAAATTTCCAAATTAATATTTGATAGTACTCGTTGTTTTCCTAAACGTTTAGTCAGGTCAGTTATGACGATGGCACTCACATTGTTCACCTCTTTTATAATTGATAAATTCATTATACAATAAAAAAAGACTAAATTAAAGCTGGTACTTGTGATTTTGCCTTTTAAAATAATTTATTAATAATATATAAATTTGTCTTTTGTGATATAATTTAATTTTGAATGGAGGTTTACTAATGAAACTAGGAATCGTTGGACTTCCCAATGTAGGGAAATCTACTTTATTTAATGCGCTAACAAGTGCAGGAGCAGAAGCTGCAAATTATCCCTTTGCAACTATTGAGCCTAATGTTGGGGTAGTTAATGTACCTGATGAAAGGTTGACTGAACTATCAAAACTTAGTAACTCACAAAAAATCATTCCTGCTATTATAGAATTTTACGACATTGCTGGTCTTGTTAAGGGAGCAAGTAAGGGCGAAGGGCTTGGCAATCAATTCCTTTCTAATATAAGAGAAGTTGATGCAATTGTTCATGTTGTAAGATGCTTTGATGATGAAAATATAATTCACGTTGATGGCTCTGTTGATCCTATTCGTGATATTGAAAATATAAATTTAGAGCTTATTTTTTCAGATTTAGAACAAATTGAAAATAGATATTCTAAAATTGTAAAAAAAGCAAAAGCTGATAAGACACTTAATAAAGAAAAGGAACTTCTTGAAAGAATTAAAACTGCTCTTGAAGAAGGAAAATCTGCAAGAGTTGTTGAAGTTGATGATGAAGAGAAAAAAATCATAAAAAACTACGCTCTTCTAAGTGCAAAACCTGTAATATATGTATGTAATGTGTCTGAAGATGAAATTGGAAACGAAGACAATGAATATGTTAAAAAAGTTAAGGAATTTGCAAATGAAAGCGGAGATGAAGTAGTAGTTATTTCTGCAGAAATTGAAGCTGAAATTGCAGCACTTGATGCAGATGAAAAAGATTTATTCTTAGAAGAACTTGGACTTTCTTCATCTGGTTTAGATAAGCTAATTAAATCAAGTTATAGCTTACTTGGACTAATATCTTTTCTTACAACTGGAGAAGTTGAAACAAGAGCTTGGACTATTAGAAAGGGAGCTAAGGCACCTGAAGCGGCAGGAAAAATCCACACTGACATGGAAAGGGGATTTATTAAAGCTGATACAGTTTCCTATGAAGATTTAATTAATTCAGGTTCAACTGCTGCTGCAAGAGAAAAGGGACTTATAAGAAGTGAAGGAAAAGATTATGTTGTAGAAGATGGCGATGTAATTGTATTTAAATTCAACGTATAGGTGATTTATGTATAAAATTATTTCAATGGATTTAGACGAAACCCTACTTACGACAGACAAGGTAATGACAGAAAGTTTTAAACCCTTTGTAAAAAAGCTAAGAGACCATAATTATATGCCTGTTGTTGCAACTGGACGTGAATACTATTCTGCAAAGAAATTTGTAGGAGATGTGGATATAGATTTAATTTGCAACAATGGAAATATAATTCGCGACAACAAAACTGGAAAAATTGAATATATAAATCCAATTGAGCCAGAGGATTTAAAAGATGTAATGAGTTTTGATACTAATGAAAATGTCTATTCTACAATTCATGTATCAAGAGAAGATGGAATAAATTTACTTTATAAAAAGAAAAATTTCAAGACTTTTGATAAAACCTATGTCTATGCTTTTGATGGAAGAAATGAAGGAGTAGATGACTTTATTGATTTTAATGGAATGCCTCTTTCCATAGTTTTTGCTGGAAAATTTGATGAACTTCTTGAAATGAAAAATAGTATGGAAGAAAAATTATCAGATAGATTTAATTTTCACATTATGAAGATAAAGAGAGAACCAAAGTGGATGCTTGAAGTTCTTCAAAAAAATGGCGATAAATTCTTTGGCGTTAAGGAATATGCAAAGACTAGAAATGTAGATATGAAGGAAGTTATTGCAATTGGAGATGATTCAAATGACAAAATGTTAATTGAAAAGTCTGGCCTTGGCATTGCAATGATAAACGCTGTAGAAATTCTTAAAGATGCAGCAGATTTAATTTCTGATTATGATAACAACAATGATGGAGCAATTAAAATGCTCGACAAGGTAATATTTGGGTGATTTTATGAACATAAATTGGTATCCAGGTCACATGAAAAAGACCATTGAGGATATTGAGAAAAAATTAAAACTTGTAGACTTTTGTATTGAGATAATTGATTCTAGAATTCCATATTCTAGTAGAAATCCAATTTTTAAAGACTTATTAAAATCTAAGAAAAGACTTTTAATTTTTAACAAGTCTGATTTATCTGACCCAGTTATAAATAAAAAGTGGATGGATAAAATCACAGATACAAGTAATTTTGCAATATCTTACAATGCCACTAAACCTGATGTAGGAGCAGTAGTATCAAAATCTGAAGAATTGATGTCAGAAGAAATAAAAAAATATACTGAAAAGGGACTTAACAGAGGACCCCTTCGTGCAATGATTGTAGGGATACCAAATTCAGGTAAATCAACTTTTATTAACTCAATTGCAGGAAGTAAATCTGCAAAAACTGGAAACAGACCTGGAGTTACTAAGACAAATCAGTGGATAAAAATAAACCCAAGACTTCATCTACTTGACACACCTGGAGTTCTTTGGCCTAAGTTTGAAGATAAAGTTGGACTTCATCTTGCCTTTACTGGTGCAATTAAGGATGAAATTATGGATAGAGAAACTCTCGCTTTAAGACTTATCGAAAGACTTAGAGATATTGATACAAAGATTTTAGGAAAGAGATACGATTTAGAAGACACTGAAAATATGGAGCCAATTGAAATAATGGATGAAATTGGAAAAAGAAGAGGAGCTCTTATAAGGGGAGGCCTCATTGATTATGAAAAAGTAGCCTCTATTGTTCTCGATGAATTTAGAAAGGGAGTTTTAGGAAGAATTACATTGGAGGATCCCGATGAATTTTAAAACTTTTGAAGATGATTTTGAAAGAGAAGGATACAAATTAATTGCAGGAATTGATGAAGTGGGAAGAGGATGTCTTTTCGGAGATGTTGTTTCCTGCGCAATAATTATGCCTCGCGGTGAATTCATTGAAGGAGTAAATGATTCTAAAAAACTTTCTGTTAAAAAGAGAGAAGACTTATATGTGAAGATTTTAGATTCTGCTATTGCTGTTGGTATTGGAAGAGCAGATGCAGATTTAATTGACAAGATAAATATTAAAATGGCAACACATTTTTCAATGATAAATGCCATAGACAATATGAGGGATAAAAATGGAAAAAAAGTCCTTCCTGATTTTCTATTAATTGATGCAGAAAAAATAAACACAGATATTATGCAGAATTCCATTATTAAAGGTGATGAAAATTGCTATTCAATTGCTTGCGCTTCAATAATTGCCAAAGTTTACAGAGATAATCTATGTAAGAAATGGGAAGAAGAGTTTCCAAATTATGGTATTGCAAAACACAAGGGCTATGCAACTAAGTTTCACAGAGAGGCGTTAAAAGAAATGGGGCCAAGTAAAATGCACAGAAAGAGTTTTTTAAAAAATATAGCGTCATGGTAGGGCACAATTTATTTTATGGAAATAAGGGAGAAGATATTGCCACAAAATTTTTAGAGAAAAAGGGATATAAAATTCTTGAAAGAAATTACAGAAGAATAGGAACAGAAATTGATATTATTGCAAGGGACAAAAGTGAAATTGTCTTTGTTGAAGTAAAATCAAGAAATTCTAGAAAATTTGGCAATGCTTCAGAAGCAGTTACGACCTATAAAATGAAAAATATTATTCAAACTGCAACAGCTTATATAATGGAAAAATCTCTTTACGATATTCAAGTGAGATTTGATATTATTGAAGTTTATTTTAATGAAAAGGAAATCAACCACATAATTTCGGCCTTTATGCTATCTTAAACTAGGTTTTTACCTAGTTTTTTTATTGCACAAAGACTATTAATTTAAGAAACAATGTGTTATCATAAGTAATGAAATAAAACATAGTAATTTTGTATGATTAATTTTTATTATAAATGGAGGGTATATGACTGAGTTATTAAGAGTTGAAAATTTATCAGCAGGAGTAGAAGACAAAGAGATTTTAAAGGATATAAATCTTAAAATAAATTATGGAGAAGTTCATGTAATTATGGGACCTAATGGTTCAGGTAAGTCAACACTTGCCAATGTAATTATGAACAATCCACAATACGAAGTGACTAGTGGAAAAATATTTTTAGATGGAGAAGATATCACTGATTTATCTACTGATAAGAGAGCAAATAAGGGATTATTTATGTCTTTCCAAACACCAGAAGAAGTTGCAGGAATTTCTGTAGAAAACTTTATTAGAACTGCAAAATCTGCAAAAGAAGACAAGACAATTCCTATTTTAAAATTCAAAAAACAAATTAAAAAGGAAATGGAAGAATTAAAAATGGATTCTTCCTATGCCGAAAGATATTTAAATGTGGGATTCTCTGGTGGAGAAAAGAAAAAGAATGAAATACTTCAAATGTTAATGCTTGATCCTAAACTTGCAATCCTCGATGAAACTGATTCAGGACTTGATGTTGATGCCACAAGAATTGTATCAAAGGGAATTGAAAAATTCTTAAATGAAAATAATTCTGTATTAATTATCACTCACCACAAAGAGCTAATTGATAATATTAAACCAGATTATGTTCATGTGATTTTAGATGGAAGAATTGTTAAAGAAGGAGATGCTTCTCTAATAGATAGAATTGAAGAAGAAGGATTTAACTGGATTAGAGAAGAGGTGAAATAACTTGGCTAACAAAAAAGAGAAAACATATGTAGAGGATATGGACCGTGGAGTTTATGATATAAAAAATAAATTCACTTACAAATCCAAAACTGAAAAGGGACTTACAGAAGAAATAGTAAGACAAATTTCTAAGGAAAAAGATGAGCCAGAATGGATGCTTGAATCTAGACTTAAGGCTTTAAAAATATACAATGAAAAACAAAATCCTAATTGGGGACCAGACCTATCAGAAGTTGATATGGATGAAATCACAACTTATATAAGACCTGATGCAGAACTTTCTGATGATTGGAAAAATGTACCTGATGAAATTAGAGATACTTTTGATAAGCTTGGAATTCCTGAAGCAGAAAAAGAAGCCATGCTTTCAGGTGTTGGTGCACAATATGACTCTGAAGTTGTTTATCACAATATTCAAAAATATTTATTAGATCAAGGTGTAGTTTATACAGACTTTGAAACTGGACTAAAAGAATACGAAGATATTGTAAAAAAATACTTTAGCAAATGTATTACACCAAATCTTCACAAATATGCTGCTCTTCACTATGCAGTATGGAGTGGTGGTTCCTTTGTATATGTACCAAAAGGAGTTAAGGTTGATATTCCACTTCAATCTTATTTTAGGCTCAATGCTCCAGGGGCTGGACAATTTGAACACACTTTAATAATAATTGAAGATGGTGCATATTGTCATTTTATTGAAGGATGTTCAGCTCCTAAATACAATGTAATCAATCTTCATGCAGGTGCAGTTGAGTTATTTGTAGGAGAAGGAGCAACACTTAGATATTCAACAATTGAAAACTGGTCAAGAAACATGTACAACCTAAACACTAAAAGAGCAATTGTAGAAAAAGATGGCAAAATCGAATGGGTTTCAGGCTCTTTTGGATCTAAAGTTTCAATGCTATATCCAGCTTCAATTCTTGTTGGAGAAAATGCACAAAGTGAATTCACTGGAATTTCTTTTGCTGGTGAAGGACAAAATCTTGATACAGGATCACAAGTTATTCATGCAGCACCTCACACAAAGTCAACAATTAACACTAAGTCAATTTCTAAATCTGGTGGAGTTGCAATTTACAGAGGTCTTGTGGATATTAAAGAAAATGCCTATGGATCAAAGAATTCAACTTCATGTGAATCATTAATGCTTGATAGTGCATCGAGATCAGATACAATTCCATCAATTAAGATAGAAAATAATGATATAGATATTGGACACGAAGCTAAAATAGGGAGAATAAGCGACTCAGTTATTTTCTATTTAATGACTAGGGGAATTTCTGAAGACGAAGCAAAACAAATGGTAGTTAGAGGTTTTGCTGAGCCAATTGCCAAAGAACTTCCTATGGAATATGCTGTTGAGATGAATAATTTAATCAATCTTGAACTTGTTGGAGCTATTGGGTAGGTGAAATATGAAGACTATAATTGGAAATGAAATTGCCTTTAAGACATTTAATTTCTTAAAGGTAAATGAAACTGAAATAGAAATCCCTGAACTTGAGGGAAAATTATATAGAGAAGAAGGAGAAAAATCTCCATTAGAATTAAAAGAATTTAATGAAATTGAATACGGAGTTTCTAAGGAAGCACTTGAACTCAACAGAGAATATCTTAATTATTATAATTCTTATGAAACTAAAGTCGGCGAAGAAAAAGATTTTGGTTTAAAATTATTTGAATTAGATGACGAATATAGTGAACTAAATGACCTTCACGATGTAGTTGCAGAAAAAGATTCTAAATTAAGATTAGTTCTTGATTACACTTCTACTGGAGAGGAAGAAAAATTTAGAAATTCTGTAATTAGAATTCTTGCTCACGAAAACTCAAATGTAGAAGTTTTTATTATTCAAAGAGATGATGTAAATACGATTTCTCTTGAGTCAGTTGGAATTTATGCTCACGATGAAGCAAATATTGCAGTTCACCAATACGAGCTTGGATCTTCAAAGCTTTACACAAATTACAAATGTGAATTAATTGGAGAAGGGGCAAATTCAATTGTCGATTCAGTTTATTTTGGTCAACAAGATGAATACCTAAACATGAGTTATGACATGATTCACAAAGGCAAGAAAACTGAAAGTGATATCTTAGTCAACGGAGCTTTAAAGGATAAGGCAAATAAAAATTTCAAATCAAATCTTCAATTTATTGAAGGTGCTTGTGGATCAGTTGGATCAGAAGAAGAATATTCAATTCTTCTAGATGAAACAGTTCACTCAATTTCTGTTCCGCTAATGCTTGCTCATGAAGATGATGTTGTAGGAAATCACGCATCAAGTTCTGGTAAGCTAGACATGGATCAAATTTTCTATTTAATGACTAGAGGAATCAGTCTTGAAGAAGCTGAAGCTCTAATCGTTGAATCTAAATTTTCAGGAGCAATTGATAAATTAGAAGACGAAGAACTTGAAAATGAAGTTTGGGAAGTTGTTAGAGAAATTATAAAGAGGGGAAATTAATGTTTACAAAAGAAGAAATTAAAAATATAAGATCAGAATTTCCATATCTTAATATAAAACCAAATGGCAAAGAAATAATTTATTTTGACAATGGAGCAACTACTCAAAAACCGAGAGAAATCATAGATAATATTGTTAAGTATTACGAAGGAGAAAATGGAAATCCTCACAGAGGAGCACATTATCTTGCAATGAAATCTACTGAAGTTTATGAAAATGCAAGAGAAAAAGTTAAAGACTTTATTGGTGCAGAAAAATCCAGTGAAGTTATTTTTCTTAGAAATGCAACAGAAGCTTTAAACCTTGTTGCATACTCCTATGGTAGGAATGAGCTAAAAGAAGGAGACGAAATCCTAATTTCAATTTTAGAACATCATTCTAACATTGTTCCATGGCAAGAAGTATGCAAGAAAACTGGAGCAGTTTTAAAATATGTCTATGTTGATGAAAATATGCAAATTCCATTTTCTGAATTTGAAGAAAAAATCACTGAAAAGACTAAAATTGTATCAATAACTGGAGCTTCCAATGTTGTTGGAACATATCCAGATATCGAAAAAATTGTAAAATACACAAGAGAAAATTCAAATGCAATATTTATTTTAGATGGAGCACAATATGTGCCTCATAAAAAGGTAAATGTCAAGGAACTTGATGTGGATTTTATGGCATTTTCTGGACATAAAATGTATTCTGCAATGGGAATTGGCGTTTTATATGGTAAGGAAAAACTTTTAAATAAAATCGAGCCATTTCTAAGTGGTGGAGACATGATTGAATATGTCTACGAAGATCACACAACATTTTTAGATGCTCCTCAAAGATTTGAAGCAGGAACAGTAAATGTTGAAGGAGCTGTTAATCTTGCAGCAGCAATTGATTATATAAATAAATATGGCATGGAAAAAATCGAAGAATACGAAAAGTATCTTACAGATTATTGCTACGAAAAATTATCAAAACTTGATTATATTAAAGTTTATACAACAAATTCAAAGGATAGAGCTCCAGTAATTTCCTTTAACTTTAATGAAGCTCATCCCCATGATGTTGCATCTATACTCGATACTTTTGGAATTGCAATTAGATCAGGACACCACTGTGCTCAACCACTTCACAGATTTTTAGGTTCTAACTTTTCTTGTAGAGCAAGTTTTGGAATTTATAACACAGTAGAAGAGATTGATTATTTTGTAGAACATCTTGAAGATGTAAGGGAGGTTTTAGGAATTGGATCTAAATAGTATTTACACAGAACTTGTATTAGAACATTCTAGAAACAAACAAAATAGAAGAGATTTAGATGAATATACTCACAAGGAGCTTGGACACAATCCTAGCTGTGGAGATGAGATAACTTTGCAACTAAATGTAGTGGATAATGTCATTGAAGATATTTCATACACTGGTCATGGATGTGCAATTTCACAAGCTTCTACTTCAATAATGTGTGACAATGTAAAGGGAATTACAGTTGATGAAGCCATTGAAAGAGCAGATAAATTTATAGGAATGGTTAAAGGCGAAATTACTGACGAAGATGAATTAGAAGAGCTTGATGATGCAATTGCCTTTGAATCAATTCAAAATTTACCAGCAAGAGTCAAATGCGCCGTTCTTTCGTGGTACACCTTAAAGGATATACTTGTTAATGATAAAACTGAAGGATCTTTTACTCCGTAATGAGGTGATTAAATGAAACTTTCAACTAAGGGTAGATACGGACTAATGGCAATGTATAATCTTAAAGAAAATATGGGCAAGGGTCCAATTTCTTTAAAAGACATTGCAAAAGATGAAAATTTATCAGAATCATATTTAGAACAACTCTTTACACTTTTAAGAAAAGCAGGACTTGTAAATTCAATTAGAGGAGCTGGAGGAGGTTATGAACTTTCAAGAGATCCTAAAGAAATTGCAATTGGAGATATTATAAATGCCTTAGAAGGAGACTTATCCTTATCTTGTTGTGATTTAGGTAAAAATGAAAATTGCAACAAACTTAATGAATGTGCGACAAGAGATATTTTAAATAAATTACAGGGTAAAATTGAAATTGCAATGGAGTCAATGACTCTAGCAGATATGTGAGGCAACTATGATATATTTTGACAATGCTGCCACTACAAAAATTTCAGAAAATGTGCTTGAAGAAATGATGCCATATTTAAAAGAAAATTATGGCAATGCTTCAAGCATTTATTCTTTAGGGCAAAAATCAAGGGCGGCAATTGAAAATTCGAGAATAAAAATTGCAGAAATTTTAAAAATAAAGCCCAGTGAAATTTATTTTACTTCTTCAGGTTCAGAGTCTGACAACTGGGCAATAAAAGATATATTGAATAAGAAAGAGAAAAATCATATAATATCATCAAGGATAGAGCATCCAGCTGTTCTAAATTCACTTAAATATGTAGAAAGTAAAGGTATTGATGTTACTCTTTTATCAGTTGATGAATTTGGGAATGTTAATTTAGATGAGCTAAAAAACAGCATAAATGATAAGACTGGTCTTATTTCAATTATGTTTGCAAACAATGAAATTGGAACAGTAGAGCCAGTTTATGAAATTTCAAAAATTGCTAGAGAAAATAATATTTTATTTCATACAGATGCAGTTCAAGCTATTGGAAATGTTAAGTTTAATTTGAAAGATTTAGATGTCGATATGATGTCTATATCAGGTCATAAACTAGGAGCACCAAAGGGAATTGGAATTTTATACATCAAAGATGGAACTGAAATTAATTCTTTTATTCACGGCGGCTCACAAGAAAGAGACAGACGCGCATCCACAGAAAATGTTGCATCAATTGTAGGAATTGCAAGAGCAATTTCTGATGCATCTGAAAATATTGATGAAAATATTGAGTATACTAAAGATTTAAGAGATTATTTTCTTGAAAAACTTTTAAATGTAGACGGAATTATTTTAAATGGTCCAATAGAAAATAGGCTGCCAGGAAATATAAATATTTCACTAAAGGGTGTAAAGCCACAGACAATGGTCAGATACTTAGATATGTTTGATATTTGCGTATCTCAAGGGTCAGCTTGTGCAGCGGGAAGTATTGAACCTTCCTATGTGCTTTCAGCAATTGGACGAAGTGAAGAACTTGCTCTTTCCATGATTAGAATTTCTCTTAATCACAACAACACAAAAGAAGAATGTGATTTTGTATTTGATAAAATACTAAGGGGAATGAAGAAGTTTAAAAAATAGGTGATATTATGTTGGAACAAATTTCTGGTAATGCTGCTAGATTTATGATTTATGCTCTTATTATATTGTCGCTAATTTTAATGTTTCTTGCCACATATTATTTGATAAATATTGGCAACAGATATATTGACAACAACAAGAGAATAAAAATAGATTTAAAGCTTATTACCAAGATATTTATTGGGATTTTAGTGCTATACTTAATCTCAATAATTTTTAATAAATATAAAATTTTGGGATACACCTTATCTTCAGTGATAATTGCAATTATTTTTGCATATATTATTGACCCAATAGTAAATTATCTAGAGAGAAAGGGAATAAAGAGATCCTTTGGTGTAATCATAGTTTATATAACTGCTTTTTTAATATTTGGAGTTTTGATAGTTTCTGTAATTCCAAAGACAATTAATGAAATTTCAAATCTTCTTGCAAGCATACCAAGTATGGTTGATTCAATTACAAGGGCTTCAAATGAATTTTTGACAAATGTGTTTGCAAAATTTAACATTGAACTTCCAGAGAATTTTATGAATATTTATAATGAAACAAAACCTGCTGGGCCAAATTCTGCTAGAGTAAACGAATTAGAGTCACCAGAAATACTTACAAATATTCTAAATTCTATTAGAAACACGATTAATTCATTGATAGCAACACTCCAAGCTTCAGCTATGGAGTCACTTACAAATATTGTTTCTAAGATTTATGGACTTGTTACAAGTGTATTTAGGATTGTTTTAATTGTAATTTTCTCTTTCTACTTTTCAGTAGACAAGGAAAAATTTACAAAAAACATCAAAAAATCAATTCCAAATAAATACAGAGACGACATTACATTTTTAGGAACTAGAATTGATACAGCTCTGCAACAATTTATAAGAGGAAGATTATTAATGGCAATCTTTGTAGGAGTTTTGACTATGCTATATCTTCTTGTTTTAAGAGTTGATTTTGCAATAGTAATTGGTCTTATAACTTGTGTGGCAGATATTATTCCATACATTGGACCATTCTTAGGTTATCTTCCAGCAGCACTTTTTGCCTTTATGGATTCTCCAATAAAGGCAGTGTGGGTTACAATTCTATTCTTTGTAATTCAATGGTCAGAAAACAATATTTTGGCGCCAAAACTTATTGGTAACACAACTGGACTTAATCCACTTGTAATTTTAATTTCAATAATTATCGGTGGTGGAATATTTGGTGTATGGGGAATGGTTATCTCAGTTCCTATTGTTTCAATTGGATTTATTTTCTTTGATTATTTCAAGATGAAATACAATGATATAAGTAGCTCTAATTGACATTTACTCACGTTATAATTATAATATTGATAGCACATCCTCCCAGGGAATGGGAGGATTTTTAAATAGGGGAGTGTAGAATGAAATATTTAGGTTTACATGATATAAGAAAGGAATTTTTAAAATTTTTTGAATCTAAGGGACATTTAATTTTACCAAGCTTTTCTTTGATTCCAAAAAATGATAAATCCTTACTACTAATCGGAGCAGGTATGGCTCCAATGAAAAAATTTTTTACAGGAGAAGAAGTACCACCAGCAAAAAGGGTTACAACAAGTCAAAAATGTATAAGAACTGGAGACATTGACAATGTTGGTATAACTGACAGACATGCAACATTTTTCGAAATGCTTGGAAACTTTTCATTTGGAGATTATTTTAAAAAAGAAGTTATTCCTTGGGCATGGGAATTTTTAACAGTTAATCTTGAAATTGCAAAAGAAGATCTTTGGGTTACTGTATATCACGAAGATGACGAAGCATATAATATCTGGAAGGATGTTATTGGAGTACCTGAAGAAAGAATTGTTAGACTTGGAAAAGAAGATAACTTCTGGGAACTTGAAGTTGGTCCAAGTGGTCCTTGCTCTGAAATTTATGTAGACAGAGGTCCTGAATATGGCTCTGACGATGAAAGACCAGGTGGAGAAGGAGAAAGATTTATAGAAGTTTGGAATCTAGTTTTCACTCAATTTGACAAAGACGAAGCTGGAAACTACAATCCACTATCTCATCCAAATATCGATACTGGAATGGGTCTTGAAAGAATTGCAACAGTTTTACAAAAAACTGATAACATTTTTGAAATCGACGCAATAAAAGACATTATTAAGAGAATTTCAGAAGTATCTGGCACGGAATATGGAAAAGATGACAAGCTTGACATTTCCTTTAGAGTTATTACTGACCACATAAGAGCCATGACTTTTATGATTTCTGATACAATTGTGCCTTCGAATGAAGGAAGAGGATATGTTTTAAGAAGGCTTATTAGAAGAGCAGCAAGACACGGAAGAAAGCTTGGAATCAAAAAAGCATTCTTATCAGAAATAGCTGATCTTGTAATTGATTCTTGGGGCGTGGAATACAAAGAATTAGTTGAAAATAAAGACTCAATAAAAGAAATAATTAGAAGAGAAGAAGAAAAATTCTTAGAAACTATTGAACAAGGTCTTGTTAGACTTAACTCTCATATTGAAGAATTAAAAGAAAACAAAAAGAATACACTAGCTGGAAAAGATGCCTTTAAACTTTATGATACTTATGGATTTCCAATTGACTTAACTGAAGAAATCTTAAAAGAAGAAGGATTTAAAGTTGATATGGCTGCCTTTGATGAAGAGATGAACATTCAAAAAGAAAGGGCAAGATCTGCAAGAGAAGATTCAAATATTGGATGGTCAAATCAAGAAGATAAAAACTTATTTGAAGGTCTTTCTAATGAATTCTTAGGCTATGAAGTAGATAGTTGCGATGCAAAAATTATAAAAATCATTTCGAATAATGAAGAAGTTGAAAGTTTATCAGAAGGCGAAGAAGGTATTGTAGTACTTGATAGAACTCCATTTTATGGCGAAAGTGGTGGACAAGTAGGGGATACTGGATTTATCTATAATGATGATTTTAAACTTGAAGTTATAGACACTAAAAAAACTAAGGATGAACTTCATCTTCACATTGTTAAAGTAGTTGAGGGACAAGCAACAAAAACTAAAGTAAAAGCTGAAGTAGATTACAAGAGAAGAAATAATATTAGAAGAAATCACTCCGTAACACATTTATTACACAAAGCTTTAAAAGAAGTTTTGGGAAGCCATGTAAGTCAAGCAGGTTCTCTTGTAATGGAAGATAGAATGAGATTTGACTTCTCACACTTTGAAGCAATGACAAAAGAAGAAATTGAAAAAGTTGAAGCTAGAGTTAATGAAAAAATTTTTGAAGCTCTTCCTGTTAAGACAACTATTACTGATATTGATAAAGCTAAAGAAATGGGAGCAATTGGACTATTTGAAGATAAGTATCACGATGTAGTTAGAGTTCTTTCAATGGGAGATTACTCAACTGAACTATGTGGTGGAACCCATGTTAAAAATACTTCTGAAATTTCTATGTTTAAAATACTATCAGAAAGTGGTATAAGTAATGGTGTTAGAAGAATCGAATCTATTACAGGACCAGCAGTTTATAATTATTTAAATTCATTAAAATCTGAACAAGAAGAAATTGCTTCTGAATTAAAATCAAATAAAGATGAAATAGTTCAAAAAGTTAAAGCTAATGTCAAGAGCCTAAAAGAAGCTACAAAGGAAATAGAAAGACTTGAACATGACCTTGCTAAGGACCAAATTAGTGGAATAACTGACTCAGTTAAGGAAGTTAATGGCATTCAATATGTTACTTCAAAGTTTGAAAATGTAGATGTAAATACACTTCGTGATTTAGCTGATGAAGTTAGAAATAAAGTAGGCTCAGTTGTAGTTTTATTTGCAACAGTTAATGATGGAAAATTAAACTTTGTTTGTGCAGTTTCTAAAGACCTCGTTGCTAAAAAGATTTCTGCAGGAAATATTATCAAAGAAGTTGCTAAAGTTGCAGGTGGTGGCGGTGGCGGAAGACCAGATATGGCCACTGCAGGAGCTAAGAATATAGATAAAATTGATGAAGCTTTAGATACTTTGACTAAATTATTATAATATTACAAATTACCTTTTTTATGTTATAATTTAAATGGAGGTATATTATGGATCAAAACAACAATAATACACAAATTTTTGAAAAGAAAGCTTTGGAACAAGAGAGAATTAAGAGTATTTTAAAAGTTGTTTACAATGCTCTTGAAGAGAAGGGTTATAATCCTATAGATCAAATTATTGGATATATCTTATCAGGCGATCCCACATATATTACAAGCCATGATAATGCAAGATCCATGATAGCAGAAGTTGAGAGAGATGAACTTTTACAAGAATTGTTAAAAGTTTATTTAGAGATAAAGTAATTATTATATGAGATGGCTAGTCCATCTCATATTTACATATTTTATATGTACCTGTAAAGGTTGTGGTTATATGAGTAGAATTTTAGGACTAGATGTTGGAGATGTTTGGATAGGAGTTGCCATAAGCGATGAATTAATGCTTACTGCTCAACCCCTTGAAACTATAAAAAGAGAATCCAATAAAATAGCTTATGAAAAAATTCACAATATAATTTTAGAGAAAAATATTGAAAAAATAGTGGTAGGTCTTCCAAAAAATATGAATAATACACTTGGACCACAAAGCGAAAAAGTCATTAAATTTGCGACAAAACTAAAGAATAAATTTAATATAGATATAGAATACATCGACGAGAGAATGACTACATTAATGGCGGAGCAAGTGTTAATTGAAGGATCAGTAAGAAGAGAAAACAGAAAGAAATATATAGATAAAATAGCTGCGACATTTATACTGCAGAGCTATTTGGATCAAAATAGGTAAAGGTGATTTAATGGAAAAAATTAAGTTATATGATGAAAATAATGTTGAAACTGAATTTTACGTAGATGCAAAATTCACAGTTGATGACACTGATTATGTAGCACTGTTTACTGATGAAGAAGATCCAGAAATCTATATATTAAAAATTATTGAAGATGAAAATGGTGAAGAACTTCTTTCTGGGATAGACGACAATGAACTTAAAGTTGCACAAGATGCATACGAAGAGCTTTTAAATGAGTTAGAGTAGGTGAGAACATGCTTGCAGGTATTGATCAAGTTAAAGAAATTTTAAAAGAAAATGGATATAAATATACTTCACAAAGGGCTAAGGTTTTTGAAACTTTTGTTGAAAATTCAGATAAACATCTTACAACTGAAGAAGTATATAATTTAGTATCAAAGAAATATCCAGAGCTAGGTATAGCAACAGTTTATAGGAATGTTTCCCTTTTTACTAAACTTGGAATTTTAGATCAGATTATTTTCGATGATAATATAGTTAGATATGAGCTTAGAATGCCTCATGAGGGACATAGACATCATCACCTAATATGTATGAATTGCGGAAAAGTTGAAGAATTTGACGTCGATAATTTAGATGAAGTAGAAAAAGAAATTGAAGAAAAAAAGAATTTTAAAATAATTGACCACACTCTTAAATTTATGGGTTATTGCGAAGACTGCCAAAAAATTGAGGAGAAGGCAAAATTAAATGAAAAACAATAACAAATTAAAAATAATTCCCCTGGGAGGCTTACATGAAATTGGTAAGAACCTTACAGTCATAGAATATAGAGATGATATTATTATCGTCGATTGTGGGATGACTTTCCCAGAGGATGAAATGCTTGGTATTGATGTGGTAATTCCTGATGTGACTTATTTAATCAATAACAAGCATAAAATAAGAGGTCTTGTTTTAACGCATGGACACGAAGACCATATTGGAGCAATCCCTTATGTTCTTAGAAAATTAGATCTTGATATTTATGGAACAGCACTTACTATTGGACTTTTAGAAAATAAGCTAAAAGAACATAGACTATCAAGAGATAAACTTCATGTAGTTAGAGCAGGTAATGTAGTTAAACTTGGAAAAATGGAAGTTGAATGGATTAATGTAAACCACTCAATTCCTGATTCATGTGCCTTAGCTATTAAGACACCTCTTGGATATGTTTACCATTCAGGAGACTTTAAGGTGGACTTTACTCCTATTAGTGGAGAACCAATTAATCTTACAAGAATTGCTGAAATTGGTGAAAAAGGCGTAATTGCAATGATTGGTGAATCTACAAATGTCCTTAGAGAAGGATATACGATGAGTGAATCCAAGGTTGGAGAAACTTTTAATCGATTATTCCAATCTCTATCTGAAAATAGAATTATTATTGCAACTTTTGCATCAAATGTACACAGAGTCCAACAAATTATAAATGCGGCTGAAAAATATGGAAGGAAAGTCATACTTTCTGGTAGATCAATGCTTAATGTAACAGAAACTGCTAGAAGACTTGGACAATTTAGAGTAAAAGATGACACAATTGTAGACATTAGAAATATGGATAAATACGAAGACAATGAAATTGTATTTATTACTACAGGTTCACAAGGTGAGCCAATGTCAGCTCTTACAAGAATCGCATACGGAGAACATAAAAAAATTGAGCTTACTCCAAATGATGCAGTAATTCTTTCGGCAACACCAATTCCTGGAAATGAAAATGCAGTTACAAAAGTTATCAATAGACTTCTTGAAAGAGGGGCAAAGGTAATCTATGAAACTCTTTCAGAAATTCATGTTTCAGGACACGCTTGTCAAGAAGAATTAAAATTAATTTTAAGCTTAGTTAAACCAAAATACTTTATTCCAGCTCATGGTGAGGTAAGACACTTAATGAAGCATGCTGAAATTGCTCAAAAAATGGGAATGGATGAAGAAAATATATTTATACTTGAAAATGGAAATTGTCTTGAAATTTCCCAAAAAGATGCAAAACTTGTGGGAGATGTGCCATCAGGAAATATTTTAGTAGATGGACTTGGCGTTGGAGATGTTGGAAATATTGTATTAAGAGATAGAAAGCATCTTTCTGAAGACGGGCTAATAATAGTTGTGGTTTCAATTTCTAAACAAGGTAAAGTTATTTCTGGACCTGATATTATTTCAAGAGGGTTTGTATATGTTAGAGAATCTGAAGATTTAATAGAAAATGCGAAGAATGTTGTAAGAAAAATATTAAGCGACAACTCTGGACAAAAATTAACTGATTGGAATGGATTAAAATCTGATATTAGAGATGATTTAAGATCCTTTATTTTCAAAAATACAAAGAGAAATCCTATGATTTTACCAATTATTATGGAAGTTTAGGATTATTTAGGGAATCTTTATGGTTCCCTTTTTTAGAGGGATTAGATGACAAATATAAATTATGATTATATAGAAAATTATTTGAGAGATATTATAGAAGTAGAAGATGAAAAATTATTGGAAATGGAAAAATATGCAGAAGCTAATCATGTTCCAATAATTGAAAGAGAAACAGAGGAGTTTATAAAATTTTTAATTTCTATAACTAAGCCGAAAAAGATATTAGAACTTGGCACAGCCATTGGATATTCATCAATTTCCTTTGCAAAATTTTCAAAAAATATAAAGAGAATTGACAGCGTGGAGATTAGAAGCGATATGGTTGAAATTGCAAATAAAAATATTGAAGAATCTCATCTTTCTGATATAATTTATGTCTATGAAAGTGATGCCTATGAATTTCTTGAAGATTTAGAAGACAAGTATGATATGATTTTTATAGATGCTGCTAAGGGACAGTATGAAAAATATTTTAATAGTGCTCTTAAAAATTTAAATGATAAAGGAATTATAATCTGCGACAATGTGTTATTTAAGGGAATGGTCGCAGAGGATGATTTGATAATTAGAAGAAAAAAGACTATTGTAAAAAGACTTAGAACTTTTTTAAGCGATGTATCAAAAGATGATAGATTTATTTCGTCAATTATTCCAATTGGAGATGGAGTATTATTAGTTAGGAGAAAAGATGAAGAAGATTGAACTTTTAGCACCAGCAGGTGATATTAATAAATTAAAAATGGCTGTGGAATATGGAGCAGATGCAGTTTATCTTGGAGGAGAAAGTTTTGGACTTAGAAAAGCTTCTAAAAACTTCTCTATGGAAGACATAAAATGGGCAGCTGATTACTTACACGAGAGAGGTAAGAAACTTCATGTAACACTTAATATAATTCCTCACAACAAAGACATTGTAGGAGTAGAAGATTATATAAAACAGCTTTATGATATTGGTGTAGATGCACTAATTGTTGCAGACCCTGGGATGTTCATGAAGGTCAAAGAAGTTGCACCTGATTTTCCAATTCATATTTCAACTCAAGGATCAGTAACAAACACTCAAACTGTAAAGTTTTGGCAACAACTTGGAGCAGAAAGAGTTGTAATGGCTAGAGAACTTAGTTTAAAGGAAGTTTCTGACATTATAAAAGAAGTTGGAGATTCAATTGAAATCGAAACTTTTCTTCATGGTGCAATGTGTATGTCTTACTCAGGAAGATGCTTACTTTCAAATTACATGACTGGAAGAGATGCTAACATGGGAGACTGTGCACAACCTTGTAGATATAAGTATCACTTAGTTGAAGAAAAAAGACCTGGAGAGTATTTCCCGATAGAGGAGCATGATGAAGGCACTTTTATTATGAACTCAAAAGACCTTTGCATGATTGAACACATTGATGAGATGATTGAAGCAGGGATTGCAAGTCTAAAAATTGAGGGAAGAGTAAAAAGTGAATATTATCTTGCAACTGTAATTAGATCTTACAGAATGGCAATTGATAAATATTATGAAAATCCAGAGACTTATAAATACGATCCATATTATTTAGAAGAAATCAAAAAAGTAAGTCACAGAGACTTTACAACTGGATTTTTCTATGGACAGGCCAATGAAGATTCTCAAGTTTATGAGGATAATTCATATATCAGAGGATATGATTTTGTTGGAATTGTTAGAGAATATGACAAAGATTCTAAGATTGCAACAATTGAGCAAAGAAATAGAGTTTTTGTTGGAGACGAAGTAGAAATATTTGGTCCAGGAGTTAAGCATTTTGATTATAAAATAGAAAAGATGTTAAACGACAAAGATGAAGAAATTGAAGTTGCAAATCATGCACAACAACTTTTTAAAATTAAAGTAGAAGAAGACATTAAACCTGGATATATTTTAAGGAGAGAAAATCTTGACTAAGCCTTGTATTATTGGCATATGTGGAGGCAGTGGTAGCGGAAAAAGCACTGTCACAAGAAAATTAATAGAGCTTGTGGGAAATGAAAATGTATCAGTTATTGAGCAAGATTCTTATTATAAGGATCAGTCCAATCTTGAATTTTCTGAAAGAGTAAAGACTAATTACGACCATCCCTTTGCCTTTGACAATGAACTTTTATTAGAGCATTTGATAAAACTTAAAAATGGAGAATCAATTGACAAGCCGATTTATGATTTTTCAGAACACAATAGAAAAAAGGAAACTGAAATAATTTATCCTAAATCAATTATTATTCTTGAGGGAATTTTAATTTTTAATGAAAGACCTCTTTTAAATATTTTAGACATCAAAGTTTTTGTTGACACAGATTCTGATGTAAGAATTATTAGAAGAATTAAAAGGGATATGAAATACAGGGGAAGAAGTCTTGATTCTGTAATTGATCAATATCTTGAAACTGTAAGACCTGCTCATTTGCAATTTGTTGAGCCATCAAAGAGATATGCAGATATAATCATACCTGAAGGTGGTGCAAATGAAGTAGCAATTGATCTTTTATACCAAAAAATAAAATCCATTGTATAAATTAAAAAACTATTTGACAAGTAGTATTTACTGTGATAAAATATCATCTGTTATTAAAGAAGAAGTCCGCTTCTCACCTAATGGCAAGAGCTTTTTAGGTTATTTGAAAATTATGATGATTTTGCGGGCATCTTTTGGTGTCCGCTTTTTTAATTTTACGGAGGTGCTTAGAAATTAAAGAACTTCAAATCAATGAAGAAATAAGAGAGAAGGAAGTTAGATTAGTAGACGAAAATGGAGAACAACTTGGAGTTGTTGCTACTAATAGAGCTATTGACATGGCTATATCTAAAAAGCTGGATCTTGTAAAGGTTGCTCCTAATGCAAAGCCACCAGTATGTCGTTTAATGGATTATGGTAAATACAAATACGACATGGAGAAAAAAGAAAAAGAAGCAAAGAAAAAACAAAAGGTTATCAATATTAAAGAGTTAAGATTTAGCCCTAATATTGAAGACCATGATTTAAATACAAAGGCCAAAAGAGCTATTGATTTCTTAAAAAATGGTGACAGAGTTAAGGTTTCAGTAAGATTTAGAGGAAGAGAAATGGGCCACACTGATCTTGGAAGAGAAGTTCTAGACAAATTTGTTGATTTAGTTTCTGAGTATGGAGTTGTGGACAAAAAACCTAAAATGGAAGGAAGAAGTCTTGTGATGTTCCTTTCAGAGAAAAAAGACGATGACAAGTCTAATAATTAAGGAGGATTTTTTATGGCAAAGATGAAAACTCACAGAGCTTCCGCCAAAAGATTTAAAAGAACTGGTTCAGGAAAGCTAAAGAGATTTAGTGCTTTTAAAGGACATTTAACTGGTAAAAAAACTGCTAAGAGACTTAGAAAACTTAGAAAAAGCGGTATTGTATCTAAAGGTGATCAAAAGAGAATTGATCACATGATTCCGTAATTAGGAGGGTAGAGAATGGCTAGAGTAAAAAGAGGCGTTAACGCAAAAAAAAGACATAAGAATATTCTAAAACAAGCTAAAGGATATTTTGGTGCAAAATCAAAACTATTCAGAGTAGCTAATCAAGCTGTTATGAAATCTCTTAACTACGCATACATTGGAAGAAAACAAAGAAAAAGAGATTTTAGAAAACTTTGGATTACAAGAATTAATGCAGCTGCAAGACTTAATGGAATGAGCTATTCAAAATTCATTTCCGGTCTTAAAAAAGCTAATATAGATATCAACAGAAAGATGCTTTCTGAAATGGCTATTAACGATCCAGCTGGTTTTACAAAATTAGTTGAAATCGCAAAAGAACAATAAGAAGTCTCCCTTTTAAAGGGAGGTTTTTTTAATTTATAAATTTATCCATTTTGATATATTTGTATTGTTATGGGTAAAATTTATTTAAGAAAATTTTATTATAGAAGGTCAAATTATGATTAAAAATTTAAAAAAGAATCCACCTCTTGTAATATGCCTTTCATTTTTAGTGCTTATATTTACAGGAGCTTTTCTTTTGAATACAAAAATTGCTTCAGTAAATGGAGAGCGAATTGGTTTTATCAATGCACTTTTTACTGCAACATCTGCAAGCTGTGTGACAGGTCTTGTAGTTGTAAATACTGCAGAGTATTGGAGTGCTTTTGGTAAATTTATAATAATCGCATTAATTCAAATCGGTGGACTTGGCACCATGGTTTTTCTTTCTTTAATCCCAATGATTTTTCACAGAAGAATTGGAATTGTCGAGAGAAGAATTTTAAAGGAGCAAGTGAGTTATGATACCAACAAAGGAATTATAAAACTTGTGATTTATATTATTAAATTTAGTTTGGTAGTTGAATTTGTGGGAGCAATTTTACTTTCCTTTAAATTCATTCCACAGTTTGGAGCGATTGAGGGGATTTTATTCTCAATATTTCATTCTATTTCTGCTTTTTGTAATGCAGGTTTTGATTTAATAGGAAATTCCTTAATGGATTATCAGTCAGACTTTTTAATGACTTTTACAATTTCAAGTTTAATTATTATTGGTGGACTTGGATTTGCGGTTTTTCTTGAAATTTATAGAGAGAAAAAATTTAAAAATCTAAGCCTTCACTCAAAAACTGTAATTACTATTTCTGCTATTTTATTAATACTTGGAACTTTTGGATTTTTCCTTCTAGAACACAATCAAGTTTCTATGGAGGGACTTGATATGAAGGGTAAACTTTTGACATCGTATTTTATGTCTGCATCATCAAGAACAGCAGGATTTAATTCTCTTGATCTTTCTAAAATTCAAGAAGGATCAGTAATATTAACTATAATCTTGATGTTTATAGGTGCATCTCCAGCTTCTACTGGTGGTGGTATCAAGACTACAACTTTTGCAGTTTTATTATTTTCAACAATTTCAGTTTTAAGAGGAGATGAAGAAGCTGAATTCTTCCACAAGACTATTCCTTATGATGTCCTAGTAAAAAGTTTATGCATATTTTTCTTGGCATCAGGTCTTGTTATATTTTCTTCATTGGGTCTTATGATTATAGAAGATGGAAGATTTTTATATCTCGACATACTTTATGAAATTGTATCGGCTTTTGGTACTGTTGGAGTTACAAGAGGGATTACATCTGATTTAAGCACAGCTTCAAAGATGATATTAGTTATTTTAATGTATTTAGGTAGAGTTGGTGCGGCCACTCTTGGCATTGGAATTATAAATAGAAAGAAAAAGAAACACACAAAATATGCACATGGAAAAATAATAGTGGGGTAAAAATGAAAACTTTTATTGTATTTGGATGTGGTAGATTTGGTTCTACTGTTGCGAGAAGATTATATGATTTAAATAATGATGTTGTAGTTGTGGATTCAAATATGGAAAAAATTGATAAAATTTCTTCCAATGTCACAGAAGCAATTGTATGCGACCTAGAAGATGAAGGCGCTGTTGATGAGCTTGGACTTAACAATTTTGATGTGGCAGTTGTTGCAATTGCAGAAAACTTAGAAGCTGCTATTATGGCAGTCCTTGCATCGAAAGAAGCTGGTATTCCTAGAATAGTAGCAAAGGCTGCAAACTATAGAGCTGGCAAAATTTTACAAAAAGTTGGAGCTGACAAAATTATTTATCCAGAAAGAGATATGGGATATAGACTTGCAAATAATCTGTCCAACAAAAATTTAATCGATTCCTTTGAGGTTTCTAAAGGCTACGGAATGTTTGAGATTGAAGCAAATGACAAAATGATTGACAAAACCTTAGATGAAATTAGACTTAGAGAAGATTATAATTTTATAGTTCTTATGATTAAGAGAAAGGGCGAAATTATTGTAAACCCAACTTCGGATTTTCAAATTAGAAAAGATGATACACTCACAATTCTGGGAGCAGATGAAGAAATTAAAAAATTCAATGAAGAAAATTAGGAGGCTGCATTTCATGTAGCCTTCTTTACATATATGTAAATTTATTTTAAAATAAAGGTAAATAACGTAAAAGAGGTAAAGACATGAAGAAAAAATTTATAGCTTTAATGCTAGCGATGGTTTCCTTTTCTCTAATTGCTTGTAGTAATTCTAATACAAAAGAAACTGCAGCAGTTGAAGAAAAAGAACCAGAAAAGATAGTTTATTACACTCCACTTACTCATGAAGAGAGGGACGAAGATCAATCTAAAGAAAAAATCTTTGCAGTTATGCTTGATAATCACGACGATGCTAGACCTCAAGCTGCAATAAATCAAGCTGACATAATTTATGAGTACAGAGTTGAAGGCGAATTCACAAGATATATGGCGCTTTTCCAAAGTCATTTGCCAGAAAATGTAGGACCAGTTCGTTCTGCAAGACCTTATTTTGTGCAAACTGCTAAGGAATATGACGCAATTTATACACATTGGGGCGGTAGCGAAGCAGGTTTATCAGAAGTTAGAAGTAGAAATGTAGTAGACCTTGATGGAATTGCTCTTGAAGGAATAGTATTTCACAGAAATAAAGATGTTGGAAAGCGAGCTCCACACAATGGATATGTATCACTTCCTGAACTTAAAAATTATTTAGTTGAAAAAAATGTAGATGTAAATAATAATGCTGCCTCTCTAAATTTTTATGAGGAGAGTGAAAATCTTCAAGGTGAAGATGTTAAAGAAATTACTTTAAAATTCAATGACAGATATAAAACTAATTTCATTTATGATGAAGCTACTGAAAAATATAAATATATTCGTCAAGGAGAGCCTGTAATAGATGAAAATACTAAAGAAGAATTTACTGCAAAGAATTTAGTGGTATTATTCCAAAAGGGAGTTGTAGCTGGTCCTAAAGGAACTTTAAAAATTGCAAATATTGGTGCGGGAGATGGACTTCTACTTCAAAATGGAAAATTAATTCCGATAACTTGGGAAAAGGAAAATGAAGATGCCATGACTATTTTTAAAGATGCAGAAGGAAATTTAATTAAATTTCACCCAGGAAATACTTTTATATCTGTTGTAGATGATAAAAACTCAGCAGTTTATGAAACTTTAAATGAAGAAAATACACAAATAACGGGAGAAACTTCAAATTCTTCAAATCAAAAATAATATTTGATTAACTTTGACCATTAGGGGTAAATGTAGCATAGAGGTGATATTATGATTAATATGACAAAAATTGATTATGTAATTAATGTAACTGGTGCTACTTATGAAGTAGTTAGGAAAGCACTTCTTGAAAGTGATGGAGACGTTGATAAGGCAATAGAATATATAAACGCAAATAAAGAAGAAAATGTAGATGCTTCTAAAGTATATGAAAATGAAGAAGAAAAAAATAAAGAAGAAGAGAGAAAGTCAAATTCTAAAAGCGGAAATGAATATTTTGATGAAGTTATAAATTCACTTGATGAAATTATAGACGCAATCAAAGAAATTTGGAGAAAAGGAAATGCAAGAAGACTTCTTGTCGAAAAAGACAATGAAACAATCCTTTCACTTTCACTTACAACTTCAGCAATTGGAATGGTACTAGCTCTTCCAGCATCACTTCTTGGACTTTCAGCTGCTTATATCTATGATTACTCTTTCAAGATTATTATGGAAAATGGAGAAGTTATAGATATTAAAGAGTATTTAAAAGATAAAAGTAAATTTTTATAATAAGAAGCCCTTAGGGGCTTTTTTAATTAGGAGAAATATGATAATTTCAAGTAAAAATAATTCACATTTTAAATTTTTTAAAAGTTTAAAAGAAAAAAAGTATAGACAAGAAAATAAATTATTTATGGTGGAAAAGCCAGTTGTAATTGAAGAAGCGATTGAATTTGTGCCTGAGTATATTTCAATTAGCGAAGAGGCATACAATGAAAATAAATTTGAAGAAATACTAAAAATTGTTGATAAAGAGAGAATCTTTATATTTTCAGATAATCTATTTAAGAATCTCGCAGACGCTGTAACATCACCTGGAATTATTGCTTATTATAAGGAAATTCACAGAGATTTTAATGAAAATAGAGGAAAGTTTTTATATCTTGATGATATAAGAGAACCCGGAAACCTTGGAGGAATTATCCGTTCTGCTGATGCCTTTAATTTAGATGGTGTAATAATTTCACCAAACTCTGTTGATGTTTACAATCCAAAAACAGTTCGTTCTTCTATGTCATCAATATTTAAAGTTCCAATTTATTTTATGCCGCGTGAAGATTTACTTAAACTTGATTTTAATATTTTAGCGACAGCACTTTCTAATTCAACTTCAACTAGAGATTATGAATTTAAAGATAAAGATATTGTAGTAATAGGAAATGAAGCAAAAGGGGTTTCTAAATTTTTAATGGAAAATGCCAATGGCTACTTAAATATACCAATAAGTGAAAGTGTAGACTCACTAAATGCCAATGTTGCAGCTTCAATAATAATTTACGAGATGATGAAATGAATTATGTAATAATAGCAGAAAATTTTCCAGAAGAATCTGCGAAAAAATTAGAACAGTATGGAAGAGTTTTACGAACTAAAAAAAATAGAAAAGTCATGGAAGGGCTTAATACTCATCCTGACATATTAGTTCATCCACTTCCAAATGGTGAAATTGTAGTAGATAGGGATAACTTCATGTACTACGATATGCTTTTAAGAAAAACAGTTATAAAGTCAGAATCATATTTAGATGCGAAGTATCCAAGTGATGTGCCCCTTAATGCCTTCACTTTTAAAAATTATTTTGTTCACAATTTAAAATTCACTGACAAGAGACTCCTTGAATATTATAAAGAAAATGGATATGAACTCATTGATATAAAGCAAGGATATTCAAAATGTACTACACTTGTGACAGAAGACTTTTTAATAACAAGTGATGGCGGAACTTATGAAAAGCTAAAGGACATTATGCCAATTTATAGGATAAATCACAAGGAGATAAAGCTAGAGAAATTTAACTATGGATTTATTGGTGGTGCAAGTGGAAGCCTTGGTAAAAAATTATTCTTCACAGGAAGCATAAAAGAACACAGCTCTTATGAAGAAATTATGAGAATAATTAAAAAATATGATTATGAAGTAGAAATACTATCTGATAATCCTATTGAAGATTATGGAAGTATTTATTTTATATAATTTAATTTATTTTTAAAAATTATTGAAATTATTAAACCGAATATTAAGGATAAAATTGAAATAAATGAGAAATCTACATTTTTGAAAAAATAAACAATAAAGAAATTATTATATATTAAAGGAATTAACAAAATATATAATAAATAAAAATTTTTATTTTTAAGTATAAATGGTAGCCCTATTAAAATTGGCAGACAAAAAGGACTTAAAAAGTAAAAATTAAGAAATGCTATTATTCTATAAAGTCCATATTCAGGTATGAATAATATAGGAATAGATGATATTAAAATTAAAAGAATTAATATAAATGTAGTTTTATTTTTCATTTTATCCTCGATTTAAAACTTATGATTATTTATGTATTAGGTGGGTAATAATCTCTTTAGATATTACTTGCACATAAAATTTAATTGTGCTATTATTAAAATAATTTTATTAATACTATTATAATAAACTAAAACATAGATGAGAAGAGTAAATTATATAAGATTTTTAGAGAGGAAATGTGTGGTGCAAATTTCTAATTTTATATTTTTGAAAACTAACTCGGAGTTCTGTAGCAAACTACAGCGTTTGACGCGTTAAGTCATTTGAGTTTAATTAAGGTGGAACCACGGTCTATCGTCCTTTGGATGATGGATCTTTTTTATTTTAGGAGGAAAATATGATTATTAGATTACCAGATGGATCAGAAAGAGAATACGAAAGTGGAGTTAAGGTTAGTAAAATTACTGGAGATATTTCAGAAGGCCTTTTAAAAGATTCTGTAGGTGCAGTTGTCGATGGAGTTATTTTAGGAAAAAATGACGAAGTTGTAGATGGTGGTGAATACAGAGTTGTAAAATTTGAAGACCCAGAAGGAAAGCAAATTTTTTGGCATTCAGCATCTCATTTAATGGCTGCAGCAATTGTTGAACTTTATCCAGATGTTAAGCTTGCAATTGGACCTGCAACAGAAACAGGATTTTATTATGACCTTGATTTAGAACATAAATTAGTAGAAGAGGATTTCCCTGCAATTGAAGAAAAAATGAAAGAAATTGCAAAGAAAGATTTAGAGTTTGAAAAAATTGAAATTTCTAGAGAAGAAGCTATTAAATACTTTGAAGAAAGAAATCAAGATTATAAAGTTGAACTTATTAAAGATTTACCAGAAGATGAAAAGCTAACTCTATATAAAATGGGAGATTTTGTAGACCTTTGTAAGGGACCACATTTAACTTCAACTAAGAAAATTAAAGCAATTAAACTTCTTTCAATAGCTGGTGCTTATTGGAGAGGAGATTCTAATAATAAAATGCTTCAACGTATTTACGGAATTGCTTTTGAAAAGAAAAAACAATTAGACGAATACATTGAAAGACGTGAAGAAGCAGAAAAGAGAGATCACAGAAAACTTGGTAAAGAACTTGACCTATTCAGCATGCACGAAGAAGGACCAGGATTCCCATTCTTCCACCCAAATGGAATGATTTTAAGAAACAATCTTCTTAACTGGTGGAGAGGAGTTCTTGAAAAAAATGGTTATGGAGAAATTCAAACTCCAATTATTCTAAACGAAGAATTATGGCATAGATCAGGTCACTGGGATCACTACAAAGAAAATATGTATTTTACAGAAATTGATGGTGGAGAATATGCAGTTAAGCCTATGAATTGTCCTGGATCAATTCTAGTTTATAATTCAACAAATCACTCTTATAGAGACTTACCAGTTAGACTTGCTGAGTATGGTATTGTTCACAGACATGAACTTTCAGGAGCACTTCACGGATTATTTAGAGTAAGAACTTTCACTCAAGACGATGCTCACGTATACTGCTTACCATCACAAATTAAAGATGAAGTATTCAAGATGATTGACCTTGCAAGTCTTTTATATGATACTTTTGGTTTTAAATACACTCTTGAACTATCTACAAGACCAGATGACTTCATGGGAGATTTAAAAGATTGGGAACTTGCCGAAAAATCACTTAAAGAAGCACTTGATGAAAGAGGACTACCATATAAGATAAATGAAGGAGATGGAGCTTTCTACGGTCCTAAGATTGACTTCCACTTAGAAGATGCTATTGGAAGAACTTGGCAATGCGGTACTATCCAACTTGATTTCCAACTTCCAAAGAACTTTGATTTAACTTATGTTGATGAAAATGGTGAAAAGAAACAACCTATCATGCTTCACAGAGCACTTCTAGGGTCTGTTGAAAGATTTATGGGTATTTTAATTGAACACTTTGCTGGTAAATTCCCATTATGGCTTTCACCAGTTCAAGTTGAAGTTATTCCAGTTTCTGATAAATTCTTAGATTATGCAGAAAAAGTTGCAGACAAATTAAGAGAAGCTGGACTAAGAGTTGACCTTGATGCAAGAACTGAAAAAGTTGGATATAAAATTAGACAAGCACAAGTTAAAAAGATTAATTACATGCTTGTAATTGGAGAAAAAGAAGAAACTTCTGGCAAACTTTCAGTTAGAAAGAGAAGCGGAGAAGAAGTTCACGATGTTGAAATAGAAGAATTCATCAAGTCACTTCAAGAAGAAATTAAAAATAAAGAAATTACAGAATAAATCTTTACAAATACCTTTAGATATGATAGAATCATCAAATGTAATCTTATAAAAATAGGATTCTGGTCTTATGAAAGTAGGATTCTGGTCTTATGGAAATAGGATTCTGTAATCTTATTTAATTAGGGTTCTGTAACCGCACAGAATAGGTCTTAAAAATTTTACCTACAATGGCGAGTCTTGTAATGAGGGGGTGCTACAAATGTACGCAATTATCGAAACAGGCGGAAAGCAATATGTTGTTAACGCTGGTGACAAATTAAGAGTTGAAAAGCTTGATGTTAAAGAAGGCGATACTGTAACTTTTGATAAAGTTCTTTTCCTTTCAGGTGATGAACCAAAAGTTGGATCACCATATGTTGAAGGAGCTAAAGTAGAAGCTAAGGTTTTAGAACAAGGCAAAGGAAGAAAAGTCGTTGTTTACAAGTATAAATCTAAGAAAAACGAAAGAACTAAAAAGGGACATCGTCAACCATATACTTTAGTAGAAATCTCAGGTATTAACTAATGACAAATATTGACCTTTACAGAAAAGATGGTTTTTATACTGGATTTAAGTCTATAGGTCATGCAGAGGGAGAATTCGATAGAATTGTCTGCTCTAGTATTTCTACACTAACTCAAACTTTATATTTTACTCTTATAAATAAGCTTGAGATAGAAGAGAAAGATATAGTTGATACACAAGGTGACGGGCTTTTAATTATTAAAATTCCCGATGAAAAAATATATAGGAAAAGAGAAATTCAAACTTGTTTTGAATTTATGATAACTGGTATAGAGCTTATTAATAAAGCATATCCAGAGTATTTGACACTAAAGATAATGGAGGTGCAAAATGATTAAATTTGATTTATTGCTGTTTTCTTCTAAGAAAGGGGTAGGTTCTTCAAAGAACGGTCGTGATTCTAATGCTAAGAGACTTGGCGTTAAAAGAGGCGACGGACAATTTGTTCTTGCAGGAAACATTCTTGTTAGACAAAGAGGAACTAAAATCCACCCAGGCGAAAATGTTATGAAGGGTTCTGATGACACACTTTTTGCAACAGTTGATGGAGTTGTAAGATTCACAACTAAGGGTAGAGGCGGAAAGAAATTCGCCAATGTATTTGAAGAAGAAAAAGCTGAATTAGCATAAAACAAAAGCAAGGGAAACCTTGCTTTTTATTTTTTGATTTTGTAAAATCTGCTTGTTTCTATACTTATAATTTTCATTAAGATTTTACATAACTCACAAAAGCTTCAAATTTCTAGTACATAAATATGATATAATATTAAAAAATGTGAGGTTAAAAATGTTTATAGATATAGCAAATATAAAACTTAAGGCAGGTAATGGCGGCGATGGTGCCGTTGCTTGGCGTAGAGAAAAATATGAGCCAGCAGGTGGACCTGCAGGTGGCGATGGAGGCCGAGGTGGCGATGCAGTTGTCAAAACTGATTCAGGTCTTCATACCTTAATGGATTTTAGATATAAAAGAGAATACAAAGCAGAAAATGGTCAAAATGGAATGAGTAAATTAAAGTTTGGTAAAGATGGAGAAGACATCATCTTAAAAGTACCAGTTGGAACTTTAATTAGAGACCAAAAAACTGGTGGAGTTATCTACGATTTAAAAGAAGATGATATGTCTGTTGTAGTTTGTAAAGGTGGTAAGGGTGGACTAGGAAATGCTAGGTTTAAAACTGCCACAAGACAAGCTCCTGCTTTTGCCCAAGCTGGAAATCGAGGAGAAGAAAGAGAAATAATTCTAGAGCTTAAACTTCTTGCTGATGTCGGCCTTGTTGGATTTCCAAATGTAGGAAAGTCAACTCTTCTTTCAATAGTAACTTCAGCTAAGCCAAAGATTGCAAACTACCACTTCACAACACTTTCTCCAAATCTTGGAGTAGTTAAAGTAGCAGAGGGCGAGTCCTTTGTAATTGCAGATATACCTGGGCTTATTGAAGGGGCATCTGAAGGTATTGGACTTGGAGATGAGTTTTTAAAACACATCGAAAGAACTGGAATTTTAATCCATGTAATTGATATTTCAGGTTCTGAATATAGAGATCCAGTAGAAGATTTTTATAAAATAAATGAAGAGCTTGTAAGATATAATGAAAAATTAAAGGACAAGGACCAAATTATTTTTGCAAATAAAATGGATGTGCCAGGGGCAGAAGAAAATTTAGAAAAATTAAAAGCTGAACTTGGTGATAAATACGAAATAATTGCAGGATCTGCTGCCACAACAGAAAATATAGATTTACTTCTTAGAAAAACATACAACAAGTTACAAGAATCTGATTATAAAAACTATGAAACTTACGATGAGGCTCATGTTGAGGTTGTGGAAGAAGTTGAGGCAATTAGAGTATATAAGGAACATGGCGAATATTTTGTAGATGGTCCATACATTGATAAATTACTTCGTTCCACTAATTTTGAAGATTACGATTCACTTAAGTATTTCCAAGAAAACCTAAGAAAAAATAAGGTTGTAGAAAAGCTTGAGGAACTTGGAATAGAAGAAGGCGAATCTGTATTTATTGGTGGATATGAATTTGAATTTTTTGAATAGGAGTTAATATGTTAACAGGAAAACAAAGAGCATACTTAAAAAGTCTTGCTCACAATATTGATCCACTGATTCAAGTGGGAAAAGACGGAATAAATCGTGGATTTATTGTTCAACTAGATAAACTTCTAGAAGATCACGAACTTGTAAAAATTAAAGTTTTACAAAATTCACCAGTAGAAGTTGATGAAATTGTCGATGAAATTATTGAAAAGACAAATTCTGAATTTGTACAAAAAATTGGCAAGAAATTAACTATTTATAGAGAATCTGTAGAAAATAAAAAGATTGAATTACAATGAAAAAATACGGAATATTTGGAGGAACTTTTAATCCCATACACTATGGACATCTCATGGTGGTTGAATATTTAAAAGAAGAACTTGGTCTTGATAAGGTAATTTTCATACCTACAGGTAATCCTCCTCACAAAGATTTACATGTATCTGCAGAAGACAGATACAAGATGGTCGATATAGCCATTAAGACAAATCCAGATTTTGAAATATCTGATATAGAGACAAAAAGAGAAGAACTTTCATATTCTGTAGACACTATTCAAGAACTTAAAAAAGTCCACAGCGATGTAAAGCTCTACTTTTTAATTGGTCTTGACACACTTTATCAGTTAAAGACTTGGAAAAAAATTGATGAACTTTCTAAAGAAATTGAGTTTGTAGTTGCACTTAGACCGAAGTATATCGACGAAGAAAATATCAACAGAGAACTAAATTTCCTTCACTTAATGTATGAAACTAAGGTTGAAATTATAACAACTCCACTATATGAGATTTCATCAACTGAGCTAAGAAATAGAATTAAGGAAGATAAATCTTGTAGATACTTAATTCCTGATAAAGTTTTAGAATATATTAAAGGAAGTGGTTTTTATAAAGATGAGTAATTTAAAAAAATATGAATCTGAAATAAAATCAAGAATTGGAGAAAAAAGATTTTTACACACTTTAAGAGTTGCTGAAACTGCAGTTGAACTTGCTGAAATTCATGGAATTGATTCAGAAAAAGCAAAGATTGCAGGACTGCTTCACGACTGTGCAAAAATTAAAGATATAAATTTATTGAAATTAGAAGCAAAAAAATATGATTTGTTATTAACTCAAGATATGATGAGGGCACCACAAATCATTCATTCACATCTAGGAGCAATTCTTGCTAATAGATTATATGGTATAGATGATGAAGATATACTAAATGCCATAGCCTATCATACAACTGGAAGACCAAATATGTCAGGTCTTGAAAAAATTATTTTTCTAGCTGATTATATTGAGCCAAAGAGAAACTTTCCTGGAGTTGAAAGGGCGAGAGAACTTGCAAGAGTAAATCTTGACAAGGCAATGTATTTTGCATTAAACAACACTTTGAAATTTTTAGTAGAAGAAGATAATTTTATAGCTACAGAGACTGTACATGCTAGAAATTTCTATTGGGAGATGAATAATTGAAAACTTTTTTTAAATCTTTTTTCCTTACTGTAATAGCCATATTGGTTTTGGGCTTATGTGCTTTAGCAGGATATTATTATTTTATATCTCCTTCAGAAGAAGGAAAAACTGATGATGGAGCTGATAGTTTACAATTTTTAATGCTTGGCGTTGACTCCCTTGACTCTAAAAAAGCTGACAACGCGAGAAGTGACACTATAATGATTGTAAATGTTATTCCTCAAACTAAAGAGGTAAATATAATTTCAATACCAAGAGATACTTATGCTGATATTAGAGGTTATAAAAAGCAAAAAATCAATCACTCTTTCAAATACGGAGGAAGTGAGCTAACTCTTGACAGTGTAAATAATTTATTAGGAACAAATATTAAATACTATATGACAATTGATTATAGATTTGTAGAAGATGTTGTCGATAAACTAGGCGGAATAACTGTAGATGTTCCTATAGATATGAATTATGAAGATCCAACAGCTGATCCACCTTTAAAAATTGATATAAAGGCAGGAACTCAAAACTTAAATGGCCACGATGCCATTGGATTTTTGAGATTTAGAAAGGGATATAAGGATGCTGACCTTGGTAGAGTTAAGGCGCAGCAACAATTTATGTCTGCTCTTTTAAATAAGATTAGAGATCCTAAGTCAATGGTAAGAATTCCACTTCTTCTAGGACCTTACTTAAGTTATTCTGAAAATAATATTCCGATTAAAAAACTTGCTGAAGTTGGAATTAGCATGAAAGGAATTAGCACAGAAAATATAAACACAAATACACTTCCAGGTGTACCAAGATATATGAATGGTGTTTCTTATTTTATAATGGATGAACAAAAAGCAAATGTAATGTTAAAAAATAATGGCTTTATAGATAAGGAGGCAAAATGACAGTTAACGAGAAATTAGATATTATTGTAGAATCTTGTGAAAATAAAAAGGGAATTGATATCAAAGTTTTAGATATCAAGGAAATGTCCTCAATTGCAGATTATTTTGTAATTGTAAGTGGTAATTCTTCCACACAAGTTGATGCTCTTGCTAAAGAAATTGATGAGAAGATGTATGAAAAGGGAGAGAATGTAGAAAATACTGAAGGCAAGAATTCAAGTAGATGGATAATACTTGATTTTGGTGATATAATAGTTCATATATTCCACAAAGATGAGAGAGAATATTATAATCTTGAAAGACTTTGGGAAGATAATGACAAGGAGGAACAAAATGATTAATGTTATTCACAGTGATAAGGCTCCTAAAGCAGTAGGACCATATTCACAAGCACTAGAATTCAATGGATTTATTTTCACTTCAGGACAACTTCCACTAATTCCTGAATCAGGAGAATTAATTTCCGATGATATAAAAGAAGCAACAAAGAGAAGTCTTGACAACTTAAAAGCTGTACTAGAAGAAGCTGGTTCAGGTCTTGATAAAGTAGTCAAAGTTAATATTTTCTTAGCTGATATTAATAATTTTGCTGCAGTTAATGAAGTATATGGCACATACTTTGATACTCATAAGCCAGCAAGGTCTTGTGTAGAAGTTGCAAATCTTCCAATGGGTGGATTATTAGAAATTGAAGCAATTGCTGTAAAATAATTAAGGGCCCTTATTGGGTCTTTTTTAATAGGTGAAAAATGAAAGAAATAAATGTAAATGACATAGACAAAATTGAAAATCCTTATATCCTAGATGTTCGTGAATTGAGCGAGCTTGAAGAAACTGGAACTATAAAGGGAGCTGTTCACATTCCAATGAATGATATTCTTAAAAGAGTTAAAGAAATTCCACAAAATGAAGATATTTATATTCTTTGCAGAAGTGGCAACAGATCAAAAATGGTTGGACTACTTCTTGGAAGTTTTGGATTTAATACAATTAACTTAGAAGGTGGAATAATGGATTATAAGGGAGAAACTGTAAAATAAAGTCACTCGTGAAGTGGCTTTTTTTATGTTGAAATTTAAATTATTTCAATCTCTGTTATAATGTATAAAGGAGGTTTTTATGGAAAATAAATTTTTAATTATAGATGGTTCTTCCTTATTTTTTAGAGCATTTTATGCACTTCCTCTTTTAAAAACTAAAAAGGGAATTTATACGAATGCAATCTATGGATTTGTAATGATGCTTGAAAATTCTATTGAAAAAATAAAACCAGATCATGTTGTTGTTTGCTTTGATATGAAGGGCAAAACTTTTAGATCTGATATTTATAAGGATTACAAAGGAACAAGACAAAAGACTCCAAATGAACTTGAGCAACAATTTCCGCTAGTGCGTGAAATTTTAAAACATATGAATATAAAAATTCTAGAGTCACCTGTTTATGAAGCGGATGATATTGCAGGAACTCTTGCAAAGGAAGCTTCTGAAGAAAATTTTGAAGTTTTCTTACTTACTGGTGACAAGGATTATTTTCAACTCGTTGATGAAAATACAAATGTACTCCTAACTCGTAAAGGAATTACAGAAATGGATATTATATCAGTTGAAAGTATTAAAGAAGATTATGGAATTAAGCCTTCTGAATTCATTGAGCTTAAAGCTCTAATGGGCGATGCTTCAGATAATATTCCAGGAGTTAAGGGAGTTGGAGAAAAGACTGGTCTTAAACTAATTAGAGAATTTCACACAATTGAAAATCTTTATGACAATTTAGATAAAGTTTCTGGCAAAAAATTAGTGGAAAACTTAGAAAATGACAAAATGTTAGCTTTTATGAGTAAAAAACTTGGAACAATTGTAAGAAATGTACCAATTGAAGAAGATTTAAGTGATTTTAAAAAAGTAGATTACGATTATGAAAATCTTTCAAAGATGTATAGAGAATTTGAGTTTAACTCAATGATTGCAAGACTTCCTGAAGAATATCAAAAAGAAGTTGTGGAAAAGATTTCTGAAGATAATTTTAAATACAGTGAAATTTCTGAGATTGGAGATATATTAAAAGACAAAAACTCCTTTGCTTTTAAATTTATAACTGATGGAAAGATTTATGAAGGTGTTGAGCCAATTTATCTTGCAATAAAACCTGAAGGCGAAGAAGTTTCATTTATTAAATATGAAGACCTAGATTTAGGCATTTTAAGAGAAATCTTTGAAGATGAAAAGATTGAAAAGTTAGGTTATAACTTAAAAGAAGATATAATTATTCTCTTTGACAAAGATATTGAACTTAAAAGCTACACTCATGATGCTGAAATTGCAGAGTATATTTTAAATTCAACTCAATCAGACTATGACATAAATAAATTAGTTGTTTCATACTTTAATAATGGATATAAAGATGAAGAGGAGCTACTAGGAAAAGGTGCAAAGAAGAAAAATTATTCAGACTTAGATAAAGATGAATTATTTAAATATTTCTCCTTTATGCTCAATGCTGTTTATAAATTAGAAGAAGTGCAAATTCCAAAGATTAAAGATGAAGAAATGTATTCACTTTACACAGAAGTTGAATTGCCACTTGTGGAAGTGTTGGCCTCAATGGAATACATTGGAATTAACACCGATAAAAAAGTTTTAGATGAAATTGGTGAAAAAATTGATGAAAGACTTGAAGTTTTAGAAAAAGATATCTACGAAGAAGCAGATGAGGAATTTAATATAAATTCTCCTAAACAACTTGGAGTAATTTTATTTGAAAAAATGGATTTTCCAGTTATCAAAAAGACTAAAACTGGTTATTCAACTTCAGCTGATGTGTTGGAAAAACTAAAAGGTCAAGGTAAAATAATCGATGATGTACTTGATTACAGAAAGTTTTCTAAACTAAAGAGCACATATATAGATGGGCTTAAAGAAGTTATCAACGAAAAGACAAATAGAATTCATTCAAGATTTGTGCAAACTGTTACTGCAACGGGAAGAATTTCATCAACTGATCCAAATCTTCAAAACATTCCAATAAAAACTGAAGAAGGAAGACTTATAAGAAAGGCATTTTTAGCAACAGAGGGCTATACATTAGTCGATGCTGACTACTCTCAAATAGAACTTAGAGTACTTGCAGCATTATCAGATGACAGGGAAATGCTCCACGCCTTTGAAAATGACTTAGACATTCACAGAAAAACTGCATCAGAAGTTTTTAAAGTTGATTATGATGAAGTTACAAACTTGCAGAGATCTGAGGCAAAAGCAGTTAACTTTGGAATAGTTTATGGAATATCAGATTATGGACTTTCACAAAACTTAAATATTCCAAGAAAAGCAGCCAAAGAATATATAGATAATTACCTAAATCACTTCCTTGGAATTAAAAATTACATGACTGAAGAAGTTGAAAAGGGTAAAAAGCAAGGTTATGTTGAAACAATTTTACACAGAAGAAGATATATACCTGAGCTAAAGGCAAAAAACTTTAACATTAGAAGTTTTGGGGAAAGAGTTGCACTTAATACTCCTATCCAAGGATCAGCAGCTGATATTATTAAAATTGCAATGGTTAAAGTTTACAATGAACTTAAAAAGAGAAATATGAAATCTAAGCTAATTATACAAATTCACGATGAGCTTGTAGTAGATGCTGCTGAAGATGAGATTTCTGAAGTTAAGGAAATAATGAAAGACTTAATGGAAAATGCAGTAGATTTAAATGTTGAACTTAGCGTAGATATGAATACGGGTAAAAATCTTTATGAATCAAAATAAAGTAATTGGACTTACAGGATCTATCTCCACTGGCAAATCTCAAATTTCAAATTATTTAAAATCAAAGGGATTAAAATTAATCGATACAGATAAAATTGCAAGAGATGTGGTGGATATACCTGAAGTTGTAGATAAAATAAAATCTCAATTTGGAGATAACTTGTACCTTTCAGGAAGACTTGATAGAAAAAAGCTTGCAAGTATTATTTTTAATGATGATAACTCAAGAGAAAAGCTAAATGAAATTACTCATCCAGAGATTTATAAAATTATTTTAGAAGAGATAAAAAATAGTAATGAAATAGTTTTTGTAGACATTCCACTTCTCTTTGAAAATAGTGAGCTTAATGAAAGGTTTGGATTAAAGTTTGATGAGATTTGGGTTGTCTATGTAGATAGAGAAACTCAAGTAAAAAGACTTATGATTAGAGATAATATCGACAGAGAATATGCAGAGAAAAAAATTGACTCGCAAATTCCTATTGAGAGAAAAAAAGAACTTGCCGATGTTATTATAGACAATAGATTTGACCTAGACTTTACAATTAAGCAAGTTGATGACAATTTAAAAAGACTAAAGGATGAGAATTAAAAACTCATCCTTTTTAAATTAATTTTAAATTGTAAAAATCACTTTACAAGTTATAGAATTTTTGTTAAAATAGAATCTATTGTAGGGGTATAGTTCAGTTGGTAGAACACTGGTCTCCAAAACCAGGTGCCGTGGGTTCGAGTCCTGCTACCCCTGCCAATGAAATGGTTGTATTTTTATACAGCCATTATTTTTTTGTTTTTTTAATATTTATGATACATTACTTAATTCAGTTACTTATTAATTTATTTTAAAATATTATATATTATTAGGATTGTATTTACTACTTATCACAATTAGGCTTAGAAGAATACGAAGAACTTATAATTTTAGTAATTGATTTAGACTATCGAAAGAAAATTTATAAATAGGCAGCTGTAAAGCTGTTTTTTTTTTGTGAAAATTTTTATTTTAAAAAAAATTAATACATAAATAAATTTCAAGCAAGCACTGAAAGAATGGGAGATTAGATGAATTTATTTAAAAAAATATACTAGGTATGGTATAATTATAATATTATGAATTGGAGGTCAAAATGAAAGAACAATTACAAAAGATTAAGGAAGAATCCTTAAATCTTATAAAAAATATACAAAACATTAAAGAAATAGAAGAAATTAGAGTTAAGTACTTAGGCAAAAAGGGCGAACTTACTTCCATTTTAAAGGGAATGAAAGACCTTTCCAATGAAGAAAGACCAGCTATGGGTGCTCTTGCCAACGAAGTTCGTGAAGAAATTGAAAAAGCTATAGAAAACAAAAAAACTGATATTAACGAAAAGATTTTAGAAAAGAAACTTCACGATGAAAGAATTGATGTCACTTTAAAAACTGATGAATTAATTCTTGGACATAGACATCCTCTTAAGAAAACTCTTGAAGACTTAGAAGATTTATTTACACATATGGGCTTTACAGTTTATGATGGACCGGAAATAGAAACTGTAGAAAACAACTTTGATCTTCTTAACGCTCCTAAGGATCACCCATCTAGAGATATGTCTGATACTTTTTATTTTGATAAGAATACAATTTTAAGATCGCAAACTTCCCCAGTACAAATTAGAGCAATGAAAGAACATGGCGCTCCAATTCGAATGATTTGTTCAGGTAGAGTTTTTAGATCTGATGAAGTAGATGCGACTCACTCTCCAATGTTTCACCAATTAGAGGGACTTGTAGTTGATGAAAATATTTCAATTGCAAACTTAATAGATTCTCTAAATTATTTTGTAAAATCCTTCTTTGGAGAAGATATGAAAACTAGATTTAGACCACATTATTTCCCATTTACTGAACCAAGTTTAGAGGTCGATACTACTTGCCCAAGATGTGGTGGTGAAGGCTGTCCAAGCTGCTCTCACACTGGTTGGAGTATGGAACTTTTAGGATGTGGAATGGTTCATCCAAATGTACTAAGAAATTGTGGCATTGACCCTGAAAAATATTCAGGATTTGCCTTTGGCATGGGAATCGACAGAATTGCAATGGTTAGATATCAAATTTCAGATATTAGAATGATGTTTGATAATAACAAGAAATTCCTAGAACAGTTTTAAGGAGGCATAAAATGTATTTACCAATTAAATGGCTAAAAGATTATGTTGATTTCGACTTCGATGTTAAAAAACTAGCTGATGGACTTTCAAATTCTGGTTCTCATGTTGAGTCAATTATAAATCCTTCTGAAGGATTAGATAAAATCGTAGTTGGAAAAATTAATAAAATAGAAAAACACCCTGATGCTGACAAGCTAGTAGTATGTCAAGTAGATGTGGGAGAAGAAATTCAAATAGTAACTGGAGCAAAAAACGTTTTTGAGGGTGCATATGTACCAGTTGCACTTCACGGTTCAACTATTGCAGGTGGAACTAAAATCAAAAAGGGAAAACTTCGTGGAGTTGAGTCAAATGGAATGCTTTGCTCACTTGAAGAACTTGGATTTGAAACTTCAGTTATACCTAAAGAAGCAAGAAATGGAATTTTCATATTTCCAGAAGAAGGTGAAGTTGGAAAGAGTGCAATAGAAGCTCTTTACATGAATGAAGAAATTCTTGAGCTTGAAATCACTCCAAATAGACCTGATTCACTTAGCGTAATGGGAATGGCTGTTGAAACTGCAGCTACTTTCGATTTAGAAGTTAAGCACAATGATATAAAAATAAATAATGAACAATCTGATTTTTCAGAATTTTTTGATGATATAGTTTTAGAAACAGAAAATTGCAACAGATATTATTCTAAAATTTTAAGGAATTTAAAAATAGGACCATCTCCACTATGGCTTCAAGCTTATTTAATGCAAGCTGGAGTTCGTCCAATTTCAAATATAGTTGACCTCACTAACTTTGTAATGCTTGAATATGGTCAACCTCTTCATGCCTTTGACCTAGATACATTAAAAAATAGAAAAATTGTAGTTAGAATGGCAAAGGATGGAGAAACAACAGTTACTCTTGACGGCGAAACTAGAAAGTTAACTTCTGATGATATCTTAATCACTGATGGAACTGAAATAATCGGTCTTGCAGGAGTTATGGGTGGACTTGATTCAGAAATTACTGATAAAACTGTAAATGTACTTCTTGAGGGAGCTAATTTCAACAAAGAAAATATTAGAAAAACATCAAGAAGACTTGGACTTAGAAGTGAAGCATCATCTAGATTTGAAAAGGGAATTGATGCTAATCTTTCAAGCGTTGCAGTTGATAGAGTTTGTGAACTTGCTGAAAAACTTGGAATTGCAGAAGTTGTCGGCGGAAATAAAGATGTTATAAATAAATTAAATGAACCTAATAAAATAAAACTTAGAAGAGAAAAATGTAATAATCTTATAGGAATTGATTTAAGTATCGAAGAAATCGAAAGTATTTTAAATAGACTTGAAATCGAAACAGAAATAAATGGAGATACTTTAATAGCAACTACTCCAACAGAAAGACTTGATTTAGAAATTGAAGAAGACTTAATTGAAGAAGTTGCCAGAATTTATGGACTTCAAAATATAGAGCCACAAATGTTAAAGGGAACTTTGACAGTTGGTAGAAAGCCAAGATTTAGAAATGTTGAAGATAGAATTAAAAATCTTTTAATAGGACTTGGATATTCTGAATTTATGACATATTCATTTATCAGTCCTTCAGCTTATGAAAAGGCAAATTATGAAGAAAAAGATGAAAATATCTTAAAAATTTTAAATCCACTTGGTGAAGATTACTCAATTATGAGAACTACTATGGTGCCATCAATGATAGATGCACTTGCTAAAAACTTCGCAAGAGGAAATGAAAATGTAGGTGGATTTGAAATTGGAAATACTTTTTTACCTACAGGAGAAGAATTACCAAGCGAAAAATTAAAACTCACAATGGGATTCTATGATTTAGGAGATTTTTACTATCTTAAAGAATCTATTGAAAAAATACTTTGGTATCTTGGAATCGACAAATTAGAAGTCAGAAGAAAAGAAGCAAGTTTCTTACATCCAGGAAGATCTGCAGAATTTTTATTAGATGGCAAGAGCCTTGGAATATTTGGAGAAGTTCATCCAAAAGTTTTAGAAAATTATGGACTTAAAAAGAGGGCTTATGTAGCAGAACTAGACTTTGATTTAATAGTTGAACACACTATAGACAATTACTATTACAAAGAACTTCCAAAATATCCGACAATTAAGAGAGACTTTGCCTTTGTAATGGATAGAGAAATTGACTCAGTTGAACTAGAAGAAATTTCTAGAAAACACGGAAAGGACTTATTGGAATCTTTCAAGGTATTTGATATATATGAAGGCGAAAATATAGAAGAAGGTAAAAAATCTGTTGCATTCTCACTTGTATTTAGAGCACCTGATAGAACTCTAGAAGATGGAGAAGTAACAGAAATTTGCGAAAAAATTGTTGAAGAAATAGAAAAAGAAAAGGATGCTAAGCTGAGATCTTAAGGAGGTACTATGGACCATAAAAGAATCGAAGTAAATATTGATGGCATGAAATTTTTTGTTACAGGTAATGATGATGAAAATTACATTAAAAAAATAGCTGGTGATCTTGATAGCAAAATAAATGAAACCTCAAAAAATAATTTCAGATTAAATCAAGTTCAAACTATTACACTTGTGGCATTAAATATTCTTGACGAATTGGAAAAAACTAAGGCTGATAAAATCGATATTGAAAACTTACAATCCAATGAAAAGGAAACTTTGGAAAAGATTGAAGAAATTAAAGATTTGAAAAAACAACTTCAAATTTTTGAAAATGAAAATAATAACTTAATAAAAAAATATAAAGATCTCGAAACAAAATCTTCTGAAACTGATGACAAGCTTAGAAAGTCTAACAAAGAAATTTTAGAAAAGAATAAAGAAGTTGACAGTCTTAAAGATGAGTTAGCAACTATTAAAAAAGATGTTGAAACATTAGAAGAAAAGAACAACAACGCACAAAGAAGAATTATAGATCTTTCAAGAGAATTGGAAAATCTTTATGACGAAAAATAATTATGAAGTGTTAGCACCTGCTGGTGATATGGCTGCTCTTAGGGCAGCTGTGTCTGCAGGTGCTGATGCTGTTTATTTAGGAGCATGGGAATTTTCAGCTAGAGCTAAGGCAAAGAACTTCACACTTGAAGACTTAAAAGAGGCAATTCATTATTGCCACTTAAGAGATGTTAAAATTTATGTAACTGTAAATATTTTAGTTGCTGATTTTGAATTAAAAAGAGCATTAAATCTTGTGAAAGATTTATATGAAGTTGGAGTTGACGCTTTAATTTTACAAGATTTGGGACTTGCTCGTGAAATTAGAAAAAATTATCCTGACTTTGAAATTCACGCATCTACACAAATGGCTATTAATAATTACTATGGAGCCAAATTCTTAAAAGAGTTAGGATTTTCAAGAGTTGTCCTTGCAAGAGAAACTCCACTTTTCGAAATAGAAAAAATTTCTACACTTGATGTCGAGATTGAAACATTTATCCATGGAGCATTATGTGTTTCTTATTCTGGAGAATGTTTAATGAGTTCAATGATTGGTGGCAAATCTGGAAATAGAGGGGAATGTGCTCAAGCTTGTCGAAAAGCATATGACATCTATGACTTTTCCGGAAATAAAATTGCAGATAAAAAATATTATTTATCTCCTAAAGATTTAAACACGCTAGAAGATGTTGGAAAAATTATAGATGCTGGTGGATATTCACTTAAAATCGAAGGAAGAATGAAAAATCCAGAGTATGTATATCAAGTAGTAAGAAGCTATAGAAAAGCTTTGGAAAATAACTTGACTTTAAAAGATAAAGAAGACACCACGCAAGTTTTTAATAGAGGTTTTACAAAGGGACTTTTTAATGGAGACTTTGGGAGAAATTTCACATCCTTTGATAGGCCCGATAATAGAGGTGTTGAGATAGGAAAAGTAGTTTCTGCAAAAAAAGATGTAATTGTAAGATTCAATGAAGATATTTATCCTGGAGATGGACTTGAGTTTTTAGGAGATAGAGGTAATTTTGGCTTTAAATCTGAAGAATTTTATAAAAAAGATAGGGACTATAAACTAAATTTAAATAAAAAGCCTTTAGAGAACTCTAATATAAATCGAACTTATTCTATTAAACTTTATGAAAAAATCGATGAAAAATTAAAAGATTATGAATTTAAAAAAGATATTGATATAAAAGTTGAAATAGAAGTGGGGAAATTCCCTAAAATATTTGCAAAAACAGAAGATTTCGACTCAATTTTCGAGCTCGAGGAAGAAGTTCAAGAAGCAAAAAACGCACCTCTTTCAAAAGAAAAAGCAGAGGAAAACATCTCAAAGCTTGGAGATAGTATTTTTGAAATAAGAAATTTAGAAATTGATATAAAGGGCAATGCCTTTATGCCAGTTTCGTCTATAAATAAATTAAGACGTGAAGTTGTAGAAAATCTTGAAAGAAAGATTTTAAAAAGTAGACTTAACAGAAATGAAAAATCTTATGTTGAAAGAGAATATAAATCGAAAGAGAAAAAACTTGCTTCAAGGATAAAAGTATTCTTTACTAACTTAGAAGATTTAAAAAACACTGACTTAAATGAAGTTGATGAAATAATCTTAAGAGTAAAAGATTTAGAAAAATATAAAAAACTTAATTTAAATAAAAATGTTTCAATATACTTAGATAAGTTTTATTCCTATAAAGAACTTGAAAATCTAAGAAATTATATTTTAAAAAATGATTTTGTAAAGGGTATATGGGCGAATAATTTATCTGAAATCGAAATTTTTAATAATGATGACTTTGAAATCAATGCAGATATTGGATTAAATGTATTTAATTCAGAAACAGTTGAGTTTTACAATAATGAAGGGCTGCATTCTATTACTCTTTCTCCTGAGCTTAACAGTAGACAAATTGATGAGATTATAAAGAATACAGATGCAAATCTAAATATTGTCTCTTATGGAAGAATTCCAGTAATGACAATGAAACACTGTCCTTACTCTGTTATTAAAGGCTGTGTAGATGAGAGAGATTGTCCAAATTGCGAACACAAAAATTATTTAATAAGAGATGCCAAGTCTGTAGATTTCGAAGTACTAAGACACAACACTTTTACAGAAATTTTTAATTCATATCCAATTTTGCTTGATGGATATGTTAATAAAATTAGAAATGAAAATATAAATTTAGTCATCTTAGCAGATGAATTTACAGATGAGATTATTGATTTATATTTAAGTTTTTCTGAAGATAAATACAAAAAAATTAGAAGAAAACTAGAAAATAAATATTCGGGAGTTACAAAAGGACATATTAATAGGGGGATTATCAGTGGATAATGCTTTTAGTAAAGCTATAAAAACTCTAGAATTTGAAAAAGTTCTTGAGGATTTAAAAGAACTTGCAAGTGCAAGCATTACAACTGAATATATAGATAAAATAGAAATTTCAACAGACTTTGATGAAGTTGAAAAAAGATTAAAAGAGACAGCAGAAGCTTTAAAGCTTATAAATTTTAAAGGTGAGCCAAGACTTTTTGGAATAGTAGATATTAAAAATATTATAAGAAGAGTTGAAATTGGTGGAGCACTGACTGCAAAGGCACTTTTAGAAGTTTCTGATTTTTTAAGAGTTTCAAGAGGCCTTAAAACTTATATTAAAAAAGATAGCATCAACAGAGAAGAAATTGAAATTAATTATATGGATAAGTTAATTGAAAATTTATTTACAAATAAATCTTTAGAAGATGAAATCAATTCGAAAATTATTTCTGAGAATGAAATTGCTGATGATGCTTCAAGAGAGCTTTCAAGAATTAGAAGAAGCATTTCTTCAAAGAAAGATTCTATTAAAAATAAACTAAATTCAATTTTAAATACTCATTCTGATTTCTTGCAAGAGAGCATAGTTACAATGAGAGAGGGAAGATATGTTGTTCCTGTTAAAATTGAGAACAAAGCTCGAGTTAGAGGCCTTGTTCACGATGTTTCTGGGTCTGGTCAAACAGCTTATATTGAGCCAATGGCAGTAGTTGAAGCAAACAACGAACTAAGAGAACTCTATTCTAAAGAAAATGCAGAAATAGATAAAATTCTAAAAGAGTTATCAGAAGGCGTAGCAGAATCAGCTGAAGAAATTATTAGTAATCAAGAAATTTTAATAGAAGTGGATTTTATATTTGCAAAAGCAAATCTTGCAATTAAATATCATGCCACTATGCCAAGACTAAATCGATATAAGAAAATTAATTTAGTTAAAGCTTATCATCCTTTTTTAGATAGAGAGACTGCTGTGCCAATCGATATAAATTTAGGATATGATTTTTCCTCACTTATAATTACAGGACCTAATACAGGTGGTAAAACAGTAAGTATAAAAACTGTTGGTCTCCTAACACTTATGGCACAGTTTGGACTTTTAATTCCAGCTGAAGAATCCTCAGAAATTGCGGTTTTTGAAAAAATATTTGCTGACATTGGAGATGAGCAATCAATTGAGCAATCACTTTCAACATTCTCATCTCACATGGTAAATATTGTATATATTCTAAAAAATGTAAATAAAAATTCACTGGTTTTATTTGACGAGCTTGGAGCAGGAACTGATCCAACGGAAGGTGCAGCTCTTGCCAGAGCAATAATGGATTTTATGCTACAAAGAGAAATAAGATGTATTTCCACAACTCACTATAATCAGCTTAAAATTTATGCGCTCACTACACAAGGAGTTGCCAATGCAAGCATGGAATTTGATGTAGATACACTTTCTCCAACTTATAGACTTTTGATTGGAGTTCCAGGGAAATCAAATGCCTTTGAAATTTCAAGAAGACTTGGTCTTCCAAATGAAATAATAGAAGAATCAAAGAAACTTTTATCTTCATCAAGTATTGAATTTGAAGATGTTCTTCAGTCAATTGATAAGGATAGGACAAAAATTCGAGAATATAGAGAAGAACTTGAAAAAGAAAAAAGAGATTTAGAAATAAAAAACAAAAAACTAGAATCGAGAATTAAAAACCTTGAAAATCAAAAGGAAAAAATCTTAGAAAAATCTCGTGATGAAGCTAGAAGATTATTACTTAATGCTAGAGAAAATGTTGATATAATATTATCAGAAATAGGCGAAGCAAGAGATAATATATCTTCAGAAAATTCCAAGAAAATTCAAGATGCTCAAGATTTATTAAGAGAATCACTTAAGAAATCTTCTAAGGATTCTGATTTAGAAATTAAAAAATCTCACAATCCAATTAAAAATATAAAAATTGGAGATAGAGTAAGAACTTCTCTTGGGAACGAAGCAACAGTACTTGAGCTTCCAGATAATAAGGGAAATGTCTTAGTTCAATCTGGTATTATGAAGATGAAGATGCCTAAAGATTCTCTTACAAAAGTTGATACTCAGGAAAGCACTACTAAGAACAACACTCGAAAAATTCTTAAAAACAAAACTACTAATGTAAAAAGTGAAATAGATATTAGAGGTAAAAATTTCGAAGATGCTAAAGATATTATCGATAAATATCTTGATGATGCCTATCTTTCTGGATTAAAATCAGTTAGAATAATTCATGGAAAGGGTACGGGAGTTCTTCGTCAAAAATTAAGAGATTATATGAGAAGTGTAAATATAGTAAAATCTTTCAAGGATGCAGAGTACAATCAAGGCGGAGACGGAGTCAGCGTAGTAACATTGAAATAACAGGAGTTAATATGATTAATTTTAGAGAAGAAATTATAAAAATATTAGATGAAAAAATAGAAAATTTAAATAAAGATGAAATAAATCAAATGATTGAAGTACCGCCAAACTATGAACTTGGGGACTTTGCTTTTCCAGTATTTAGTTTAGCAAAAATATTTAGAAAAAATCCAGCTATAATTGCAGAAGAATTAGCAGGAGAAATTGAATCAAAATACTTTGAAAAAGTAGAAAATAAATCAGCTTATATTAATTTTTATATAAATAAAAATATTTTAGCAGAAGAAATTTTAAAAGAAACAATTGATAAAAAAGATGAGTTTGGAAAAATAAATTATGGAGAGGACAAAAATGTAATTGTTGAATATTCTTCAACAAATATTGCAAAGCCTTTTCATATTGGACATATTCGTTCAACAGTAATTGGAGATTCATTAAAGAGAATTTATAAATTCCTAGGATACAACACAATTGCAATCAATCACCTTGGAGATTATGGCACTCAATTTGGTATGTTAATTTATGCTTACAAAGAATGGGGCAGCAAGGAAGCAATTGAAGCAAATCCAATTGATGAGCTTTTAAAGCTTTATGTAAAGGTAAATGAAGAAGCAGATAAATCAAAAGAAGTAAAAGACAAATGCCGCTACTGGTTTAAGGAACTTGAAAATGGAAATGAAGAAGCAGTAGAAATTTGGAAATGGTTTAAAGATGTTTCTCTTCAAGAATTCAACAGAGTTTACGATATGCTAGATATTGAATTTGATTCTTACAATGGAGAATCTTTCTATTCAGACAAAATGCCTGCACTTATTGAAGATTTTAGAGAAAGAAATATATTAGAAGAATCTGAAGGTGCAGAAGTAATAAATCTAGAAGAATACGATCTTCCACCTGCAATTGTTGTTAAAAGTGATGGAACTACAATTTATCTAACAAGAGATTTAGCTGCTGCAAAATACAGACATGAAACATACAAACCTTATAAAAATATTTATGTCGTAGGAAGTCAACAAAGTCTTCACTTCAAACAATTAAAGGCAGCTCTTAAGAAAGCTGGATTTGATTGGTATGATGAAATAGTTCACGTTGCTTTTGGAATGGTGTCTCTTGAAGATGGAACACTTTCCACTAGAAGGGGAAAAGTTCTATATCTTGAAGATGTATTAAATAAAGCAACAGAAAAAGTTACTCACATATTAGATGAGAGAGAAGAAGAGCAAAACATAAAAATCGAAAATAAAGAAGAGTTGGCACAAACTGTAGGTATAGGCGCAATTAAATTCCAAGAACTATTTAATGGCAGAATTAAAGATTATGTATTTGATTGGGACAAAACTCTATCCTTTGAAGGAGAAACAGGACCATATGTACAATATGTTCACGCAAGAATTTCTTCGTTATTAAAGAAAGGTAATTTTAATATAGAAAATGAATTTGAACCTTCGCTTTTAAATTCAGAACTTGAAATTGATATTATCAGAAGCCTTTATAACTTTACAGATGTTGTAATTGATGCGCATGAAAAATATGAGCCATACTTTATAACAAGATATGTAGTTGAGCTTGCAAAGAACTTCAATAAATTTTATAACCAAACACAAATCTTAGTAGAAGATGAAAAACTTAAAAACACAAGACTTTTACTCTGCTATGGAGTAAAAAATGTAATTAAAGAAGGACTTTATTTACTTGGAATAAAAGCACCAGAAAAAATGTAAGGTGATGTGATGAATTTTTTCGAAGATTTACAATTAGTTTATAAAAGAGCATTTAATGAAACTATAAATAATATAAAAAAGAATCCAATAATTCTAATAGTGCCACTGATATATTCAATAATATACACTTTTGCCTTTGCATTTATGGGAACACTTTTAGCTCCAGTGGGAATGTTAATGGGATTTTTAATGCCAGTGATGACTTCACTAATACTTTCAAGTTATTATTCCATGTTAAGCGATTTAATTTACTACAATAGACTTAGTTTTAGAAATTTGAAAAACACTTTTCAAAATTATTTTGCATCTATTTATTCTGTGTATTTTATATTAATTTTAATCTCTTGGCTTATGCCAGTTCTTATGGCAACGCCAGGAGTTGGATTATTGTTTTCTCTGATATTAGCATTGGCACTAAATCCAATTGCTGAAAGTATTTATATACAGGGCGAATATTACACCGAAGCTTATAAAAGTTCCTTTAATTTTATGAAAGAAAACTTTATTCTTTGGCTAATACCTTTTGCAATATATTTACTAATACTATTTTTACTTGGATTTGATTTTAGACAAATTCTTTTAAGTTCAAGTATTATAGATATACCACTTGGTCAAAATTTAGTGACGGGAATATATTTAGGAGATATCTTTAACATTTACAATTTAAAAGTTTTGATAGCAATGATTGCAACAGCAATATATGCAGTATTTAGAGGGAATCTTTATAAAATATTATATGGATCAACTAGAAGAAAAAGAGCTTATATGGGAGAATTATAATTTTTAGGACTTGATAAAATTCAGGTCCTTTTTTAATTGAATTTTTAAAAATAAAGATTAATGCTATAATAAACTAATAAAAGAAAGAGAGAGATTTATATGGAAAATCTTTTTAGAAAAGAAATAGATGAAAAATTAAAAAATATAGTTTTTATAGAACTTAAAGAAGAATATAAACTTGGAGATTTTAAACTTCCTGTGGGATTTTCTCTTCCTATAAAATTAAACTATCTAATAGAAGGAATTAATGAAAAGGAACTTGAAGAAGAAATAAACATTGAAAAAATCGTTGAAGCAATTATTTATCTATTAGGAATAGATAAAGACTTTAAATATAAAAAAGAGTATGTAGATATTTTAATAAAACTAAAGCTTAATCTTAAAAAATATATAATGCATAAAGCTTATGAAAACGAAGAAACTGATTTATTGGACTCCCTAATATTTTTAAGGGGATATGAAAATATACTCGGTTTTGATGCAGATATATTATTTAAAGAAGGAAATATCTTAGAAGCAATTTATAATAAAAACTTTGAAGAAGATCTAGAACAAAGCGATAAGTTGTTAAACCTAATAATTAAAAAATATAATCAAGTTTTAGATGAAGACGAACAATATGACCTCGCATATTATAGACTTGCATATATTAATCTAAGTCTTTCAAAATATATAAAGGCAAATTTATATTTTGAAAAGTTTATGAATTACTCAAAAGATGAAGAATTAAAAGAAGAGACTAGAGAAGAGATAGAAAGTATAAGAGATAATGTAAATTATGACAGCGCTAAAACTTATCTATCCTATGGAGAGTATAATAAAGCGCTTAATCTTTTAAAAGACATAAGCGATAGTTTTGATAAGAATGCAGAATACTATTATATGGCAGCACTTATCTACTATAATATGGGAGACAGTATAAATGCAAAAGAATTTGCTTTACAATCAATAGAAAAAGAAGTTTTTGAAGAAAATGTAAATTTACTGTCAACATTATATGCAGCAGAAAATAATTTAGATAAATCAGAAGAAGTATTGAAGATGGGCCTAGAAGAATTAAATAATAGCTATCCACTAAATTACAATCTAGGTATAATACTTTTAAATAAAAATTTAACACAAGAAGCAAAAATATATTTAGAGAAAGCCCTTAATATAAAGCCAAATGAAGAGCTTGAAAATTTTATAAAAAGTTTATAAATATTGCTTGACACAAATTGAATTCCGATGTATACTATACAAGTTGTCTTAAGAGGCAACCTTCTTAAAAAGAAAGTAAAATTTATTTTAAAAATTTGTAAATTTTACTTGACAATAATTTTTTAAGAAGTTATAATAAATAAGCTACTTCGTTGAGGTAGCAAGAAACATGATAATTAAATAGTGTGAAGATATAAAATCGATATAATCGATAACAATCGTGATAAAATCACAAAGCAAACCAG
>NZ_JAHLQO010000007.1 GCF_018919265.1 Peptoniphilus ovalis
TTAAAACTATATATAATTGGCTTTATTCTGGTATTATAAATTTTAATATTACAAAGCTTAGAAGAAAAGCTAAGTCAAGGAAAGTAAAAGAAACAAGAGGAAGATTTAATATTGGAACTCCAATAAGAAAAAGACCTAAGCTGATAAAGAAAAGAGAAGAATTTGGTCATTGGGAATTAGATACGGTTGTATCATCGAGAGGTAAAAGTAAAGGTTGTTTAGCTACTTTTGTTGAAATGAAATCTAGGTTTTATATAGCAATACCTATGAAAGATAGAAGCAAGGATTCAATGTTAGAAGCAATTAAGAAATTGATATATCCACTCCCAAAACAAGCCTTAAAAAGCTTCACATCTGATAGAGGGAAAGAATTTGCCTGCTATAAAGACATAGAAAACATGGGGATAGAATTCTATTTTGCAGATCCATACTCAGCTTGGCAAAGAGGAACTAATGAGAACTCAAATGGACTTTTAAGAGAATACTATCCAAAGAAAACAGATTTAGCAAAAATATCAGTTAATGAACTAATTAAAAATTTAATGGAGCTTAATAGTAGACCTAGGAAGTGTTTAAATTATCAAACTCCATTTGATGTATTTATGCACGAACTTAGTTTGCTCTAAGTGTCGCATTATTATTTGCAATTCATCATTTTAAAAAAATTTTTAGAATCAAAGATAACGAAGTATTGGATTAATAGAGACAAAAAGTGAAGACATTGGAAATAAAAAAGATTAATCCTATATTGGATGAGTAGGTAGGTAAAGGGCTGCCCTTTAGGGCTGTCCTTTACTATGGAATAGAGAGGGTTTTGAGGCAGATGCAGACAGCCCCAGAGGGACAGCCTGCTAAGGTTGGAATTAAGAAGAGTTTAGGTTTAGATAAAAATAATTGATTTTCAAAAAGTGTTACTCTGGTGGTAGCACTTTTTTATATGATAATTTGTAAAGAATATATCCTTGTTCAATAATTATAAAACAAGGTTTTTATAAATTTGTATTGACATTGTTACCACAAAAATATAATATTAAAAGAAAAAGGAGCTTATTATGTCTAAAACATGTAATTTGAATATTAGAATGAATCCTGAAATAAAAGAGAAGGCCGAGAGTATTTTAAATAATTTAGGTCTTACATCTTCTAATGCAATAGATTTATATTACAGGCAAATTATTTTGAATAATGGTCTTCCCTTTGAAATAAAGTTTCCAAAGAAAAGATTATTTGATATTTCTGATGTTTCAGAAGATGATTTAAAAGAAATGCTCGAATTGGGATTACAAGATTTTGAAAATGGGAAATTTAAATCTTTTGAGGATGCTTTTTTGGAAATAGATAACTATGGAAAGTTATAATATTTTATTATCAGACCTAGCAATACAAGATATTATTGATATTAAAACTTATATTAGCATTGAATTAGGCGAACTTGAAGTTTCTGAAGGTATAGTGCAATCAATTTATGATTCAATATACAACTTAAGTTATATGCCTGAAAGATTTAGAAAATATGATGGAATTAAGGAAAAGAATATTAAAATTTGCCCTGTAAAAAAATATCTTATATTTTATGAGGTTGATAATATTGTAAAAAATATTAATGTTATTAGAGTTCTATATTCTTCAAGAAATTTTAAAAATCTTCTTTGAATTTTTTAAAGAATTAACTAATCAAGGTTATGTTCAACAATCTTCGTAAAATACTAAAAGATATAGAAATGATAGTTTTAAAAATGTATTTTCTTAATAATTATTACAAAGATAAATACGCACGTTCATCAGACGTAAAACAGACGTAAAAATTTGCGTTTGTTTTTACGTCTGTTTTTTCTGATTATAATTTTTGAATAAATAGTAAGTGATATTTTTATTTCAATAGCTCGTCAATTGTTGCTGCTACTCTATCGTATTCATAAGCTCCAAGGTATCCTCCCACGACATTTCCTTTATCGTCTACAAATATTGTTGTAGGGAAGGCTGTTATTTTACTCATATCTTCTTCCATTGTTGGGTTTGGCATTATATTTACATATTCAACGCCTGCATCTTTCATTATTGCAAGGGCTTCTTCGACATTTGTTGTCATATTTGCATTTGTATCTGCCACTATTCCCAAGATGTTTATTTTATCTCCATAATTTTCATATAATTTTTGTAAATCAGGTAGTTCTTTTTTACAAGGTCCGCAATATGTTGCCCATATATTAATCATTGTGTAGGGTTTATTGTAGACATCTTCTGATTTTACGATTTCTCCAGTTTTTATATCTATTGTTTGAAAATTAAATGTTTCAAATGGTCTTTCAATTAAATCAATTGTATTTGCTTTATTTGTAACATTTGTTGATTCTTGTGAATTTTTAGTTGTATTTGTTCCAGCAATTTCTGTTGGTTCTTTTTTACTACAAGCAAATAAAGTCATGGAAATCATAAGTATACTCATTATTTTAGTAAATTTTTTCATTTGTATCACTCCATTCTATTTTTATTATATCATTCTTTGCTAAAATTTTATTCACTAACTTGAGGGATTTCTAAAATTAGGTTATAATAGAAAGCACTTGTTCGGGAACTCCAAGTATAAAAAACTATGTTCTCCAAAGAATTGGAGGTTAAAAATGAAAAAAATTATTATTGATGCGGATCCCGGAATTGATGATTCTATTGCTATTATGCTTGCGAGCATGGCAAAGGAATATAAAATTCTCGGGATTTCTTTAGTTTCTGGAAATGTTGATGTTAATAAAGGATACATCAATGTTTGCAGACTTTCAAAATTCTTGGGAAGAGGTTTTGATATTCATCTTGGCAAAATTAATCCTCTTAAAAAGGAATTAATTAATGCAGAGGACACTCATGGCACCGATGGTCTCGGCGAAACTTTTTTAGATTATGAAAAGAAAAATTATGCTGAAGATGCCGAAGATTTTCTAATTAGAGAGGCAAAAAAAGGCGGTCTTACAATTTTTGCATTGGGACCACTAACTAATATTGCTAGGGCATTAGAGAAAGATAAAGAAGCTTTTAAAGACACTAGAATTATTGTCATGGGTGGAAATTACAAAAGTTATGGCAATATGAGCCCGGTTTCTGAATTCAATTTTTATGTGGATCCAGATGCTGCAGATTATGTAATTAAAAATGCAAATATCGAAATCATTCCACTTGATGTTACACGCAAATTCGTGCTAACTCCAAATATTTTATCTTATATTAAAAGACTTAATAAGAACAGAGGAGATTTCCTCGAAAAGATAACAAATTTCTACATGGATTTTCATTGGGAATATGAAAAAATTATTGGTTCTGTAATTAACGACCCGCTCGTTGTGCTTGCAGAACTTCGAGAAGATTTATTTACTAAAAATTCCTATCACGCATCTGTTATTACTGATGGTGATGCAAGGGGAATGCTAATGGTAGATGGAATGGATTTTCTAAAGCAAGATAAAAACATTATTCTCTATGAAGATTTAAAAATACTCGAAGTTTGGACTGAATTTATAGAAATTTTCACTGGTGAAAAAGTAGATAAGGAAATTTTGGAGATATTAATATGAAAATTAACACAAAAACTTTAACTATGCTTGCACTTTGCGTTGCAATTAACATGGCGGGATCAATGATTGGAGTACTTGTAAAGATTCCAGTTTATCTTGATTCCATAGGAACTATAATGGCAGGTTTTACATTTGGACCAATTTTTGGTCTGCTAACAGGTGTGATTACTGCATTTGTAAACACAATAGGAGACCCTGTTGCACTTTACTTTATGCCGACACAACTTATAGTTGGATTTACTGCAGGATACTTTACATTTTTAAAGAAAGACGATGTGAAGTCAAAATTTTATTTGACTCCTGTAATGTCAATTCCTGCTGCAATATCATCAGCACTTATAGCAACGTATCTTTTTGGCACAGTTACAACTGCAGGATCAAGCTACATAGTTCAGGCAATTAGAGCCGTAGTAGACTTTCCAGACTTTTTAGTTGTACTTGTAATTCAAATAATTACAGACTATGCAGATAAGCTTATTTCAATACTTTTAGTGTCAAAAGTTTACAATATGAATGCATTTCAAAATTTGATAAAGAATTAAAAAATTCCCTTCAGCAAGATACTGAAGGGATTATTTTATTTACTGGGAAACTTTCAGTTATTTCTTTTAACTTTTCTAAATCTTTTTCATCCTTTATAAAATATGTCATGTCATTGTACTTAAAAATAGAAGAATAAAAAACTTTATCTCCTCTTGTTTCCTTAATAATAGAAACAGTTGTATCTACAATATTATAAGTTTCTATTAATTCACTTCCGCCTAGAATTGCTACAGAATATGGATCTTGTGCGGGGTTATCTATCCAAGAAATAATTAAATGAAGTATTCCATCTCTTGATAAGGATTCAACACCATAATAATATGGATTTGTATCTTTGAAGAAAACATTTATAGTTGAATTAAATCCGTCAGTAGAATAAATATAATCGTAATTAATGTCATCAAAATATGGTGAATTAAGAAATTCGAGTTTTAAATCATTTTTAAGTTCTTCATAAGTATCATAAATTTTTGAAACTTTTTCGCTATGGTTTTCATTAGTTACAAAAGAAATAGATGATATATCGGTGCTTATTGGTTTAGTGTTATAAAATTCATCTAAATCAACTTTCATCAAATCATTTTTTAAATCCTTATTATTAGAGCAACTTGTAATAAATAGTAAGATAATAGGGATTACAAATAATCTTTTTTTCATAATTACCTCCAATATCACTTGAACTTCTAATAATAATAATAATAATAATAATAATAATATAATGCTTTATAAAAGTAAATAGATATAAAAGAATTAAATCGAAAGGTTGAGGATTTTTCTTTTAGTTATAGAAAGTTCTAAATTTTATATTTTTATAAAGGTTTAGGAGTAAATTTTTACGATTTTTTTACATTTCTTTGTTTTTCTTTCATAAATAATTTATTTTTTTAATTAAATTCAGCTTTAACAGGGTATAGTTATATTAAATGTTAAAAATTTTGTAAATGATTTTTAACAGTTCTTATTTAGTGATATAATATAAGAAAATGATTTCACAGTGGGGGTGATTTAGTGTCAGTTGATGCAGTTAAAATAGTAACAGATTCTGAAAAAGAGGCTAAAAAGATAATTGAAGATGCAAAGTTAAAAGCAAAAGAAATTATCGAAAAAGCCAAAGAAGAAGCTGATTTGTCATATAAAAAGACAATTGATGATGCTGAAACTAAAAAGACTCTTCTATTAGATAAGGCTAAAGAAGAGGGTGAAAGATTAGGCGAGCCTATAATAGGTGATGCTGAAAATTTTGTGAAAGAGATTTCACAGAAATCAGATGACAAAGATATAGTCAAATTAGTCGTAGAGAGGATTGTGAATAATTATGGCAATAGTTAATATGAGTAAATTTAACCTCTTTACCTTTGATAATGATAGAAAGAAAATTCTTGATAGATTTCAAAAATTTGAGTATGTGCACATTGTTGAGAGCAAAAGTGAAGATGAAGATTTAAATGAGATAAAATCTTCTGATGAACTGGTCCATATTGATTCGGTTATAAAAAGAGCAAAAGATGATATTGAACTTCTTGAAGCTTTTGAGGAGAAAAAAAGCTCTTTACAATCTTTAAAAGAGGGAAATGAAAATTTAACTCTTGAAGAATTAAGAGAAAGGGCTCTTGATTTTAACTTTGAAAAAATAGATGGTGAAATTAAAGCTATATTAGAGAAAAAAGAAAAGCTCAAGAACAAAATTCAAAATATAGATGCTAAAATTCAAGAATTAAATCCTTGGAAGTCACTTGATTCTCCAATTTCAGATTTAGATAACTTAGAATTTGTACTGACTAGAACTGGAATGATACCAAATAGGTATGCTCCAGATTTTGAAAAGGCTCTAGATGAGTTTGATTTGACATATGAAGAAAAATTATCACAAGACAAAAATTATTCTTACTACTTAGTAGTTTATGACGACTCATTGGAAAATGATGTTGATGAAATTTTTAAAACTTCAGGCTTTACTCCAATAAATATAAAAACTAAAAATGTGGTTTCTGATGAGATTGATTCACTTAAATCTCAGAAAGAAAAAATTATAAGTGAAATAAAAGCTACAGAAGAAAGTTTAAAAGATTATGTAAAGTACACTCAAGGTTTTAAAGTAACTCACGATTATTATTCCAATGAAAAGATTAAAATCTTAAGTCAAGATAAATTTTTAAAGACAAATTCTGTCGATTTAATCGAAGGATATGTTCCTTTTGACAGAATTAAAGATTTTGAAAATGAAATTGAAAAAGTTGTCGGAGATAATTACTACATTCAGGTCAAGGAAGCTGACAGGGATTCGCCAGAAGTTCCAATAATGCTTAAAAATAATTCCTTTGTAAGACCTTTTGAAATGATGACAGAAATGTATGCAATGCCAAAGTACAATGAAATTGACCCAACTCCATTCTTTGCACCATTTTATTTCATATTTGCAGGAATTATGGTTGGCGACTTTGGTTATGGATTATTAGTATTTTTAGGAACACTAATAGCCCTTAAGAGTTTTAACTTATCAGATAGCAAGAAAAGATTTATTAAATTTTTCAATTATTTATCCATTTCAACAATGATTTTTGGTTTGATATTTGGTTCTTTCTTTGGAGGAGCAATTGAAATTCCGGGAATTATCGATCCAGCAGAAGATTCTACAATTCTTGTAATGATTTCACTAATAATCGGTGGAATTCACATCTTCTTTGCACTTGGAATCAAAGCATACATGGATATAAGAGATGGAAAGCCAAAGGATGCACTTTTTGATGTAGGATTTTGGTATATGGCTTTAATTGGAATTATTGGATTACTTCTTCAAATGGCAATAGATAGTCTATCTCCATTTAAAAATATATTTCTTGGAGTAATGATAATTGGAATGATTGGAATTGTCTTAACTGGCGGTAGAGATGAAAAATCAACAGCTGGTAAAATAGGTTGGGGAATTTATTCTCTTTATGGAATTACATCATATCTTGGTGATTTCGTTTCTTATCTAAGACTTATGGCACTTGTATTATCAGGTTCATTTTTAGGTCTTGCCATAAATATTATTTCTGGAATGCTTTTTGGCTCAGGAATTTTTGGAAAAGTTGGAGCAATTATAATTTTTGTTGTATTCCAATTATTTAACGCATTTTTATCATATCTATCAGCCTATGTTCACACAGCAAGGCTAACTTATGTAGAGATGTTTAACAAATTCTACGAAGGTGGAGGAGTACCTTTTAGAAAGATGATAGAAGAATCAGATTATTTTAACATAGAAAATAATTAGTAGGAGGTTTATATGTTTAGCGAATTAATATCACAATATTTAGGTTTAATACTTGGAGCCACAGGCATATTTTTAGCAGTTGCATTATCAGGCTCAGGTTCAGCAAAGGGAGTAGGTATGGCAGGTGAAGCTGCAGCAGGAGTAATTATTGATGAACCAGATAAGTTTGGTAAATCACTTGTACTTCAACTTCTACCAGGTACACAAGGTCTTTATGGATTCGTAATAGGACTATTTATATTATTTAGATTAACTCCAGATATGGCAGTTAATTCAGGATTTATGTATCTTGCAAGTGGTGCAACAATTGGTCTTGCAGGCATGATTTCTGCAATCGCACAAGGTAAAGTTGCCGTTGCAGGTATTAATATTTTAGCAAAAAATGAAGAACAACAAGTTAAGGGTATTATCTTTGCAGTAATGGTTGAGCTTTATGCAATCCTTGCCTTTGCAATTTCATTCTTTATTCTATTTAGAGCATAGGTGATACTATGAAGGGTTTAGAAAATATAATTGATAAAATAAAAGGAGAGGCAAAGGAAGAAGCTGAAAAAATAATAAATAAGGCAGAAGAAGAGAAAAGAGAAATTTTAGAAAATTCTAATGCTAAGGCAAAAGCAGAAGCAGAAAGAATTATAAATAGAGCAGAAGTAGATAGCGAAGGTATATTAAAAAGAGCAAAGTCTTCAAAAGAACTTCAAGCAAGAGATAAAATCTTAAAAGCTAAGCAAGATATAATTGATGTGGTTTTAAAGAAAGTTTTAGAAGAACTTAAAAACTTATCCAATGAAGATTTCATAAATTATGTAAAAAATAGCATCAAGGGAATTGATATAAGTAAAGATGCAGTGCTTAAAGTTCCTGCAAGATACAAAGATGCTATAGAAAAAGCAAATTTAGGCTTTAAAATTTCTGATGAAAATGTAGATGAGGGATTTACTTTAAATTATAAAAACCTTCAATACAATGGAGATTTTAAATCAATTTTAAGTTCTAAAAGAGAAGATTTAGAATTATTTTTAGCAGAAAAGCTCTTTTAAAAGGAGGTTATTATGGATAGAAGTAAATTTATCCAAAGTTCAGCAAGAGTCAGAGTTCTTGAAAAGAAACTTCTATCAAAGGAAGTTTTTAATAGACTTGCAGAAGCTGAAACTTTGGAAGATGCACTAAGGTCTCTATCTGATACAGTTTACAATGAATATATAAATAAACTTGAATCTCCTACAGAATACGAAAAAATTTTGACAGCAGAAATTGAAAGATTTTACAAAGAAATATATGAAATTTCGCCTTCTGATTTGCCCGTAGATTTAGTGACTTTGAAGTATTTTTTCCACAATTTGAGAGTTGTCTTAAAGGAAGATGTGTTAAATAGTGATTTAAGTCATCTTATTATGAATATAAAAGACTTTGATCTTAAAAAATACAGAGAGGGATATTCAGATTCAACTATTACTCATGGGTATTTTGGAATTTTAGACCAGGCAGCAAAACTATATGAAGAAGAAAAGAATCCACCAATAATAGACATATATCTTGACAATAAATATCTTGAAGAGTTATCAATCATAGCAAATGAAACAGATTCTGACTTATTTAAAGGATATGTAAAGGATTTAATTGACTTTACAAATATTAGAACTCTTTTAAGAGCTAAAAATCAGGAAAGAGATCACGATTTTCTTGAAAGAATAATAATTGATGGAGGAAATATTTCTGTTTCAACTTTTTTGGAATTATTTACTATAGAAATTAATCCCGACATGAAAGTCTTCAAGAAGCTAAATATTTATAAATATATTAGAGAAGGACTTGAGAGATATAAAAAAGTTGGACGAGTTTCTGACTTTGAAAGGGATTTAGATAATTATTTCTTAGATTTAATAGAAGATGTAAAGTACATGACCTATGGTCCTGAAGTTATTTTTGCATATTGTCTGAGAAAAGAAATGGAAATTAAAAACTTAAGAATAATTTTTGTTTCTAAATTAAATGGACTTGACAGCGAATTTATAAGAGGAAAGTTGCGTGGTAATTATGTATAAAATTGCAGTTATAGGAGATAAGGACTCCATACTTTCCTTTAAAGCAATAGGAATAGATGTGTATATAGCCTATGAAGGAAAAGAAGCGAGAAAAATTGTAGACAGTCTTGCAAAAGATGATTATGGAGTAATTTATATTACAGAACAATTGGCAGCAAAAATACCAAAAACAATTGACAGATACCAAGATAAATTAATACCAGCAATTATAGTTATTCCATCTAATAAGGGAACTCTTGGTATTGGAATGAAGAATTTAAATAAAAATGTAGAAAAAGCTATTGGAGCGAATATATTAGGTGACTAAAAAGAAGGAGGGGCTTTTTTGAAATCAGGAAAAATAATAAAAGTATCCGGGCCACTTGTTGTAGCCAGCGGCATGGAAGATGCCAATGTCTATGACGTTGTGGAGGTTTCTAAAGACAAGCTCATTGGAGAGGTTATAGAAATGAGGGGCGATGAAGCTTCCATCCAAGTATATGAAGAAACTACAGGCATTGGTCCTGGAGATGATGTGTATACTACTGGTGCTCCACTTTCTGTTGAACTTGGACCAGGCATGATTGAAAAAATGTTTGATGGAATTCAAAGACCTCTTGTTGGTTTACAAGAAAAGGCAGGAGATTTTCTAGTTAGAGGAGTTACTGTAAATCCTCTAGATAGAGAAAAAAAGTGGGAATTTAAAAAAGTTGCAAATGTAGGAGATGAACTACAACCAGGAGATATCCTTGGTACAGTTGAAGAAACTCCAGTTGTGACTCATAAAATTATGGTCCCAAATGGTGTTAAGGGAAAGCTTAAAGATATTAAAGAAGGAAGCTTTACTGTTGTAGACACTATTGCAATTATAGAAACAAAAGATGGCGACAAAGAACTTAACATGATACAAAAGTGGCCAGTAAGACGTGGTAGACCTTATAAGAAAAAGGTCGACCCTAAGGAACCACTTGTTACTGGACAAAGAGTTATAGATACATTCTTCCCAATTACTAAGGGTGGAACTGCTGCGATACCAGGACCTTTTGGTTCAGGTAAGACAGTTGTTCAACATCAACTTGCTAAATGGGCAGATGCACAAATTGTAGTTTATGTAGGTTGTGGCGAACGTGGTAACGAGATGACAGATGTACTTATGGAGTTTCCTGAACTTATCGACCCAAATACAAATGAGTCAATAATGAAGAGAACTGTATTAATTGCAAATACATCAAATATGCCAGTTGCTGCTCGTGAAGCTTCAATTTATACTGGAATTACAATTTCTGAATACTTTAGAGACATGGGATATTCTGTAGCTATGATGGCGGACTCTACTTCTCGTTGGGCTGAGGCACTTCGTGAAATGAGTGGACGTCTTGAAGAAATGCCAGGGGATGAAGGTTATCCTGCATATTTATCTTCTAGAATTGCAGAATTCTATGAAAGAGCAGGTCGTGTAATGGTAAATGGAACTGAAGAAAGAGAAGGAGCACTTTCAGTAATAGGTGCAGTTTCTCCTCCAGGTGGAGATATTTCTGAGCCAGTTACTCAAAATACACTACGTATTGTAAAAATTTTCTGGAAACTTGACTACGATTTATCTTATCAACGTCACTTCCCAGCAATTAACTGGATAGATTCCTATTCTCTATACCAAACAAAAATTGATAAATATCTAGATGAAAATGTAAATGAAGAATTTTCTAAACATAGAAAAAGAGCAATGGCACTTTTACAAGAAGAACAAGGACTTCTTGAAGTTGTAAGACTTGTTGGTAGAGATACTCTATCAGATGAAGATCAACTTAAAATTGACATCACAAAGTCAATAAGAGAGGACTTCTTGCAACAAAATGCCTTCCACGATGTCGACACTTATTGTCCACTTGAAAAGCAATATAAAATGCTAGATACAATTCTTTATTTCTACGATAAATCTCTTGAAGCTCTTGAAGCTGGAGTTTATTTTTCAGAAATTGAAGAAATGGATGTAAAAGAAGACATTGCAAGAATGAAATACATTGACAATGAAAGTCTAGAAAAGATAGATGCTATTAAAGAAAAAATTGATGGCGAACTTAAAAAATTAGAAGAGGTCGGTGATGAAGATGCTTAAAGAATATAAATCTGTAACAGAAGTTGTTGGACCTCTACTTGCAGTTGAAGGAGTTGAAGGAGCTACCTATGAGGAGCTTGTAGATATTGAACTTCAAACTGGAGAAAGAAGACGTGGACGTGTAATTGAAATTGATGGCAACAAGGCCATGGTTCAAATTTTTGAAGGCTCTAGTGGAATTAATTTAGTTGATACCACTGTAAGATTTTTGGGAAAGCCACTTGAACTTGGAGTTTCTCCTGATATGATTGGAAGAGTTTTCGATGGACTTGGAGAGCCAATTGATGGCGGTCCAAAGATTATTCCGAAAGAAAAAATCGATATAAATGGTACAGCAATAAATCCAGTATCAAGAGATTATCCATCTGAATTTATTCAAACAGGAGTTTCTGTAATTGATGGGCTTAATACTCTAGTAAGAGGTCAAAAGCTTCCTATTTTCTCGGCAGCAGGACTTCCTCACAATGAACTTGCAGCGCAAATTGCAAGACAAGCCACTGTACTTTCAGGAGGAGACTTCGCTGTAGTATTTGCTGCAATGGGAATTACTTTCGAAGAAGCTCAATACTTCATTGATGACTTAACTGAAACTGGAGCAATCGACAGGGCAGTTTTATTTATGAATCTTGCAGATGACCCTGCAATCGAAAGACTTGCAACTCCAAAAATGGCTCTAACTGCAGCTGAATACTTGGCATTTGAAATGGGCATGCATGTTCTTGTACTATTAACAGATATGACAAATTATGCTGAAGCATTAAGAGAAGTATCGGCAGCAAGAAAGGAAGTACCAGGTAGACGTGGTTATCCTGGATATCTATATACTGATCTTGCAGGAATTTATGAAAGGGCAGGAAGAATAAAAGGTAGAGAAGGATCAATTACTCAAATTCCAATTCTAACAATGCCTGAAGGGGACATCACTCACCCAATCCCCGATCTTACTGGATATATCACAGAAGGACAAATTATCCTATCAACTGAACTATATAAACAAGGTCTCGAACCACCAATTAATGCAATTCCTTCACTTTCAAGACTTAAAGATAAGGGTATAGGCGAAGGAAAAACTCGTGAAGACCATGCAGATACAATGAATCAAATTTATGCAGCTTATACAGCAGGTAAGGAAGCAAAAGAACTTTCTGCTATCTTAGGTGAAACAGCACTTTCAAAATCTGACAAGGCCTTTGCAGAATTTGCAGATAGATTTGAAAAGGAATATGTATCACAGGGTTTTAAAACTAATAGAACAATTGAAGATACATTAAATTTAGGTTGGGAACTACTTTCAATTATCCCAAGAACTGAACTTAAGAGAATTGACGATGAGTTAATAGATAAATATTTGGGAGATAATAAAAAGGAAGTAGAGGAAGAATCTGAAGACCTTGGAAACGAGGAATAATATGGCAGTTTTAAATGTTAATCCAACGAGAATGAATTTATCTCTACTAAAGGATAAGCTTGAAACTTCAACTCGTGGTCACAAACTTTTAAAAGACAAGCAAGATGAACTTATGAGGCAGTTCATTAATCTTATTAAAGAAAATAAAAAACTAAGACTAGAAGTTGAAGAAAAGTTACAAGAGTCCTTTAAGTCGTTTTTAATGGCATCTGCAACAATGAGTCCACAAGTTTTGGAAGAGGCAATATCACTTCCAACAATGAATACAATGGTGGATATTAAAAAGAAAAATATCATGTCAGTAGATGTTCCAGAGATGGAATTTAAGACTGAAAGAACAACAGACAATGCGTCAAATTATCCTTATGGATATGCAACAACGAATTCTGATTTGGATCTTGCAATTGACGAACTAACAGAAGTTATGGAAGAGCTTTTGACTTTAACTCAAAAAGAAAAAGCATCGCAACTTCTTGCAGATGAAATAGAAAAGACTAGAAGAAGAGTAAACGCCTTGGAATACAAAACTATACCTGATTTAAAAGATACTGTAAAATATATTCGCTCAAAGCTTGATGAAAGTGAAAGGGCAAATATTACAAGACTTATGAAGGTAAAGGATATAATTTCCAAGGATGAAATGAAAATGGAAAAAAGTGATAGAATTAATAAGGAATTAGTATAATATTTAAAAAGTAATCATATTATGATAGTGCTTGGAACAAACCCACTATAGCGACCAGCAAATTTCGCTTTTATAGTGGGTTTTATTTTGCAAAAAGTTTTTATCAGCTTTAGTGGATTTGTTTGTTGAGTATTAAAATGAACTTAATGGTATAAATATAATGAAGGTAAAATAAATAGGAGGGGTTAGATGAAATTTTTACACACAATGATTAGAGTTAAAGATTTGGAAAAATCTGAAGAATTTTATAGAGAACTTGGATTTAAAGAAAGCAGAAGAAAAGATTTCCCAGAAGATAAGTTTACACTAGTTTATTTAAAATTAGATGAAAGTGAATATGAACTTGAATTAACTTATAATTATGACAGAGAAGAAGATTATGAGCTTGGAAATGGATATGGCCATATTGCAATTTCTCACAAAGACATTGAAAAGTTTAGAGATGAATTAAAATCTAAAGGATATGAAGTTACAAATCTTTCAGGACTTTCTGATGGATCAGCAAGTTACTTTTTCGTAGTAGATCCAGATGGATATAAAATTGAAATAATTGAAGAAAAATAAGAAACTTCAGGTTTATGCCTGAAGTGAGCCTGTATACAAACCCACTATAACGCTCACCGGATTTCGCTTTCGACTAATTCTAATTCTCTATTCGCTGAAAAACGCAAACTCGCTGTCGCTCAAACAGTGCGTTTTTCGGACGCTTGTTTTCGAATTGAATTAGTACAGAAAGCTCAATATGGTTTGCTTTTTATAGTGGGTTTTATTTTGTCAACACGATGACCTCAGATTTATGCCTGAAGTCTTTTTTCTTAAATTTAATTTATAAATCTAAAAGAATTCCAAAAAGTTTTGCCTTAAGTACTGTCTTATTATTTTCTTCAAAAACTTCTGAAGAAATATCAATAAAGTTTTTTCCATTTTTATCATAGACTTTATCTACAATATTTTCGCAAATTAATTTTCTACCTGTATAAGCTTTATTTACAAAATCAAATTCCATTCTATAGACTAAAATATCATAATCTCCACCAATTTTATTTGTAAGAGATGCAGTCATAAGTCCTTGAAGCAGATATTCACCTTTATCATTTGGAACTTCATGATGTTTGCCCCAAAAGCTTGAAAGTTCTGCAAATTCATTTAAATCTTTTTCCGTGAAAGTTCTTTCGTAAACTATTTTATCGCCAGTATTTAATCTCATAACATCACCTAATTATTTATACCCAATAATTTACTAAAAAATGGGTATTATAATAGAGAGGTGTTAATGTGAAGAAAATATTATTATACGGACTAGGCAGTGAGAAAAATAAAATTACCCAAGCAGTTGCAGGGGAATTTGATATAGAATTATATATTATAGAAGATAAAAATTTAGATAAAAAAGTTTTAGAATTATTTGGTGAAGACAATAAAAACTTAGAAACTTCTGAAAAAGATGAAAAATTAATGGTTTTCTCAAATATGGATAGAAATCTTTTAAAGGACTTTTTAATTGCTCTAAAGAATAAGGGAGTAACTGTTGAGCACAAATGCGTGCTAACAGACACTAATAAGGACTGGAAGTTTTCATATTTAATGGAACATATCAAAGACGAGCATAGAATTGTTGGAAAGTTTAGAGAGCTTGGAAGTTATGTAAAGCTTGCAATGGATAAGCTTGGAGAATCTGAAGACGCTGAGCTTAAAGATATTGTCGACAGAGCACTTTTAAATAAAAATGAACTCAATGAAGAAAGACTTGATAATTCTATTCTAGAACTTAAGAAAAAATTAGGTTTAAATTAATTTAAAATTATTTGAAATTATTAAGAAGAAATGTTTAAATAACAGATTTATTGGTATAAATATATAGAAGATTGGTATATTAATTAATATAACAGAAATCTCGGCTATCCTTAGTCGGGGTTTACATAGATAAGTAACTAAGCAGGTTTAGAACCTGCTTTTTTTGTTTTGAAAAATGGGACAGTCCCCTCACAAACTTGACAGGGACAGTCCCAGATCTCTAAATTCTTCTGTATATGTCGGGTTTTCTTTATATTCTTTTAATCCTTCTTCTCCTAGATATCTGTAATGATTGTACCATGCTTTTACTGATGTTCTACTTACTTTATATTTTTTTGCAAGGTGTCTGTCTCCATATCCTTCTTCTTTTTCTTTTACTATTTTTAGTTTTAATTCATAGCTATATTTTTTCATTTGAACCTCCTATTCCGTGTCCGGATTTTGGGGTTCACATCAGAGATTGGGGGACTATCCCTGACTATTCAAAAAAGGGACCGTCCCTATTCTTTTTAAATTTATTAAATTCATAAAGAAATTTTTTATGAAGAATTTCAAATTTTCTTAATTCCTTAAATAAGAGATTAGTGAGATTTGGGGACTGCTGTGTGCCCTATGGGTATCCCTGACCAAATAAAAAGGGGACTGTCCCCATTTTATAAGAGACAGCCCCTAAAATTCTATTATTAAATTTCAGATAATTCATAAATATCCATATTTTCTTCATGGAATTTCTTATTCTTAACATCTACTCTTGCACCTAATGTGTCAAGACTTGTTACAATATCAATTCCAAATTCAATTGCCATTCTTCTTATTTTAAATCCATCTCTATTGGAATCCCCACCCTTAGTAGGAGTGTTAATTACTATATCTACTTCTCCGTTTCTTATAACATCTAGTATATTTGGTCTTGGATCATTAATTTTTCCAACTTCTCTTGCATCTATTCCATTTTCTTTTAGAAGTTTTGCAGTTCCATGAGTTGCTATAAATTTATAGCCCATTGTATTCATTGTCTTTGCAATTTCTAGAAATTCTTTCTTATCATTGTCATTAACTGTTGCAAGAACTGTTGAGACTTCATCTTCAATTGCAGATCCTGCTGCTAAAAAGCCTTTGAAAAGTGCTTCTTCAATATTTTTGCCAACTCCTAAAACTTCTCCAGTTGATTTCATTTCAGGTCCAAGAGAAATTTCAACTCTGTTTAGTTTAGACATTGAGAACACTGGAACTTTAACTGCAATAAGTTTTGGTTCTTTGTATATTCCTGTGCCATAAGAAAGATTTTCAAGTTTTTCTCCAAGCATTACCTTAGTGGCAATATCAATTATTGGCACTCCTGAAACCTTAGAAATATAAGGTACTGTTCTTGAAGCACGAGGGTTAACTTCTATTATATAAAGGTCATTTTGATATTCGATAAATTGAATATTTATCATTCCTTTGACATGAAGAGCCTTTGCGATTTTCTTAGTGTAGTCTAAAATTTTATCCTTGATTTCATCTGAGATGTGAAGACTTGGATAAATTGTAATTGAGTCGCCAGAGTGAACTCCTGCCCTTTCAAGATGTTCCATAATTCCAGGGATTAAAATATTTTCTCCATCAGAAATTGCATCAACTTCAATTTCACGGCCTACTAAATATTTGTCAATTAGCACAGGATTTTCGCTGTCTCTTTCGAAGGCAGAAGTTAAATAATTTGTAAGTCTCTTTTCATCATAAGTTATTTCCATACCTTGTCCGCCAAGTACATATGAAGGTCTTACAAGTACTGGATATCCAAGATTATTTGCAACTTCTAGACCTTCTTCAACTGTATAAACTCCATGTCCCTTAGGTCTATTGATTTTTAATTCTTCAAGCAAGTTGTCAAATTTTTCTCTATCTTCAGCTCTGTCAATATCTTCGTAGTCAGTTCCCAGGATGTTTACGCCTCTGTTGTGAAGGTATTTTGCAAGTTTAATTGCAGTTTGACCACCAAAGGCAAGGATAACTCCTTCAGGTTTTTCGATTTCAATAATAGTATTAACTTCTTCTTCTGTAAGTGGTTCGAAGTAAAGTTTATCAGAAGTGTCGAAGTCAGTTGAAACTGTTTCTGGATTGTTGTTTATTGTAATTGTTTCAATTCCCATTTTAATAAGAGCCTTAATTGAGTGAACGCTGCAGTAGTCGAACTCAATACCTTGACCAATTCTTATAGGACCTGATCCGATTACTAAAATTTTTCTGTTTTCAGAAATTTTATTTTCATCTGATTTTTCATAAGTTGAGTAATAATATGCTCCATTTTTTCTAAATGGGGAAGTATCAACCTTTCTAAAGTTAGGATAGATTTTATTTTTTTCTCTAAATTTAATGATTTCTTCCACAGTTACTCCGAAGGTATCTGCTATGAATTTATCAGAGAAGCCCATTTTCTTTAATTTTTCAAGTTCAGATGCTTCAAGAGTATTTAAATCAAGAGTCTTTAGATTTTCTTCTTCTCTTACAATATTTTCTATTTTTTCAAGGAAATATAAATCAATTCCAGTGATATCATGAATTACATCGATTGAAATGCCACGTCTTATAATTTCTGCAACATCAAAAAGTCTTTCATCATCTGGAAATTCAATTCTCTTTTTAAGTTCATCAGTTGTTCTTTGTTCAGAGAATTTTGACTCTAATGAGAATTTTGAAATTTCTAGAGATCTAATTCCCTTAAGAAGTGCTTCTTCAAAACTTGATCCAATTGACATTACTTCTCCAGTTGCCATCATTTTTGTGCCAAGTTTTCTATTTGCAAATTTAAATTTGTCAAAAGGCCATTTTGGAATTTTACAAACTACATAGTCACAATTTGGTTCGTAGTTTTCGATTGTTTCGCCAGTTGTTTCATTTTCGATTTCTGAAAGATTGTAGCCAAGTGCAATTTTTGTTGCAATTCTTGCTATTGGATAACCTGTTGCCTTAGATGCTAGTGCAGATGAACGTGAAACCCTTGGATTTATTTCAATTACTGCGTATTCTAAAGTTTTAGGATTTAATGCAAGTTGAACATTACATGCACCTTTTACTCCAACATTTTCTACTATATTAAGAGATGCTTTTTTAAGTTTTTCTAAAACTTCTGCTGAAAGACTTTGACATGGTGCAACTACAATTGAGTCACCTGTGTGAACTCCAACTGGATCCACATTTTCCATATCGCAGACAATAATTTTATTCCCAGCAGAGTCTCTAATTACTTCAAACTCTATTTCAAGCCATCCCTTTATAGATTTTTCAAGAAGACATTCGTTAACAGGACTTAACGCTAGACCATGAGATAGGACTTCTCTTAGTTCTTCTTCATCGTAAGCAAATCCACCGCCAGTTCCTCCCAATGTATAAGCAGGTCTAACTACAAGTGGATAGCCAATTTTCTTTGCAAGCTTAAGACCTTCATCAAGAGTTGTAGCAATTTCTGATGCAACAATTGGCTCGCCAATTTCTTTCATAGTGTTTCTAAAGACATCTCTGTCTTCGCCCTTTATAATTGCATCAATGTAAGTTCCTATAACTTTGATTCCGTATTCTTTAAGAATGCCTCTCTTGTCAAGTTCTAGAGTCATATTAAGACCAGTTTGACCACCCATTCCTGCAATAAGTGAGTCTGGTTTTTCTTTTTTAATTATTTTTTCTATAAAAGAAATTGTAATTGGTTCGATGTAAATTTTGTCTGCAACTTCTTTATCTGTCATAATTGTGGCAGGGTTTGAGTTGATTAAAACAGTTTTAACTCCGTGTGACTTTAGTGTTTCACAAGCTTGAGTACCTGAGTAATCAAATTCTGCTGCTTGGCCAATTACAATAGGGCCTGAACCTATAACTAATGTTTTTTTAATTTCCATATCTCTTGGCATTTTCTATCTCCTTTTCAACTCTTAATGACTAATTCTTTTAAAAATGGGCAAAAAAATTTTGTCATTATTAAAAATGGGCAAAAAAAATTATATTAAATTTGCTCAAAAAAAAATCATGTGCAAGGACATGATTTTTCATTCAGTCCTTGGACTGATTTTTCTCTATATTTTTATCTTTTATATTAAAACACTTTTTTTAATAAAATGCAAGAATTATTTATTAAATTTATCAGAAACTTCTACAAGTCTTCTTGCTTGGAATCTAACAGCACCTTCAAGATCATTTGCAAGTCCTTCTCTTGTTGCAGTTCCACTTGTACCATAAGGGTTTCCGCCTGCAGCATAAACAGAATCATCATTGTATCCTGGAGTTACGATAATTGCTCCCCAGTGCATTGCAGTTGTATAAAGTGCACGAACTGTTTGTTCTTGTCCACCATTGTTATTTTGTGCTGATGTCATTGCAGAGAATAATTTGTCTTGAAGTTTGCCTTTTGCCCAAAGTCCACCTTGCCCGTCCAGGAAGAATTTCATTTGTGCAGGAACATTACCAAATCTTGTTGGAGCACTTACTAAAATTGCATCTGCCCAAACTAAATCTTCAGAAGTTGCAACTTCGATGTCTTTAGAATCTTCAAGATATTTTTTCCATGCTGGATTGTCTTCTGCACCAGCAGTATCAAGTAGTTCTTCAACTTTTCTAATTCTAACTTCTGCCTTATCTTTTACTTCGTCAGCTGCCCAATTAACCATTTGGAAGTTATGTCCTGTCATTGAATAATATAATATTAATAATTTTGTCATGTAATCTCCTTTCAAAATTCATTTTATTAACTCTCTTTATTAGTTTACCCCAATAATATCAAGATAAATCAATAATCAAATTAATTTAAATCTATTCAAATTATTTTGAATTTATTGTATACTTTAAATGATAAGGAGGAGAGTTATGATTAAAGTTCTCCATTTAATTAGTGGCGGCGATACAGGTGGTGCAAAGACCCATATCTTTACGCTGATGAAAGGTTTAAAAAATAAAGTTGATGCAAAAATTGTATGCTTTATTAAAGACACCTTCTATGACGAGGCTAAGGAAAGAGGCCTTAATATAGAAGTGTTTTATCAAGAGAAAAGATGGGACCTTTCAGTCGTTTCTAAGTTAAGTGACGAAATAAATAATAATAATTATGATATAGTTCATGCACATGGAGCACGAGCTAATTTTATTTGTATGTTTTTGAAAAGTAAAATTAATGTGCCCATGATTACAACTATTCATTCCGACTATATGCTTGATTTCAAAGATAATTTTTATAAGAATTTAATTTATACAACTCTTAACAAGAGAGCACTTAAAAAATTCGATTACTATATTTGTGTAAGTGATAATTTTAAAGAAATGCTTATGAAAAGAGGTTTTAAAGAGGATAGGATTCACGTACTTTATAATGGAATTGACACAGAAGAGGAAGTTAATTACATTCCTAAGACCACTTTTTTAGAGAAGTATAAAATTAATTTCAATGGAGAGTTATTAGTTGGAATTGCTGCAAGACTTGATAAAGTGAAAAATCACGAGACATTTATTAAAGCTTGCAAAAAGACACTTGATGTAAATCCAGATATATTATTTTTAATAGCAGGCGAAGGCGATGAAAATAAGAAGCTACAAGAAATGACAAAGTCTTATGAAATCGAAGATAAAATTTATTTCTTAGGTTTTATAAAGGACAAGTACAGCTTTTTTAATGCGATAGATATTAATGTACTTACAAGTATTTCGGAGTCTTTTCCATATGTAATTATGGAAGCGGCACTACTTAAGGTGCCTACAATTTCTACTAGAACTGGTGGAATTCCTGAAATTATAAAAGATGATGAAACTGGATATTTGTTTGAAGTTTATGATTATGAAAAATTGTCTGAATATATTCTAAAACTATATAATGACAGAGAGCTTCTTGCAGAATTAGGCGAAAATATAAGAGATTTAGTAAAAAATGACTATTCTCATGAGTCTATGGGAAATAGACAATATGAAATTTATAAAGAAATTTTAGATGGAGGAAAAAATGAAAATAATTGACAAAAGAGGAAGACTCTTTGGACTTATTAATGTTATAGACTTAGTTGTAATTCTTCTTGTTCTTGCACTTGTTGTAGTTGGTGTAAAGAGATTTGGAACTAAGGCAGCAGTGGGAGATGTGAGCACTAAACAAGGAGTTGTAACTGCAGAGATTACTGATATTAGAGAGGCGACTGTTAAAAATATCAAAGTTGGAGATCCAATTTATGATTATGACAAAGGAACTTATCTTGGAGAGATAGCTAATGTAGAGGTTGGTCCTCACACTGATGAAGTTGAATACCAAGGAAAAGTTGTTAGAGCTGAAGTTCCTGATAAATTTAGAGCAGAAATTAAAATCAAAGCTGATATAAAAGATACAAAAGATTTTTATCAAATAGGTACTGAACAAGTTAGAGTTGGTAGTCAAATCAGAATTAAAAATAAAAATATTACAACATTTATGACAATTTTAGGCATAGAAATTTAGGTGAATTATGGTTAATTCAGTAACTTTAAGGTTTTTTATTAAAGCACATGATTTATCCTTAGAACTTTATGAAGATAGTTTTACAAAGAAAATCTTTGATGCAATAAAAAGACCAATTACTATTGCTATAGAAAATTCTAAAGTACATGAATTTTTAAATAATGAAAAGCCAATTTTTAAAGGCTCTTTTATTTATAAGATATACAGTAAATTATTTAAATTAATTGAAAAATTAATGGGTTTTCTAAGGAAAGTATTAGTTCCTCAAATCGATAAATCAATATTATTATCTCAAACTTTTAATTCTTTAGATAATTTTGATGAAGTAATGGGAATAATTTCAAATATTATTTTTTATTGTGGACTTGTAACTACAATTATTTCTCTAATTGTTAGAGAAAGTTTTGTTATTCCACTATTTATAATGATTTTTGGACTAATTGCTTCTATTTTTAAGGGCTATTATTTAAAAATTATAAAGGATTCAAAGGTTTTAGAATTTTTCCTTAGCTTTTTTGATTTAGACAAGGGTGGTGAAGAATGGTGGTAAAATCTAGAAAGATAAATTTTGTATTTTTATCAACAATTCTTGTAGCCTTAGTTTATTATTTTTTAGGAACTAAATTTTTTATAGCTGCACTTGCAGGTATTTGTGGACTACTACTGGTTTTATATGATATAAAAATCGGGCTTTATGCAGCAGCCTTTTTATATCCGTTTCTTCCTGATGCACTTGGGTTAATAATGATTTTATCAATGGGATTTTTCTTACTATTAAAATCAATGCTTTTTGGAGAAAAATTTAGTGTAACAGAACTTACAGTTCCCATTGCAATTTTTGCATTTATTGCAATTTTTTCAACATTTACATCAGTAAAGCCCATGGGATCATTAAGAGACTTAGCACTTAATGCAGCTGGGATGAGTTTTGTATTTGCTCTTACAAATTCAATAAAGACAAAAAGAGAATTAAATGGATTTATTTCAGTGTTTATGTTGTCAGCTCTTTTAGTTGCACTTCTAGGAATTATTCAATATTTCACAGGAGTACAAATGAGACCTGAATGGCTTGATACTGAAAATAACACTGATATTGCAGTTAGAGTTTATTCTGTATTTTTCAATCCAAATATATTGGCAGAGTACTTAGTTCTTTTAACTCCAATTGCAGTTGGAATGACTTGGTATACAAAAAGTCTTAGAAAGAAATTTTTATTTGCAGCTTCAACGGGACTATTATTACTATGCATACTTATGACTCTTTCAAGAGGTGGATGGGTAGGAATTGCCTTTGCAGCACTAAGCTTTGTGTTACTTGTTGACAAAAGACTTTTACTTTTAGGAATACCAATAGGAATTGGTGGACTTGCATTTTTACCTCAAAAGGTTATCGATAGACTAGTATCCATTGGATCAACTGTTGACTCATCAAATTTATATAGAATAAAAATTTGGGACATCACAATGGATGTAATTAGAGATAATTTTATAGCAGGTGTTGGATTTGGTTATGTTCCTTTCAAAGATACTTTTGAAAGATATATTAGAACTATGCCAATATATCACGCTCACAACACTTATCTTGAAATAACTGCAGAAATTGGGATAGTTGGATTTATATTTTTTATGTTGCTTCTTCTTGCAACTTTAAAATATGCCTATGTACATCTAGTTAAATCTGAAGATAAGTATTTTAAATATTTGGGAGCAGGATTATTTTCAAGTATTATTGGAATTATGGGTCATGGACTTGTAGAGCATTTCTTATACATTCCAAGAATTATATTTACATTTTGGATAATTATAGGAATAATTTTTACAGCGATTAGAATTGAAAAAAACGAAAAATTAGATAAAGAAAGTTTAGAGACAGAGTGATTTTATGAATAAAATAGTTGTATCAGGTTACTTTGGATTTGATAATTCGGGTGATGATGCTATATTAAAGGCAATGGTTGCTGATTTTAAAAAACTGAATATGGATTTGGAAATTATAGCACTGTCTAAAAATCCTGAGAAAACTAAGAGAGTTTATAAAATTGATGCTGTAGACAGATTTTCTATAAGCGAAGTTTTTAATACCTTTAGAGACTCTGACTTATTTATATCTGGAGGTGGATCGCTTCTTCAAGATATTACTTCCACAAGATCTATTTTGTACTATCTTTCCGTGATACTTATGGCTAAATTTTTGAGAAAAAAAGTCTATGTTTACGCCAATGGAATTGGACCAATTGACAAGAAATTAAACAGGATGATTACTAGATTTGTGCTAAATAAAGTTGATTACATTACTCTTCGAGATGAACTTTCTAGAAGATTTGTTAAAAATCTAGGCGTAAAAAATGAAAATATCGAAGTAACAGCAGATCCTGTTTTTTCTCTTGATGCAGCAGGCGATGATAGAATAGATGAGATACTTGAAATAGAAGAAATCGAGCTTTCAGAAAATACAATAGGTTTTTGTCTAAGAGATTATAAAAATGACGAGGGATTAAAGAAAAAATTTGCAGAAGAAATTGATAATTTAATCGATGCAGGTCACGATGTACTTCTCGTTCCATTTCACATGCCAAGGGACAATGTATATTCAGATGAGATTTTAAAATACACAAAGAATAAGGACAAACTAAAAATTATAAAAAACAATTATTCAGCAGAAGAATTAATGGGAATCTTTAAAAGATTAAAACTTCTATGTGCAATGAGACTCCATTCATTAATCTATGCAGCTAATGTTTCACTTCCAATGGTTGGAATAATATACGATCCAAAAGTTGAAGCTATGATAAAAGAATTGGGAGTCATCGAATATATTGACATTAGAAATTTCAAAGTACAAGACTTAAATGAAAAAGTTGAAAGTGCACTTAATAATCTTGAAGATAGAAGACAGACACTTATAAAAAATACAAACAAAATGAAGAGTAAATCTAAGAGAAATATAGAGATAGCTATAGAGCTTTTAGAAAAATAAATGCTATGGTTTTGCCATAGTATTTTTAAAATTAATTAAAAATTTTTAATTTTACTATTGACAGTTAATTTTTTTAAAGTATAATAGTTTATAAATAAAACATTGATTAGAAAGTAGTAGCTTAATTGATAATTTATAGAGAGCCAATGTTTGGTGGAAATTGGTAATTTATTTTAAGTGAATGGGTCTATGAGTGCGAGGCGAATTATAGTAGCTAAGACGGATTTCTCCCGTTATCGAGATAGGATATGTTAGTATCTGAAAAGAGATGCAAGATTTTTCTTGCAATAAGGATGGCACCGCAAATAATCCATTTGCTCCTTAATTGGAGTAAATGGATTTTTTTATTCCTTGATACTATATATCCTTTAAAAATATTTTAAAGGAGACGAGAAAAATGAGTGAGAAAGTAAGAGTTTATGGTGACAGAAGTTCACAGAGAAAAGAAAGCACAAGGGTAATGGTTATTTCAGCAATACTTTTGGCAGTGGGGGCAATTACCCACACAGTTTTTAGTGGGCCAGATTTTTTACTGGCATGTATGTTTGTTGCAATTGCAATTTCTAATAACAAGAAAGAAGTTTTTGCAATTACAGTGGCAGCAGGACTTTTAACAGGTTTTACGCAAGTTAATCCTGTGGGCACAGTGGCATCCTTATTTGACAAATTGATTTCAGGATTTTTCTTCTTGTTTATAATCAATATGTTTGGAGAAAAATATAAGAATAATTTGATTTATTTTGCAGCTGCAGTTGTTTTATCAACTATTCTTTCAGGCTATATTTATTTTGCATCTTATTACTTCATAGGAAAATTAGTTGGACTTCCTCCTACAATGAAAATAATGCAAAGAGGAATTTTAATTCCAGTTTTAACTTTAGTTATGCCAACTGCATGTGCAAATGGATTTATTGCAACAATTATTAACAGAGCTTATAAGTTAACAAGATTTTAATAAGAAAAGGCACGATTACAATTATATCGTGCCTTAATTTTATCTAAATTTAATTTTTCCATCTTCTATGGAGTCAATTATAGCAAGTGATAGAAGATCGTAACCCATATCTCTGATAATTTTTCCACCATCTTGGAATCCCTTTTCTATTGCAACAGATATTCCAGATATTTCTGCACCAGCTTGTTTTGACACATCTATTAGTCCCTTTAAAGCATTTCCTTCAGCTAAGAAATCATCTATTATAAGTAGATTATCTTCAGGAGATAGAAATCTTTTTGATACAGTAATATTGTAATTTTTCTTGGTAGTATAGGATTCAACTTTTGATTCATACACATCGCTTCCAATGTTTAATGTCTTTTGCTTTTTACAAAATACAACTTTTGCATTGTTAAAATGCTTTGATGCTACTGTTGCAAGTGCAATTCCGCTTGCCTCAATTGTAAGAATTTTATTTATCTTTTTATCTTTAAAATACACTGCCATTTCTTCAGCAAGTTTGTCTAAAAATTCTATATCTAATTGATGATTTAAAAAAGAATCCACTTTCACAATATTTCCATCGAGAATTCTTCCATCTTTTACAATTCTTTCTTCTAATAAATTCATCTCACACCCCTAATAGAACTATTTTAATTGAAATGTAAAGAGTATTCAAGTTTAATTTAAGCCCTCGAATCTATTAATTAATAAGCTAAAGTGATATAATCAAATTATGAAGTTAATTATTTTTATTCTACTATTTTTAACTGCTTGCAGTCCTTCTAAGCAAAAATTAATAGACAGTGATTTTAAAGGCGAAAAAAGTGCAATTATTTATTCTGTTGGAAATGAATATAGTCTTGAAATTAAAAATGAAAACAAAGAATTTCAGATTGATGTAAGCGATTTGAAACCTTGGAAAGTTGAGTTTTGTAATGTTGATGGACATAAAAATGTTATAGCAATAGGAGTTTATAAGAAAACACCACTACATAAAGAAGAAACTAAGAGGGTTTTCTTCTACAATATTGATTATAAAAGTGAGGCTCTAAGACCTAAGCTTAGAATTTCAAGACTATATAATCCCATGGTAAATTTTACAATGAAAGATATTGATAAGGATGGTCTTGATGAAATAATTGCAGTTGAGAAAAACATTGATAGTAAATATTTAATGGGAGGTTATGATTTTACAAACTTTGCCTTTGAGAGAAATTATTCAAGTAAGACTTATGACGAAGAAATAAAGCTAGTAGATGATTATGTAATGATTAATGACAAAAAGTATTTATTAAAAATTAAAGGAGATGAAATACTATGCGTGGAAAAAGATTAATAGCAGTGGGTCTTATGTCTCTTGCACTTCTAACTGCGTGCAATAATGGTTCAAAAAGTGCTGCAGTCGAGAAACCAAAAGTTGAAGTAGAGGACACTGCATTTCTTGATGAAATGGAGACTAAGACAAATTTCATAGAGTTTAAAAAGAGCGAATTTACTCCAAGTGTTACAAAGTACGAAATTAAATCAGATTTATCCAATATCGAAAATATTTCTAAATTTGGAAATTTTACAGAAAATCAAAAAAACAAATTAGTTGAAAATGCCTTTGTAATTACTAAACCTAAAAATTCTGACAACTATTATCTGCCAGAAGGTGAATGGGAGTATGAATACGATCAAATTCATCAAATTTATGAAGAAAATGTGTACACTGAAATAGCAAATTTTATAACTACAGATTCAATGACTCATATTTTCCACATATTCTACGATGGATTTTTGAGAAATTTAGAAACTAATGAGCTCTATCCAAAATCAATTGATTTTAATAAAAAATTATTAGAAGGAAATATTAATATTTATAATAATTTAACTGATGAGAAATTAAAAGAAGCTCAACTTAAAAATATTGCAATGATAGCAACTGATTTACATTTATTGGGAGAAGAATATTCAATTCCTGAAGAAGCTAAAGAATTAGTAAATAGTGAAATTGCCAGTGCAGAGTCTCAAGAAGTGGGACATTCTGTTATCGCAGATAAAGAAGTTGACTTTTCACAACTTACACCACGCGGACATTACACAAGAAGTGAAGAACTTGAAAAATATTTCAAGGGTACAATGTATTATGGACAAATTGGTCTTTTCCCACTTGAAAATGGAGTTAACGAAGAAAAAATTCTTCAAGGACTTCTATTAACTCACAGTATTTATAAAAATCCAGAACTTTTAAAGACTTGGGAAGATATTGTAGAGCCAATTGACTTCTTAGTAGAGAATGCAGATGATTTGTCTATCAGAGAATATGCTAGATTTCTATACGGAGTTTATGGTAAAGAATTTGATGTAAATGAATTAAATGATTCAAAGAAAATAAAAGCAGTAGCAGCTTTAATAGAAGAGCTTCCAAATCCACAAATTGCTGGATTTATGGGAAAATCTTTTAGACTTATGCCACAAAGAGCAGTAATAGATAATGTATTGATGCAAAATGTAGTAGATATTGCAGCAGATAACAAGCCTTCTGAAAGACCAATTTATTCTGGACTTGATTTAATGACTGCTCTAGGTAGTATTAAGGCAAGAGAAATCACAAAGGAAGATCCATATAATTCACATTGGAAGGACTATCCAAAGAGAACTGAAGAAAACATAAAGACAGTTGAAAACTTTAGCGAAAAAGATTGGCAAAAAAATCTATACCGAGGATGGCTGTGGATGCTACAGTCTTACACTCAAGACTTTGGCGAGGGTTATCCAATGTTTATGCAAAATGATGCTTGGAAGCGAAAAGATTTAGTTTCAGCTCTTGGCTCATATGCAGAGCTTAAGCACGACACAGTTCTTTATGGTAAGGCAGTTATGGCAGAAATGGGCGGCGGAGGAGAAATTGAAATTCCGAAATCCTATGTTGAGCCCAATGTTGAACTTTACAATAAACTTTCATGGCTTCTTGAATTTACAAAAGTCAATTTAAAAGACAGAGAAATGCTCTCAACAGAATATGAAAATAAATTAGATAATTTCAAAGAACTTGTAGATTTTCTAGCAACAATTTCTGTTAAAGAACTTGAAAACTCTAAAATTACTGAAGAAGAGTTTACAAGACTTTACACAATTGGTGGCGAAATGGAAGCTCTAATGGTTGATTTTGTTGAATCAGATAGTGAGTTTGAAGTTTCAAATTGGTTTGAAATACAAAATGCAACTGATAGAAGAATGCCAGTAGTTGTAGATTTAATGAGAGTTGTTGAAAACACTACAGGAATTCCTGCTGGAAAATTATCTCATATTGGTACAGGAAGACCTATGGAAATATATGCAGTTTATCCTCATGAAGGTAAGCTCTACATGGGTAAGGGTGCAACTTTCTCTTATTTTGAATTTTTAAACGATGAAAGACTTACAGATGAGAAATGGCAAGAAATGGTGTATAACGAAAAAACAGATTATCCAACTTGGTATAAAGATTTAATTACTGAAGAAAAAGAAAAATTAGAATTTTCTTATGAATATTAAAACTTGGCTCATTATCTGAGTCATTTTTTATTGTGACAAACTTTTAAAATATGCTACACTTTATCACGTTTTTGATATATAATATTTAGAAAAATATAAGGGAGGACAAATATGAAGAAGTTCAAGCGTATTTTAGTTGCAAATCGTGGAGAAATTGCTATTAGAATATTTAGAGCAGCTAGAGAATTAGGGATTCGCTCAGTTGCAATTTATTCTGAAGAAGACAGTTTATCTCTATTTAGAACTAAGGCAGATGAGTCCTATTTAATTGGTAAGGACAAATCTCCATTAGATGCATATTTGGATATTGATGAGATTATAAATCTTGCAAAAAATAAAGGGGTAGATGCAATTCACCCAGGTTATGGATTTTTATCTGAAAATCCTGAGTTTGCGAGAAAGTGTGAAGAAGAAGGAATCACATTTATAGGACCAGAAGCGAGAGTTATGGAAAAACTAGGGGATAAAATAACTTCCAAAATTGTCGCAAAAGAGGCAGGGGTGCCTACTATTCCTGGAATTGAAAAACCTATAAGAAGTGAAGAAGAAGCAAAAGAATTTGCAAAAAGCTGTGGCTATCCAGTTATGATAAAAGCTGCTGCAGGTGGTGGCGGCCGTGGAATGAGAATTGCTGAAAGTGAAGATGAACTTTTAGATAAATTTCAATCAGCAAAAAATGAAGCTAAAAAAGCCTTTGGCGACGACTCAATGTTTATTGAAAAATATCTTCACAAGCCAAAACATATTGAGGTGCAAATATTAGGGGATAATTATGGGAATATTGTGCACCTTTATGAAAGAGATTGCTCAATTCAAAGACGTCATCAAAAGGTAATTGAATATACACCGGCATTTTCTCTACCAGTAGAATTAAGAGAAGAAATTTGCCAAGATGCACTAAAAATTGCAAATTCAATTGGATATTCTAATGCAGGGACTGTTGAATTTTTAGTTGACTCAAAGGGAGATCACTTCTTCATAGAAGTCAATCCAAGAATTCAAGTTGAACACACTGTTACAGAAATGTGTACAGATATAGATATTGTTCAGGCACAAATTTTAATTGCCATGGGACACGAACTTTCAAGCGAAGAAATTGGAATTAAATCACAAGATGACATAGTGCACAATGGATTTTCCATTCAATGTCGTGTGACAACAGAAGATCCTTTAAATAACTTCATGCCTGATACTGGAACTATTAACCTTTATCGTTCATCCTCAGGATTTGGAGTAAGACTTGATGGTGGCAATGGATTTACAGGAGCGGTTATTTCTCCTTATTACGATTCTCTACTTGTCAAGGTAATTACTCAAGCAAGAACTTGGAAAGATACAATTAGAAAGACTGTGCGTTCACTTTCTGAGCTTAAAATTGGCGGAGTAAAGACTAATATTGGATTTTTATTAAATGTTTTAAATACTGAAGAATTTAAAAAGGGAACTTGCGACACAGGTTTTATTGAAGAACATAAGGAATTATTTGAAATTCAAAGTTCAAAGGACAAAGAACTTAGACTTATGAGAATAATCGGAGAAAAAGTTGTAAATGACAGCAAGACTTTAAATAAAAACTTTGATGTCCCTCAAGTTCCAAAATTTGAGAAGAGAGATTTCAAAGGATTTAAGCAAATCTTCGAAGAGTTTGGTGCAGATGGATTAAAAGATTATATCTTAAATGAAAAGAAACTACTTTTAACTGACACAACTATGCGTGATGCGCATCAATCTCTTATGGCAACAAGAATGAGGACAATCGACCTTGTAAAAATTGCAGAAGCATTAAACTATAACATGGGTGAGCTTTTCTCAGTTGAAATGTGGGGAGGAGCAACTTTTGATGTTGCCTACAGATTCCTGCACGAAGATCCATGGGAAAGACTTGAAATTCTAAGAGAAAAAATGCCTAATATGCTTCTTCAAATGCTAGTGCGTGGTAACAATACTGTTGGATATAAAAATTATCCAGACAATGTTGTTGTGAAATTTATAAAAGAATCAGCGGAAAGAGGTGTTGATTTATTTAGAATTTTCGACTCGCTTAACTGGTTACCTGGAATGCAACTTTCAATAGAAGAAGTTATAAAAAATGGAAAAATTGCAGAAGCTACAATGTGCTATACAGGAGATGTGCTTGATGAATACAGAGACAAATATTCACTTGAATATTATGTAAACTTTGCAAAGGAACTTGAAAAGACTGGAGCTCATATTCTTGGCATTAAAGATATGAGTGGACTTTTAAAACCTTATGCAGCTAAAAAATTAATCAAAGCTCTAAAAAATGAAATTTCAATTCCAATTCACTTGCACACTCATGACACTACAGGAAATGGTGTAGCTACAATCCTACAAGCAACAGAAGCAGGAGTTGACATTGCAGATACTGCAGTAAACTCAATGAGTGGACTAACATCTCAACCTGCACTTAACTCAGTTGTTGCAGCACTTAAAAATACAGATAGAGACACTGGAATTGACCTAGATAAAGCAGAAGACATTTCAAAATACTGGGCAGCAGTTAGACCAGTTTACGAAAACTTTGAATCAGATTTAAAATCAGGAACTACAGAAATTTACAAATATGAAATTCCTGGAGGACAATATTCAAACTTAAAACCACAAGTTGAAAGCTTTGGACTTAGACATAAATTTAAAGAAGTTAAGGAAATGTACAAAGAAGTAAATGAAATGGTTGGAGATATTGTAAAAGTTACACCATCATCAAAAATGGTTGGAGACTTTGCAATCTTTATGGTTCAAAATGAACTTACTCCTGAAAATATTTTAGAAAAAGGCAAAAACTTAGACTATCCAGATTCTGTGATGACTTATTTCAAAGGCATGATGGGCCAACCTTATGGTGGATTCCCAGAAGATTTACAAAAGATGATTTTAAAATCAGAACAAGCAATCACAGTAAGACCTGGAGAACTTCTTCCTGATGAAGACTTTGACAAAATTAAAGAACATCTAAGAGAAATAGGTGTAGAAGATGACGATAAAAATGCAGTATCTTACGCACTTTATCCAAAAGTATTTGACAATTATGTAAATTACATCAAAGAAAATGGAGAGGTAACAAGAATTGGTTCAGATATTTTCTTCCACGGATTAATGGAAGGCGAAAGTGCAGAAATTTCCATTGAAGAAGGGAAAACTTTAATAGTAACTCTAATTGAAGTTGGAAAACTTCTAGAAAATGGAACAAGAAATCTAACTTTTGAAATAAATGGATCAAGAAGAACAATTAATATTAAAGATGAAACTGTTAAGGACAGCGGAAAATTTGAAAGCGAAAAAATTTATGCTGATCCAAATAATGAAAAGGAAATTGGATCTTCTATACCTGGCAAAATTGTGAAAATTCTTGTAAAAGATGGTGACAAAGTCCAAAAAGGTGATAAACTATTTATAGCAGAAGCTATGAAAATGGAAGCTAATATCGTGGCAAATGTAGATGGAACAATTAAAACTATATTAGTTAGAGAAAATGACATGGTGGAAAGTGGTGAGCTTTTAGCTATTTTAGAGTAAAGGAGAGCTTATGAAAAAACTTTACAGATCAAGAGAAGATAAAATGTTGGCTGGAGTTTGTGGAGGAATTGCAGAATATTTTAATATTGATTCCACAATAGTTAGAATTTTATTTGTATTAATTTCAATAGGTGGCGGATTTGGAATACTTGCTTATGTTGCACTTGCAATTATAATGCCAGAAAGACCTTATGGAAGAATTGACGAGCCAAGAAAAAATGCCGACGACTTTGAAAGAGAGTATAGAGAATATACAGAAACTAGAAAAGATAAAAACGAAGAAGATTTCTATTAAGAAAGTGCCCTTTGGGGTACTTTTTTAATTTATATAAACTTGATAAATAATATAAAAAGAATATAATAGTTTACGGGTAAGAAAATATGAATGATGTTATTAATCTTTGTGAAAAATTTTACAATCAAAAAGTGATTTCTTTGGAAGAATTTAAATTTCTATTTAATTTAAAAGATGCCAAAGATTTACACGAGTATGCTAGAAAATTATCTCTTAAGAATTTTGGAAATAAAATATACATAAGAGGTTTAATTGAAATAAGCACTTATTGCAAAAATAATTGTTATTATTGTGGCCTTAGAAATGCAAATGAAAATGTAAATAGGGTAAGGCTGACAAAGGAAGAAATTATAAGTAGAGTTCAATATGCTAAAAGTTTTAATATTAATACCATAGTTCTTCAGGGTGGAGAAGATGATTTTTATGATATCGACTATCTTGAAGAAATTATAAAAGGTATTAAAGAAGTTCATAAGGATACAGCCCTGACTCTATCTCTTGGAGAAAGATCTGTTGATGATTTAGAAAGACTTAAAAATATTGGAGCAGATAGATATCTACTGCGTCATGAAACAAATTCTAAAATTCATTATGAAAAGCTACACCCTAAGAGCATGAGTTTTGATAATAGAATCTCAACAATTTTTAAATTAAAGGAAATGGGATTTCAAACAGGCTGTGGAATGATGATAGGTTCTCCATTCCAAACTATTGAAAATTTATATGAAGATTTAAATTTAATTTTAAAGTTAAAACCTCAAATGGTCGGGATAGGTCCTTTTATTCCAAACAAAGATACTCCCTTTAGAGATTATCCTGCAGGTAAATTAGAAGATGTATTAAAAATACTTTCAATTGTAAGAATTGCAAATGAAAAGATTCTTCTCCCTGCAACAACGGCCCTAGGAAGCATCCATAAAACTGGCAGAGAACTTGGAATACTTGCAGGTGCAAATGTATTAATGCCTAATTTAGGCGAGGAAAAGATTAGAAAGAATTACACTTTATACAATAATAAAATAGGAACTCAGATTGAAAATTCTGATGACTATATTGGTTTATCAGATAAGTTAAAAAAGATTGGTTATGAAATTTCCACATCAAGAGGAGATTACAATAGAAAGAAGGAAAAGGATGTATAGACCAGAATCTAAAATTGCAGAAGAGTTTATTAATCATGAGGAGATATTAGATACTCTAAAGTTTGCAAATGAGAATAAGAACAATAAATCTCTTTTACTCAAAACTTTAGAAAAAGCTAAAAAAGAAAAGGGTCTTAATCACAGAGAGGCTGCTCTTTTACTTTTATCAGAAGATGACGAAATCAAAGAAGAATACAAAAAACTAGCTAAAAAAATAAAGGAAGATCATTATGGAAATAGAATTGTTTTATTTGCTCCACTTTATCTTTCAAACTATTGTGTAAATGGATGTGTTTACTGTCCATATCACTATAAGAATAAAAATATTAGAAGAAAAAAGTTATCACAACAAGAAATCAAAGAAGAAGTTATAGCATTACAAGATATGGGACATAAGAGACTTGCAATTGAGCTTGGAGAAGATCCAATTAATAATCCTATTGAATATGTAATTGAATCTTTAAAAACCATTTACTCTATAAAACATGAAAATGGTCAAATCAGAAGAGTAAATGTAAATATTGCAGCCACAACTGTAGAAAATTATAAAAAATTAAAAGATGCTGAGATTGGAACTTATATATTGTTCCAAGAAACTTACAATAAAAAATCCTATGAGGAACTTCATCCAACAGGACCAAAGCATGATTATAATTATCACACTGAAGCAATGGATAGAGCAATGGAAGCAGGCATTGATGATGTGGGCATAGGTGTATTATTTGGCCTTGAAACTTATAAATATGAATTAGTTGGACTTTTAATGCATGCTGAACACCTAGAAGCAAGATTTGGAGTAGGACCTCATACAATTTCTGTTCCAAGAATCCAACCAGCTGATGATATAGACCCTAATGATTTTAAAAATTCTTTAGCAGATGATATATTTGAAGATATAATAGCATTAATTAGAGTTTCAGTTCCTTATACAGGAATGATTATTTCAACAAGAGAATCTCAAAAGGTTAGAGAAAAGGCATTGGAACTAGGAGTGAGTCAAATTTCCGGCGGATCAAGAACTTCTGTAGGTGGTTATGTTAGGGAAGAAAAAATAGAAGAAAACTCTGCTCAATTTGATGTTGCAGACCACAGAACATTGCAAGAAGTTGTGGATTGGCTAATGGAACTTGGATATATCCCAAGTTTTTGTACAGCTTGCTATAGAGCTGGCAGAACTGGAGATAGATTCATGCACTTCTGCAAGTCAGGCCAAATATTAAATTATTGTCAGCCAAACGCTTTAATGACTTTAAAGGAATATATGCTCGACTATGGCGATGATAAAACAAATAAACTTGGAGATAAATTAATAAGAGACGAACTTAAAAAAATACCTAAGGATAGAGTTCGCCAAGCTGCAACAAAATACATTGACGAAATGCAAAAAGAAGGAAAGAGAGACTTTAGATTTTAATGGAACTCAACAAGACAAATTCAGGAAGCAGAATACACATTGGCTTTTTTGGAAAAGTAAATGCTGGCAAATCTTCCCTAATAAATGCCTTTGCTGGGCGAGATATTTCTATAGTTTCTGAGATTGAAGGAACTACAACTGACCCAGTTTATAAATCAATGGAGATAAAATCTTTAGGACCATGTCTTTTAATGGATACTCCAGGAATTACTGACAACACTGAACTTGGAGAAGTTCGTTTAAAGAGGACTAGAGAAGTCATGGCAAAGACTGATATTGCAGTAATAGTAATATCAGATACGAATTTAAATGAGGAAAAGAAATTAATTGATGATTTAAAAGATACACCTAAAATTATTGCAATTAATAAGATTGATAATTTAAATTCTACTGAAATAGTTAAAATAAAAAATGAATTTAATAATCTCCCGATAGTTGAAGTTTCAGCTAGAGAAAATATTGGAATTGATTTACTTTTAAGAGAATTATTGAAGTTTAGTCCTAAAATAGAAGAGAGACTTTTCGATGGGCTTGTGGAAGAAAAGGACTTAGTTCTTTTAGTTATTCCACAAGATATTGCAGCACCTAAAAATAGATTGATTCTTCCACAAGTTCAATCTATAAGAGAACTTTTAGATAGAGACTGTATTGTAATGATGGTAAAACTTGAAGAATTAGAAGATGCTTTAAATGTAATGAGTAAAAACCCAGATTTAATAGTTGCCGACTCATCTGTATTTCAAGAAGTGTTTGAAAAGAAACCAAAAGATACAGCTCTAACTTCATTTTCCGTTTTATTTGCAAAATTAAAGGGAGATATTAATTCTTATGTTGAAGGGACTAAAGCTTTTTCTAAATTAAAGGATAATTCTAAAATATTAATCGCTGAATGTTGTACTCATGCACCGGCGGAAGAAGATATTGGAAGAATAAAAATACCAAATTTAATTAGAAATAAACTAAATAAAAACATTAAAGTAGATGTATTAAGTGGATCCGCTTTTCCAGAAAATATTGAAGAATATGACCTTATTATACAATGCGGCGGATGCATGCTTAACTCTACTAATATTAGAAATAGAATAAAAACAGCTAATGGTAAAAATATTCCTATTACGAATTATGGAATAACAATAGCTTACTTTAAGAACATACTTGATAAAATAAAATACTAAAAAAACCACTGATTGATTCAGTGATTATTTTGTAGACAAACCCACTATAACGCTCACCAATTTTGATTTTATAGTGGGTTTTATTTTGTTAAATTTAGGTACTGATTTATTCAGTGTTTTTATTATAAAAACTTATCCTTTAAATTATCCCAATATGAATTATTTGAAAAAGATAATTTTTTAATCACTTTATTTGAAAGCCTAACATTAACTCTGTGGAGATTATTAAAGAAGTATTCTGATCCATCTACTAGAAGTAGGTTTGAATCTTTATATCTTTTTTCAATCACTAGAGAAATTGTATGAGAGCCTGGCACTACAACTGACTTAGTTAGTGATCTATAAGCTGATGAACTCACAGGAGATATAGGAGTCATCTGAAGTACGTGAATACTTGGGTAAATTATAGCACCACCTGATGACATATTGTAAGCAGTTGAACCCGAAGGTGTGCAAACTAAAATTCCATCGCCTGAAAATTTCTCCACATGATTTCTATCAATAAACACATTCATGTGAATTGTCTTTGAATGAGCAGCCTTTAGCACAACTTCATTTATTGAATACATTTTATAAGTTTTATTTTTAGTATAAATGTCCGATCTTATTAACTTAATATCATTTATCTTATAATTTTCGTTTTTATAATCTAATACAAATTTTTCAATTTCATCTGGCTTAATTTCTTGATAAAATCCAAGATGGCCAGTGTTAATTCCGACAAAGGGCATTTCTGGAAAATCATTTTTGTGAACTGCTTTTATAAAAGATCCGTCTCCGCCTATACATATTGTAAGCTTTGCATTTTTATTAAATCCATTAAAAGGTTCAAAACCATTATTAGAAAGCTCCTTATGTAGAGTTGAAGCAGTTTTTTTCGATTCAAAGTTTGCATTAGAAAGTATATTAATTATTGGTCTAGACAAGGTACACCCCCTTGATTTTTTTTATTATTGCTTATATTATAAACGAATAAATAGTTGTTGACTAGGGGTGTTAAATGTATAGGTTAAATTCCCGAGACTTTATAAATTTTAAAGCAGATAGAGAAATTAAAATTAATGATTACCTAAGAGAAAGAGGACTATCTTCAAGATTTATTACAAAATCAATTAAGCTAGGAAATATTTATCTAAATAGTAGAAAAATTAGAAAGAATAAGAAATTAAAATTAGGAGATATTATTTCTGTAAGGTTTGAAGATGAAAATCCAAATGGAAAAGTTCAACTTATGGATTTAGATATTCTCTACGAAGATGATGATATTATCGCAGTTAATAAGCCAAAGAATATGGTGACTCACACTGCAAAAGATGACTCCCACGGGACTCTTTTAAATTACATGCTTGGATATTTTGATAAGAATAATATTAAAAGAAAAGTTAGATTTGTAAATAGACTTGATAGAGATACATCAGGTATTGTCTTAGTTGCAAAAAATTCTTATGCACAAGATAAATTATCAAGTCAGTTCAAAGATGAAATGGTTAAAAAATACATTGCTATTTGTAAAGGACATTTTGAAGAGAAAAGTGGAGTTATAGATGCACCAATTGCAACTTCAGAGGATGGAATAAGAAGAGAAGTAAATTATGCAATAGGAAAGCATTCAAAAACTTCTTATGAAATAATTGATGAATATAAAGATATGAGTTTACTTCTTTTGACTTTACACACTGGTCGCACTCACCAAATTAGAGTGCACCTATCTCACTTGGGTCATCCAATTATTGGAGATGAATTGTATTTTGAGAAATCAGATTTAATCCATGGACAAGCCCTTCACTCATATTATATAAAGTTAAAAAAAGTTAGATGCGATGAATTCGTTGAAATTAAGGCAAAAGCTCCAAGTGACTTCAACTTTTATAAAAGTGCTTTTCTTGATTAATATATAGAGTTGTTGTATAATATTTACAGTAAGTTCTGCGATGTTCGATTTTTGCTCTAGTTAATTCAACCGACAAAGAACACACGGGAAGCTGTGTATATGCATGGGATGGCAAGCCCCCATTGAGGGGAAGTCAGAAGATGCAATCAAGTTTTTACCCACCATGAATAATGGGCGGGTGTGAATTAATAGAGTTACGGCATTGTGGACTTATTTTTTTGTAAAATTATTTTTTACAAAGGTGATTAAATATTTGCCCAAAGGGTAAATAATACATAAGTTTAATAAATAAATTTAAGGAGAATTATTATGGGACTATTTGATTATTTAGAAGAAAAACGCAACGAAGCTGTTAGAAGAAGAAGACTTAGAGAAGCTTCTAAAATTTTCACAGGAGTAGCTCTTGGAGCACTTGGTGGAATTTTATTTGCACCACAAGAAGGTAAAAAAACTCGTGAAGAAATTGCAGATAAATCTAAATATGCTGCTAACCAAGCTATAAACGCTGCTAATGATGCTAAGGACACTATCCAATTTAAAGCATATCAAGCTGGCGAACAAGCTAAGAAAACTTACGAAGATCTTAGAGAAAGAGCTGCTGTAAGAAAGCTTGAATTCGACGAAGATGTTGAAGTAGCTAAGGCTAAAGCTAAAGCTATTGGCGAAGTTGTAAAAGCTGGAGCAGAAGATATTAAAGAAGATGTAGAAAATACTACTGACGAAGTTAAATCTACAGCAACAAATGTTAAAGACGACCTTAAAAAAGGTGCAAAAGATATCAAAGATGAAGCAAAAAAATCATCTGAAAATGTAAAAGAAACAGTAGAAGAAACTAAAAAGGACGTAGAAAAACACACAAAATAAGTGGAATAGATAGGAGGTAAATAAATGATGAATCAGGCATTTACTGTGGGAGATCTATTGAGTTTTCTACTTTATATAGTTGCCATTGCTGCACTTGTAGCACTTTTCTTAGTGTTACTTAATGTTTTTAAAATTTTAAAGAATGTAAATGAAATAATTGAAAGAAACCAAGGTGAACTTGATCACACTATTAAGACAGTTCCTACAATCATGGACAATGCAAAGGACATTTCAACAAATGTAAACTTAATTTCTAATGATGCTACTAAACTTGTACAAGGTGTAAAACCTGAAGTTGAAAGGTTAATGGGAACAGTTGGATCTGTATCTGATACAGTTAACGGTCTTACTAGACAAGTTGATGATGCAAGTTACAGAGTTTCAAACACAGTTGCAAATATTTCAGATGTAATTTCTGATACTGCTAAGACTATTTCACTTAGCTCAAATAATGCAATTGACTACTTTTATATATTTAAAGAGTTGACAAAAACTCTTAGAGAAGTATTTTTTAAATAAGAATTTAGGCGAAGTTTGAATAACTTCGTCTTTTTTTATTTACTAAAGTAAATTCTGTAGTATAATAAAATTAGTTGGAGGAAAACATGAAAAGAGTAAAAATTATTACTAATCCAAATTCGGGAAGAGAAGCAGCTCTATCGAAAATACTACAGCTAATCAAACTTATGAGTAAAGACCAATATAAAATCGAACTTTTATTTACTCATAAAGAAGGCGACGGAATAAAATTTGCAAAAGAATATAGTGGTGAGGATTTTATAATTTGCTCTGGTGGAGATGGAACTGTAAATGAAGTTGTTAATGGAATATATCAATCAGGAGTTGATACTCCTCTTGCCATTTTACAAAGTGGTACTGTTAACGATTTCGCGAACTCACAAAATCTACCATCCACTCCTGCGAGATTTTATAAGATGATTAAAAATTTTAATACCAAAAAAATTGACCTTGGCATGGCAGGCGATAGAGTTTTTATTAATGTTGCAGCAGGAGGATTTTTGACTGAAATTGCCTATACAGTTCCTGCTGAAAAAAAGCAAACTCTTGGCAATATGGCATACTATATTGAAGGTGCCAAGGAATTAATCGAAAAGAACTTTTTTAAAGAACAGGATCCAATTGATTTAAAAATATCTTGTGATGAACTGGAAAGTCAAGAACAATCACTTATATTTTTAATAGCTAATTCTACATCTGTTGGTGGATTTAAAAAAATGGCTCCCTTCGCAGATGTATCAGATGGATTTTTAGATGTCGTAATATTTAAACAAATGAAGTTTTATGACATACCTGAGCTTATAGCAAATTTAGTTAATGGCAGACATGTGGATCACGACAAGGTAATTTACTTAAAAACAAAAGAAATAACCCTAGGATGTGATCAAAATGTAGTTATTGATGTAGATGGAGAGAGAACTTCAGAACTTCCAATGACATTTAAGGTCCTTGAGAAAAAACTTACAATAATTGTACCAGAAGGAGGAAGACATGGCATCAACTATTAAAGATGTAGCAAAAATGGCAGATGTTTCTATTTCAACAGTTTCAAGAGTAATTAATGACTCCAAACCTGTTAGTCCAGAAGCAAGAAGAAGAGTACTTCATGCAATTGAAGTGCTAGATTACAAACCAAATGAAGTAGCAAGATCTCTTGTCACTAAAAAATCCAATCTAATTGGGGTTATAGTAGAGGACATTGGATCAAACTTTATTGCTCAAATTCTTAGAGGAGTTGAAGAAGTTGGTAGAATGTATAAATATGACATACTTTTGAGTAGCTCCTATGGTGAAATAGAATCTGAGGTTAAATTTGCAAATTTACTTTCACAAAAACAAGTTGAAGGTATAATTGTAATTTCAAATTTACACAATCCAAAACTTGAATATAAATTAGAAGAAAGCAAGATTCCTTATGTAATTATTTCTAATTTCTATGATAATGAAAAATTTGACATAAATATTGATTACGAAAAAGCAAGTTATGAAATGGTGTCTTACTTAATGTCAAAGGGACATAAAAATATAGCTTCACTTGCAATTAGAAAAGATATAGATAGAACTTATGAAAAAGATAAAGTTGAAGGATACAATAGAGCCATGAAAGAACATGGTCTTGAAATAACTAATCTTTATTCAGAAGGACTCACAGAAGAAGCTATTTTAAATGAAAAAGAAAATATTCTAAGAACAATTAAGGATAAAAATATCACAGCAATATTTACATCCTTTGATAGCTTGGCAATTCACTTAATGAACCTATTACTAGATAATGGAATTAGAACACCTGATGATATCTCAATCACAGGATTTGGTGGATCACAAATATCTAATATTTACAGGCCAAAACTTACAACAGTTAAAATTCCATACTACGATATAGGAGCAGTATCTGTAAGTAAAATTTTAAAGAAAATAAAAAAAGAAGAAGGAGTATTCTCAGAAAGTGTACTTCTTCCAGCGCAAATTCTTGAAAGAGAAAGTGTAAAGGATATTAATGACTAATATAGCGATTCAAACAGATAGCCATATAATTAAAGTAGGACTTAAAGAAATATTAAAAGACTATGAAGTATTTGACTACAATAAATTAGAAAACCTACAAGAAATAGATTTATTGTTATTTGAAAAAGAAGAGCTAGCAAAAGAAAAAGTAAGAAAAATTAGATTATTAAAAAATAGAATAATTCCACTTAATAATGATTATTCAATTATTCGATTAGATACATCTGAAGATTCTATTTTAGAAGCGATAGATAAAACACTTAGAAATCACATATATATAGAAGAAAAATTGAAAGAGCTAAAACAAAACAGGATTAAAAAATACACTGTATTAAAAGAACTTTCAAGAAGAGAGAAGTATCTAATAGAAGAAATTATTAGAGGTAAGTCTAATAAAGAAATATCCCAGACAATATATATAAGTGAAAAAACTGTGAAGAATAATCTCACTAAGCTTTATAAGAAACTTGAAGTTAAAGGTAGAGATGATCTAAGGATTAACTATTATGATCTAATAATTTATAGTGAAGAAAATAATTGAAAATTTTACTTGACATGTAATAAATAAAATAGTAATATATAACAGCTGTCGAAAACAGCTGTTATTTTTTTTAAAAATAAAATAAAAAAACAGTTGACAAGAATAAGTACAGATGATAAACTATAATAGTTGTCTCGAAAGACAGCATGACTTCTGTAAAGTCGGTGTAAATACAAAATAAAAATTCTAAAAATTTTGTAAAAAACACTTGACAAAGTAAAATTACGAAGTTATAATAAATAAGCTACTTCGTTGAGGTAGCAAGAAACATGATAATTAAATAGTGTGAAGATATAAAATCGATATAATCGATAACAATCGTGATAAAATCACAAAGCAAACCAG
>NZ_JAHLQO010000008.1 GCF_018919265.1 Peptoniphilus ovalis
ATACCTCTATCTTATTTCTATCATTTAGGGTAAGATGTTTATAACTCATATTAACCTCCGTGTGTGTTTTTGTCGTTATTAACATTTTACACGAAGTTAGTATGAGTTTTTATTTATTTCAGGTGTCGCACTTAATTTTACAACTTATCTGAAAAAATTGCTGAACTTTTTTTGTTTACTGGACCTAATATACAAAAAACTAATTCTAAATTGATAGAATTAGCTACTTATTGTTTAATTATTAAGTTCTTCAACTGAATCTTCTAACTTTCCTAAAACTTACTTTAACTATTTATCTTTTCTCAAATCTAAATAAAATATAGTGATAAATTGTTATTGGAGATTAAGTTTTAGAAATATTTATTAATAACTCGTCAAGATTGAATCGTCGCTTTATTATCACTAATTAGAATATTTTGTGGATTTTATGCATTTTATATATTTTCAAACATTTATATCATGAAATAAATAAAATCTTTTTTAAATATATCTCTTTGTTTAGCTTACTTATAATTTTTTATTAATCTCACACACTTTTAATAAATTCTTCTTAAAATTTTTACTGTAAAACTAAATTTTAATAAAAATATTGCTAACTTTAGTAAGTAAGATATGAAAATGTTATTTAATCTTATTGTTGAATATGATAAATTTATAATGATATTATTACGATTTAAGGAGGAATCTATGTTTTATTTAATGGACGCAGAGGAAATATATAATCAAAGAACAAAAAATTATTTTCAAGAAGTATTAAAAAATTATTCTAATCAATGCTATAGGTCAGCATTAGTTTCATTATATTCAGTAACAATTTGTGATATTATATATAAACTAGAAGAGCTATCAGAAGATTATAATGATGCAAGTGCAAAGAAAATTTTATCAGAAATTGATAAAGAAAGAAATAGTGGTAACTTATCCCAATGGGAATCTAAATTAATCTCAACTATATATGATCGAAAGAGAATTATAGATAACGAAACAAAGGCTTTTATAGATTCATTAAAACAATTTAGGAATCTCTCAGCTCATCCATCTCTAAATGATAATTTTGATTTATATGAACCTGATAAAGACACAACTATTGCTTTAATTAAAAATATTTTAAATGGAATATTAATTAAAGCTCCTTTAATAAGTTCAAATATTATGGATAAATTAACTAATGATTTAAAAGAAAATAAAAATTGGTTGCTAATTAATGAAGTAGATTTAAAAAATTTCTTAGTTGAGAAATATTATTCAAGAATGGATTCCACAACGGTAAAATATGTTTTTAAAAATTTATGGAAATTCTGTTATGTAAGCGATTCTTATGAATGTATTCAAAATGTGGATATAAATATAGCTGCTTTAAAATGTCTACTAAATTATAAATATGATGAAATAATTTCTTATTTGGAAGAAGAAAAAATACTTAACCAAATAGGGGTCGAAGATAATTATAAATTAAATCTTTGCAAGTTATTATTTGTTTTTCCTAAATTATATACTTTATTAGATGAAAGTTTAAAAAAGAATATAGATGCGTTCATAGATTCAAATAAAGATGCTAAAATATTTGCTTCCTTTAAGAACAACGATAAGCATGAACATTTATTAAATTTAAAAAACACTGAATTTAACTTCCCAAGTGAAGATGAAATAAAAACATTATATCGTTATTATGAAGATGATGGTTTTGCAAATGAATTATTAGATTTCTTTATAGAATGTTTCAGAAGTAGTTCAAGCTTTGATGAAGCTGACCTATTATTTGATAATATAATTAATCCCTTTTTGCAAAATTATAATATAACTCAAATAAAAGAAATAATTAAAGCGATTAATACTAATTCACAATTACATGCCAGAAGACGAAGTTATTATGACAATACAGCATTAATATCAGAACTTATTATAAGATCTGATTATAATGAAATCGATTTTTTACAATATCGTAACTTTAAATATAATAACTCTATTAAACCCAAAGAAGATGAACTTCCTTTTTCCTTAAATGAAGATGAACTTCCTTTTACTTATTAATATAAAGAAGATATCAAAAATTTACTGAACCCAAAATAAGGAAAAATTAAACGGAATATTATTTACAGTTCACATGGTACATTCCGTTTAATTTTTCTCCTCTCATTATTCTCAACACTCTTTTATGGTTTATGTTAAAGCATTTTTTTAATACTGAACATACTCTTTCTTCTTTATCCATATCTGCCTTTTGATTTTTCTACTATGAGTTTGATTTCTTCTCTTTCTTCTCTTTCTTATTTGTCTACTAGGTTTTCTAGTTTATGTTTTATTCATAGTATGATTTTTTGACATGAAAAAAACCTCCATCCTATTCTGGATTTTGGGGTTCACTTCAAAGAGAAAAATTCTGGGGCAGCCCCTGACTTAGTTTAAAAAAGGACTATTCCTATCCTTGTAAAGCCTAAATAATAAAATTTATCTATGATTATATCTACTCAGCTTTTACCCTCATTAGGCTATCTTACGTATATGCCATAGAGATAAAAATTCTAAAAATCAAACGTATTTTAAGAAAATTATCTCTGCACTTCACAAACTCTAAATTTTTTCTAAACTTTCTTTTTTCCTTTAGATTTATTTATAAATTTTTCAACATCACTCATTTTTATCTTATCTTCAGGACTTGGTAATCTTTTATTTATATCATTGTTTTCTATTCTAAATCTCATAATACTTCCAAGGTAAGAATAAGCAAAAATTATTTTTTTATCCTTACCTTCTTTCAATTTCTTTTTAATATAAAAAATTACTATAGCTCCTATTAATAGGATACCAGAAGCTATAATTCTATTGTTGTATAGTTCTGAATTTAAAAATATACTACAACCTATTGCCATCAAAGTTAAAACTGACGATACCATTGAAATGTATGACGAGCTAATATTTATATTAGCAACATATTCATCCTCATAAGCTTTTATTAAGCTTAAATTAGTATCTTTGTTATTTTTATCATCATTCACAGCTTCATTAATTTTATTTTTTATATCTTCATAACTAGATTTTTCAACAAATTCTAAAAATTTATCATTACTAAAATTATTTCCAATAAAAAAACAACAATTACTCACTTCATACCTCCAAAAAAACAAAATTATGTAAAAGAAAAGACCGGTCTCCCGGTCTAATCTTCAGTTATAAATAAACTATAACTTCTTATTTAACAGCTTCCCATTTTTCGAAATGTCTTTCGAACTTGTCAGAGCCACCTCTTCTAGTAAGTTCGTGAGAATTTGAAGCTTCTACGATATCGTAGTAGTACCATTTACCGCTATCTAGATCTTGGAATTTAACTAATTTATTTTCAAAACCTGTAATAGCATCTGCATCTGCTACTCTATCAAACATTCTGTTTAAGAATGCTGCTGCTTCTGCTCTTGTTAGATTTCCATCTGGATTAAATTCAGTTTCACTCATTCCGTTAGTTCTCTTGTTACCATAGATCTTATTGATTTCTTTTTCATATCTATGTCCCTTGATATCTTCGAAATTAGAAACTGCATCATTATCCTTGTCAATAGCTGCTATCATCTTAGCAAATTCAGCTCTTGTTATCTTGTCGTTCGGTCTAATCATATTATCGTCTGCATCAAGCATTCCTGCTTTAACAGCTGCGTTAATATATGTGTAGTACCATGCATTGTCTTGAATATCAGCAAATGTTGGTTTGTTGTTGTCTGATAAGTCAAGTTTTGCAAGTCTTGTAACCATAGCTGCTGCTTCTGCTCTAGTCATATTTCCTTCAGCTCTTACTGTGTGATCTTCATATCCTTCGATATAAGCATTGTGAGTTTCTTTTGGTTGTGTTTTAATTTCATCAACCTTAGGAACTACAGCATAAACTGGATGTTCTTCAGCTTTATTATCATTGTTGATTAGATAATCATCCCAGTTAGGATCATAAATAGGTTTAGCTGGAGTAAGTGGTGTCCAAGGAATACTATCTTTCTTAACAATTACTGTAACTGGATCAGAAGGTTTTTTATTCTTTTCTTTTTGAGTTACTTTAATTACATCATTTTCTTTTAAAACTTTATCTTCTGGAACCTTTACAGTCCAATTTCCATTGTCATCAACTACTCCTGGTACAATTGTTCCGTCAGGAAGTTCTACTTTAATATCAGAACCTGGTTTTCCTTTACCTTTAATATCTTTATCGCCAGGTTTAACTGGATCAACCGTTGGTTGATCAGATTGTCCAACTTCTGTAAATGTCCAAGTTAAAGTGTAAGTTATATTACCAGTAGTTTGATCAACTGATTTTACCCAAGTTCCTGGAGACCAAGTACCTAGTTTTTCGTTTGTTGTAGCATCAGTTTCTACTAATGCATTTGGTGCTAGGACTGGATATCCTGGCTCTCCTGGATTTTCAGCATAGCCTGTTTCAGCAGCTGGCTGTGCATCTAAAATTGCTTGTGGTAAGTCTTTTCCTTGAGTTCCACTTACAAATTTATAAGTTACAGTGATCTTACTTTTCTCAGTCCAAGTCCATGTTCCAATAACTTTATTTTGATTTCCTGTAGGATTTTCTTGTACTGTTGCTGGATCAGGAAGTGTCCATCCAGAAAATGTCCAAGTACCTTCTTTTTCAACTTGCTCTCCATTTTCTGTTACAGTTTGCTTTCCTTCATACTTAGCGTCTTTGAAATACTTGCCTATTTCAGGTGCATTTATAGTTGAGCCTACATATTCTTCATGAGTTTGTGGTCCAGTAGTTGCAAGGTCAGCAGTAATTGCATCTGGTTTAGTTGTAAGTTCTTTATTATTAGCTCCAACATACTTGAATTCATAAGTTACATTAGCTTTTGCAGCTTCTTTGAATGTCCAAGTTCCTATAAACTTGTTTTCATTAGTTGTAGGATTTTCTTTTACTTGTAAAGAATCTTTATCCCATGCCTTAAATGTCCAAGTTCCTTGGTTGTTTCCTGTAGTTATTTTTACAGTTTTATCAGTATCTTCAATAGTTGGTGCATTTACTGTAGATCCTACATATTGATCTGCGATATCTCCAGGTTTCTTTGCATTTACTGCTTGTGGAACTTCACTTCCATCTTCTGCTTTAAATTCAACAGTTATTGTCTTTTTATGAGTTGGTTCGAACTTCCAAGTTCCTACAAACTTGTTTTCATTAGTTGTAGGATTTTCTTTTACTTCTAAGGAGTTTTTATCCCATTCTTTAAATGTCCAAGTTCCTTGGTTGTTTCCTGTAGTTATTTTTACAGTTTTATCAGTATCTTCAATAGTTGGTGCATTTACTGTAGATCCTACATATTGATCTGCGATATCTCCAGGTTTCTTTGCATTTACTGCTTGTGGAACTTCACTTCCATCTTCTGCTTTAAATTCAACAGTTACTGTCTTTTTACCTTTTTCAGTAAAGTTAGCAGTATAAGTTGTGTCTTGAGTAAACTTATGAGTTCCCGCTGGTGGATAGTCTTCACCAAATGGTTTTTTAGCTACATCATAGTTTTCGTCAGCTTTAGGAGTTGGCGCTGCTAAATCATTTTTAATGTCTTTATATTCAGCTGTTTTTAGTACTGCATATGCAACACCCTTTGGAAGTTCATTTGCATTATCTCCAGCACCATCCATTAACTTACCATTATCTCCAGCAACAAAATTAACTACTACATAGTCGCTATCATTATTTGTTGGATTCTTTGGATCTTTAGGATAGTTATTAGATTCTGCTGGCTTTTCTGGATTATTTAATTTAACTAATTTAGTTTTTTCTTGATATTTAGCAGTTAAATTAATTTCTGTTTTAACTTCATTTCCTTCAGAATCAGTATTAGATGAAACTATTTGGCTCATGCTATTTATATTATCAGGATTAAATGACCATTTATCATTTTCATCTACTTTGTAGCCTTCATCAGCTTTTATATTTACTGTTTCTTTAGCTTCAACTTCGGAAAGTGTTTTTTCATCCCTAGGGTTTACATAGTAAAGTAATGAATCATGTAAAGCACTATCTTCTGTTGGTACAGTATTCCCTGTGTAAAGTTTACCATTTTCGCCTTTATTAAATCTAACCTTTACATAGTATTTCTCAATATTTTTCTTAGCACCTTCATCCGCTGTGTCTGGTGCATCTTCTCCGCCATCTGTTTTTCCTTCAACTATACTGTCAAGCTTTTGGTATTTTAAAGTAACTTCTGCAGTTTGGTTTTCAGTGTACTTTGCTTGGTCTTGACCAGCTGTTGTATTTACAGTTGCGTTAGTAAACTTGTATCCTATAAAGTCTGGCTTAGTGATTTTTTCTGTGTCAACAACTGTATCTTTCTTTTTAGAATCAGTCTTTGGGTATTCTTCATCTTGTACTTTATATTTGTCTAGAATATCATTATTATCTTGATCAACATATTTTATACCAACGATACCTTGGTCTTCAGGTCCATAAATTGCATAGAAAGTAGTGTCATCTGTGATAACTTCTTTCGATATATCATCAATTACAGCTCCATTTGCAGTTCTTGACCAACCTTTGAATTCATTAGCTGGCTTATCTTCGTCTGCAGTTGGTGGAGTTAAATCATTAGCACCATCAGGAATTGTAACTTTTTCTATATCTCCCCAAGTGTCTCCTAAAGCCATAGAGTGTCCAATAGGTTGATCTTTTTTAGGTTCTTTTTTCCAAGTACCACCATTAGTATCGAAGTTTACTTTTAATTCTTGTCTAAATGTAGCAATATAAGGAGTTAAATGATCCCCAATAACATCATAATGATAAGTCGTACTACCTGAAACAAATTTACCTGTTGTATCCATAGTGTTTGTATCTGGGTTTTTAATTTTTAAGTGAAGACTTTCTAATGTTCGTGGATCCTGTACATTAAAATCATTTGGCGATTGAGCTCCACTTTGAATTATTTCTATTTCTTTTCCTAAATAATACCACCCTTTAGTATCAGATACTACTGAATCATATTGAACATCAGTATAATCCTTAGTATTCAAAACAACTTCAGTAGGTACTTCATTTCTGTTTTGAAATTCAGCCTTAACTTTAGGTCTGTCGGTGTTTGTAAACCATTCAGCTCTCCAATGAGCTGTAGCCCTTTGGGTAATATTAACTTGAATATCTTCAGAATTAAAATCTCCTCCTGGTAGAGAATCTAGCCTAATATCAAATGCAAATTCATTAGGTACATATAATTCCCAGTTATATCTATCAGGGTTTTCATAACCAACTAATTCAGCATATTTTTCCGTTTCATAAAACTTAAAGTCGCCTTCACTTGTTATTAATTCAGATTTGGCAATATCTTGACCTGTATCAAAAGTTCGTATATAAAAATAAAGTCCTGGAAAATGTTTAGGTATGCTTAAGTCAATACTGCTCCAATTTACTCTTACTGTATACCTATCTCCTTTAGGAATTAAGTCTCCTGCAGCTCTTGCTTTAAATCTGCTGTTTATAAATTTTTCAGGATTCTTTATACCTAAATCACTAAATTTATAAGCTTTATAAGATTTACCCTCAATTATCTTCGTTTCATATTTAGCTTCCTTCGTACTTGAATTAGTACCTGACTGATTAGCAAGCGTTGGAGACGGTGTAAAAACCGTCCCTATTGCAATTGCTAAAGCCATTAGGAAAGCTATCAGTCTTTTTCCTAACATAATATCTCCTTTAATAAATAGTCTTTCTATGTGTTCCGTCTAAATACCCTGCTTTAGATGCTGATAGTTCAATTCTATCCCCTCTAGTTAGCTCATTATCTAATTTATAAACGTATTGTCCTAACGAGTCAGTAGTAATAGTTTTTATTGACTTTCCATTTATCTTAATTTCTACATTAGCTCTTGGTGCTGAAGTCCTTATGTCAAGAACTTTACTACCATTTCTAGTATCTTTAAGCATTACTGTTAAACTTTCTTTATTTATTCTATCTAAAGCTTCCTTAATTTTTTGAATGGATTCAGTAATTTCTTGATTGTTTTCAAGATTATCCTTACCGTTAGTCACTGAATCTTTAAGGTCTTGTACATCTTTATCAGGCTTATCCTTGATATCATCTTTCTTCAATCTATCTTCAGCCTCTTTAATAACCTTTATTAAATCTAGCTTATCTTGAAGTTCTTTCTTGATTGGATTGTAATCAGAATCTGCTGAATCTTTTGATCCTGGAATTGCATCAATCTTATCTTGAGCGTCTTGGATATTTTCTGAAGTTGGACTATCTTTAGCTTTGTCTACTGCATTGTCTGCTTCTTTTTGTGCAATAGCCTTATCAAGTTCTTCCTTAGCTCGGTCGACTTTACTTTGATCTACTGTAGGATCATTTTTGTCGCCTTTTTTCTTAGTTTCTTTACCTTCTTTTAAAGCATCTTTTAATGCCTTATCAATAGGCTTGTTTTCGTCTAAGTTTGATCCATCGTTTCCACCAATTTCTTCAGCCTTATCGATGGATTCTTTAAGTTTTGAAGTATCCACGCCTACTACCTTAGGATCAGATGTGTTATCTGCTTTTCCTGGTTCTGACGCTGTTACTACAACTTTGTCTCCATCTACTAAAGTATCGGTAGTTACTTTGTAGTTTCCTTCTTTATCAGCTTCTCCAATAAATGTTTTAGGTTCACCATTTTTAGGTGTTACGGTAACTGTTACTTTTGCACCTGGAGCTGCTATACCTGATACTGTGTTCTCATCCTTGTTAGCCTTATCAACAGTAGGTTTTTGTGTTAAAACTTTGTCTTCTACTGTAATAGTTTCAGCTGGAGATTCAACCTTGGAATCATTGATAGTAGAAACCTTGATGGTGTCGCCTTTTTTAGCTGATGGATCTAGTGGTACTACAACTTTTCCGTCAACAACTTCAACTTTTTCATTAGGTTTGCTCTTGATTTTCCAAGAACCATCCTCTTGTTTTTCAATTACTAATGAATCTTCTTCATTAACCTTAACTTTTATAGTTTTAGCTGTTGGATCTGCAATTGTTGGATCAACGATTTTAACATTTTTATCTCCAGTATATACTGGTTCTACTGTAGGTTTTTGAGAAGATTTTTGTACAGGAGCTTTATCAAATATTTCATTTGAAGGATTTTCTCCATCTTTAAATGTTACTTTGATTTGATCTCTGTCATTTAGTGGTAAAGTATCTTTTACTGGAATTACAAGCTTTCCATTAGAATTTTCTGTTACAGTTGCTTCTGGATTGCTTCCTTCTACTTTCCATTTCTTACCTGACTTGTCAGCTTCATCTCTTGTAAGTGTAATTGCATTTCCATTTTGATCTTCTACTGTTATAGTCTTAATTTTATCTTCAGCATTTGGAGCATCTACAATTACATTTTCATCATTTTCTCTTATTGGAGAAATTTCTGGTTTTGTAAGTTTTGCACCTGTGTCTGGTTTTCCGTCACTATTTTTATCACGGAATACTTTTGCTTCCACTTTAGAAGACTCGGTTTTACCAGGTTCTGTTGCAGTAACAAAAACTTTTTCTCCAGGATTTAGTTGTTTTGATAAATCTGTTTCGAATTCTCCATTATCACCTACTTTAATAGATGTTCCTTCTGGAAGTAAGCTATTACCTAACTCATCAACAATTTTAATTTCAGAGCCCTTAGTTGCTTTTCCTTTAACAGTTGTTACTTTTTTGTCACCTTGGTTGGCTGCAATAACATCTGTTGGTTGTGCTGTTTGGTCTGGATTTACTTTTAAAGCTGTCGGTGTTTCGCCATTAATTGTTTCTGTAGCAAATTTATTATTTGTAGTATCAAGTGTTACAGTTAATTTCTTATCATTGTCATCAGAAGTTAACTTTGTACCTTGCTTATAATCTACAGATAAACCAGCTTTAGTGAATTCAGTATTATCGTCATGGTTATAAGTGAATAGCTTTTTGTTTCCATTAACATCAGTTAATAGTACTTTTAATCCATTTAAATTTAGTACTTCCTCATTATTATATACCATTTTATCTGGTGATGCCACAACTTCCATTCCTGTAGCTTTTGAAATATCAAAGGCTTGTGAAGAATCTGGTTGTCCGTCTCCGTCTTTGTCATCATATACAGTTGTTGTTTGAGGTAATGATTCTCCCTTAGGAGCTTTTATTGCAGTTACAGTTACTTTTGTACCATTTGGAAGTTTTTCACCATCTTTAGTGGCTTCAATCTTGTAATTTCCCTCACTATCAGCTGTTGCTGTTCCAACTTTAACATCTCCAACTTTAGCTGTTACAATTGCGCCCTTTTCAGTTTCACCTGTAATAGTAGTAAACGCTTCATCCTTAAAGTTATATGCCAATGCTGCTGGTCTTTCTGTAGTATCATCTACATCAGCTTTGCCATCGTTATCGGCATCAAGTTTAACTGTGATTTGTTTGTCAGCTTTAACAGTTGGTTTGTTTTGTGCGTCTGCACCGATAACGGTAACGGTAAATTCTGTACCGTCTGTTAATCCAAGTTCAGCACCATGTGCTGGGTTAAGAGTAATACCATTTTCATTTTTAAGTTCTTCAGAAGTATAAATTGCTGTATTTCCAGCTGCGTCTGTTAATTTGATTACAAGTCCTGTTGTATCAAAAGTAGCTTTTTCATCTTTTTTGTTTACTAGGTAATCCATCTTATCTGGGTTAGATAAAATTTCTACGTTTGTAGCTTTTTTGATGTCAAAGTCTTCTTCATCATCAGCTTTGCCGTTTCCGTCTTTATCGATCTTAACAACAGTGGCTGTTGGATCAGAAACGAGTTTACCTTCGGCTTGAGCTGTTACTTTAACTTCTGTGTCTTTAGCAAGTGGTTTACCATTTTGCTTAGCTTCTATAGTGTAATCACCATCGCCATTTGCAGTTGTTTCGCCAACTATTGTTTCTCCAACTTTTGCTACAACTTTAGAGTTTGGTGTTGCCTTACCAGTAATTGTAGTTGAAGTTGGATTTTCACCTTTATTTAAAGCAGTTGCTGTTGGTATTGCTGTTTTTTGATTTACATCATCATCTGCTTTACCGTCGTTGTTAGCATCTCTTGCAACAGTTGCTTCTTTAGCTTCAGAAGGATTTTTGCCTGGTTCTTGAGCTTTTACAGTTACCTTAGCGCCATCTTCTTGCTTTTCGACCTCAGCTGTAAAGTTTCCATCTGTTTTATATACTATATTACTTGGAGTGATATCTTTACCACTATTGTCATAGATTTTAACCGTTGCACCTGGTTTTACTTTACCTGTTACTGTTGTAGTATCCTTAGGTTCATCTGTTACTTTTTTAGTTTGTGGATCAACCTTATTTTGGTTAAGAGCTTTTACATCTTCTGGCTTAGCAGATAGATTTGCATCTACTGAAATGACAGTTTGTGTTTGTCCTTCAATCTTATCTTGTCCCTCGCCCTTTGTTACTACAATTGGTTGAGCATTATGAGTCTCAACAGTTAAATTAGTTTCATTTGCTGGAGCAATGCTAAATCCTGCTTTTGTAATTGCATCTACTCCATCATAAGTCTTTAATAGACCGGCATTATCTTTTGCAATAACTTTCATACCAGTAAGGTTAAGTTGGTCGCCTTCGCCGTAAGCCATCTTAGTTGGTGCAATAACAGTAATTTCTTTGATGTTATTTTCATCAAAAGTTCCAGCCTTGTATTGAGCTACTATATCAGTTGCTTTTGCGAAAGTTCCTTTTAATGCTGGTTTCCAACCTGTATGTCCATAACCTGCATTAGGCATAATTGTTGGTGCTTTGCCTGTAAGGTCAACTTCTTTATTTTCTCTTACATAAATTTCAGTTGTTGAGCCTTCAGCAAATTTACCATTATCACCTGGTTTAAATGTTATTTTTACAAAACCTTCTTTTGCTTGATCAGAGAAATCTGATTCGTAAGTTGCTGTAAAGCTTGTTGCTACAGTATATTTCTTAGCTGTTGTTAGGTCTGCATCAGCATTTTGTGCATCTACCCATTTAGCAAAAGAATAGTTGATGTCAGGAACTAATACTGGTGCTGCTTTATCTAAAACTACAGCCTTTTCTGGGTTAACCCAAAGTACATTTTTAGCTCCATCAGCAAATTTACCGTGGTCACCTTGGTTGAATGTTATTTCTGTCCAACCCTCAACAGGTTTATCTGAAACATCTGATGAATAAGTTGCTTTTATTTTGCTATTATTTGCAAATGTTCCAATTAAAGTTCTATCCCAACCAGTGTGAGTTTTTCCTGCTACTGCTGTTACATTTGGAGCTTTATCTGTTAAGTCTACAAGGGTATCTGGTTTTACCCAAACATCTTTAGTTGTTGCATTATTTTCAAAAGTACCATTTTCTGCATCTGTCTCGAAAGTAACTTTGTTGAATCCTTCTACTTGTGTATCAGAAGTATCGGCTTGATAAGTTGCTTTGATAGTTGTTTCATTAGCGTATTTTTTCGCTGGTGTTAGTGCTGGGTTCCATCCAGTGTGTGTATAACCTTTTGCAGCTACAATTCCTGGTGCTGGTAGTACTAAATCTTTTTCTGGATTTACCCAGTAAACTGTTGTTGCATCTTTTACAAATTCACCATGATCACCTTTATCGAAAGTAACTTTTGTAAAGCCTTCTGTTTCTTCTGTTTTAATATCTCCAGCTGAAGCATATTGCGCAGTTATTTCTGTTGCTGTGCTGAATTTTGCCACTAAATCATGATTCCATTTTGTAAATATATATCCAGATTTAGGTGTAACAACTGGTGCCTTATTAGTTAGGTTAACTTCCTTATTTGGATTAACCCATACAGATCTTTCTGTAGCATTAACTTCAAATGTTCCGTTTGTACCTGGTTTAAAAGTGACTTTTACGAAGCCATCTTTTTCTGTATCAGAAATATCAGAATCGTAAGTTGCTGTAATTGTTGTAGCATTTTCATATTTTTTAGCAGTCGTAACTGCTGGATTCCATCCTGTATGGCTGTAGCCAGGGTTTGGAACTATACCTGGAACTGGTAGGGTTAATTCTTTAGCTGGGTTGACCCAAAGTTCAGTTTTTGCATTTTGGGCAAATTCACCATGATCGCCTTTGGAAAAGGTGATTTTAGTGAACCCTTCTTTTTCTGTATAAGAGAAATCTGAATCTAACTCATACTTGGCAGTGATGGTTTGGTCTCCATTAGTTTTAGTAAATGTTTGAACTAAATCTTTATCCCAACCTGTATGAACATATCCATCATTAGCAGTAACTTTTGGTGCTTTTGAACGAAGGTCTACTAGCGTATCTGGTTTAATCCAGAAATCTTTCTTTGCAGCTGTGTCAGTGAAAGTACCATTTTCACCTTGAGCAAATGTTACTTTAATATATCCTTCTTTTTCAGTTTCAGAAACTAATTCATCTGAATTATATGTTGCAATGATTCTTTCATCATTTACATATTTTTTAGGAGCATTCACAGTTGGATCCCATGCTTTGAAAGTATACCCTGTCTTTGGTGTAACTGTTGGGGCATTTAGAGTAACATCTTTTGCTGGGTTGACATAGATAACTTTTGTTTGCTCTTCATCAATAGTACCTTTATCTAGTGCATCGAAAGTTACTTTTGAATATCCTTCTTTTGGTTGATCAGATGTATCAACATCATATTCGTATTGAGCAACTATCTCATTTGTTTTTTCACTAAATTGTTTAGCTGCATTAATTGCTGGATTCCAAGCTCCTTGACCTTCAACTTGCTTCCATCCAACATTTGCTGTAACTTTTGGTGCCTTATCGCTTAGATTTACATCTGTATTAGGTTTTACCCAATAGATTGTAGTTTGACCATCAACAATTTTACCATGTTCTCCAGCTTTAAATTCTACTTTAACAAAGTCGTCTGGAACACTTGGTTTATCTTCGCCAGGGTCTTGTGGCACTACATTTTTTCCAGTATATTCATATTGGGCAGTTGTTTCAAAATTTGTAGCAAAATTTGTTGGAATTGTTGGATTCCACTTATCTGTTTTTACTTTGAAGTTTTCATTTGCAATAATTTCTGGTGCATTAAGGACTGTGCTAGGCGCATTATTTTTAACTAAGAACTTAGTTGTTCCTTCTAGTGTTCCGTGATCGCCAGCTAAGAATTCTACTTTTACATAACCTTCTGGAATGTCTTCTGGTTTTGGAAATTCTCCTGGTACTTCTATTACATCCTTTTTAACAACAAGAGTCATTGTGTGAGTTGCTGTTGCTCCAGATTTATCTTTTGCTGTATATTCAACAATATATGTGCCAGGTGTTTGGTTAATCTTTGAAACGTCAGTTATTTCTTCTTTATTTTTAGTTATTTTATATGAGAATTTATTTTCACCATCCATAACTAAATCAGTATCACCATCAGCATCACTAACTGTAACGTCTTGAGTTAAATCAAGAGCATCGCCTTTAAATATTTCCTTATAGTCAGGTGCATTTATAACTGGGATACTATTTGTAGTAAGTGCTTCAATTGCTGTTTTAATAGCTTTATAAGCATTATCTAAAGAATCTTGACCAGCTTTATCTACAGTTACAGCTGGTACTGGTTTTTTAGTTTCTTCATCAACTAACGCCTTACCTTTTTTTAGTTCTTCTGCAAGTTTTTCATACTGTGCTTTCTTTATGCCAGTTTTTCCATTAAAGTTAGATAAAACTTTGTCTGCCATTGGGATGATTTTATTTAAATCATCTGGGTTTAGTTTAACTTGTTTTTTAACTGGAGCTGATTCTGTATCAACACCTGAAAGTGTTACGACAATTTTTAATTCTTCTCCAGCTATAAGTGGTCTTGTACCTGCTACGAAAGAACCATCTTTGTTTGCTAAGGTAATTCCTATTACTTTGTCGTTATTGTCTTTAATAACAACTTTTGCACCTTCAAGGTTAGTTCCTTCTGTTTGTGAGGTTATTTTACCCTTAACAACTTCATCATTGTGTCTTGGTGCTTTTGCATCGTCATTCTTTTCAATATCAAAGTCAATATTTAAATCACTTGGCATATATGCTGCATTTAAATTTTGTTGAACTTTACTTACTGCATTACCTAATGTATCAAGTCTTGGTGACCAGTTGCTAAATACTTTTCCAGTATCTTTTTGGTTGTCTTTTGTCAAAGGTTCAGGAGAACCAAGTCCCTTTACCCTATCTTGAACTGTTTGGTCATTAAAGGAAGTGCCTGCTATTACATCAACCACTCTTATTTTATCATTAGGATTAGATAATGTAAAAGTCCCCTTTGTTGTTTTAGGTGATTTTTCATCTGCATTTAAAACAAGTCTTCCATAACCCTCTGGTATTTCTCCAGGATTGTTTGGATCTTCTGGTGTTACAATTGGTTTTTGTCTTTTAATTGTAATTGTCCCACCATTATTTACATCATAAGTTTTTGATAACTTATAGTCGATACCATTTGACTTAATGTTTTCAGCAGTAAGTGTTAAATCAATAGAAGAATCCATTAAATCCCATTCATCTAGAGATTTTGATTGCCATAGGTTTTCTGAACCGCTTGTTTTGATATCAAATGTTTTAACTTCTCCTAGCTTAGCTTTGTTTTTAAGTTCATCTTGTGCTGGAGTATCTTTTGTTATTACATTTCCATATTCATCTACATATTTGTAGTTTATGTTTGTGTTAACAACTTGGTAAATACCTAATTCAAATTTTAAATCTTGACCCGCTCCAATAGGAGCTGCTTCATCAAAGAATGCTAAAATATTAAATCTATTAACATCTGTATCGTACTGAGTTCTGATATAGTAGTTTTCAACTGTTTTAGTTGAGTCAGTTTGTACTGTAATAGTTTTGTCTCCAGAAGAAGAAATTGTAACTTCATCAGAAGCCTTTACTCTTCCTTGTTCTCCACTATATTGAACTTCTATCCATGCTTTAAAGCTTTTATTTGCTCCAAAGGCATCCCAGTTGAAAGTTCCACTACTTAATCCTTCTGTAGAAACAGTTAACTTAGCAGTTTCTGTTCTAGTTGGATTTGTACTTCTAAGACTCATAGTGTTGTAAGCACTTCTTGCTCTTCTTATCTTTGGTAATCTTGAAGTATTTTTATTACTGAACTCAAATATTTCTGATCTTGGTCCAATCTTTTGTCCTTCGGATTTTTGAGTGCTATTTATATTTTCTGCATAACTATTTGAAATAGCAGATACAGGTGTTATAAATATTTGCAAAATCATAAGGATGGAAAGGATCATAGAAATAATACTTTTTCTGTTCATTTTTCCTCCTAATTCTTAGTCAATAATCATCAAAGGAAGCTTAAGCTCCCTTGATGGTTATCTAATGAAAATATTTTTGTACAAAATATCTAGTACTTTTTAGTGTATAAGCAACTTAAATGGATTTGTAGTATATATTTTACTATCTTCTACACAAGAACCTTTAATTTCAAGTTCTTGACCACTTTTTAGTTTATAAGATTGACCGTCTTTCATAAAAGTAATCTTTTCATACTTATTTGCATCTTTTAAAGTTAATGTTTGTTCTAAAACAATGTTGTTTCCTTCTCTAACAGTTAGCCTTACACTTGTATTATCTTTTTCAGATTTTAACCTAAAGAAATCTCTATTTGGTCTTGCACCCGTAGCAGTTACCTTTAATTGATATGTTTGAATATAATCAACTTCTTTAGTAGTTTTATTACCCATTTCGTCAACTGCAATAATCCAAATACCATGTAAAGTATTTTCATTTTCACGAACAATTTCGTTGAACTTCTCTACTGCTGTTGCTTTTGTAGCCTCAACAGTTTTGTTGCCCTCTGTACCTTGTTGACCTTTAGTACCTAGTTCGATAGTAATTTTATCGCCAGGCATTTCGTCTAAGGTTGCCTTTATATTAATATATCTTCTGAAAGTTTCGTCTTCTGCCTTACCTTCAATTTTAGGTCCTTCTAGGTCAAGTTTTACATAGTGCTTGTAATCTGATACTGGATCATTTGGTTTGTCTGGATTTGGCTGCATTGGAGTATATGGTGTATTTGTTTCATCACCTACAGAGTATCCAGGTTTCTTGCCAGGCTCTTTTGACACTATACGAATAGTATCTTCGTGTGCAACATCACCAGTTAATGGAATTTCTTGTGTTGAATTACCCATTTTAGGTTTTGTTATTTCTAAAGTTCCTACATCAATCCATTTATTTTGATCTTTATCAAATTTTTGAGCAGTATAAGTTGTTCCAACTACTACTTGGTCTGTTGGGTCTGGCTCTGGTACAACAAACTTGATACGTGCATTTTCTCCATCTTTCTTTGGAGTTTGCTCCATATCTGTTACAGGATTAGATACTAGTAGCTGTGTAATAACAACTTTACCTTGATCACTTACGATATCTTCTCCACCTTCTACGGCTTTTGTAAAGTTTCCGTAGATAGTTCTGTTTTCTTCTCCTGCTGGAAGATTAGTAAAGTCAAAATTACCTACTTTTAACTTTCCATTTTCAACAGTCGCTGTTATACCATCTGGTGCTGTAATAGTTTTTCCATCTTCTCCAATAGTTAGGTTGATGTCTCTGTATTCTGCCTTATACTTTCCTGGTTCACCATCTTCTACTGCATAAGGAACTTTTAGTTTTAATCCGCTTAATTTTTGATCGATAAGGTCTTGATCAAAGTTTACACTAAAGCTTGTATCTGTTCCCTTAACATTGTCAAATACTGGTGCTTGGATTGTTTTAGGAGTGTTTGTTAAGAATATATTATACCCTTTAACTTCTCTATCTCCTCTTAATACCGATTGTCTAGATGTTGCAGACGTATATGCGTCTACTTTGCTACCTTCTTTGATAGTAAATGTTTGTTGTTTTGCTAAACCTACTCCATAAGGATCGCCTCGAACTACTGTTTCGTGAAGGTTTCTAGGTGCATTTTTATCTAATTCTGCTGAGTTTCCACTTACTTTTACATAAGTTGAAATTCCTAATGAGTTCCAGTCGTTGATGCCTGCATCTGGGTTTTGTGGATCTTGGGCCTGTTTAAAGTTTTTGTATGCTTCTTTTTTCCCTTCTGGAACTACTACAGCTACATAAGATTGACGTAATCCTTCACGGTCATATCCAGGTACAGTCCAAGTTAATGGGCTTGTACTAGTTCCATCAAATAGCTTAATTGCATCTTGTGTAGTTAATGGGTTATAAGTCGCTCCTTGAAGAACTGTTGGTGTTGTATAATCTGTTACAGCTGTTCTATATAGAAGGGCAACATTAAGTGGTTTTTTCTTAGCTGCATCTACATTGTCTTCATACTTACCATATTGATAACCTGTAACAGGATCAGATACATTTCTATATCTTGGTAAAACTTTTACGTCAAAGTATGGTCTGTAATTTGCGTACAAGTGGATGTCTTTTCCTTCCTTCATTAAGGCTTCAAATCCTTTTGAAACTGCAAAGTTAAATCCATTAGGTACGTATGCATCTCTCTTTCCATCCATGTATTGAGTAGACTCAGTTCTCTTAGGTAAGCTCTTATTATCTTTAGTCATACCTTTTTTAATTTCGCCAATACGATCATTATTGTTACCTGCAACAAATCTAGATGTTTCATCATTTGGATAACGCTCTAGTGTCCATCCAACAAAAGTAGAGCTTTCCATTACGAAAGATTCTAATCTTTCATCATACGTTTCGCCTAATTGTTTTGAATCGTATCTATATGGTGCAAGAGGAAGCGCCTTTATAACATTATTGTTCTTTAGGTTATCCTTTGTAGCTGATGTCATTGCATCAATAATTTTGTTGGTGTTAGTAACATCTGCTTCTGTATAAGGTATACGAACTATAGTTTCTTTATCTTCAGTTGTATTGTTTGCATGTAGGACTAAGCTTGGCACACCCCAAACAGCATAAACTTGTCTGTTTTTATCTACAGGAGAGTATTCGTTGAAGATATAGTTTTCGTTATCGTCCCATTGTTTTGTTTCAGTAAGAACTTTTTTGTCCTTTTCTAATTTGTAGAATTGATCTTCTGCAGATAGTGTAGGTGTGTCTTTTAATTCTACTTTTGTCCAACCTATAACAACTTTATTATCTTCTCTTGGCTGTCCATTAGCTTTCTTAGAAAGTGCAGAGTCAAATTCAGCATCTGGGAATAGACGCTTTAAGAAGTTTTGTGTCGCTTCATCTCTTAAAGTATTATCACTATTATTAATGTCATAGGTAAAACCATCGTGATTAATGAAATTTGGATAAGTTTTCGTCTTTATTTTATTAAATCCATCAGTTTCTGTTAAAGATTCTCTTTGTACCGCTATGGTAGGCGTTTTTTCATCAATTCGGATGTTATCTTCACCAGGTTTTGGTAAGAACCCATTTGGCTTGTAAGTTGGGTTAAGTTTTCCTTCATTTAAATCAAATTTTTCGACATCGCCAGGTTTTGCTACCTTTGGTGGTACTACAGAGTACTGTTTATTTAAAGGAACAATTCTTTCCATAGATATATTTTGTTCTGGATAAAGATTAAATTTTACTTTTGCTTGTACTTGTTCAAAGATTGTTTCAGAATTTAACGAAGTATTTGTAAATGTATTTAAAAGAATTGGTTGGTCTTTTATAAGTCCTAGTTCTTTTAAAGTTTTTTCTTCATTAGATTCTTTTAAACTATCTCCACCAGCATATTGGTTTTTAATTTGGAACTTAAAGCCTTCATAATTTGTTTTGTCAAATCTTCTTGTTTCAGTAATCTTATCCGGCTCAATTTCTTCTTCTGGGCCTTTCCCGTCACTACGCAAATACTTTTCGATGTTTCCATCATTATCTTGTTTAGTATCTATCCAGTTATTTGAGTGGTATCTTTTAAAGTTATTCCCTTCAGGTACATCCACTTGTGCTTTAACACCAGCTGCTGACTTCATAATACCTGTTATAGACTCTGAATCTGTAAAGACTTCATCTACTATAGGAACATGTTGTTCTCTTATAGCAGAACCACCAACTCTGGAAACTGTGTTTTTAATATAGTAAGGGAAGTGGAATACTTCGTTACCATTTTTTTCCTTAACCTTTTGTAGTTCTATCTCAGTTCCTTCAATTGGTTTTACATTTTTCCAAGAAGGCACAGCTAATCCATCACCACGATTGTCGCCAGTGGCTAAATCTACTTTTACGTTATCGGCGTTAAATTTATTACTATAGTTAGGTAGGTATAGATTTACTTCTGTTCCAGCAGGTATAGTACCCCCAGGAAGTGTTACATTATTTGCTGCAGGTGCACTAAAACCATAGACAGGAATACCATAGTCCCAATTGCCTGTGCCAGCATTTGACCAGTAGTAACCTTCTCTTTTCCAAGATTTCCAGATTCCTTCACTTCCACCAATGTTTAATACAAAGTCTTGCTCTCTTTGCAATGCTGCTCTTGATCCTGAAATGCTAACAGCTGGAGTAAATCTTATACGATAGAATAGATTTTTGTTCCCTTCATATTTAATATCTTTAGTTGTTTTAAAGGTAAACTTGCGAACACCTTTATTGTTACTAGTGATATAACGAGTGTCAAACATAAAGTTCTTAACAAATTCACCGTCTTTAATTAATTGGTCGTTAATTTTTATAGGGTCTATATCATACTCAAATACAACAAAGTATCCGTCTTTAGTCATATTATTAAAGAAAACACTTGTTGGGTCATCTTGGTTCTTTATCTCAATCTTGTTAGGATCACCAGACTTTATTTTTAGATTTTCCTTGTCCACAAAATCTTTAGTTGCTACTTGAATGAATACAGATTTGTCATCTCTATTATAAGTAGGGTTTCCGTGTTCATCAGTTTCTATTCTACCTTGTGCGTTTTTTTCTATACCATTTAAGTCCTTAGCATATATAGGTACTTCAGGACCATATTTTGACTCTTTATTGTCAAGTATATATACCTTACCTATTTGTGCATCTTTTTCACCTAAGTCTAGATAACGTACAAAGTCTGGGTCTAAGGTTTGTCTAAAGGCAATATCTTCTCCGTAATCCTTGTAATTTGGATTAGTTGTTTCGGATTTCGTTACAACATAAGTGAGTCTAACCTTTTTCTCTTCCTTGTCTAACTGAAGTGTAGAATAGTTTGTCCAGAACATATCCTTTTCAGTATCTGTTGCTGAAATTGTTGTAGATTCTATTAAATCTTTAGGTTTATTGGTTTTATCACCAATAACTGCAGTTTTAGTATGAGTGTTGTAAGAATACTTTGCTATTACTGCATTTTTACTAGATCTTGATGTAGAAAAAATTCTACTTCCAGAATCGTCATATAAACGCATTTGAACTACTTGAGTTTTATTGGCAAAGTCATTTTCCCAGTTTACAGAACTTTTTAATACAATATTGACATCATAGTGTCTATAGGAAGTACCTCCATCTTTAAACGAAAATGATTTTGCATAAGCAGTCTGTCCTTTTATTGGAGAATCTGTAAATTTAAGAAATTCAACTTGAGAACCCCCAGCAAATTCTACTTGTTTACTTGCTGCATAAGACTTTTCCCAATCAATAGCATTGTATAACTCTTTAGGGAAACGCATAACATAATGGCTCCATACACCAGTACTAGCGGTGTGTTGTTGGGCTATGTCAAATTTTAATATAATGTTTCCCTTTTCGTCTAGTCTTCTGCCCATATAAGAAATACCAATTGTATTAAGTGGGTCAGATCCATTTTGTGCGTGTATAACTTTAACTCCTGCTGGAAGATCCCAGTATTCAGATCCGTCATCTTTTGCCCCTTCGTTATCATCCCATGCTAGAGGCGGTTTTCCTTCAGCGTCTACAGCTCTTGTAGCTATATCTGGACTTGCTGACGATTCTGATATTGATTTCAATCTAGAAGTTGATTTTAATTCTAAATCTTTACTTGAATTTTTATGATAGTCTTCAATGTCAGTAAATATCATATTTTCAGTATTAGCAAAAGCATTTATTGGTAATATTCCAATTATCATTACTAAAGCTAATAATAGACTAAAAACTCTATGCGATTTTTTCGTGTCCATACTTTATTTCCTCCTTTTTAAAATAGTCCTTAATACTTTATTAAGTATTATAGTTATAACTTACATTTTTAATATTCTACTAAAAATAATATGAAGATTTAATATTTTATTAAAATTATTACTCTTGATTGTTAATGTTTTTTAAATTGTTATTAATATAAACCTCCATCTCCATAATTAATAAATACTATTTAATTATGAGCATCGCCTCCTAAGATTTATCAGCCTATTTTTATTTATGTTTTTTTATTCAAAAAATTTAAAATAGACTTTTCCTATATACATTAGTATAACTAAATTTTAATTTTTTGTCCATATCTTTTTGTATTTTAAGCCATTTTAAACTGTATTTATTTTGTACAATTTTCATTAAATTTAAAATTTTCTATTTTTTTATATACTTCTATTTCTTTAATTGTTATGAATTTAATTATTTTTATTTAAATATATTTATGATTACATATCTATTTTTTAAATATCATTTATTTGTTTATTAGCCCGAAACACTTATTTTCTGGGTTTTAAAATCTTTTTATTCCGTTGAATTTGATTTTTAATATTCATTTTTATTTATTGTTTTATAATTGCTTTTGTGAATTTTATAAAGCTTTTAATATTACTTATTTTAAACTTAATCTATATATTTTTAATTGTTATGGCTATATAATTTTTTGTTGAATTAATATATGCTAAATTCAACTTTAAAGGGTTCTTTTGTGTTTTTTATCATATATTTTTGTGTTTTTTATCATATATTTTTTTGTTTTTCATATTATGAAATATTGTATTTTTATTACAAATTATTAATTTTCGATTTTTATAAATATTAATCAAGTTTATATTGTTCAATAAAAAAGAACCAGAATAAAATTCCAGTCCATTATAAGTATTTTTCATTTGTCTAAAAACTTAACTACATCCCTAAAAACTTTTTCATTTTCTTTTTCTCTAAATATTTCGTGTTTCATATTTTTATAAAGTCTTGTTTTTATATTTTTATATCTTATTTTTTCAAGTATTTTTTTACTAAATCCTTTTTCTCCACCTATTACTACATCGTCTTTCCCTGCTATCATAAGTATTTTTAGTTCTTTGTTTATGCATTTGAATTTTTTAGTATTTCCTATTTCTCTTATGCCTTCAAATACCGTTAGATATCCTCTATTTTTAAATACTTCTAGTAGTAGTGGGTCTTTTTTTACTTCTTATACTTTTTCTTCGTTATATGATAGCCAATGGTAGTCAATTTTTTGCCTGTGTATAATTTTTCCAATATTTTTAAGGTTTTGTGTTCTACAAAGTAAAGGTTGGCTATATTGCCTATAAATATGGCTAATGGTACTATTTCTATAAAATTTGGTGGTCCACTAAGCACTAGTTTATTTATTTTATAGTCTGAGTTTTCTAAGAAGATTCTCGCAAATACTGTTCCCAACGAATGTCCTATCATATATACTTCTTTTTCTGGGAAGTATTCGTTTAAGCAGTTTGTTATTGCTATATTATCATCTACTACTTTTTCTACTCCATCTATGTATCCATGATTGTATTTCGCATCTATTGATGCACCATGACCTCTATTGTCTGATATAAATACTGTATATCCACTTTTATTTAAATATTTTGTTAAAATCTAAATATCTGTTTTTATGCTCCAATGTTCCATGAATTATTTGAACTATTGCCCTTGGTTATTTTACTTCAAATAATGCTCCCTCTAACATGAAATTATCATATGATTTTATTTTAACTTTTTATATTCGTCATTATTTTTGAAATTCATTTCGCATTTTAGCTTATAATTTTTATCCTGCTTTAAGTTATTAGATTTGTAATAATATATTTGAGGATTTATTAATAGTATAAATATTATAATAATTATTATGTAAAACATTTTTGCTCCTTATTAAAAAAGACCCTCGAAAGGGTCTATATTCTAAATATAAAGATAGAATGCTATAAAATGGATTATTGAAGCTGCTAGTACAAAGAAGTGCCATATTATGTGGTTGTATTTGAATTTCTTTGATTTATAAAAGTATGTCCCTACTGTGTACACTACTCCACCTAATACTAATAGCAGCATAAATTGCCAAGTTGTTTTTGATATTATTGGTTTTATTAAGAATATTGAAAGCCATCCCATAGCGATGTATATAATAGTAGAAAGTTTCTTTAATTTGTCGTAATTTTTGTATGTGAAAATTTTAAATACTGTTCCAGCTATTGCTATTGCCCATATTAGTGCTAGGAAGAATATTCTAAATTTTCCATTTGTTAAGAGTAATATCACTGGTGTGAAGCTTCCTGCTATAAAGTAGTATATTGAGATGTGATCGAAGATTCTAAGTATTTTCTTTGCGCCTTTATGTTGGACTGCGTGATAGATTGTACTCATTAGAAACATTAGTATGAAGCAGCCTCCGTAAATGGAAAAGGCTACAGTTCCTTTTACATTACCTATTTTTATATTCGGTACTATTAGCATAAGTAGGAAAATTATTCCTAGGATCACTCCTATTCCGTGGCTTATTGAATTTCCTATTTCTAGTTTTATGTTTTCTTTTCTCGTTAAGTTTTCAGTCATTTTTCTCACCTCATTTGATTGAATTATAACATTTAAATATTTTTTAGTAAATACGAATTGATGAGGAAGGTTGTTTTTGATGGGCGGACAATTATAAAGGGCAGATTGATAAGTTTGTTTTATTTTAAAAGTTTAGTGGGATAGTACCTTTTCAAATTCGTCAGGGTCGGTTCCTATATAATTGAGAAAAGTTGTTTTTTATTTGCGGACAGTCCTAAAAGACAGCCCGCTAAGCTTATTTAAAAACTGTACATTTTTATTTGAGAGAACTTCTATATTTTTATATGGACATTTACATTTTTGATGCGCGAACAGTCATAAAGGGCAGCTTGCTAAAGTTAATTTGTTTTTAAAAGCGTATAGGGACAGTCCCCTTTTAAACTTATCAGGGACAGTCCCTTTCTAAATTCTTCAAAAACGGTCCTCATACACTTGAGAAAAGTTGTTTTTGATATGCGGACAGCCCTAAAGGACAGCCCGCTAAGCTTGTTTCAAAATTGTGCATTTTTATTTGAGCGAAATTCTATATTTTTATATGGACATTTACTTTTTTTGATTTGCAAACAGTCATAATGGGAAGCCCTCCAAGTTAGTTTTATTTTAAGAGCGTGTAGGGACAGTCCTCTTTTAAACTAGTCTGGGACAGTCCCTTTTTTAATTCTTCAGAAATGGTCCTCATACACTTGAGAAAAGTTGTTTTATATTTGCGGACAGCCCTAAAGGACAGCCCGCTAAGCTTGCTTCAAAACTGTACATTTTTATTTCAACGAAATTCTATATTTTTATATGGACATTTACTTTTTTTGATTTGCAAACAGTCATAATGGGAAGCCCTCCAAGTTAGTTTTATTTTAAGAGCGTGTAGGGACAGTCCTCTTTTAAACTAGTCTGGGACAGTCCCTTTTTTAATTCTTCAGAAATGGTCCTCATACACTTGAGAAAAGTTGTTTTATATTTGCGGACAGCCCTAAAGGACAGCCCGCTAAGCTTGCTTCAAAACTGTGCATTTTTATTTGAGCGAAATTCTACATTTTTATATGGACATTTACTTTTTTTTGATTGGCAAACAGTCATAAGGGGCAGCTCGTTAAGTTAATTTGCTTTTAAATATTTGTAGGGACAGTCCCCATTTTAAACTCGTCAGGGACAGTCCCTCTTTAAATTCTTCAGGGAAGGTCCTTCTTGTCGGAGAGCTCTAAAAGGGAATTTAGTTCTACTAATTTTTTTGAAATCCTATTAATATTTAAAAAAACAGGTAACTTCTATGTTACCTGTTAAATATATTTATGCTCTAACGTCGCTATATTCGTCGTTTTCTAATTTTCTTGCTACATAAGAGCAACTTCCCTTTATTCTCTTCCCTTCTTCTCTTGCATCTTTTACTAATTCTTTTACAAGTTCGCCAGCTATTCCTTGTCCTTCATATTCTGGCTTAACTACAGTGTGTTGTGCATCTATTACATCACCTAGCTCAACATAAGTTAGTATTCCCTTGTAATTATTTTCATCTTCGCCTATATAATAGCAATTTTGTCCCTTTTTTACTTCCATTATAAAACTCCCTTCTATATTAGTATTTATTTTCTACCCTATTAAAGAAGTTTTTACGCAATAAAAAAAGTGTAAGACTTTTCTTACACTTAATTGGCGGAGAGGAAGGGATTCGAACCCTTGTGAGCGTGAACTCTAACGGTTTTCAAGACCGCCCCGTTATGACCACTTCGGTACCTCTCCAATATTAAATTAAAAAATGGTGACCCATACGCGATTCGAACGCGTGACACCTTGATTAAAAGTCAAGTGCTCTACCGACTGAGCTAATGGGTCATGATCTTGTGGCTGGGGTGGCAGGACTCGAACCTACGCATGCCAGAGTCAAAGTCTGGTGCCTTACCGACTTGGCTACACCCCAATACTTTTAGTTGGCGCACCTAGGAGGATTCGAACCCCCGGCACACGGATTAGAAGTCCGTTGCTCTATCCAACTGAGCTATAGGTGCATATTTGGAGCGGGTGAAGGGAATCGAACCCTCGCAACCAGCTTGGAAGGCTGGGGCTCTACCACTGAGCTACACCCGCACAGTTTAAAAATGGTGGAGGAGAGTGGATTCGAACCACTGAAAGCTAAGCTAACGGATTTACAGTCCGTCCCCTTTGGCCAACTCGGGAACTCCTCCCAATGAGTAAATTATGGAGCTGGTGGGAGGACTTGAACCCCTAACCTACTGATTACAAGTCAGTTGCTCTACCAATTGAGCTACACCAGCACATTTACTAGTTAAACTTATTCATTTGTTAATGTAGTTTAATGAGTAAGCTTTTTAAAGCTCAATTACATTGAGACCCTTCGGGCATCCCGACCTACCATCAATTTGTTTCACAAATTGGGTTAGGATCGTCACTACACCAGCACATTTACTAGTTAAACTTATTCATTTGTTAATGTAGTTTAATGAGTAAGCTTTTTAAAGCTCAATTACATTGAGACCCTTCGGGCATCCCGACCTACCATCAATTTGTTTCACAAATTGGGTTAGGATCGTCACTACACCAGCACATTTACTAGTTAAACTTATTCATTTGTTAATGTAGTTTTATAAATAAGCTTTTATAAGCTCAATTACATTGAGGCCCTTCGGGCATCCCGACCTACCATCAATTTGTTTTACAAATTGGGTTAGGATCGTCACTACACCAGCACATTACCAGCATGTTCACTTGTTTTTTTGTAAATTTTAATTTACTTTCAACAACTTTTACAGTTTAACATAGATAATTTACTTAGTCAATATTTAATTTAAAAAATATTGTGGCGACCTGGAAGGGACTCGAACCCTCGACCTCTAGCGTGACAGGCTAGCATTCTAACCAGCTGAACTACCAGGCCACTTTGGTGGACACAATAGGGCTCGAACCTATGACCCCCTGC
>NZ_JAHLQO010000009.1 GCF_018919265.1 Peptoniphilus ovalis
TAAACTGGCGATAACTTACTCTCCCAGGCCGTCTCCAGCCAAGTACCATCAGCGGATTCATGCTTAACTTCTGTGTTCGGTATGGTTACAGGTGTGTCCATGATCCTATTCTCACCAGATTAACTTAAAACTAATCTTCTTCCTTATTTTTCTTGGTCAAGTCTTCGACCTATTAGTACTCGCTAGCTTAATGTATTGCTACACTTACACTTTGAGCCTATCTACCTCATTTTCTTCAAGGGGTCTTATCTTTCGAGGGAAATCTCATCTCGAGGGGGGCTTCGGGCTTAGATGCCTTCAGCTCTTATCCCTTCCGAACTTAGCTTCCCAGCTATGCACTTGGCAGTACAACTGGTGCACCAGAGGTTCGTCCATCCCGGTCCTCTCGTACTAAGGACAGCTCCTCTCAAATTTCCTACGCCCACGACGGATAGGGACCGAACTGTCTCGCGACGTTCTGAACCCAGCTCGCGTGCCTCTTTAATGGGCGAACAGCCCAACCCTTGGGACCTACTCCAGCCCCAGGATGAGACGAGCCGACATCGAGGTGCCAAACCTCCCCGTCGATGTGGACTCTTGGGGGAGATAAGCCTGTTATCCCCGGGGTAGCTTTTATCCGTTGAGCGATGGCCCTTCCACTCGGTACCACCGGATCACTAAGTCCTGCTTTCGCATCTGCTCGACTTGTTGGTCTCGCAGTTAAGCTCCCTTCTGCCTTTATACTCTTCGCACGATTTCCGTCCGTGCTGAGGGAACCTTTGAACGCCTCCGTTACTCTTTAGGAGGCGACCGCCCCAGTCAAACTGTCCAACTGAGAGTGTCCCTTCCCCAGTTTCATGGGGGTAGGTTAGAATTCTAGCATTAAAAGAGTGGTATCCCAAAGGTGGCTCCACGAATACTGGCGTACTCGCTTCTTTGCCTCCCACCTATTCTGTACATTTAATCCCAAAATTCAATCTCAGCCTACAGTAAAGCTCCACGGGGTCTTTCCGTCCTGTCGTGGGTAAGCGGCATCTTTACCGCTACTACAATTTCACCGGATCCTTTGTTGAGACAGTGCCCAAATCGTTACACCTTTCGTGCGGGTCGGAACTTACCCGACAAGGAATTTCGCTACCTTAGGACCGTTATAGTTACGGCCGCCGTTTACTGGGGCTTCAGTTCTAAGCTTCGCTTGCGCTAACTTTTTCCCTTAACCTTCCAGCACCGGGCAGGTGTCAGCCCCTATACTTCGTCTTTCGACTTAGCAGAGACTTGTGTTTTTGGTAAACAGTCGCTTGGGCCTTTTCACTGCGGCCCCCTGTTACAGGGGCTCCCCTTCTCCCGAAGTTACGGGGTCATTTTGCCGAGTTCCTTAACAAAGGTTCTTCCGCTCGTCTTAGGATTCTCTCCTCACCTACCTGTGTCGGTTTACGGTACGGGCGATACTTCTCTTGTAGTGGCTTTTCTTGGCAGTGTGGAGTCATAAGCTTCTCTACTTGTTTTCGATCCGCATCACGCTTTAGCCTTATGGAAGACGGATTTGCCTATCTTCCAGCCTTTGCGCTTGCACGCCTCACCAACTGGGCGCTCTTATTATCCTCCTGCGTCCCCACTTCCTTTAACGATTGTATCGGTACAGGAATTTCAACCTGTTGTCCATCGACTACGCTTTTCAGCCTCGCCTTAGGTCCCGACTTACCCTGAGTGGACGAGCCTTGCTCAGGAATCCTTGGGTTTTCGACGGGTGAGATTCTCACTCACCTCTCGCTACTCATGCCAGCATTCTCTCTTGTATGATGTCCACCATGGCTTACGCCTTTGGCTTCGTCCTTCATACATTGCTCCTCTACCAACGTTTCCGTTCCATAGCTTCGGTATATAGTTTAGCCCCGGTTATCTTCGGCGCAGAGTCACTTGACTAGTGAGCTATTACGCACTCTTTAAATGAGTGGCTGCTTCTAAGCCAACATCCTAGTTGTCTCAGTAACTCCACATCCTTTCCCACTTAACTATAATTTTGGGACCTTAGCTGATGGTCTGGGCTGTTTCCCTTTCGACTATGAAGCTCATCCCACATAGTCTGACTCCCTAGTGCGTGATATGGTATTCGGAGTTTGATAGGTTTTGGTAACATATGCATGCCCCGCAACCAATCAGTGCTCTACCCCCTTTTCACTTCCCACTAGAGGCTAGCCCTAAAGCTATTTCGAGGAGAACCAGCTATCTCCGTGTTCGTTTGGCTTTTCACCCCTATCCACAGGTCATCCGATAACTTTTAAACGTTACCCGGTTCGAGCCTCCATTGAATTTTACTTCAACTTCACTCTGCCCATGGATAGATCACACGGTTTCGGGTCTACAACCACTAACTTCCGCCCTATTAAGACTCGCTTTCGCTGCGGCTCCACATCTGTAATGTTTAACCTTGCTAATGATCGTAACTCGCTGGCCCGTTCTACAAAAAGTACACGATCGTGGCCTTAGCCACTTTCGCTGCTTGTAAACACTAGGTTTCAGATTCTTTTTCACTCCCCTCTCGGGGTTCTTTTCACCTTTCCCTCACGGTACTTGTTCGCTATCGGTCACCAAGTAGTATTTAGCCTTAGGGGGTGGTCCCCCTGTCTTCCCACAGAATTTCTCGTGTTCCGTGGTACTCTTTCGTGATAGGTATCTTCTCTTTCGCCTACAGGACTGTTACCTTCTTTGGTTAGTCTTCCCAGATTATTCGGCTAGATATTTTCCCCATC
>NZ_JAHLQO010000010.1 GCF_018919265.1 Peptoniphilus ovalis
CCATATATAATTAATATAGTGTGAAGATCTTTTTCCTTAGAAAGGAGGTGATCCAGCCGCACCTTCCGATACGGCTACCTTGTTACGACTTCACCCCAGTCACTTATCCTACCTTCGACTGCTGCACCCCTAAGGTTTGCTCACAGGCTTCGGGTATTACAAGCTCCCATGGTGTGACGGGCGGTGTGTACAAGACCCGGGAACGCATTCACCGCAGCATTCTGATCTGCGATTACTAGCAACTCCATCTTCATGTTCTCGAGTTGCAGAGAACAATCCGAACTGAGAAAGGCTTTTTGAGGTTTGCTCACCTTCGCAGGGTCGCTTCCCTTTGTACCTTCCATTGTAGCACGTGTGTAGCCCAGGGCATAAAGGGCATGATGATTTGACGTCATCCCCACCTTCCTCCGATTTATCATCGGCAGTCTCTTTAGAGTCCCCATCCTAAATGCTGGTAACTAAAGATAAGGGTTGCGCTCGTTGCGGGACTTAACCCAACATCTCACGACACGAGCTGACGACAACCATGCACCACCTGTATTGAGGCTTCCGAAGAAGAGGTCTTATCTCTAAGACTGTCCTCAGTATGTCAAGCCCTGGTAAGGTTCTTCGCGTTGCTTCGAATTAAACCACATGCTCCGCTGCTTGTGCGGGTCCCCGTCAATTCCTTTGAGTTTCATGCTTGCGCACGTACTCCCCAGGCGGAGTGCTTATTGTGTTAACTGCGGCACCGACTTTCGCCGACACCTAGCACTCATCGTTTACAGCGTGGACTACCAGGGTATCTAATCCTGTTTGCTACCCACGCTTTCGTTCCTCAGCGTCAGAATGAGCCCAGTAAGTCGCCTTCGCCACCGGTATTCTTTTTAATATCTACGCATTTCACCGCTACACTAAAAATTCCACTTACCTCTACTCTTCTCAAGATATACAGTTTCAAATGCTTACAGTAGTTAAGCTACTGCCTTTTACATCTGACTTGTATTTCCGCCTGCGAACCCTTTACGCCCAGTGATTCCGGACAACGCTAGCCCCCTACGTATTACCGCGGCTGCTGGCACGTAGTTAGCCGGGGCTTTTTCTTATGGTACCGTCATTATCTTCCCATATAAAAGAACTTTACGACTCGAAAGCCTTCTTCATTCACGCGGCGTCGCTGCATCAGAGTTCCCTCCATTGTGCAATATTCCCCACTGCTGCCTCCCGTAGGAGTTTGGACCGTTTCTCAGTTCCAATGTGGCCGTTCACCCTCTCAGGCCGGCTACCCATCGTCGCCTTGGTGGGCCGTTACCTCACCAACTAGCTAATGGGACGCGAGTCCATCTTAGACCACCGGAGTTTTGATCATTTATACATGTGTATATGTGATTTCATTTGGTATTAATCCCGGTTTCCCGAGGCTATCCCAATGTCTAAGGCAGGTTACTCACGTGTTACTCACCCGTCCGCCGCTAATCCATTCATTCGTCACTCCGAAGAGATCTGATTGAATTTCATCGCTCGACTTGCATGTGTTAAGCGCGCCGCCAGCGTTCGTCCTGAGCCAGGATCAAACTCTCAATTAAAAATTTGTATGACTCATTAGTTTTATCAAACTAAACGAATATCTGGTTTGCTTTGTGATTTTATCACGATTGTTATCGATTATATCGATTTTATATCTTCACACTATTTAATTATCATGTTTCTTGCTACCTCAACGAAGTAGCTTATTTATTATAACTTC
>NZ_JAHLQO010000011.1 GCF_018919265.1 Peptoniphilus ovalis
ACTTTTTTTATATCTACGAATATCAAGTCCCTAAAATTTACAAAAAAATCTGGATACAACACAGAATAATTCATGTTATAAAAATTCCAAAAATCAGCATTCATATTTTTTTGCAAAATATCTATTCTATTACTTGTAAAATAAGTACTTTCTATTTCTTTTTTTGGTTCTGTATAAATATAAATATCTGTAAAATATTCTTCTGTGTCCTCTGTTCCTAAAAATTCTAGTCCATTAAAATAATTTAAAAGCAATTTCAAGTCAGATACAAGCATTTCATCTGTTGCAATTCTACTGAAGAAATTAAAACTTGTTCGACTAACATTTTTACTAGTATTTTTATCTTCTAAAAAAATACTAGTAAAATAAAAAATAACTGCTAATAATATTAATAAAAATACAATCATATTTCGCAACCTACCAAATTTTGTCCAAAATACGCATCCTTATAATTAAACAACAATTCTCTGTCATAACCTGGCATTTCAGAAACTTTAACAAAGCCATTATTTTTTAAATCTAAAATTTTTTTTGCTATTTTAGAATTATCTTTATACTTAAATCTGTATTCCTGAAAATCTAAATCATCGAACATCACGAATCCTCGCACCTCAAGGCACTTTTCATTTGTCGGCTTCCCATCTTCCCAAATTGTCTTTTGAGCAGCACCAATTATCAAGAAATCTTTATCTTCAAAAAATGCTGCAGCTATTTCTTCATTTTTTTTCAGCATTTACGCTTCCTCCTTTATATTTTTTAGAAAGGCCGCAAAGCTTCCAAAATAGATGCTTGTAGCTTCTTTCTAACTAGAGGATAGCATCAAAAAATTTTTTTTTCTACTTTTTGAAAGGCTTAAATAAATCTGATCAGACCTGAAAAAAAACTAAAAAAAAAGAAGAGTAATTATATTTACTCTTCTTCACTATCATTTTTATTATTCTTATATAAAAAACTTTTGTCCGAAGCTATCTCTCCTGTCTCAACATTTATTAAATTACATCCATCCAACAAATAGCCTTCTTTGTATCTGTTTCTTTTGCTATTAATAACGCTACTAATTATGTAAGCACTATTATCGCAGAGCAGCGGAAACCAAGTGCTTGACTTATTATTCATGGCATATATTACAATCTCCTCGAATTCCATCACCTGATTATCATTTATGAATTGAATCATTTCTCCTATCATTTCATACCTATCTCCTGATGACGGTTTTAATAATTCCGTCAAATCAGCTCCAGCACCAGCAATAATATCTTCAACTGAATATTGATGCTTTTCTGGATTGTCAATGTGCGCAAAATAGCGTGCCATACCTTTAACGCTTTGACACATAATAGGTATTGGACCGTTTAAAGGTTTTATTAAATCAACAATCTGCTGATAAGTTTTTAAACCTGAAAACATAAGCAATACATGATGGTGTGGCTTTTTAACAGTTCCATCGGGATTTTTATCCATATCATGAATTGGGGATATCAAATAAGGTACATGCCAGCCGTCTATTATATCTCGCCAACCTTCTGGTAAAGATTCAGGATAAACGACAAAAACCCAATTCCTCGTTCTACTTGTATTTTTCTTTGTCATAATCTATAATTGAGTCACAAAACTAAAATATTCGAATATATAAAAAAGACCTTAGCATTCCATTAAAAGGTCTTTTTTTATTTTTCAACAACTGACCCAAACTCCTCTCTTAAATATTTTCCTAGCAAAATCTGTATTAATTTACTTTTACTTATACTATATTTTTTACTGTAAAGTTCTAGTAAATCAATTGAATTGACAGAAAGTGTTATTTGTAATCTTTTATTTTTAGCAGTATCTTTCAATTTTTTTCTCCTTTAAATTATTTTAGAAATATTGTAACAGTTTACACACAAAAAGGCAAACTTTGACACAAAATTGAACAATGGTCAATGGTCTCCTAGGGGCGGTCGTAGTTCCGCCCCTTTTTTTATTGCTTTCCCCCTTTTTTATTATAATTTTTTCTCTACACGCTACAAGGTAGTAAAAAGCTGCGCTTCGTTGCACTACGCTTGCTTTTTCTCCACCTTTCCGCGTTTCGAGAAAAAATTTTTTTGCATTTAGGGGGAAAGCAGATAAAACAGCTAAAATCTACGTTTATATACGTAAACTCGACCTCTCACTTTTTTTATATCTACGAATATCAAGTCCCTAAAATTTACAAAAAAATCTGGATACAACACAGAATAATTCATGTTATAAAAATTCCAAAAATCAGCATTCATATTTTTTTGCAAAAT
>NZ_JAHLQO010000012.1 GCF_018919265.1 Peptoniphilus ovalis
AATGGCTAAATCAAAATTTGAAAGAAATAAACCACATGTTAACATTGGAACAATCGGTCACGTTGACCACGGTAAGACAACACTTACAGCAGCAATAACAAAAACACTACATGACAGATACGGCACTGGAGACTTCATCGATTACTCAAACATCGATAAAGCACCAGAAGAAAGAGAAAGAGGAATCACAATCTCAACATCTCACGTAGAATACGAAACACCAAACAGACACTACGCACACGTAGACTGCCCAGGACACGCTGACTATGTAAAGAACATGATCACAGGAGCAGCACAAATGGATGGTGGAATCCTTGTAGTATCAGCAGCTGACGGCCCAATGCCACAAACAAGAGAACACATTCTACTAGCAAGACAAGTTGGTGTACCAAAGTTAGTAGTATTCCTTAACAAAGAAGACCAAGTAGACGATCCAGAACTAATCGAATTAGTAGAAATGGAAGTAAGAGATCTATTATCAGAATACGACTTTGACGGAGACAACACACCAATCGTAGTAGGAAGTGCATTAAAAGCACTAGAAGACTCATCAGGAGAATGGGGAGACAAAATCATCAAACTAATGGAAGAAGTAGATGCATGGATCCCAACACCAGCAAGAGATACAGAACACCCATTCCTAATGCCAATTGAAGACATCTTCTCAATCACAGGAAGAGGAACAGTAGCAACAGGAAGAGTAGAACAAGGAGTAGTAAAAGTAGGAGACAACGTAGAAGTAGTTGGACTTACAGACGAAAAGAGACAAGTAGTAGTAACAGGTGTAGAAATGTTTAGAAAACAACTAGACCAAGCAGAAGCAGGAGACAACATCGGAGCACTACTAAGAGGTGTACAAAGAGAAGAAATCCAAAGAGGACAAGTACTAGCAGCCCCAGGATCAATTCACCCACATAAAAACTTCGAAGCAGAAGTATATGTACTAACAAAAGAAGAAGGTGGAAGACATACACCATTCTTTAACGGATACAGACCACAATTCTACTTCAGAACAACTGACGTAACAGGAGATATCCAATTAGCAGAAGGAGTAGAAATGGTAATGCCAGGAGACAACTCAACATTTACAGTATCACTAATCACACCAATCGCTATGGACGAAGGACTAAGATTTGCCATTAGAGAAGGTGGAAGAACAGTAGCATCTGGAGTTGTATCTAAAATTTTAGACTAATT
>NZ_JAHLQO010000013.1 GCF_018919265.1 Peptoniphilus ovalis
CCCACAGAATTTCTCGTGTTCCGTGGTACTCTTTCGTGATAGGTATCTTCTCTTTCGCCTACAGGACTGTTACCTTCTTTGGTTACTCTTCCCAGATTATTCGGCTAGATATTTTCCCCGTCTTCACTTTCGGGCTCTTCCCCGTTCGCTCGCCGCTACTTAGGGAATCGAGTTTTCTTTCTTTTCCTCAGGTTACTTAGATGTTTCAGTTCACCTGGTTCGCTTCCTATAGTTATGAATTGGCTATAGGATACCTCTATTGAGGTGGGTTTCCCCATTGGGATATCTACGGGTCATAAGATATTTGCTCCTTACCGTAGCTTTTCGCAGCTTGTCACGTCCTTCTTCGCCTCTTGGTGCCTAGGCATTCACCTAGTGCTCTTTTTAACTTGACCTTTGTTAATAAACATGTTCTTGTTTATTTCCAGTTCATTGTTTTTATTAAGAAATTTTGATTAGTTTTTAAGTTGTTATGGTTCTCTTCTTTTTCAAGAAGGTCAATACACTTATGTGTATCTTGGTGGAGATAAGGAGATTCGAACTCCTGACCTCCTGCTTGCAAGGCAGGCGCTCTCCCAACTGAGCTATACCCCCATATATAATTAATATAGTGTGAAGATCTTTTTCCTTAGAAAGGAGGTGATCCAGCCGCACCTTCCGATACGGCTACCTTGTTACGACTTCACCCCAGTCACTTATCCTACCTTCGACTG
>NZ_JAHLQO010000014.1 GCF_018919265.1 Peptoniphilus ovalis
CCCACAGAATTTCTCGTGTTCCGTGGTACTCTTTCGTGATAGGTATCTTCTCTTTCGCCTACAGGACTGTTACCTTCTTTGGTTAGTCTTCCCAGATTATTCGGCTAGATATTTTCCCCATCTTCACTTTCGGGCTCTTCCCCGTTCGCTCGCCGCTACTTAGGGAATCGAGTTTTCTTTCTTTTCCTCAGGTTACTTAGATGTTTCAGTTCACCTGGTTCGCTTCCTATAGTTATTAATTGGCTATAGGATACCTCTATTGAGGTGGGTTTCCCCATTGGGATATCTACGGGTCGTAAGATATTTGCTCCTTACCGTAGCTTTTCGCAGCTTGTCACGTCCTTCTTCGCCTCTTGGTGCCTAGGCATTCACCTAGTGCTCTTTTTAACTTGACCTTTGTTAATAAACATATTCTTGTTTATTTCCAGTTCATTGTTTTATTAAGAAATTTTGATTAGTTTTTAAGTTGTTATGGTTCAAAACTTAGTTTAACTAAGTTGTGGTGGACCTGGGGGGACTCGAACCTCCGACCTCACGCTTATCAGGCGTGCGCTCTAACCAGCTGAGCTACAGGTCCATATTAAAATATATATAATTAATATAGTGTGAAGATCTTTTTCCTTAGAAAGGAGGTGATCCAGCCGCACCTTCCGATACGGCTACCTTGTTACGACTTCACCCCAGTCACTTATCCTACCTTCGACTG